>NZ_CP034118.1:290000-894027 GCF_003856495.1 Staphylospora marina | reverse complement strand
ATTCCAGTTCACCTTTGGCTCCAGTATCTTTGCCGGCGGAATAATTGTCCTCGATTTCTTTGAATTTTTCATCTACACATCCGGTCAGAAACGGTTCGAGCGCCTTCCATCTCTGTTTCAAATCGGCTGCCTGATGAGCTTCCCAATCCAACCTGGTTTTCTCATTGTCCAGATAAACCGGAAATGTCATGCTCAAGAGGATTCCTCACTTTCGGACAATGAAGTTCTTGTCAAATCTGTTCCAAATACTCTCTCAACCCTTTGTAGGAATACTCCCATTGCCAATCCACAGCCTCAAACGTCTCGAGCAATTCGTTGATCAACCGCTTCAGCTTGGGGGCATTCAACCGGGCCATCCGCTCCGTCCGCTCATCTCTCACATACCTGAACGGGACGAACAGGTCCGTATTGACATCGATGAAAAATCCCCATTCATCATTTACGTGCTCCACATAAAATGACAGGGTGACGGCATCGACCATCCATCTTTCACCACCGGTCTCATCCACACAAAACGTCCCCAAATCAAAATGCATATCGGTAACGTCAGGGGTGTTGGTCACAAATGAAATCAACGCATCCGAAGGTTTTTGCCCATTCACTCCTTTTGCATCTTCGTATATATTTTCCTTGAAAGCATCATCTCCCACTGATTCCGTTTTGATTTCAACACTCGTCACACCACCGAAGTGTTGCCCGACTTCATATACTTTGTGTACCACCTCCACCTGTGATATCTTCTCGCGATCGATGGTGACATAGATCTGTCCCAGATCAGGGTCGAAAAATTTCCACAACCGTTCCGGCACTTTGATCTCCTCCCGTTTCAAGAATCCAACAAATATTATACCAAAAAATACAAGGACAGGATGAAAATTTGGCGCTCATTGCCCAGATAAATCGGCAACGTACTCAAGAAGATTCCTCACTTCAGGACAATTACAATAATGTTCTCATCAAATCTGTTTCAAATAATCTTTCAATCCGCTGTAGCAATTTTCCCATTGCCAATCCACAACCTCAAACGTCCGAAGAATATCCTCAATCATATGATTTCCACACTCGTTACAGATCCGAAGTGTTGCACTCGCCCTGCCGCAAAGGTGACGGCAGGGCGATATTTGTCATTCGGCGAAACTTCTTATTTCCGAATCCGAAACACTTTGGGGTGAAGGCCTTTCAGGCTGACTTGACTTATCGTCTCACAACTCAATGACAGTTTTGAGGCAGCCGCTTCCAGGTCGTCCGTCCGGTCCGTCATCAGGATGGCTTGGCCGTCCGGAGACAAGATCCGTTTCAGCTCCTTCATGAACCCCAGGTAAAGGGGCCTGATCTCCCCGTCATGAAGAATTTGGCGCCCGAACGGAAGATTGGTGACCACCCTGTCCACCGAAGCGGCATCCAGGGGCAGGTTTCGGGCATCCCAGCGGTGAAGGGACAAATGCGGCTGTGAATGAAGATTGTTCCGCGCCGCGTCGAGGGCTTCCTCCGAGAGATCTCCTCCCCACATGCGCCGTGCGGGGTAATGAAGCCGTTCTGCCAGGATGGTTCCCGATCCGCAGAACGGATCCAGGAACGTTTGGGATTCTTGCGGCCGGGACAGCCAGACCAAGGCATGTGCCACCGTCGGGCGCAAGGCCGCTCTTGAAAATCCCCGATTTCGACCGCGCCAGCGGAATTCGGGCGGGGTCAGCCGCAAGGAAAACAAACCGGTTTGATCCATCACATCCAGCCTGAACTCCAGGAGATGCCGTTCCGCCGTTCCCGGCACCCAATGCAGCCTTTGCTTCAAAATGCCGCGCGTGGCCGCTTCGGACAAGTCAAAACGGCTGTACGTGTGTTTGCCCGACCGGCTGGCGTTGACCACAAAGGTGACGTGTTTGGCGGGTGCAACCCTTTTCTCAACCGCCGTCAAATCCAACCGGGCCACGGTCCGCTCAAGATCGTTCAAATGCACTTTGTGCGGGCCCATGCTGAACCGTTTGATGAACAGATACAGGTTGTCCACACTGCGGAGAATAAACAAGCTGTCCGGTGATGCGTCCGTTTTGAACAGAACTTTGCCGCGATACGTGTCGACAATCATCGCACGAAGTTTGGTGACGATCTCATCCCGAGCGATTCCTTCGAATCCGGGAAGCACCGTCCCCATGTACGTGATTTCCATGTTTCAAAAAACCTCCCGACCCGTTCCGGTTTTTCGCCATGACTCGTGCCAACGGATTCCGGTCGGAAGCGATTCGTTGTTTCGTCATCATCATCATGATCACTCTTCGTCCTTTCCATGCTTGAATTACCAAAAATCTTAACGCAACCTTTCCGTTTCAAGCAACGGGTAAGAAAATCCGGTTTCCGGTCGGACAAACAAAATACCCCGCCACGAAAAATGCGGCAGGGTCCATTCCTCAGATTTTGAGCTCACCCAAACGTACCAGTTCCACGACAGCTTGAGAGCGACCTTTGACGTTGAGTTTTTGCATCACGTTGGAGATGTGGTTTCGTACGGTTTTTTCGCTGATGAACAGCTGTTGGGCGATTTCCTTGGTTGTTTTGTCTTGAACCAAGAGCTCAAACACTTCTCTCTCCCGATTGGTCAACAAGGGTTTGCCTTTTTGATTGTTCAACTGTTGCCACCCTTCCTTGCTCGAGCACTTGGAACTCAAGGGGCAGGAACCAGTCAAGGTATTGTATGAGCGATGTCCGCCTGCCGTGAAGTGTGAAGGCGTTTTTGGGCGGTGTTTTCTGCGTTTCTTGCGTGTTTTTCTCCGCTTTTCACCCTCATGGTATGCGCACGGGAAGAAGTTGGTTCCATCGACGAACGCCCGAATGGGAAGGGTGACGAACAAAGGATCATCTCACCGGGATTCGAACGATCTCCTCGGGAGCAAACGTGATGGATTTGAGACCGCTTTCAGTCACCTGATAGGTATTTTCAATGCCGACGACGCCACGTCCGGGGAACGTGAATTTGGGCTCGATGGCGATCACCATGTTTTCCTCAAGCGGTTGGCTGAATCCTTTGGCGAGAATCGGCAGTTCATCCAGTTCAAGTCCGACACCGTGCCCCAGAAACTTGGCCTGGTCTTTGCCGAAGCCCATGAAATGATCCTTCAATCCGGCCGCTTCGGCCATTTCCAGCGACCGAATGTACAAAGATTCCCAGCTCACGCCCGGTTTTCCCATTTTCTCCGCTTCCTTGATGATTTCCACGGCTACCTCGTACGCGCGCTCCAGTTCGGGATCCATTTCCCCGATGACGGCCATGCGGGTCTGGTCGATGATGTACCCTTCCACGACGGTGCTGATGTCCACCAAAATCGGCTCGCCCGGAGCGATTGCTTTGCGGCTGGAACCTTGGGGGCTGGAAACGGACAGACCGAGACCGCCGGCGGGCCCGTCAAAGTACGTGGGAGTGGCGGCAGCAGCACCGGAAGCCACCATGCCCAAACACAGTTCCTGGTTGTATCCGCGCATCCGGTACATTCCCGTGTGCCCCTTGAGCCGGAGCGTGTTTTCAATGTGGGCGGACAGCTCCAGCTCCGTCATGCCCGGATGAATCACTTCCGGAAGGCTGAGGATGATTTCGTTCACCCTTGCGGCCGCTTCACGAAGCTTGTCCAGTTCATACCCGGACTTGACGGCGCGGATGCTTCGGAGCGGAAAAGCGACATCGACCGCTTCGGCTCCCGGGAACAGGGAAAGCCAGCGCAAGGCCAAGCCGTACGGAAGCACGTCCGCTTCAAGACCGAGCCGTTTCACTTCGCCGAATCGCTCCCGGATGCGCTGTCCCAGCTCTTTCATCCGGCCCATGTCTTCCACCGCCACGGACGACTCTTGTTCCGCACGGGTGATGCTTTTTTTGACGTAGAACACCGGCTCTCCGGTTTGCGGAACAAAAAGTGCCCCGTTTTGCATGGTTCCGGTCAGGTAGAACACATCGACGTTTTGCGTGATCAAGGCTCCGTCCACGTTCAAGTCGGCCAACACCCGCTGAAACCGGCGGATGCGGGATTTCACTTCAGTCTCCGGAACAAGAGGCAACGGTTGCATTCGGACTTCATCCCTTTCTGCTTCGAAGTTGATGGGGTCTTTGAAAAAGCATAAACAGTTCAAGGAAGTGAAAGGCTACCTCTATGATAGTCCAGAACCGGGGTTGAAATCCATGTTGACGACAATATTGGCTGTCTTGGCGGGATTGATCGCGATCGGTTTCATCCTGAAGCGAAACCTCCCACCAAACCGTTTGCCCGCTGATGCGATCCCGCCGCTAACTGACAGAGGGAAAAAACCGGTGGTCATGATCGTGGTGGATTCCCTGATGGACACTCCGCTGAGGGAAGCCATGCAGATCGGGAAAGCGCCCGCGATGGAGTTTCTCTCGCGACATGGGATGTACTTCCCGCAGGTGGTCAGTTCTTTTCCCACGATGAGCGTGTGCATCGATTCCACGCTGCTCACCGGTACGCACCCGAATGAACACCGGATTTTCGGCCTGACGTATTACCATCCGGAAGAACGACGGGTGATCAATTTCGGGACCGGCCTTCGGGAATCGCTGGCGTTCGGGCTCCGTTCCGTGCTCAGGGACGGGCTGCAGCACCTGAACCAGCGCTTCCTGTCGAAAAACGTCCGAACCATCCATGAAGAATATCACGGACCGACGGGATCCATCGGAGCGATGATTTTCAGGGGACATCGTCAGGTTCGCCTGAAACTTCCCCTTCTGCCCGTCTTGTTCGGCCTGGTTCCGCGGAGCGTGAAAGCCGGGACACCTGAAATCTTTTCACTCGGTTCGCTTCACCGGTTGTTTCCCGACAGCCGCCCTGCCGGTCCGTTCACCCGCTACGGATTGAACGACAAATTTTCCCGGATGGAGCTGGTATCTCTGATGCGAAGCGGCCAACTTCCGCCGTTCACCATCGTCTATTTTCCCAAAAATGACGATGCGGTCCACCAAAAGGGGCCGTCTTGGATCGAAGGGATTGAGATGGTGGACAGGGAACTGCAGGAGATCCTGCACGCGTTTCCTTCTTGGGAGGAGGCCATCGAACAAGTCACGTTCATCGTGGTGGGGGACAGCGGGCAAGCAAAAGTGATTCCCGACCGAAAAGAAGCATACGTGGACCTGCGCAAGCGCCTCAAAGGCTGGAAGATCATGCCGGTGAGGCGAAAAAGACCCCGCGCGCAAGACCAGATCGTCCTGTGTGTGAACGAACGGATGGCCTACCTGTACCCCGTGGCCGATTCCCCGACCTCCGTGGAAATCGCCCGCGCACTCAAACAGGAAAACAAACTGGATGTGATCGCCTGGAAAGAGGATGGCTGGATCCACGTTTACAGCGGGCAACGGGAGGGCAAGCTGCAGTTCCGTCCGGGAGACCGTTTCACGGACGAGTACGGGCAAACATGGGATCTCATCGGAGATTTGCCCATTCTGGATCTGACGGTGGAGGAAGGAAACCGGATCGTCTGCGGCGTGTACCCCGATGTGCTCGCCAGGCTCCACGGGGTGATGGATACGGCCGAACAAGTGGTGGTGGTCACCGTGTCTCCCGGTTACGAAATGGTCGGTGAAAAATCTCCGAAACATCCGGGAGCGGCACACGGATCCCTCCATCAGCTGGACTCGCTGGTCCCGATGATCGTCTGCGGAACCGACCGACTGCCTCCTTCGCTTCGCCTCATTGACTTCAAGCGGTGGATCCTGGAGCTGCTTTCGGAGTGATCCCCGCTTCCCGGACCAAATACGCCTCTCCCTTCCATGTTTGAAGTTCTTCACACCGCCCCTGTGAGGGCGGTTTTTCTATTGTTCATTCGAATGTTTCCTTAACATATCCTCCAAATGAAGGAACATATCTGTATAAAAACACTTGGTAAATGGAGGGACACCCGTGAGCGTTTCTGAGGCGGCAACTTCTCTTTCTTCCGTCCATCCCGACCGGAAATGGCCCTCTTTGTCCGAAGAAGAGCTGGCTCTCATGGAGCTCAGGCTCGATCCCTGGTACGAAAAAATCCCCGAGGAACTGATCCCGCATTTCATTCGGGAAGCCATCCGGATGGGAAAAGAAGCGGCACGTTCCCATGCCGGGGATTGGCCCCTCGTCAAACTCGTGAACACCATCATCTCCCGAAACGTCCGCGTCCGGTTTCACGACCGGCATCCGACCGAACCGCACATTCGCGCCCAATACACCCGAAAACCTCCCACCATCGATGTGTACCGAAGCTCGATCGACGAACTTCGCGCCTTTTTCTCCACGTTTGCGGACGGAATCCGGGACGAGGACTTGATCCGCCTCCACTTGTTCCATGAATGGTTTCACCATTTGGAAGAAACGTCATTGGGCCGGACGGATCTTCGTTTGCCCCGGGTCCCGGTCGGAAAACGCGGCCCTCTGACCATCCGGCGTCCTCTTCATCGAACCCGGGAGATTGCCGCTCACGCGTTCACCCGGCAAGCGATGAATCTCCCCTGGTCCCCGCTGCTGATCGACCGGCTCATCTCCCTGACCCGAAAAGGAAAAAGCACGTCCGAGATCCGCGAGTCATTCCAGGAGATCCGGGGAGCGGCCAAACGAATCCTCCATCCCGATCCGCCCGCGCCGGTGGAATGATCCCGTCACCCCCGGGTTTCTTTCGCACGACCCGGACCGCCCGCACCGGCCACCGCCCGAAAGGCTCCCCGCATTCCGGGGAGCTCTTTTCAAGTTTGGATGTGATTTTTGCCGCATGCTTGCGTTTCCGCTATACTGAAAGAAACAACTTGACAAACGGAAGTCGATTCCCTTTGTGACGATAGATGTCCAAATTCCGAAGTTTTGTTAAGATACAAAGAGAGGTGAGACATCATGGAGCGCTGCATATGCCCGAAGTTCGAAGCGGCGATCGAGATCTTGGCGAAAAAATGGACGGGGCTCATCCTTCGGGTTCTGATGGAAAAAAACAGCCGCTTCCGCGACATTCGGGAACAGATCCCGCTCATGAGCGAACGGATGCTGGCAGAGCGTCTCAAAGAGTTGGAGGCACACGGTCTGGTGCAGCGAACCGTCTATCCGGAGACGCCCGTCCGGATTGAATATTCGCTGACGGCCAAAGGAAAAGCCCTGGAGCCGGTGCTGGATTCCATTCAGAAATGGGCCGAAGAATGGGTGTGAACAACCGCATAATTTTCATCATTCCCGGATAAGGTATGACCGGAGGTGTCGAGTCATGCCTGTACCGTATCTCTGCCCGGCTTGCGGCACCAACCGCAGCCGGTTCAACGTGATCGAGCAAGTGGTCCAATCGGTCCGCAAAGACCCCCGCACCGGAGAAATCCTGGAAGTCATCCCTCCCGAGGATCCGCTTCAGCATCCCTACCGCGCGGAAAAATACCGGGTGCAATGCGGAGTTTGCGGCGTCATCGAGCCGGAAGAGCGCTTTATCCAGCGCGCCATTCACAATCGCCTGTCGTGAACAAACCCCGCCTCATGTCAAAGGCGGGGTTTTGTTGTGTTTGTTCACCGTCTCCGTGATTCGGTTTGACATACCGATTATAATAAAAGTGTGCAAAGATTCGCTCCCGAATCAGGGCGCTAAAGGGGTTTGATCCATGAATGCCTTCAAGGAATCCATCCTTCGTTTGATCATCGAAACGTCCACCAAGCTTCCCCCGGATGCCAAAGCGGCGATTCAGGCAGCCAAGCTGAGGGAAGACGCCGGAACCCAGGCGGCCATCGCCCTGGCCACCATCAGCGACAACATCCGGATGGCGGAAGAAAACATCTCTCCTCTCTGTCAGGACACCGGCATGCTCACCTTCAAGATCAAGGTGCCGGTGGGAGCCAACCAGATTGAAATGACCCGGGACATCCGCGAAGCGGTCGCCGAAGCCACCCGGCTGGGCAAACTCCGTCCCAACTCCGTCGACTCCCTCACCGGGGAGAACAGCGGAGACAATCTGGGAGAGGGCACGCCGATCATCAAGTTTGAGCAATGGGAAAAAGACCACATCGAAGTCCGCCTCATCATGAAAGGCGGCGGCTGCGAAAACAAGAACATCCAATACAGCCTCCCCTGTGAGCTGGAAGGGTTGGGCCGCGCCGGGCGCGATCTGGACGGAATCCGCAAATGCATTTTGCACGCCGTCTGGCAAGCCCAGGGACACGGTTGCAGCGCCGGCTTCATCGGAGTGGGCATCGGCGGCGACCGCACGAGCGGGTATGAGCTGGCCAAAGAGCAGCTCTTCCGTCGGGTGGATGACACCAATCCCAATCCCGATCTGGCCAAACTGGAAGCCTACATCATGGAAAAAGCCAACACGCTCGGTATCGGCACCATGGGATTCGGCGGCCAAACCACCCTGCTTGGCTGCAAAATCGGAAGCATGAACCGTCTGCCCGCCAGCTTCTTCGTGTCCGTGGCCTACAACTGCTGGGCGTTCCGTCGCCAGGGAGTGGCCATTGACCCGAAAACCGGCGAAATCCGCGACTGGTTGTACAAAGAACAGAATGAAGAAAAAGCTCCGCAAACTCCCGCAACCGACTCGCAAGGAATGACCGGAGGACGCACGGTGGAATTGACCACGCCGCTCACCGAAGAGCAAGTGCGCCAGTTGAAAGTGGGAGACGTCGTCATTTTGAACGGACTCATTCATACCGGGCGTGACGCCCTGCACAAACACCTGATGGATCACGATTCTCCCGTTGACCTGAACGGAGGCGTGATCTATCACTGCGGTCCGGTCATGTTGAAAGACAAGGACGGCAAATGGCAAGTGAAAGCGGCGGGACCGACCACCAGCATCCGCGAGGAGCCGTATCAGGCGGACATCATCAAGAAGTTCGGCATTCGTGCCGTGGTCGGAAAAGGCGGCATGGGCAAGAAAACCCTTGAGGGACTCAAGGAACACGGAGCCGTTTACCTGAACGCGATCGGAGGCGCCGCCCAATACTATGCCGAATGCATCTCCGACGTGGAAGGCGTCCACTTCATGGAATTCGGCATTCCGGAAGCCATGTGGCACCTCAGGGTGAAGAAATTCGCAGCCATCGTCACGATGGATGCGCACGGCAACAGCCTGCACGAAGGCGTGGAGAAATCTTCCCTGGAAAAACTTGCCGAATTGAAAGACCCCGTGTTTAAATGAATGCCCCATCCGGGAAAAGATATGGGGAGTCCACCGGACTTCCCTTTCTTTTTTATTCACACCATGCAGAGAAACAGGTAAAATTGATGGTGACCGGCGGGACGGGTGACCGGTCCGGCTTTCAAACCGTGTTCTTTGCCCGCTGTTCAACCATGTAAAGGGGGATTTTCATTACCGATGAACCTGAAAAAACTCGGAATGATGGCACTCTCCGCATTGACGGCCGTCACCCTGCTGGTACCGGGTACGGTTTCCGCCGATGCGGTGGAAGGCGAGACCGTGGTCACGCTCGGAAAAGACCTGACCATCAATCAGCAGGACGCCATTTTGAATGAGATGCAAGTGAATCGTGACGATGTCACCATCATCTATGTCACCAATGAGGAAGAGCATCAATATCTGGGGAAATACATGAGTGCGGCCACCATCGGCCGGCGTGCCCTGTCCTCGGCGAAAATCACGCTGACCGAAAGCGGCAAAGGCATCTCGGTGAAAACCAACAAGATCACCACCATTACGGACAGCATGTATGCCAACGCTGCCATCACCGCCGGGATCAAGGACGCCGACATCTATGTGACCGCTCCGACGAACGTGTCCGGCACCGCGGCCCTGACGGGAATCATCAAGGCGTTTGAAACCGCCACCGGACAAAAGATCGATGAGAACAAGAAACAGGTGGCCAACGAGGAAATCGTCCGCACCTCCGAACTGGCCCAACAAATCGGGGATCCGAACAAGGCCGTGCAGTTCATCAACCGCGTGAAAGAAGAAGTGGCCAAAGAAAAGCCGGAAACGCCCGAAGAGTACAAGGATATCATCATCAATATCTCCAATGAATTCAACATCAACCTGAACGAGCAAACCGTCAATCAGCTCGTGCAGTTCTCCCAAAACTTCAGCTCTCTCAACATCGACTGGGATGAGTTGAAATCGCAATTTGAAACGCTGCGCGGGGACATCGCCAACATCCTCAACAATGAAACCACCCGCGGAATCCTTGACACCATCCTGGAATGGCTGGGGGATCTGTTCCGCGCCATCGGTGATTTCTTCACTTCTTCCTCGTCCCGCCAGCAGTAAAGCGGGCACACCGTTCAATCGCTGCGTTCAAGCAGCGATTTTTTTTGTTTCCATGAACAAAAAACCGCCGGAACGGATGGTTCCGGCGGTTCGCCCTCCCCCCTTGCATCAGATGGAGAGCCATTTTTTGAACATGTGCTTGGTGGCGTCGCGGTTGGTTTTGGCGATGGCCGTGGTGAGCGGAATCCCTTTCGGGCAGGCTTGCACGCAGTTTTGCGAGTTTCCGCATCCCTCGATTCCGCCGTCTTCCAACAGCGCTTCGATCCGTTCTTCTTTGTTCATCGCACCGGTCGGATGCGAGTTGAACAGTTGAACCTGACCGAGTACGAACGGCCCCATGAACTCCGATTTGCTGTTCACGTTCGGGCATGCTTCCAGACATACCCCGCAGGTCATGCACTTGGACAACTCGTACCGCCATTGCCGTTCCGTCTCGGAAATGCGCGGCCCCGGTCCGAGATCGTAGGTGCCGTCGATCGGGATCCAGGCTTTGACCCGCTTGAGCGCATCAAACATGCGGCTGCGATCAACAATCAGGTCACGAACGACCGGGAAGGTCCGCATCGGCTCGATGCGAATGGGTTGTTCGAGATGATCAATCAGCGCCGTGCATGCCTGACGCGGCACACCGTTGATCACCATGGAGCAGGCTCCGCATACTTCCTCCAGACAGTTGGACTCCCAGCAGACCGGCGCCACTTTTTCACCCTTGACGTTGACGGGATTGCGTTGAATTTCCATGAAAGCGGAGATGACGTTCATGTTTTTCCGGTACGGAACCTTGAACTCTTCCGTGTAAGGCTGGCTGTCCGGAGTGTCCTGACGGGTGATGATGAAGTGTACGTATTGTTGTTCGCTCATCAGTTGCTCGCTCCCTTCTTGTCCACGTCATAGCGGCGCGGGCGCGGTTTGATCAGGGAGACGTCCACCGGTTCGTATTCGAAGACCGGGCCGTCGGCGGTGAACTTGGCTTTGGTCGTTTTCAGCCACTCATCGTCGTTGCGGTCAGGGAATTCCGGTTTGTAGTGAGCGCCACGGCTCTCGTTCCGGTTGTAAGCCCCCAGCGTGATCACACGTGCCAGTTGCAACATGTTCCACAGCTGACGGGTGAAGGAAGCGGCCTGGTTGCTCCACTTGGCCGTATCGATCATGCTGATGTTTTGATAACGCTCCATCAGCTCCTGAATCTTCTCGTCCGTTTGCTTCAGGCGATCGTTGTAGCGAACGACCGTGACGTTGTTGGTCATCCACTCGCCCAATTCCTTGTGGATGAGGTAAGCGTTTTCCGTTCCTTCCATCTTGAGAATGTTTTCGTACTTCTCTTGCTCGGCCGCACATTGCGATTCGAACGCGTCGTTTGCGAAAGAATCCACGTGTTTGTCCAGACCGCGGATGTATTCGATCGCTTTCGGTCCGGCCACCATTCCTGCAAAGATGCAGGACAGCAGGGAGTTGGCACCGAGGCGGTTGGCACCGTGATATTGGTACTCGCACTCTCCGGCGGCAAACAGACCCGGGATGTTGGTCATGTGGTTGTAGTCGACCCACAGACCGCCCATCGAATAGTGAACGGCCGGGAAGATCTTCATCGGAACCTTGCGCGGGTCTTCACCCATGAATTTCTCGTAGATTTCGATGATGCCGCCCAGCTTGATGTCCAGTTCTTTCGGATCTTTGTGGGACAGGTCCAGATAAACCATGTTTTCGCCGTTGATGCCCAGCTTCATGTCGACACAGACCTTGAAGATGGCGCGGGTGGCGATGTCCCGGGGAACCAGGTTTCCGTACGCCGGATACATTTCCTCGAGGAAGTACCAAGGCTTGCCGTCCTTGTAGGTCCAGACCCGTCCACCTTCACCGCGGGCCGACTCGGACATCAGGCGAAGTTTGTCGTCGCCCGGAATGGCGGTCGGGTGGATCTGGATGAATTCGCCGTTTGCGTAGTACGCGCCTTGCTGATAAACGGAAGCGGCCGCCGAACCGGTGTTGATGACCGAGTTGGTCGATTTGCCGAAGATGACACCGGGACCGCCGGTTGCCAGGATGACGGCGTCAGCCGGGAATGCTTTGATTTCATGATCCCGCAAGCTTTGTGCCACGATGCCGCGGCAACGGCCTTCGTCATCCTGCAGGATGCTCAGAAATTCCCAGTGCTCGTACTTGACGACTTTTCCGGCCACTTCATAGCGGCGGACCTGTTCATCCAATGCATAGAGCAACTGCTGGCCGGTGGTTGCACCCGCGTAAGCCGTCCGGTGATGCTTGGTGCCTCCGAACCGGCGGAAGTCGATCAGACCCTCGGGAGTCCGGTTGAACGGAACGCCCATCCGGTCCATCAGATAAATGATGCCCGGGGCCGCTTCACACATGGCCTTGACCGGCGGCTGGTTGGCGAGGAAGTCACCGCCGTACACCGTGTCATCGAAATGTTCCCACGGAGAGTCGCCTTCACCCTTGGTGTTCACGGCACCGTTGATACCGCCCTGTGCACACACGGAGTGTGAACGCTTCACCGGGACAAGCGAGAACAGCATGACATTGGCGCCTGCTTCGGCAGCCTTCAAGGTGGCCATCAAACCTGCCAGACCACCGCCGACAACGATCAGTCTTTCATTCATGGATCATGTGCTCCCTTCTAGTGCTGTGCCAGATGTTGCATGAAATCCGGTTGTGCGAACGCAAGAAGTGCGCTGACACCCATGTACGAAACGACCACAAACACAACGCCCCACACCCAGGTGGACACGTTTTGCGCACGCGGTCCGACGGTGATGCCCCAGCTGACCAGGAATGCCCACATGCCGTTGCTGAAATGGAACACGGCCATGATCACGCCGAGGATGTACAGGATGAGCGTCACATCATTCTGCATCAGGTTCGCCATCAATTGTGCAACTTCTTCGGGAGTCAGATCCTTCAGCGCGACCTGAATCCGCGTTTCCCACACGTGCCAGACGACGAAAACGAGCGTGATGACGCCGGTCACACGTTGCAGGAAAAACATCCAGTTGCGGAAGGTGCCGAAATTGCCCACGTTGTTTTTGGCCTGCAGAGCCACGTACAGACCGTAAACCCCGTGATACAAAAGGGGCAGAAAAATAAAAAAGATCTCCAGCACAAGCAGGAACGGAATGCCCCAGAGCCATTCGACCTGCTTGATGAAGGCGCCAGCTCCCTTGGTGGCATAATAGTTTGTAAACAGATGTTCCACCAGGAAGAAGCCCACCGGGATGACGCCCAACAACGAGTGAAGCCGGCGATTGAGAAATTCGCGTTGCTTGCTCATCGTTTGCCTCCAATCTCGCGACATCAACATTTTTTAAACAAAAATGTTCAAAAAGGGCTTGCAACTTCGCCTATTATTTTACTCCTCCCGTCATGAAGGCGTCAAGAAATCGCCATTTCTTTACAGTCTATTTTCATTTTTCTCAAGAGTGTTACAAATGGTACGGGTTTCATGATCCGCCCGGCGATTCCTTTCTTTTTCCAGTATTGCCAA
The DNA here is from genome assembly GCF_003856495.1 of Staphylospora marina. GTDB lineage: Bacteria > Bacillota > Bacilli > Thermoactinomycetales > Thermoactinomycetaceae > Staphylospora > Staphylospora marina. The sequence goes on along the minus strand of NZ_CP034118.1, from coordinate 880,318 downwards.
CAGAAAGGAGGCGTACACACAAAAAAAACGGGCCGCCGGCAACAAGGCGACTCCGTTTCGGGAAAGATGAGCACCCGGGAAAACAGATCAGGCCCCGCCCGGTCCATCTCCCGCCAGCCGGCGAAAATCATGTTTCGGGGCCTCCGGATCTTCCAGCCAGCAAGCCACCCGATGAGTCGGCCCGATCTCCGTCACCGGCGGCATTTCCTCATGGCAAACGTTCATCGCCACCGGACAGCGGTCTGCAAACGGGCATCCTGTCGGCGGAGAAAAGAGATCGGGAGGAGATCCGGGGATGGCGGCCAATTCGCGTTCACGCGGCATGTCCAGCCGGGGAACGGACATCAGGAGCATCCATGTGTAGGGATGTCTCGCTTCCCGAAACAACTCATTCACCGTCCCCGTCTCCACCAATTTGCCCCCGTACATGACCGCCACCCGGTCGGCCGTTTCCGCCACCACTCCCAGGTCATGGGTGATCAGGATGACCGAGGTGCCGGTTTCCTTCTGCAAATCGCGGATCAGGGTCAAAATCTGTGCCTGAATGGTGACGTCAAGCGCCGTGGTCGGCTCGTCGGCGATGAGCAACCGCGGACGCAGGGCAACGGCCATGGCGATCATCACCCTTTGCCGCATGCCTCCGCTGAATTCGTGCGGGTATTGCGAAAGACGTCTCTCCGGCTGCGGGATCCCCACTTTGCGCAGGATGTCCACCGCCTGCTTGCGGGCCTCCTCTTTTCCGATCCCCAAATGCCAGCGCATTCCCTCCATCAATTGGCCGCCGATCGTCATCGTCGGGTTCAGCGATGTCATGGGATCCTGAAAAATCATTCCGATCTTGGCTCCGCGGATGCGATACCACTCTTTTTTGGGCAGCTTCAGAAGATCCTTTCCTTCAAAAATCACCTCTCCCTTCCCGATGCGGGCGGGAGGCTCCGGAAGCAGTCGCATCAGCGACAGGGCGGTCACGCTCTTTCCGCTTCCCGATTCTCCGACGATGGCCAGCGTTTCGCCTTCCGCCACATCGAACGACACACCGCGCACGGCATGCACTTCACCGCCGGTCACGTGAAACGACACCTCGAGATCACGCACGTTCAGCAGGGATTTCACCGAATCCTTCCTTTCCGCGAAAAAAGTTCATTTGCGCATCTTCGGGTCAAGCGCATCCCGCAAACCGTCTCCGAACACATTGAACGCCAGCATGGTCACGGACAGGAAAAGCGCCGGGAACAAAAGCCTCCACCATTCTCCGGACAACACCACGATCAGCGAGTCATTGATCATCGTTCCCCAGCTGGCCACCGGCGCCTGAACCCCCAATCCCAGAAAGCTGAGAAACGACTCGGCAAAGATGGCCGTCGGGACGGTCAGGGTCAACATCACCATGATGGGGCCGACGCTGTTGGGCACAAGATGACGCAGCAGGATTCGCGCCGGTGACGCCCCGAGCGTTCGTGCCGCCAACACGAATTCCTGTTCTTTCAACATAAGCACCTGTCCCCGTACCAACCGGGCCATGTTCAGCCATCCCGTCACGGTGAGTGCCAGGATGATCGTCCCGATGCCCGGCGGAAGCACCACCAGCAACAAGATCACCGTCAAGAGATACGGAAGCCCCCACAACACATCGACCACCCGCATCATCACCGCATCGGTTCGCCCGCCCCGGTATCCGGAGATTCCTCCGTACAACACTCCGACCACCAAATCGATCAGCGCCGCCATCAGCCCGATGAACAGCGAAATCCGGCCTCCTTCGCACACCCGGACAAACACGTCCCGTCCCAGATCATCCGTCCCGAACCAATGCTCGGCGGACGGGGGCAGGTTTTTGCCCGTCTCCAGGTTTTGTTCGTTGTACTCCCACGGGGACACCATCGGCCCGAATACGGAAAAAGCCGTAATCAACACGATGAACGTCAAACCGGTCATGGCCAATCGGTTTTGCCGGAGTCTCCTCCAGACATCTTCCCCGTAAGAAACACGGGGTCGACGGATCCGTTCGGCCCCCGCCGCTTGTCGCAGCGCCGGCTGAAAACGGGGATTGACGCCAGGTTGCATCCTACATGCCCTCCTTCTTCGTCAGCCGGATCCGCGGATCAATCCACTCGTACAGCAAATCCACCAGGAAATTGGCGCTGATCAGCAAAAACGAATAGAACATCGTGACTCCCATGATCAACGGATAATCCCGATTGATCACGCTTTCCACGAAATACTTCCCGATCCCCGGCAGCGAAAAAATGCTCTCGATCACGAAGCTGCCCGTCATGATTCCCACCATCAAAGGCCCCAGCACCGTCACGACCGGCAAAATTGCATTGCGGACCGTATGCCTGAGCACCACCCACACGGGAGGCAACCCTTTGGCCCGCGCGGTGCGCACATAATCCTGGTTCAACACTTCCACCATCCCGGAACGCATCAGCCGGGTAATGGTCGCAAGCGGAAATGCCGCAAGCGCCGCCGTCGGCAAAATGGTGGAGGCCGCCCCTTCATACGTGGCGATGGGGAGCAGCTCCCACTCCACCCCGAACAATCTCTGCAATAGCGGTGCCAGCACGAAACCCGGGATCGACACGCCCAACACGGCCAACACCGTCGCCGTGTGATCCAGTCCGCGGTTGTGCCGGAGCGCCGCCACGGTTCCCAGGAAAAGACCCACCAAGACGGACAGCAACAAGGCCTGGGCACCCACGCGTGCGGATACCGGGAAGCCCTCCTTGACCATGTCATTCACCGTCCGGGATTCATACTTGATGGAGACGCCGAGATCCAGCGTCAGCAAATTCTTCATGTACATCACATACTGCACGGGCACCGGCTCATCCAGATGGTAATGCGCCCGCAAATTTCGCAGCACCTCATCCGGCAATTTCCGCTCGCCGGTGAACGGGTCCCCCGGCACCGCCTGCATCATCAGAAACGTCACCGTTGCGATGACCCACAGCGTCAATCCCATTTGCACCAGACGATTGAGTACGGTTCGCAGCAAGCAGGAAAGCACCTCCCGGGAGATGGACGGAAAATTTAGTATGGAACTATTATTTTGATAACAGGATCTTCATTCCCTCCAAATAACACAAAAACACCCGAAACCCGGGGGATTCTTTTTTCAACGGGCTTCATCGAAAGTTTGCACCAAAAACAAAAAAAGCCTGTTCCTTTTTTCCATCGTGGTCTATGCTGGGGATACCGCTTTTTTAAGCCGGGCGGCCTGAACATGAACTCCGGGAGGATGGAAGGATGCAACCCCGATGTTGGGATCTCAATTTGAAGGTGCGGTTGATCGGAGAAGCTTTGTTCAACATGCTGTTCTGGATGTACTTCCCGTTCATGACGATCCATTTCAGCTCCACGTTCGGACCACGGTTCGCCGGGTTCCTGATGACCCTCCCTTCCCTGTTCAGCATGTTGGGGAGCTTGGTCGGTGGCGCCTTGGCGGACCGAATCGGAAGACGTCCCGTCATGCTGCTCGGCACAGGAATCCAGACGGTCATGTTTGCGCTGTTTGCCATGTCACTGTCTCCTTGGATCGATTACTTCGCGTTTCTCTTGATCGGGGTGGGAGGAGCCATCTACAGACCGGCCGGTACGGCCATGGTGGCCGACCTGGTTCCCGAATCTCAGCGTCGGGAAGTCTTCGCCACGTTTGCCACGGCCAACAACGTGGGAGCGGTGATCGGCCCCGTCTTCGGAGCCGTGTTCTTTTTTCGGCATCGACCGGAACTGCTCTGGACGTGCACGGGAGTCCTGCTCCTTTATTTTTTTGCCATATGGATCCTCGCCACGGAAACATTGCCCCGGTCCGACCGTCGGGCGAAACGGAAATCCTTTTCACCCGCACGGACGATCCGCGAACAATGGTCGGGATACGGGATCATTTTCCGCGACAAGGTGTTTCTCGTTTATCTCCTTGCGGGCATCTTTTCTCTCATCTCCATCATGCAACTGGACCTCTACGTGGCCGTTTACGTGACCGAATACATTCCCGCCCAAGCCTTGTTCCCGTGGATGGAACATTCTCCGAGACTGACCGGCACGGAGATCTTCGGGTGGATGGTCGGTTTGAACGGTTTGTTGTTCGTTCTGTTCATCATTCCCGTCACCAAATGGTTCCGCCACTCAAAAGAACGAAATGTGTTCATCCTGTCTTCCCTGCTTTCCGGATGTGGCACCTTCGCCCTCATGCTGAACCATCATCTGTGGTTCCTGTTTTTTGTGACTGTGATCTTCACCTTCGGTGAGATCATCCGTTCTCCTGTACAACAGAGCTTCATCAGCCGGTATGCCCCTGAACATGCCAGAGGGCAATACCTTGGAGCCGACAGTCTGCAATATGCGATCGCCAAATTCCTGGCACCGTTGACCGTCATTCTTTCCGGGTGGATGCCACCGCCGGGTGTCTTCAGCCTGATATTGACGTGTTCCCTCATCGGGTCGGTGCTTTATGTGAAGCTGTTCCGCATGCGGGGGGACCACGGAAAAGCAGTGGCATGCGAATCCTCCCATCTTGACCGACAGACATCCGTTATAAACAAAACCGCAGACCCTCCCTGACAGGAGGGTCTGCGGCTCCGCCGATCATCGGCTTTGGACCGAACCGGCTCCGATTCCCGATGACCCGCAATGGTTGATCTGCCCATGCGTTCTGCAGCGAAAAAATCCTTCCATATATTCAGGCATGCACCATGCTCCACATCCCGATCTCCCGGTACCCGAGTCGGCGGTAGATGGAGCCGGCAGCCGGGTTGTCGTAAAAGAGACAGAGGTGTTTTCCTGCGGCGAGCAGTTCCCGGGAAAGCCGGGAAACGATCAAGCTTCCGAGACCTTTCTTCCGGTGATCCGGATGGGTGGCAACGCCGACGACCATGCCGGAATACGGATTTTCCGCCGTGGTGCGGCCCATGGCCACCACTTGATCATTCAAGGTCACCAAGTACGCCCGGCCGTCGCCCGACTCAAACATTTTTCGCAAGGACTGCTCCACGTTGGTGGCGTGTGCGAATTCCACGATTTGGTTCTGCAATTCCATCATTTTCGGGACATCGTTCAAGGTGGCTTTCCGAATCCGGAAGGGCTCCGGGGCTTCGTCCGGGACCAACCGCTCTCCCGAAGTCAGTTCGGCGAAATGCATGTCCCGTCGATTGGACCAATCCAGCGGCAACCCGACTTCCTTGAACCGGTTCACCACCTCGGCGATGCCGGACATCATTCGCAAATCTCCCCGTTCCCGGATCAAGCGGACAAATCCTGACGCATCAAAATCCTGACGGGAATAGGGCAAATAGTTGTTGTACCAACGCAGCAAAACCGCCCGCAGATTTCCTTCGCCGTCAAAATCTCCCCACAGCTGCATGAAGTCCCTCTGAAACCCGTGATTGTGGATGTCACCGATCAGAAACAGGTTCAGAGAGCTCTCCTTTTGAAGATACTCCAGCACCCGTTCACGGTCCGCGTTCGTCAGCTCCCGGATCATGTCCGATTCCTCCCCTGTTCCATCCTGTCTTTGTTCTCTTGAATCCATTCACTGATCGACTGGAGTTCATTCATCACTTTATGCCTTCCCGTCTCTGTTTCGAACCAACGGTTTTCGCTGATGTTTCGGTGATCATGAAGAGGCAGCACATCCAACTTCATGCCGGCGGGAGCATACAGGGAAGACAGCAGATGAAACCGTCGGCAAAAGAATGCCTTTCCGGCCAAGAGTACATTTGTGACCGGCTGCGTTTGGAGCCAGATGAACGCCTGTTTGACCACTCCCCGGACGCTTTGGAACTCTCCCGTGACGGGCCGGATTTTGTTCTCCGGCAAACCGAGCTCCACAAGAAGCGGTTTGTGAAATTCATATTCATCGGCATCCAGGAACCGGTTGTGAATCGAGGGAATGAGTACATACCGAAACGTCTTGTCACGCAGGGCATCGACCAATTGGCGGTTCAGTTCCGGAAAATGCCCCGGATGATACAAAACGGCATCCGGAGAAGTAAACAAACTCTTCGGCTTCATGAAAACCAGTTCGGTCACGGCAACCAGAAACGGATCCATGTTCCCGTCCTTTCATCAAAAAACCAATTTTTTCTGCTAAGTTTACAACAAAATCAATTCACAGACAATTCATTTCCATCCAATTAAAAACAGCGGACCCTTTGAAGAGGATCCGCTGCAGAAAAATCCGCCGGTTTCCGTCAACGGTTGGACACGGCTGCATGATCAACCCCCAGGCCGAACGCTTCGTGCAGCACGTTGGCTGCCTCGACGGCCCGATCGCGGTCGACGACGCAGGAGATCTTGATGTCGGAGGTGGAGACCATTTTCACGTGAATCCCGGCTTCGCTGAGCGCGTTGAACATGGTGGCGGCCACACCCGGACGGGTGATCATGCCGACGCCGACGGCGGACACTTTCGCCAGCCCGGATTCCGTCAGGATGCGTTCGAAGCCCAGGTGATCCCGGGCAGATTCCAACACATCCCGCACCCGATGCTCTTCGTTTTCATCCACGCTGAAGGAGACATCGACCCGTTCCCGGTCATGTTCGCTTTGAACGATGATGTCCACGTTGATGTGTTTTTCCGCCAGGAGACCGAACAGGCGGGGCAGGGTATCCACCCGGTTGGGGAGGCCCAGCACCTTGATGCGGGCCACATGGAGATCATGGGCAATGCCCCGGACGTTGAGCGTTGATTCCATCTGATTTTCCTCCTTCACCAAGGTACCCGGCTCATCTTGGAAACTGGAACGGACAAACAGCGGCACGCCGTGCAGAAGGGCCGTTTCGACCGATCGGGGATGCAGCACGCCGGCTCCGAGATGCGCCAGTTCCAGCATTTCTTCATACGAGATCTCATCCATTTTGCGAGCGGCGGGAACCACCCGGGGGTCGGCGGTGAATACTCCGGTGACGTCCGTATAGATCTCGCAACGGTCCGCTTTCAGGGCCGCCGCCAGCACCACGGCGGTGGTGTCGGATCCGCCTCGACCCAACGTGGTGATTTCGCCGTCCGGAGAGATGCCCTGAAAGCCGGCAACGATCGGGATCTCTCCCCTCTCCAGACTGCGAATGACGGAAACGGGCAACACATCCCGCACCGTGGCTTTTCCGTTCACGTCATCCGTCCGGATTCCCGCCTGCCAACCGGTGAACGAGCGGGCCCGGTGCCCCCGTTCATGAAGGGCCATGGCCAACAGAGCGATGCTCACCTGCTCGCCGGTGGAAAGGAGCATGTCCATTTCCCGGGCGGAAGGTTTTCGGCTGATGCTGCCGGCCAGCTTGACCAGTTCGTCCGTCGTGTGACCCATGGCGGAAACGACCACCACCACCTGATGCCCCTCCGATACCGTCCTGGCCACGATCCCGGCGACATGTCGGATCCGTTCGGGGCTGCCCACGGAGGTGCCACCGAATTTTTGCACCACGATGCTCATGGTTTCTCTCCTCTCTCACTCGCTCCCCGAGAAAAGAAAAAAGGCCACAGCAGAGAGTCGCAGCTGTCGCCTTTGTCCGCACAAATGCTCCAGCTCGCTCTTCCCTGCGGATAGCGCTCCACAAGAACCCTGGTTCTTGTGACAGTGCCGGTCCTGTTCGGATGCGGCCCCAGCCTGCCTTCGTCCGGGACTTCGGGCAGACTTCGGCGGAACTTCCCTTTCCCTGTTCTTCATTGTTCCCGAAAACTCGAAACAGGTACTGATGAAGTCCGCACCTCTATTCGCGCGGTCAGCGAGTTGAATTCCATATGAAGTTGATTCTGTGAATGATCGTATCACAACAGGCCGAACACTTTCAACATGAATTTGCATGCTTCGGAATAAATATTCAAAATAGACGGAATTCATCTTCCTCTCCGTGAGCTTCTCGCTATCTCCCCACATGACGCACCTGCAAATCCATTTGTCCGTTCTTGTGTTCGAATTCCCAGATTCCCCGACGGTTCCGTCGCGCCTCTTCCTGTTTGCGCCGGAAACGTCCCAACCAGTTGCGGTCTTCCTGAGTGAGAGCCTGCTTTTTGACATACGCCACCCGGGCCAGCCCTTTTTTCACCAGGATCTCCTGCAGGCAGCGACCGTCGACAAAAACGTGTCCCAACAGCCGACCGAAACGGTCACGATGAAAAGACGTGGCCACTTCCACGGTTCGGGCGTTGCGCACCGCATTGCTGACATATTTTTTGGCCTTCAGCGCCAGAAAGTGTTCCAGCAAATGGACGGATCCCACTTCCAGCGTATCCACCAGCAAAAAACGGATTTTTTCCGTTCGCCCCGAAATATCCACTTTCAGTGTGTCCCCGTCCACGACGCGCAACACCCTCACAGGGAATCTTTGTCTTTTTTCTTCCATCTCTTTCACCCGTTCGGTTGAGATTTGTTCATTTGCACCCATTCTTTCATCTAGGCTATATATTATTTTACCATTTTCGAGATAAATGAATCTTCTGTTTTGAAGTTCATGATCCGACAGTGGCGTTGACCGGCCCGTTTCTATATAATGGACAAAGAACCTGCCAGGGGAGTGTGAAACGATGCTCAACATCGGTCTTCCCGGACTGATTCTCATTTTGCTGACGATCCTGCTTCTCTTCGGCCCGAAACGGCTCCCCGAATTGGGCAAAGCCACAGGGGAAACCCTTCGGTCATTCCGGGATGCCGTCTCCGGTCAAACCAAAAGGAAAAACGAAAAGGATCCCGATTGATCGGATGAGCCCCGGCTCCCGTCCGGCCCACCCGGCCTCGGGATGCCGCGAAGGAAAACAAAATGGCTGGTGCCATCCGTTTCCTCCGCGACGCGAGCTGCTTTTCCCACCGGGGACGGCAGCTTTTTTCATGAACCGGTCTTCACCGCTTCCCTCTCGATTCCGGCCTCCTCCGCATCGCGATGCATGATGTGGGCGGCGTGCAGTCCGCTGACCGCCGACAAGGAGATGCCGCCCGGACACACCCAAGGTCCGGCATGGTACAGTCCGGTCACTTTGCGGTTTCTGGCAGGCAGCCGGGCAAACGTCCGCCACCCGTGGGCGGCCGGTCCGTACAAGGCTCCGTCCGGGGCCCCCGTCAGCTCTTCAAGCTCCCTGGGCCCCAGAATCATTTCTTCTTCGATCGATTCTCTGAGCCCCAGGAATCCCCATCCGGACTCCAGCAGATCCAACAGCCACTCCCGGTGGAAAGCAAGGTCATCCGATCCGGAATCGTTCATCCCTGCCGGAACATGCACCATCACGCACAAAGCGCTTTTTCCTTCGGGGGCCCGGTCGGGCTCCGAAAATCCCGGATGACCGACATAGATCACCGGAGAACGCGGCCATTCCCGCTGATCAAACAGTTCGATGTATTCCCTTCCGGCAAGATCCTGATAAAACAGGTTGTGATGATGCAAATGCGGAAATGTTCGGGCCACCCCCAGCAGCATGACGAATGCGGAGATCCTCGGAGTGTCCAAAAGGGCGTCCGTCACTTCGGGAGGGAGAACCGACCCGCTGCCGGGATCTTCGGCGAGCAACACGGCATCCGCTTTCCACACCTCGCCGCCGGCTCTCACGCCGGTCACCCTTCCTTCTTCCACCAACAACCCTTCCATCGGACAGGATGTCTCGATCCGCACTCCGCGTGAACGCACCAGGGATTCCATGGATGCGATCAACACGTCATGGCCTCCCTGCACCGCACAAGCTCCCTGAACCATGTCCAGATAACTGATCAGGGAAACCGTTGCGGGAACGTCAAACGGGGATGAACCCACGCCCGCCGCATAGCGGTTGAGCACCGCGACCAGCCTGGGGTCGTCGAAATAGCGACGGTGAAACGCATCGGCCGATTCAAACGGATGAACCGACCACCAGGCTTTGAACGCTTTCACGGACAGCAGATCACTCCAAGCTCCCGCCGGACGCTCCAGGAAATGTTCTTCCACCGCCTCATACATCCGGCCCACTTCGTTCAGGTATTCCAAAAACTCTCTCCGATCTTCCGGAGACAACTTTTCCAGTTCGCGCCCCATTCTGTCGGGATCCGCGCTCACGTCCAGCCATGTACCGTCCTGAAAAAAATGGCGGCTGCACACGTCGAGCGGCTGGAACGTGAGAGTCGGATCCATGAACGTTCCGGCTTCCCGGTAAACCCGCTCAATCATCCAAGGCATGGTTACCGGGAAAAATCCCAGGTCAAAATGGTATGAGCCCAGCCGGACACTGCGAAACCCGCCGCCGAGCCGGTCGGTTTTTTCCAGCAGAGTGACGTTCCATCCCTTGGCCGACAAGGACGCTGCCGCAGACAATCCGGCCGCTCCTCCGCCAATGACGATCGCCTGTTTCATACGGATCAACCTCTTCCGTTTTCCGCGGCTCCCTGAACCGGCTGCGCCGACTTGCCGGGAACCGCCGAAGCATGTTTTCCCCAAACCGCCAACCGACAAGCCGGATTTTTTCTTCTTCCACAACCCTCCAAATTTTCCCTGTGTCGCAAAAAAAGACCACTGACAATGATCAGCAGTCCGATCAGATCCATGATTTCGGGGCAAATCCGGCCATGCCGGCTCCGTTTTTTTTTCAATTTCTCATTCAAACATGTCTTCCAATTCCGCGAGACGCTTTTCAATCCGGTCCAGCCGGCTGTCGAGGCTTTCCGCCAGCCGGTGAATCTCTCTCCGCAACTCATGCAATTGCCTGGCCAACAAGGCTATGTTGATCTCCACATATTCTTCATTGCAAGGTGTTTTGTTTTCTTCCGCCTGACGGACGGTCCCCTGCTTCAACAAAGCAAACGCTTCCCGACCGTTTTTGACCTTTGCCTCTTTCAACATGTCGGCCAATTCGAGGACAAAGGAACGCGTGATGCGATGTTCCTTCTGCAACAGGCAGTATTCCAGCATTCCGTTGATCACGCCGTTCGGAAATCGATAATGCCGTTTGATCTCAACAATGAGCTGGGCCAATTGCCTGGGAACCGATTCACCGGTATATTGTTCGAAAAATCGGATCGGATCCATCGTTTCCAGCTCTCTGAGAGCATGCTCCTGCCCGTTCATGGCGTCCTCCTTCAAGCGGAATCTGTCTCCATTATACCAAGATTCATGGAATCGGAGACAAAAAATTCATGCGTTACAATGAAAATTGATTTGAAGCGAAAGAATATTTTGTGACGTATTCAGAAATATCAAGATTTTTGAGTCTTCAACTTGATCCCCTCCATGAAATTCAACCGATCGACGGGAAATTAAAAACCGCCGCGTCCTGAACGACGGGCGGCAACCACTGTTCTCTCATGTAGACTGTTTTTCTTTTTCCTTCTTCCGTTCGTTTTCCGAAGTCACTTCATCGTGATTCCCCGTTTCCGGCTCTTTTCGCAAAGCCGCCAGAATGTGCCGGGCCAGTTTGTCTCCGATCCCCGCTTTCCGGTACTCTTCCACCGAAGCGCGACGCATGTTTTCCACACTTCCGAAATGGCGGTACAGCAGTTTTTTGCGTGCCGGCCCCACGCCGGGGATGTCGTCCAGTTCGGAACGCAACATCTCCTTGCCCCGTGTTTGACGATGAAAGGTGATGGCAAAACGGTGTACTTCCTCCTGGATGCGCTGAACCAGATAAAATTCCTGACTTCCTCTCGGGAGCTGCACTTCACGGGGAGGATCACCGGCCAGCAGTTTTGCGGTGCGATGCTTTTCATCCTTCACCATCCCGGCAACCGGTATGTACAGCCCCAGTTCGTGTTCCAGAACTTCGACAGCGGCATCGATCTGTGCCTTGCCGCCATCCACCAACACCAGATCCGGCAACGGCAGATTCTCCCGAAGGACCCGCGTGTAACGACGGCGGATCACCTCTCGCATCGCCTCGGGATCATCCGGCTTGTTCACCGTTCTCAATTTGTATTTGCGATATTCTTTTTTGGCCGGCTTTCCGTCGATGAAACAAACCATCGCGGACACCGGGTCGACTCCCTGAATGTGAGAATTGTCAAACGCCTCGATGCGCCTCGGCGAACCCATTCCGAGCGCCTCTCCCAAATTTTGCAGCGCGCGGACCGTTTTTTCCTCGTCTCGTTCCATCAGGCGGAGACGCTCCTCCAGCGCAATCCGGGCATTTTGCATGGCCATTTCCACCAGTCTTTTCTTCAAGCCGCGTTGCGGAATCCGCACCTGCACATCAGGAAGCAGCCCGGAAATCAACTCAAGGTCCGCCGTTTCCGGAAGCAGAATCTCTTTGGGCAGCGCAGGCATTTCATGATAAAACTGGGCCACGAAGGAGAGGAAATCTTCTTCCGGATCGTTGTAGTGCGGAAAAACGGAGATCTCCCGTTCGATCAACTTCCCCCGGCGGACGAAAAAGACCTGAACGCACAACCATCCCTTTTCGTGGGCAAACCCGAACACATCGCGATCCACCTCATCGGAAAAATCCACCGTCTGCTTTTCCATTACTGCTTCAATGTCCCGGATCAGGTCCCGGTATTCCCGTGCCCGCTCAAACTCCAGCTTCTCCGACGCTTCCTCCATTTTCGCCCGCAAGTCGCGGACGATTTCATCATGTCCCCCGCTGAGGAACCGGTTGATCCGTTTGATGATGTCTTCGTAATCGGATGCACTCACTTCATGCTCGCAGGGTGCCAGGCATTGTCCCAAGTGGTAGTAGAGACAAACCTTTTTCGGGATGGTCCGGCACTTTCGAAGCGGAAACAGTCGATCCAGAAGCTTTTTCGTATGGGCGGCCGCACCGGCGTGGGGGTACGGGCCGAAGTACCGGGAACCGTCTTTTTTCACCTTGCGGGTGACCTCGAGGCGGGGGTGTCGCTCCTTGGTCAGACGGATATACGGATAGGATTTGTCGTCTTTCAGCAAAACGTTGTAACGGGGCCGATACTTCTTGATCAGATTGCACTCCAGAATGAGGGCTTCGAGCGGACTGGAAGTGACGATGTATTCAAAATCGGCGATCTCCATCACCAGGAGCTGGGTCTTGCCGTCATGGCTCCCGGTGAAATAGGACTTCACCCGGTTCTTGAGACTTTTGGCCTTGCCGACATAGATGATATCCCCGTCTTTGTTTTTCATCAGGTAACAACCGGGTCGGTCGGGCAACAGCTTCAGCTTGTCCTGGATGATCGACATAAGAAAACTCCCCGTCATCAGAATGATTTTTGGCCCATGCTCCTCTTGGACACGCTGTATTCATTATATATGATCCGGGAAACCGTGACGCGAAGTCCTGTCCCGGAAAAATGTCATGAATAGAAAATGTAGCCAAAACACACCAACCATGTTATTGTAATATTGAATTTTATAATTTCTCCAGAATAGAAGGAGGATTTCATGTTCAAAAATGTCCTGAAGTTGTCCCTGGCGAATCTGCTCGGGTTTTTAACGGTCGCGGTTTGCGCGGTGGGACTCTTTTTCCTCATTCTTCTCCCGTTATTCGGAACTGTCATGTTCAGTTTCGTTGGTATCATGGGAGCGGATCCTCAAGCACCGTCGGACGCTCCTTTGGAAATGGCGGGCGTGTTGGGACCCGGCTTCTTGTTGCTGTTCCTCGTCGTGTTCTTGGCGATCCTGTTGTTGGCCACCGTGATGAGCGCATTCCTCATGGCCGGCAATTTCGGTTCCTCCGTCAGCGCCGTTTATGACGGAGCGGCTACCGTCGGAAGCTATTTCAAGAGTGGTGGCCGCCATCTCTGGAAAATGACGCTGTTTACGCTTTTGATGGCCCTGTTTTATTTCGTTGTCATGAATCTTGCAGCGGTTCTCTCTGTGTCCTTGGGTGAAGCGGTGTACTTCACGTTTTTGGCCCTTGTGTTATTCCTTTTTGTGTATCTTTATTGTTACGCTCCGCTGTTGATCATCCGCGAACGGATGGGGATTTGGAAGTCGATCAGAAATTCCATGCGAATCATCACCAAGAACTTTGGCAAATCCTCGATGACGGTCTTGTCTGTCATCGGAGTGGGATTGGTATATTTGGGTGTGATTTCTGCTCTGGTTTTCATGGCCGGCATTTCCAATCCGTGGGAATCCATCATTTTGGGATCGGACCCCTCTTTTACCGAAGAATTTTATTCCGAATTGGAAAATACGGCCATGATGTTCGCTCTGCTTAATTTTTTGAATCAACTTATCCTGACACCGATCCTGATGGCCGTGACTCACCTGATCATCGTGTCCCGGTACAAAAAACACATTGAACCGGTGTGGTTCCCGAAAGAGCCCGGTTCCGTTCCGGACGACGGAAGCGAGCCGGTGTTTGACCTCAAAAAACCCGAATGACCCACCGAATGATCCGAAAGACATACAAACGGCACTCCCACTCATCGGGAGTGCCGTTTGTCTCATTTCACAGATGCTCCTTGATCCAGGAGATGAGGTGTTCTTTGGGAACGGCACCGTTCATCTTCGCCACCTGTTCCCCGTTTTTGAACAGGATGAGCGTCGGAACGGCCATGATTCCGAACTTGGCGGCGGAATCAGGATTGTTGTCCACGTTCACTTTGACAATTTTCACCTGATCGCCCAGTTCGGCGTCCACTTCGTCGAGTACGGGGGCCAGCATGCGGCAGGGACCGCACCAGGGGGCCCAAAAATCCACAAGAACGACGCCGGCGTCGGCACTTTGCACTTCCGCCTGGAAAGTGCTGTCGGTGACTTCCAAAATGGCCATTGGGCAAATCCTCCCTTGTCACTGCTGCTGTCATCGAGGGAAACATCATGTTCCCCCGGTTTGTCGGAGCACATTGATTAGTATACCACCGGGTGAAAAAAGTTCCAACGTACACCGGTGGCCACACAAAAAGCACGCCGGGTGAGTCCGGTCTGCACCGGACGCATCCCGACGTGTGCATTCTTTCCCTCTTTTTCGTGTTCCAAAACTTCCGTCATCCATTGGACTGAAGCAGCTTTTTGAACTCTTCGATGAGCAGCGGCACCACTTCGAAGAGATCGCCCACGATTCCGTAATCCGCCACTTGGAAAATGGGCGCTTCAGGATCCTTGTTGATCGCCACGATCACCTTGGAGTTGGACATGCCGGCCAGATGCTGAATGGCTCCGGAGATGCCGCAGGCGATGTACAGATCGGGGGTGACGACTTTTCCGGTCTGTCCGATCTGCAGGGCATAATCGCAATAACCGGAATCGCACGCGCCACGGGAAGCTCCCACGGCTCCGCCGAGCAGTTCCGCCAGTTCATACAGCGGCTTGAAGCCATCCGCGCTTTTCACGCCGCGACCACCGGAAACGACGACCCGTGCTTCGGACAGATCCACGCCGTCCACCGCCTTTTTCACCACGTCCTTCACGATGGTGCGCAGGCTGTCGGGAGCAAAGTCGACCGTGAGCTCCTCGACGACCGCGGTGCGGGATGCGTCCGGTTCCCCGGCCGGAATGTTGTTGGGACGCAGGGTGGCGAACACCGTCCCTTCTTTCACCGCTTTTTTCACAAACGCCTTGCCGGCATAGATCGGGCGGGTGAACACGATTTTGCCGTCCACCGTTTCCACGTTGGTGCAATCGGACACCAGCCCCAGTCCGAGTCTGGCCGCCACGCGCGGACTCACATCACGTCCCACCGCCGTATGCCCGGTGAAGATCACATCCGGCGACACGTGCTCGATCGTCTTTTTGAACGCTTGGAAATAGGCGTCCGTGGTATATTGATCCAGCTCCGGATTCAGGACGACGATCACCTTGTCGGCTCCGTGCCGGGCCAGATCGTCGGCCAGATCCTTGGCAAAGCTGCCGAACACGGCGGCCGTCACCGTGCCGCCTTCCGCCACCGAGCGGGCAGCCGCCAATGCTTCAAAGCTCACGTTACGCAATTTTTTGTCGCGGACATCCGCCAGAACGAGTACGTTTCTGCTCATCTCGGTTCCTCCCCTGTCTGTCCTCAGATCACTTTGGCCTCGGTATGGAGCAGATGCACCAGATCACGGACCTGATCCTTGATGTCGCCCTGCAGGATTTTTCCGGCCTGCTTCTTCGGCGGCAGGAAGACCTCCAGTGTCTCCGTCCGGGCGGAAATCTCTTCTTCATCCAGATCCAGGTCATCGGGTTCGATCCGCGAAAGCGGTTTCTTCTTTGCTTTCATGATGCCCGGAAGAGAGGGATAACGCGGCTCGTTGAGACCTTGTTGTGCGGTGACGAGAATCGGCAACTTCGATTCGATGGTTTCGACGTCGCCTTCCACGTCTTTCTCCACGGTCACTTTGTCACCGTCGATGTCCAGCTTGACGATGGTGGAGATATGCGGAATGTCCAGCAGCTCCGCCAGGCGCGGTCCCACTTGGGCCGATCCGTCATCCACGGCCATGTAGCCGCAAAGAATGATGTCGAACTCATCGCATTCTTCCTTGATGGTGGTCGCCAGAATTTTGGCGATGCTGTGTTCGTCGAGCTCTTCCTCGACATCTTCCAGATCGACGATGATCCCCTTGTCCGCTCCCATGGCCATGGCGGTGCGGAGAGCCTGTTCGGCGCGCTCCGGTCCAACGGTGATCACGGTCACTTCCCCGCCGTGTTTTTCCTTGAGGCGGATGGCTTCTTCCACCGCGTATTCATCATACGGGTTGATGACGAATTCCACGCCGTCTTCGCTGATGCGGCCGTTTTCCAACGTGATTTTTTCCTCGGTGTCAAAGGTTTGCTTGAGACAAACCAAGATGTTCATGCAATGACGCCTCCCATCATCAAAAATCCGGCAGCTGACTGCCAAAGACAAGCCGGGTGCGGAAAACGTCCGTTTTCCTCCCCGGGCAGACTCTCGCCGTTTTCTGACAGCCTGACTCAGAACGCTTATTGGCCCATGCCCCGGACAAACAGCCGGTGAATCTCGTCGACGGTATCGAGCAGGCTGTATTTGTATCCCGTCATGATCCAGGACGTGACCGTCTCATCCAGGGTACCGAAGATCATCTTGCGGGCGATGCGCACGTCCAGCCCTTTCCGGAAGTGACCGCCGGCGATGCCGCGCTCGATGATTCCTTCGATCAAATCCAGATATCGCCTGAGGATATCGCGAATGGCCCTTCTGACTTCGGGATTGGATTGGCGCAGCTCAATCTGCGTGACGATGGCGAGCCTCGGATCCCTCTCCAGATGCTCGAAATGAACACGGATCAGTGTTTTGAGCTGCTCCACCGGGGATTCGATCTCCTCCAGCGTCTTTTCCACTTCCGCGATGAATGCTCCCATTTTTTCACTGAACAGGGAGATCAGGACATCGTCCTTGTTTTCGAAGTACAGATAGATGGTTCCATCAGCCACTTTGGCTTCACGGGCAATTCTGGACACCTGGGCGTTGTGATAGCCGTACTCCGCAATGACGCGGATGGCTGCTTCTATGATCGCCTCATACTTTTCTCCGGTCCGTTTAGCCATGGCTTTCGGTTCCTTTCCGTTTGCGTCGATGAATGAATGATTATTCATTCAATTCCAAGTGTATCGATTCATTTTTGGATTGTCAATGCATTTCTAAGCGTTTACAAATTAAAACAAGACGAAACATATCATCTTATTCAACAAATTCATGATAGCAGTTTGCAAGAAGAATGACAAACCCCAAAGAGCGATGCGCGCCCGCAAAGCGCGTACGTCCGGGATGCCTCCAAAGGCGTCCGCCATGCAACACCTTCACGGCATGACCAAGCAGCCTCTCTTGGAATCGGGTTCATGCACCGGCAATCCTTGATTCGCGGAGACCGGTTGGCGCGGCCGCCGAAATCCGCCGACGGATCCGTGATCCTCCTCGTTTGGGAGCCGCGCCGTGCCGGCTTCCGATCATGACTTCAAGTCGTCTTTGGCAACTTTTTGCCGTTCTTCTTCCACCAGAATGCGCCGCAGCACTTTTCCCACCGTCGACTTCGGCAATTCATCGCGGAACTCGTACAAACGGGGAACCTTGTACTTGGCGAGTCGCTCCCGGCAGAATGCATCCAGCTCTACGGCAGTCACGTTCATGCCTTCTTTTTTCACGATGAACGCTTTCACCGTTTCGCCGCGGTACGGATCGGGGACCCCGATCACCACGGCCTCTTTCACCGCGGGATGTTCAAAGAGCACTTCCTCCACTTCGCGCGGATAAATGTTGAATCCGCCGGCGATGATGACATCTTTCTTGCGGTCGATGATGTAGAAGTAACCGTCTTCATCCATTCTGGCGATGTCACCGGTGGATAGCCATCCGTCCCGCAAGACCTTTTCGGTTTCCTCGGGCCTGTTCCAATACCCTTTCATCACTTGCGGACCTTTCACCTGAAGCTCCCCGATCTCTCCGGGAGGCAGAGGTTCCCCGGTTTCGGGATCCACCACCCGCGCGTCGGTGTCGGGCCAAGGCAAGCCGATCGTGGAACTTTTTTTCCTGTCCCAAATCAGGTTGGAATGAGTGACGGGAGACGTTTCCGTCAGTCCGTATCCTTCCACGAGCCGCCCGCCGCTCAGCGCTTCGAACTTGTCCTGCACCTCGACCGGAAGCGGTGCGGAACCGCTGATGCAGGCTTCGACGGAAGAAAGGTCGTACTTTTGGATGTCCGGATGGTTGATCAAACCGACGTAAATGGTGGGAGCGCCCGGAAAACATGTGGGCTTGTGTTTGTGAATCAGTTTCAGGATCAGCCCCGCGTCGAACCTGGGAACCAGGATCTGAGTGGCGGCCATCCGGATCCCGAAGTTCATGACCACGGTCAGTCCGTACACGTGGAAAAACGGCAACACGCCCAGAATGGACAGATTTCCCCGTTTCATCCGGTACAACCAAGCTTCG
The DNA here is from genome assembly GCF_003856495.1 of Staphylospora marina. GTDB lineage: Bacteria > Bacillota > Bacilli > Thermoactinomycetales > Thermoactinomycetaceae > Staphylospora > Staphylospora marina. Next base: position 861,585 of record NZ_CP034118.1, on the reverse strand, counting down.
GCCTGCAAACAGTTGGCGACGAGGTTGCGATGGGTCAGCATCGCCCCTTTCGCCAATCCCGTGGTTCCCCCCGTGTACTGAAGCAGGGCAAGCTCATCCGGAGACCGGACGGGTGACTCGACCGGTGTTGCAAGCGCTTTCTCCATCAGACGCGTCATCCTGACCACGTCCGCGGTTTCTTCCACCTTGACATGTGTCCCGTCGAATCTCGTTTTCAGAGCAAACAGCCAGTTTTTCGGGAAGGGAAGGTAATCCTTGAGGCCGGTGACAATGATTTGCTTGATCCGGGTTTTTTCCCTGACTTGCATGACCTTCGGAAGCACCAGATCGAGGCAGACGATCACCTCGGCTCCCGAATCGGACAATTGGTGTTCCAGTTCCCGTTCCATGTACAGCGGGTTGATCATCACGACGACGGCACCGGCAAACAATGCACCGTAATAGGCGATGATCGCCTGTGGAGAGTTGGGAAGCATGATCGCCACACGCTGTCCCCGTGTGACACCCAGATCTTTCAATGCATTTGCGAACCGATACACGTCCTGGAGCAGTTCCCGGTATGTGATGCTCTTGCCGAGAAATTCAATGGCAATGCGGTCCGGATAATCGGCGGCGGCGTCCGTCAGAAAACGGGTCAACAGAATGTCGGGATAATCCAACGATTTCGGAACGTCCGGAGGATAATGCTTCAACCAGACCTTTTCTGTATCTGCCATTTGTGGGATCCCTCCCCTTTTGACTGAGCAGTCATTCATTTTCTCGGATAAAAAAGTTTCAAATTTACAGTACTATCACTTTCCTTCATTTTATCTGATTTTTCTTTTGATTTGAATATAAACAGACAGAAAATATCCACAATCACCAACGATTGAATACCGAAACGAAATGCTCCCCCTCCGCGATCCCGTTCGTGACCGTCATGCTCCTCCTGAAGAAGGCCCATTTTCCCGGGAAACATGTCCTGTTCGGAAAGCGGATCCGCGCTCCAACGGGCATCATGAACATGCTCTTCGGGGCCGGGCCGATCTGTTTCGGGGATTGCCGGCGCTCCCGCTTTTTTTCGCCCACCGGCTGATCTACAATGAGATCAGCACAAAGAGAACAGAAGACGAAGGAGTTACCATGGGAATGTATGATGTGATCGTCATCGGAGGAGGACCCGCCGGTTTGATGGCCGCCGCGTCGGCCGGCATGCACGGGGCACGGGTTCTGCTCTTGGACAAAGGGGACAAATTGGGACGAAAACTGGCCATTTCCGGCGGCGGACGATGCAACGTGACCAACAACAAAGACATCGATGAACTGATCCGGAACATCCCCGGAAACGGCCGCTTTCTGTACAGTGTGTTCGCCGAATTTGACAACCGGGATCTGGCCCGCTTTTTTGAAGACATGGGCGTCCGGCTGAAAGAGGAAGACAACGGCCGCATGTTTCCGGTCTCCGACAGCGCGAAGTCGGTGGTGAATGCCCTGGTGCGAAACGTTCGCGCGGCGGGAACGGAAATCCGCACCCACACCCCGGTGGAACGGGTCATCTATGAAAACGGGCGGGTGTGGGGAGTACAGGTGCGGGGAGGAGAAAAAATCCGGGCCCGGGCCGTGGTGGTGGCCACCGGCGGAAAATCGGTGCCCCACACCGGAAGCACCGGAGACGGGTACGTGTGGGCCGAAGAAGCCGGTCATACCATCACCGAACTGTTTCCGACCGAAGTTCCGCTGACGTCGAAAGAGCCGTTCATCCGCAACCGCTCGCTTCAGGGATTGTCCCTGAGAGACGTCACGCTGACCGTCCTGCATCCGGTGAAAAGCAAAAAGCTGGTCACGCATCGGGGAGATGCGCTGTTCACCCACTTTGGCCTGTCGGGTCCGGCAGCGCTCCGTTGCAGCCAATTCGTGGTGAAGGCTTTGCGACAAACGGGAGCCCCGGACGTCCCGGTGGTGATTGACTTCTTCCCCGATGAATCGGCGAATGCGCTGGAGGAGAAATGGTGGAGTCATGCGAGGAACCATCCGAAACGCACCCTTCGCAACACGCTGAAAGAACTTCTTCCCGACCGACTGGTGGAGACGGTCCTCGGAAAAGCCGGGGTGGACGGTGACACGACCGGTTCCCGGCTGTCCCGGGAAGGACTGAGAAGCATTGTGAAAGAAGTGAAACAGTTCACCGTTCGAATCAGCGGAACACTCCCGCTGGAAAAAGCATTCGTGACCGGGGGCGGAGTTCACGTCAAGGAAATCGATCCCCGAACCATGCAGTCGAAGCGGATGCCGGGTCTCTTCTTTTGCGGTGAAGTGATCGACGTTCACGGCTACACGGGCGGATACAACATCACGGCCGCCTCCTGCACCGGATACGTGGCCGGCAAACATGCCGCCCTGCTGTCCAAGGCGCCGTGATTGATGACACGTTGCCCGAGTCAACGGTATGAAGGAAGCCCCTTTCAGACACGATAAGCCTGAAAGGAGGGGTCCATGCATGATGACCGTGGAACGCTGTCAGGAGATTTTGGCATCACCGGACAAAATCACCGTGACTTACATGGGCGAACCGGTCTGGATCGACAAAGTGGATGCCACCACCCGGACCGCCTTGGTCAATCCGGAAAGCCGTCCGGATGAACACAAGACGGTTCCCGTTCATGATTTGGTGGAGCACCCGCAACATTGACGACACCTGTTTTTAGGGAAAATCCCGGGAACGGCATGTTTTCCAAAACAGACATCCGGCAGATCCCGCAGCCGTGGAAAGGATGACGGACTCCAGCGTCCTCCCCCGTGAATTGTGCTATAATGACCAGAGCATACGCCGCCTGGATCGAAGGAGGAAACGCATGGTCTCGCTACCGGAAGCTTTTCTGACGCGGATGCAGGAATTGTTGAAGGAGGAATTTCCGGAGTTCCTGCGTTCCTATGAAGAAGAACCGTGGCGGGGTCTTCGGGTCAACACGTTGAAGATCCGCCCGGATGAATTGAGCAAACGGGTTCCGTTCACCACGGATCCGGTGCCGTGGTGCCCGGAAGCCTTTTATCTGAAGCCTGATGCCAAACCGGGAAAACACCCGTATCACGCCGCCGGACTTTACTATATCCAGGATCCCAGCGCGATGAGTCCGGCGGAAGCGCTGGATCCGCAACCCGGTGAAACGGTTCTGGACCTGTGCGCCGCCCCCGGCGGGAAAACGACGCAAATCGCCGCCCGCATGCAGGGAAAGGGGTTGTTGGTCGCCAACGAGATCGACCGGGACCGGGTGAAAGTGCTCACCCAAAACCTCGAGCGCTGCGGCGTTGCCAACGCCGTGGTGCTGAATGAGCATCCCGCCCGGCTGTCGGAACGGTTCGCCGGCTTTTTTGACCGGATCCTGGTGGACGCTCCCTGCTCGGGGGAAGGCATGTTCCGCAAGGACGACGACGTGATGAAACGTTGGAGCCCGAAGCTGGTGGAAAAATCGGCGGAGTTGCAACTGGACATCTTGCGGCAAACGGCTCCCATGCTGAAACCCGGCGGACGCCTGGTCTACTCCACCTGCACGTTCAATCCGCGGGAAAACGAAGGAATCATTGAGTCTTTTCTCCGGGAGCATCCGGAATTTGCGGTTCGCCCCGTTCCCCAAGCCGCCCATTACCGACCGGGCCGGCCCGATTGGGTGGACGGCGGCCGGGGAGACTTGTCGCAGACCGCCCGCCTCTGGCCCCATCACCTGAAAGGGGAAGGTCATTTCGTGGCCGTGCTGGAGAAGACGGACGGGCCGGAAGGAACCCGGCGCAAGCCGGGCAAGCCGGAGCGTCTTCAAGGGAAGGCTCTCGCCGTCTTCCGCGATTTCCTGCGGGACACGTTCCGGGATGCCGAACTGCTCAACGGACCGTTCGTTCTGTTCGGCGAACACCTTTACCTGATGCCTCCCGATTTTCCCTCGATCAAAGGAATCCGGGTGGAATGGCCGGGTCGCTGGCTGGGACAGGTGAAAAAAGGCCGGTTCATTCCCTCCCACGCGCTGGCGTTGTCCATCCACCCCGACCAGGTATGGCGCACCGTGGATTATTCGGTCGAGGACCCCGAGCTGATCCGGTATCTGCGGGGCGACACCCTGACATCCACGCAGGACAAAGGATGGGCCGTGGTCACCGTGGACGGTTTTCCGCTGGGATGGGCCAAAATCTCCGGAGGTCTCCTGAAAAACCATTACCCCAAAGGTCTCAGATTGGACCGTTACTGATCAAACACCCCGCCTCTTGCCGGTTTTCGGCATAAAGCGGGGTGTTTGCGTTTCATCGGAAAGATTTGGTGGAAGAAACATTTCCGGCGAGCGTGCGATGCTTCTACGGAAGTGGATCCTTTGGAAAAGGGTGAAACGGTCTGCAAAGAGAACGGATGCCACCGGAGCGCTCCGGTGAATCCGGAATCTCCCGAATCGAATCAGACGACGATTGGAGAGTGGTTCAGTGCGAGCAAATCTCTTGATACGAAAACGACAGAAAATATTTGCCAGCTATATGGAATATCCCGTAAACTATTCATGAAATCCCGAAATTTCGGTCATCGAGGAGGTCGAAGCGTGAAACTTTCCGCCAAATACATGAGTTGGGTATTGGTGACCGTTCTGGCGGAGTTGGGGTTGACCTGGTGGGTCGGCAAGGTGTTTTCCATGTTGTTTGAAGAGATTGTATTTTTCGTCGCCGTCATCTGCCTGGCATTCGTCTCCTTCTTCAGCGGCAAAGGCGGCTACTTTTCCGTCAATGTCAATTGAAACCTCCAGGCTGCCATCGGAATGAAGTTGGAGCATGAAGAGAAGAGAATCTTCTGGAATCCGATCCTGGCGGGAGCGGTGGTGTTCTTCGGTCTGTCGGTGATCATCGTGGTTGTCGCTTACCATGACTACTTTCTTTGACGGATGCGGCGGGTGTCAGGTCACTGGATTCGAGGCGAAAAATTGATCCGTGAAATGAAATGGATCTGTCAGAGGAGAATGCACACGTGTGGATCCGAGCGATTGTGACATTGATCATTTGTTTTTGCTTGGTGCTCTGTATCGCCGCCTTGCCGAATCTCGTTCAGATCGTGATCGATCCTTCCAAAGCGGAAGCCACCCTACACAACGTGCTCGGTGACATGAGGGGATATGTAACGGGGATCGCGGACGGAAAGAGCTTTTATTATGAACACTTCCTTGATTTTCGTGGAATGGATCCGACAACGGAACTGCGCAGCTATTTCAAAGAGATGTCTCCTTTGTTCCTGTATTCCGCGGCCAATTTGTCGTTTGCCGGAACATTGGCGTTGCTCTCGGGGTTGATCGTTGGATTCTTGTTGGCCAAATCCGGAGGATGGATCCGCCAGATCCTGGATTTTCTGGTATCGGTGCCGGATTTTGCGGTGGCCTTTGTCCTTCAACTGTCGGTGGTTTTTATTTACAAGCAGACGGAAGTATTGATCGCTGAAGTATATTCAACGCACTCGGACATTGCTTATTTCCTGCCTTTTTTGACAATTTTCTATGTCCCGTTTGTGTATGTGGTCAAGCAGGTTGCGGAAACGGTCTATCAAATCCTGACCGAAGATTACATACGGACCGCAAAAGCGAAAGGCCTTGCAAAACGGACCATTTATCCCCGGCATGTTCTCCGGAATGTGCTTCCGGTCATTGAGTCGGACTTGTACCGTCTGTCCGCTTTCATGACGGGAAACATGATCGTGGTTGAGGTTCTGTTCAACAGTCCGGGAATCACGCGCTTTTTGTTTTCCGAATATGTGTGGTCTGGCTACGCCACCAGGGTCAACCACTTGCTGACGTTGATCATGGTTTATCTGCTTCTGTACCTCGCCATGAAAGGGGTCATCGCCGCTCTGAAACGGAGGTATGCCCATGATTGAAAAACGGCGGAGCGGTCGCCTGTTCTTGTGGCTCGGGGGATGCCTTCTCTGTTTGCTCGCTTTGATTGCCTTGCTGGCTCCCTGGATCGCTCCTTATTCTCTTTCCTACGAGGAACCGGTCCGTATTGTCAACGGGAAACCCATCCCCGCACCGGAACCCCCCTACGCGGAGCACTGGCTGGGAAAGGACCAAAAGGGAAGAGATTTGCTGACCCTGATGCTTCACGGTTTGAAGTTCACCTTGTTCTTTGTGCTCATCGTTTCCCTCTTCCGGGTCGGGATCGGCGGGGGAATCGGGCTCCTCATGGGAATGTGGACGAAAAAAGGCGCTGACATGGAAGAAGCTCCCCGGAACAAAGAGAAAAGGCTGTTCTCCGTTTCCGGATTGTTGGCGGGAATTCCTCCAATTTTTCTGTTGGTATGGATTCTCAAACCACAAATGGGCTGGCCGCTGTTGGAACTCACGATTCTTCAGGGCATCGTCATCGCCTTGTTTGGCGTGGCCCCCATCGCTTCCACCGTTTCCGAACTGACCAAAGAGCTGAAAGGGCGTCTGTCGATCCTGGCCGCCAAGACGATGGGGGCCTCAAAGGGTTGGCTCATCCGAAAACATCTGCTGCCCATGCTGAAGGAACGGATCGCCATCCTCTTCATGCAAGACATGATCATCGTGTTGAACACGCTGGGACAATTGAGCATATTCGAAATCTATCTGGGAGGGACACACATAGAAGAATTGTTTTCAGGGGTTTTCTATGACATGTCGAAAAGTTTCGAGTGGGTGGGGCTGATCGGGCAAAACAAAACGTGGGTGTTTGTTTATCCCTTCCTGGTGTGGATTCCGCTGCTGGCCTATTTCTTTCTCTTGATGTCTTTTTCTTTCCTTCACAAGGGACTGGAGTCAAGGTGGCGGGAGTTGTACGGCAAATACCCCCATATCTGACGGAGCAATTCTCCCCGTGAAATTTCCGTGGCTTTCCCGATGGATCTCTCCATGCAAGTTCTCCATCCTGCTTACGTAGGATAGAGAGACGACAATCTCCGACAATCGGGATGATGCCCCGTTTGTCCGAAGGGAACCGATCCCGCCGAAGGAGGGGCTTTCGGAATGAGCAAGCGGGACGAAAAGGACACCGGATGGCCCAGATATCTTCCCTACACGCCGGTGGCCATGGGCATGATTCAGCCCGAATGGATGTTCATGAGCCATTTTTTTGAGGAGGAAGAAGAGGAAACGGAGAATGCCGGTACAGGCAAAGACGTGCCCGCGGAACGGGAAGAGGCGGAGGAAGAACGGGGGGATTCCTCACCGTCCGCCGGCTCGGTCAAAATCAGCATTCGCGCCCGGAAAGGAACTTGACAAACATGCGGCGTATTTCTCATGGATGACGGGAACATAGGAACTGACGGACTCATGCGGGGAGGCTGATCATGAAAAACAAGTGGTGGCTCGCAGTCGGTTATCTGACGGTCATTGCATTGATGCTTCATTTCGGGAATGAGTGGTTGGAATGGTCGGTGAACAGGAGCAAAATCACTTTCGAACTGTTCGGATTGATGATCAGTCAGTACATGTTTCATTTCCTGTTCGGCATGCTCATCGCTGCTCCCCACTGGTGGCGGGAACGAAGCAAGCCGGGAACATGGACGTTTCATCAGCCTCTGTTTTGGGTGACATGTGTTCCGATTCTGCTGTTTGCCCTTCAATACCCGCTCATGACCGCCGGCTACGGGATCACGCCGCTGGTTCCGTACTTGCAAAGCTTCCATTTGATGTGGCTTCCTTCCGTCGTTGGAGGCGCTCTCCTGGTGATGTCCTTCCGAAAAGCATGAACGACGCCCCGGTCTCCCGGGGCGTTTTTTTCACTTCACGAACTGGCGAACGAAATGTTCCGGATTCAATGTTTCCCCCGTAGCCCGTTCGATCAAGACGCTCCAACCCCATCGATCGCCGGGAGCGAAGATGTGTTCCCGGAAAAAGCGGCCGGTTTCCGGGGTGAACACCTTCCCACCGGTCCGATCGCGGATCGCCGATTCAAACTGGGAGGCGGTCAGCTCGCCCAGCAAATAATTGTGGTAATAGACCGGTGCCACGGTAAAGTGGATCTTGGAGGCCCAGTGGGGTTCGTCCGTCCCGTCCGGCGGTTGAACCAGCTGAATGTCGCGAACCAGCTTCCACCAAAGATGGTTCAGATCCTGGTCCGGATTGGCGTACAGTTCGCGCTCAAACCGGACGAAGGTGATCACCCACCGTGCAAAGATCAGCATCCGGCGACGTTCCGTGGCCTCAAGGGCGGGGGCCATTTCGTCCAGCAGGCGATCCTCCAGGAAAAGGAACGTTTTCAGCCATTCCCGCCGCTTCACCATGCGGCCGAAGAACATGGCAACCGCCTCGGTGACGAAAATGTGTGCCGGGGTGTGCAGGATGAACGGAAGTTCCGGATCGATGTATTTGTCGTAAACGGCGTGGCCGATCTCGTGAAGCATCGTTTCCATCCAGTACTGGTCTTCCCGGACATTGCACAGGATCCGCACGTCACCGGAGCGGTCCAGATCCAGACAGAAGGCGTGCTGATCCTTGCCTTCCCGCTCGAAGAGATCGCTTCTCCCCAGAATGTCCCGGATGTCCATGCCCACGGAATCAAATGTCTTCACGGTCAGTTCGACGATGTCTTTCCCCCGCAGATGAGGAGTGACATCGGCTCCCTTCACCTCGGGAGCCTCCTGGAAAAACGGGTCGGGATAGTGCCAGGGTCTGAGGTCCTCGGGCCGAATCCCGAACCACTCCGCCCGTTCGCGGTCGATTTCCCGTTTGACCCGGCGATACGGTTCATCGGTCAGTTCCTTGAGACGGTCAAACAGATCCCAGATTTCATCGCGATCCAACTCGCTGAGAGCGAACGACATGTGATGATAATCCTCGTAACCCAGCCTCCGGGCCGCTTCGTTGCGCAATTTCACCAGCTCGAGGAGCCCGTCCGCCACTTCCGCGCCCACTTGTTTTCCGGCGATCCAAGCTTTCCGGCAAAGCTCCGGGTCGCGGGACGTTTTCAGGATTTCGCGAAGATCGTTTTCCGTGACCCTACGGCCGTCCAGCTCCCCGCGAAACGTGGAAAACGCACTGGTGAGTTGGGAGGAAAGCCGGACGATTCGCTGAAGCAAATCATCCGGAATCCGGTTTTCCGTCGCCTCCAGCTCCAATCTCACCAGTTGCCGATGTTCCAGGGAGCCGGGGTTCGCCCGGGCCCGCAGTTCCTGAATGGTCCGGAACCTTTCGGGGTCCGCCAGCAAGCGCCGATACGCCGTCTCCGCCTCTTCCTCTTTTTTTCGCCACTCTTCGTCCCCGGTGATGCTTTTTTGCCAGTACGCCTCCATCCAGGGGTTGTAAAGCTCCTTCAATTTCCGGTTTTCCCGTTCAAGAAACGAGTGCATGTCCCTCTCTCCCTTCCATCGGGTCATTCCCTCCGTTTCCGGGAGGTTCTTCCATCATCCGACATCGCGCCGCCGCCCGTCAACCGGTGGTTCCGAAGGCCCCTTCATCCCGAAAGCGCCTGATGTCCGCTTCCTCCTCTCCCAGCCATTCCCGCAGCACCGTCTCCGCATCCTGACCGGGCACGGCCGGAGCGGGCGGCAGGGAAGCTTCGGGCACCCGGGGAGGCTGTTCGGAAAACGGTGGATACCGGAAGAGCTCTCCCACTTCCAGTACGGGACTCAGACAACAATCCACCCGGAGCCCAAGGCTTGCCCACTCGGCCCGGGTCCGTTCCCGGAACAGTTCGCACAACTCCCGGTACACCGGATTGTCTTTCGTTTGCGGTGACCAGCCGTGCGAGATCCAGTCAGGCCTGCCCACGGCTTCACAAAACCGGCGCCAAAACACGGGTTCGACGGCGGCAAGTGCCACATGCCCGCCGTCTTTGGTTTCATACACCCCGTATGCCACCGCTCCCCCCGAAAGAAGGGACAGACCCCTGCCGGATCCGGAAACCGCCTGGATTTCACGGTGCGTGTGGAGCAAGCGAAACGCTTCGTCCAACATGGAAATGTCCAGACGGGAACCACGCCCCGTTTTCCCCCGCTCCATCAATGCGGCCAGGATCCGTTCCGACGCCGCCAGGCCGCCGACCAGATCAACGAGCTGGACGGCGGGCAACCCCGGGCTGCCGTCCGCGGTCAAAAGACTCAACAGCCCGCTCAACGCCTGGTAATTGAGGTCATGACTCGCCAGCCGTGACAGCGGTCCCGTCCGGCCGAAACCGGTCAACGACCCGTACACGATGCCCGGGTTGACGGCCGATACCTGCTCATACCCCAGCCCCAGTTTGTCCATCACGCCGGGCCGAAAACTTTCCAGAAGCACATCGGCCCGTTCCGCCAAGCGAAGGGCCAGGCGGCGGCCGGCCTCTTGTTTCAGATCGATCCTGACACTTTTCTTGCCGCGGTTGTTGGCCGAAAACAGGATCCCGATTCCTCCGGATTGTTCACCGGCGTGGCGGGCGGGATCTCCTTTCGGCGGCTCCACCTTGACCACTTCGGCCCCCATGGCCGCAAGCCGTCCCGTCGCCACCGGTCCCGGGAAGTAAACGGTGAAATCCAGCACGCGAATCCCTGTGAGCATGGGTGTCCGGCTCCCCTTTTCCCGTCAGATTCGTTCGATGATCATCGCCGTGGCCATCCCGTGTCCGATGCAGACCGTCAGCAGTCCGAAGCGCCCGCCCGTCCGTTCCAACTCGTGAAGAAGCGTGACCGTCAGTTTCACCCCCGTCGCCCCGAGCGGGTGTCCCAACGCGATCGCTCCCCCGTTCACGTTGACGCGGCGCAAATCCGCATCCAGCGCTTTTTGCCAGGCAAGCACCACCGGTGCAAACGCTTCGTTGATCTCCACACAATCCATGTCCTCCAGTTGAAGGCCCGCCTTCTCCAGCACTTTGCGCGTGGCGGGGATCACCCCATCCAACATCAGCGTGGGATCGGAGCCGACGACGGTCCGGGCCACGATCCGGGCACGGGGACGAAGCCCCAACCGTTCGGCGACACGACGTTCCATCAGAAGGACGGCTGCCGCTCCGTCGCTCATCTGGCTGGAGTTTCCCGCCGTGATGTTCCCTCCCTCCTGAAAGACCGGCTTCAGGGCCGCCAGCCTTTCCGGTGAGGTGTCCGGACGCGGTCCTTCATCCTGTCGGACCATGATCTCCTTTCCGTCCGGATCATGCCCCTGCATCGGCATGATTTCCCGGGAAAAACGTCCGTCCCGAATGGCCGTGAGCGCCCGGCGGTGACTTTCGAGGGCAAACCGGTCCATTTCCTCCCGGCTGATGCCGTACCGCTCGGCGATCCGTTCGGCGGAAATTCCCTGATGGACAAATTCATACATGGCCGCAAGGGCGGGAGGTATGGTATCAGTCCCTCCGTCACTGCCCATCGGCACCCGGGACATGCTTTCCACGCCGGCGGCGATGACCGTATCCATGTCCCCGGACAAAATTTCCTGTGCGGCAAAGTGAATGGCTTGCTGCCCGGATCCGCACATCCGGTTGATTTGCACGGCGGGAACTTCCATCGGAAATCCGGCCCTGAGCACGGCGAGGCGGCCGATGTTCCAGCCCTGTTCCCCGATCGGCGTCACGCAACCGGTGACCACATCCTCCACCCGCTCCGGTTCCAGCCCCGCCCGATTCACCGTTTCTTTCAGCACGGGGGCCAGCAGCTCCACGGGGTGAACCATGCGAAACACGCCGCCCCGCTTCCCGACCGGCGTCCGCACCGCTTCCACGATCACCACTTCACGGGTCATGACCTTCCTCCCTTTTCCCCGGAATAATCATAGAACCCGCGCCCCGTTTTCCTGCCGAGGTGACCGGCCTCCACCAGCTTGCGCAACACTTGGGGCGGCCGGAACCGGTCTCCGTATGCCTCAACCATCCCTTCGGCGGCGAACAGGAGGGTGTCCAGCCCCACGTAATCGGCCAGTTCGAACGGCCCCATGGGGTAATTCAGCCCCAGACGGATCGCCTTGTCGATGTCTTCGGCGGTAGCCACTCCTTCTTCCAACATGCGCATGCATTCGATCATGTGGGCGGCCAGGGCGCGAGAGGTGACGAACCCCTGGCTGTCTTTCACCGTGACTGTTTCTTTGCCGATGTCCACGGACAGCTTCCTGACCGCTTCCACCGTTTCATCGGACGTGCGAACCCCCCGGACGATTTCCACCAGTTTCATCACCGGCGCCGGATGGAACCAGTGCATGCCCAGGACGCGCTGCGGCCGGCTTGTCGCCGAGGCGATCGCCGTCACGCTCAGTTCCGACGTATTGGTGGCCAGAATCACCTCCGGCGGTGTCAAACGGTCCAACCGCCGAAACACTTCCTGTTTGAGCTTCAGATTTTCCGGCACGGCTTCAATGACCAACTGTACGTTTTGAACCGCATCCTCCGGCTCCCGGAACAGACGGATCCGGGACAGGGCCGCCTCCCGCTGCTCCTCCGACAACTTGCCCGATTTGACGAACCGGGACAGGCTGCTTTGGATCGAATCCATCGCTTTTTGCAAGGCGACATCCGACAAATCATGGAGTTGGACGTTTTTCCCGCCCATGGCCAATGCCTGGGCAATCCCGCTCCCCATCAATCCCGCACCGATCACGGCGATGCGCTCCATGTTCATGCAATCCCTCCTGAATGAATCTTCATTCAATCATTTCCGAACAATTCCCTTGCCACCAGTTCTTTCATGATTTCGGTGGTTCCCGCGTACACGGGAGCCACGGCGATGTCCCGCACCCTGCGGGCAATGGGGTATTCTTCCATGTATCCGTATCCTCCGTGAAGTTGAAGGCACTCGACAGACAACCTCCTGGCCATTTCCGTGACCCACCATTTGGCCATGGCGGCCTTCTTTCCGAGTCGGCGACCGCTGATGAATTCCGTCACCGCATGATCGACAAACGTCCGGCCCAGTTCCACCTCGGTGGCCAATTCAGCCAGCCGAAACCGGACATGTTGATGGCGATCCAACGTACGACCGAAGGCTTCCCGACGGCGCACGTACTCCACGGTCATGCGCAGCATTTCCTCAGCGGCCGTCTGCGCGCCGATCGCCAGCACCAGCCGCTCCCGTTCCAAGTGCTTCATCAAGACGGCAAAGCCACGCCCCTCTTCACCGAGGAGATGATCCACGGGAACACGGCAGTCTTCAAAATACAGTTCCGCCGTGTCCTGACTGCGCAGCCCCATTTTCTCCAGCTTTCTTCCTTTGACAAAGCCGGGCGTGCCGTCTTCCACCACGATCAGACTGATGCCCCTGTGAGGCGGTTGGGCGTGTGGATCCGTTTTCACGGCGACGATCACCAGATCCGCATGAATGCCGTTGGAGATGAACGTCTTCTGACCGTTGATCACCCAATGGTTTCCGTCCTTGACCGCCGTGGTCCGGATGGAGGCAAGGTCCGACCCGGCACCCGGCTCGGTCATGGCGATGGCGGTGATCGTCTGCCCCGTCACGCAAGAAGGAAGCCAGCGTTTCTTTTGCACCTCCGTTCCCTCATGTTGCAGATAAGGAACGACGATTTCGTTGTGCAACGCCACTCCCTGCAATCCGGAAACGACCCGTTCCAGTTCTTCGATGATCACCACGGAATACCCGAAATCGGCGCCCAGACCCCCGTATTTCGGCTCCACTCCCGGCGCGAGAAAACCGTTTGCCCCCAGCTTGAGCCAAAAAGACCGGGGAATCAGCCCCTCCCGTTCCCATCGGTCGACACTGGGAACGGCCTCTTTTTCAAGAAAGCGCCTCAGCGACCTGCGGAACAACTCATGTTCCTCTTTCAGATACGGACGAGTCACCCCATTCCTCCTTCCGACCCATTCGTCGAAACAGATTTATTTTTTGTACAATTACATTTATACATCTTTTTCAGTCCTTTTCCTGCACAAAAAAAGCGCATCTCCCGATGCGCACAATGACCAAGCGGAGACGGGACACCGTGCCCGGCGGGTTGCCGCCGCCCGCGGAACATCTTCAAAAAAAAAACGTGGCACCGCCTCTTTCCGACCCGGTTGCGCTCAACGACCCATCACGGCTCTTTTCCATTTGCGGGCCAAGCGTTCCGCCACAAACAGCGGGTCTTTCTCTTTTTCCTTCTCTTCTTCCAATGCCAGCTGCTTCCGCAAGTCCCGCTTGATGATCAGGTAACGGCGCATCTCTTTGACGAAGTAGAGAAGAGACGCCCGGGTTTCAAATTCCTCACGCGTGGCCGGCAGCGGGGACGCCCGGAATTTTTTGCGGATGTTCTCCAACTCCTCCAGAAAGACGGAGGCGGTGTTTCCCGGATGGACCGCTTCCGCCAGACGTTCGAGAAAGCCGGCAACCACTTCCCCCTGAACGCAACACGATTGGATGGAAGAGACGCTGGGAGCGATCCGCACCAGAATCTCAAACTGACGTTGCCTCATCTCAAAATACCGGTAGAAATCCGATTCCGTGTGATGCAGGCGGTTCTCGTAATCGCGCAGAGCCAACTCTTTGGCCTCTTGCAACAACCGGGCCGTTTCCACGAGTTCCCGTCCGTCCCAATGACGGTCCGGTTGGCGCAGGTATGCGGCGAATTCGCGGAGAATGTTCCGGAAGTTGGCTTCGATTTTCTCCTGATACGCCTTCAGTTCTTTGTCCAACCGGGGCATCCAGAAGTTGACCAGCATTCCGAACCCGATCCCGATGCCGACCAGGGCGAGTTCATTCAACACGACGTCCCAGTTGAAGGTTTTCAGCGAGTAGAAATGGAACACGATCACCGCCGCGGCCACCATCCCTTCCTTCGCTTTGATGGCCAGCGAAATCGGAATGAGGGCCAAAAGCAGAAGCGTGATGGCCATGGGGTGATAACCGATTGATTCAAACACCAATCCGGACAGAGCGATGCCGAGCAGGCAGGCGACCAGACGCTCCCACGCCGTTTGAAGCGAACGGCGACGGGACGGCTGAATGACCAGAATGGTGATCATCCCCGCGGAAACGTAAAACCGCAATCCCAGCCACTCAGCCACGGCAATGGACAAAGCGGTACCCACAGCAGTTTTGATCGCACGAACCCCGATTTTCATGAGTGAATGCCAAACCTCTTTTCATTCATTCATGAAATACATTATATTACATCATGATTACATTCTCTGACAAGAGATCTTGATGCTTTTGTTAACATTGTGTCATAAGGAGTCTGAGATCATGCGAATTCTCATCGCTCCGGATTCGTTCAAAGGTTCGGTTCCCGCAACCCGGGCCGCCGATGCGATGGCGGCCGGTTGCAGGGAGGTGTTCCCGGATGCGGAAACGGAGTTGTTTCCCATGGCCGACGGCGGTGAAGGGACGGTGGACGCCGTTCTCCGGTGGCCCGGTTCCGTGCGGATCACCGTGTGGACGGAAGACCCGCTGGGCAGGCCGATCCAGGCAGCGTACGCATGGTTTCCCGACAGGAAAACGGCCGTGATCGAAACCGCCGCCGCATCCGGACTGCCCCTGCTCAAGGGCGAAGCGTTGAATCCCGGCTTGGCGTCCACCCGCGGAACCGGTTTGTTGATCCGGGATGCCCTGGATCGCGGAGCCGGGAAATTGGTGCTCGGATTGGGAGGAAGCGCCACGGTCGATGCAGGAACGGGCCTCTTGGAAGCCCTCGGGATCCGGTTTCGGGACGAAGAAGGCCGAATCGTTTCCGGGCGGGGCGAAAACCTGGGCCGAATCCGGCGAATCGAACGGGACTCCATGGATCCCCGGTTGCGGAAAACCGACATGCTGCTGGCCTGTGACGTGATCAACCCCTTGACGGGACCCGAGGGTGCCGTTCGGGTCTACGGACCGCAAAAAGGAGTCACCCCCGAAAACATGAACCGGTTTGAAGAAGGGATGATTCGCTGGGCAGACCTTCTTTCGGAAATGACGGGAAAAGATCTCCGGAACGAACCGGGCTCCGGAGCGGCCGGCGGAATCGCGTTCAGCCTGCGCACCCTGTTCGACGCGGATATGGAAAGCGGATGTACCTGGCTGGCCCGCGAAGGGCGCCTGGAAGAAAAAATCGCCCGCGCCGATCTGGTCCTCACCGGCGAAGGATCGTTTGACGCGCAATCCCGTTACGGAAAAGTGCCGGTGTCCATCGGACGGATGGCCAAAAAACACGGCACCCCGGTTGTGGTGATCACCGGCCAATCGGAATGTTTTGCCCTCCCCGGGGAAGGCATCGACATGATCATGCCGATCACCGACCGCCCCATGTGTCTCGAAGAAGCCATGAAACAAGGGGAAACGTTGATCCGCCGGGCAGCCGCCCGGATCGGAGCCGCCCTCAAGATCGGAGGCTCCGTCGCTCTCCGCAAAAAACGGGGCTGATTCGGACTTTTTCCTCATGTCCCTCCATCTTCTTGTCTGGTATCATGAATGTTAGTGAAAGACGGGGAGAGATCCGACATGAAGACGGCCACCATCGAATCATCCGCCAGGATTTCCTACTACCACCTTCTCCTGGCCAGCTATCAAAGAGCCCGGATCATCATGGACGAAATGCTGGCCAATCCGGAAAAAGTGTCACCGGAGCGATTGAGGGACACCGCTCAATACCTTGCACGTCTCCAGGCAGAACTGGAACGGTACAAAATGTGACCCGCCCGCCACCCGTGGATTCGGTTCCCCCGCCGGGAAAGAACGAATCATCATGAATGACCTGCCCGACCTTTTCCCGGCAGTGTTGGCGGACGGGAAAAAGCACCGGCGATCACGTCGGCAAGGACAACACACTCACCGGGATGAATCTCCCGGTGAGTTTTTTTGACCAAAAATCAGTGATCCCTAAACATTTTCAATATTTTTTATTTGTAATCCACACTTTTTTCATCGGAATTTCTTGATAAAAGGAAGCTTCGGGTCTAAAAACTTTTATCAACATGCCTGATCGATAAAATTTTTAAAACCCAAAACAGCAATGCGGCAAATTCACATTTCACGAAAATACTTGAAGCACACGGATCCAGTTATTTCCTGAGTGCACGACCTGAACAAAAATGGAATAACACCAATATTCAGGAATAAAAAAAATTGCGATTTTTTTATTCGCCAAGAAGGAAATTATCTTCCTCTTAACGAATATCCATTTAGACCAACAGGCAAGGGGGGGTTCTGATCGGTAGCGTTGCCGGATCCAAGTCGGTGATCGTCCGACAGGTATTGGCCAACCGCCGATTGGGCAATGTCTCACGCCTATCAAATTTAATTAGGAGGATAGCCAATGAAGCGTTTCTTCAGTGTGCTCAGCATCTTTGTGCTTCTGGCGATGCTCGTCACACCGGTCGCGTCTGCCGCTCCGGATCAGACGGCTCCCGCTTATGCTCCGGGTGAGCTGATCGTCAAGTTCAAGCCCGGTGTCACGGCAGCCAAAATGCAATCGATCCACGCCGCTAAAGGTGCCAAATCCGCTCAAGCAACGAAATATGGATATTCCGTGGTCAAATTCGACGGTCAATCCGTTGATGCCATGGTGAAAAAGTACAAGCAAGATCCCAATGTTGAGTATGCAGAGCCCAACTACATTTACCATGCAACCTGGATCCCGAACGATCCCTACTTCTCCGCTTATCAATGGGGACCGCAAAAAGTTCAGGCTCCGGCTGCTTGGGATGTCACCCGCGGAAGCAGCTCGGTGCTGGTTGCCGTGATTGACACCGGAGTGCAAATGAACCATCCGGATCTCTCCGGCAAAGTGGTGGCAGGTTGGGACTTCGTCTATAACGACGGCGATCCCAGCGACGGCAACGGTCACGGAACCCACGTCGCCGGTATCGTGGCTGCCTCTACCAACAACGGTGTGGGCATTGCCGGCATGGCTCCGAACGTGCGGATTCTCGCCGTGCGCGTTCTGGACTCCAACGGATCCGGTACGCTGGCTAACGTCGCATCCGGTATCCGCTATGCCGCTGACAACGGTGCCAAAGTCATCAACCTGAGCCTTGGCGGTTCTTCCGGCAGCACCACGCTGCAAGATGCCGTGAACTACGCTTGGAACAAAGGAGTCGTCGTGGTGGCCGCAGCCGGCAACAGCAACACCTCCGCTCCGAGCTACCCGGCTTACTACAGCAACGCCATCGCCGTTGCTTCCACCACTTCCAGCGACACCAGATCCTCCTTCTCCAACTACGGTTCCTGGGTGGATGTGGCCGCTCCCGGCAGCGACATTGCCTCCACCTACATCGGCAGCTCCTATGTCTATCTGAGCGGTACCTCCATGGCTGCTCCGCACGTGGCCGGTCTGGCAGGTCTGCTGGCCTCTCAAGGTCGTTCCGCTGCCAACATCCGCGCTGCGATCGAGCAAACCGCCGACAAGATCAGCGGTACCGGAACCTACTGGACCCACGGACGGATCAACGCTTACAAAGCCGTCAACTACTGATTGTTCCGCTCCGCTTGCCTGTGGTCAAAGCCGGCCTTCGGATTTCCGAGGGCCGGTTTTTTCAAAATCCTGAATCGTTTCAGACATGATTTCGGAGGGGAAGACCTTGAAGAAAAAGTTCACAACTTTTTTTCTTTTCTTGCTCTGTCTGGTCCTCGCCGTTCCCGCCATTTCCCTGGCCGCTCCTTCCGAAACGCTGCAATCGGCCGAAGATGTTCCGGATGAGATCATCGTCAAATGGAAAGCCGGCGTTTCCGCAACTTCGGCCAAAAGTGCCGTGAGCGCTCTGGGTGGAAAAACCGTCCGGAAATACGACGGGCCGGGATTTGAAGTCGTGAAGGTGGCACGCGGCACGACCGCGCAAACACTGGAAAAACTGAAGAAACACCCGCTGGTGGAATACGCCGAACCGAACCACATCCTCCATGCGTTGGGGACTCCGAATGACCCCCAATTCTCTGCACAATGGTATCTGGAAAAAATCGAGGCACCCAAAGCTTGGGACATCACGGAAAGCCACCCCGGCATCAAAATTGCCATCGTGGACACGGGAGTGGATCTGACCCACCCCGATCTGGCGGCAAAGATTGTCGGTGGTTGGGACTTCGTGGACAATGACGCCGTTCCCCAAGACGGAAACGGACACGGCACTGGTGTGGCCGGCGTCGCCGCCGCCATCACCCACAACGCCGTGGGAATCGCCGGAACGGCCCCCAGAGCCTCCATTCTTCCCGTTCGCGTATTGGACAACAGCGGCAGCGGAACGGTCGCAAACGTGGTAGCCGGAATCAGGTATGCCGCCGATCAGGGAGCCCAGGTGATCAATATCAGCTTGGGCAGCTCCATTGGCAGCACCGCCTTGCAACAAGCGATTCAATATGCATGGAACAAGGGATCCGTGCTGGTGGCGGCCGCCGGAGCCAGTGGATCAACTGCTCCTACCTATCCGGCCGCTTACCCGGAAGTGATCGCGGTGGCATGCACCACGCAAAACGACACGCTTTGCTCGTTCAGCAATTACGGTTCCTGGGTTGACGTGGGGGCACCCGGCGTCAACATCACTACCACTGTGCCAGGTGGGTACGCGACTTACAGCGGAACATCATATTCCGCCGGCATCGTATCCGGAGTGGCCGCACTGCTCGCCGGACAGGGACGATCCAATGCCAATATCGTACAAACCATCATTTCGACCGGAGATCCCATCTCCGGAGTGACCTTCAAAAGAGTCAACGCGTACAGAGCGGTGATCAACTAAGGAAGCGGATCCAAACCCGTCCGAAAATTTCCTGAACCGTTGCCGGAGATGTTTTTCGGAACATCTCCGGCGATTTTTCATTTGCGGAACCCGGAAACCCCTACCCCCTCTTATCTTCCACCCCCGCTCCATCTTGTGACCGGCAACCCCCTTCATGCATGAGAAAAAAAGCTGTCGGCTGAGTGCCGACAGCTTGCGTGACGGGATTTCTCCCGCATCGGGCTATGCATTCAATATGAACCAGACAACACCCACCGCAAAAAAGATCAGCGCGATGGTTCCAAGGATCTTCGGCAAATATTGCATGAGTCCCTCCGTCGAACGAGTTGAAGATGACACTCCCGGACAGTGCTTGTCCGCGGTTTCGTCGATGCCGAAAGGCCGACATCAAATCTCCGGCGGGCATCGGACGTTGCTTGGAGCTTACCGAAGTTCCACGACGGTGACGCCGCTTCCTCCTTCCCCGTGTGCCCCCAAGCGGTAAGATTTGACCGCCCGGTGGCGCCGCAGGAATTCCTGCACGCCCGCTCTGAGCGCTCCCGTTCCCTTTCCGTGAATCAGGTGAACCTGTTTGTATCCGGACAAAATCGCCTGATCCAGATACCGGTCAATTTCCGGAATGGCTTCGTCGACCATCATCCCGCGCAGATCCAGCTCCGGGCGAACGGACGGTCCCGTTCGGTGGATCGATGTGGATCCTTTGGGCTCCGTCCTTTTTTTGGGCTGTTTCAGCTTTTCGAGCCGGTCCCGGTGAACTTTCATTTTCAGCACACCGATCTGAACCTGGAATTCGTCTCCGGGAAGCGCCTCCACCACGGTTCCTTTCTGATTGACGGTCAGAACCCGCACTTCATCTCCCACGGAAATGTTCGTGTCGGCAGCGGTCGCACGGGCGTTCGCACGATTCTTCTCCCAAGAGGGAATCGCCTCTTCCAACCGTTTTTTCGCTTCCGTCAGTTGGTGTTCCTTGAGATCCTGCGGCTTTTGTCGTGCCCACTCCCGAAGCTCTTTGAGCACTTCTTCCGCTTCCCTGCGGGCTTTTTGCACGATGGCGCGCGCTTCTTGCCTGGCTTTTTCCCGCATTTTCTCTTTTTCCTCTTCCCAGGAAAGTCGCTTTTTCTCAAGTTCTTCATGCCAACGCTCCGCTTCCCTGCGAAGCTGTTCCATGTTCCGGCGTTCCTCTTCGGCGAGGCGCCGTTCTTCGCCCAGTGACGCGATCATTTCCTCCAAACGCTGTTCATCCGCGGAGATCCGGGATTTGGCCGCGTTGATGATGTCCGTGGAAAGTCCAAGACGTGACGCGATGGCAAACGCGTTGCTCCGCCCCGGCACTCCGACGAGCAGACGATATGTGGGCCGGAGGGTTTCCTCGTCAAATTCCACACTGGCGTTGACCGCTTGGGGATGGGTATGCGCAAACTCTTTCAATTCGCTGTAGTGGGTCGTGGCCACCACGGAACTGCCCCGGGCGATCGCATGTTCCAAAATGGCGATGGCCAATGCGGCTCCTTCGGTCGGGTCCGTACCGGCTCCCAATTCGTCGAACATGACCAGACTTCGCTCGTCCAGCCGTTCGATGATGCGGATGATGTTTTTCATGTGACCGGAAAACGTGCTCAGATTTTGCTCAATGCTTTGTTCATCCCCGATGTCCGCAAGAACTCCGGAGTAAACCGGCAACATGCTCCCCTCATCGGCGGGAATCGGAATCCCCGATTGCGTCATCAGGGCAAACAGACCGATTGTTTTCAGCGTGACCGTCTTCCCCCCGGTGTTGGGCCCGGTGATGATGATGGCCCTCCAACGGGTTCCCATTTCAACGTCAATCGGTACCACCCGATCGCGGGGAATCAGCGGATGGCGCGCTTTTTTCAATCGAAGTTCCATGCGGTCGGAAACGTCCGGGCACACTCCGTTGAAGTCTGATCCGAAACGGGCCTTGGCCATCACCGCGTCGAGTTCCGCCAATCGCCGCAGGTTCTCCCGGAGAGGTTCGGTTTCGTCCGACACCAGGGAGGTCAGCCGGGCCAGCACCTTTTCCACCTCTTTGCGCTCGGCCAGCTCCAGTTCACGAAGCCGGTTGTTCAACAGGACCACCGATTGGGGTTCGATGAACAACGTGGCTCCGGAAGAAGACTGGTCATGCACGATCCCGCCGAACGACGCCCGGTATTCCTGCTTGACGGGCAGGCAATACCGATCCTGACGCTGGGTAATGATCGGCTCTTGCAACATCTTCACGATGCGCGGATCCCGAATCATCCGTTGGAGCGTTTCCTGGATGTCACGACGGACGCGGTCCAGTTGACGACGGATCGCATGCAGCTCCGGGCTGGCTTGATCCCGGACGGTTCCGTTTTCATCGATCGCTTCCGTCAGCGCCTGCTCCAGTTTGTCCAGGCTTTCGATTCCCCCGACAAGATCCCGCAACAGCGGGAGCGAAGCCTGTTCCTCCGCAATTCTCTTCATCAGGGATTTCACTTTGCGGCCCGCGGAAACGGTGGAAGCCACATCCAGACAATCGGCTTCATCCAGCATTCCACCCAATTCCGCACGTTTGAGAGCCGTTCGGATGTCTCGAATCCCGGAAAGCGGAACTTCTCCTTTGAGCCGAAGCACATCCATTCCTTCGGCGACAGCCTGAAGACGCCGTTTCACTTCCTCCGGATCATCGGAAGGCACCAATCCGTCAAGCCACTCTCTGCCCGGTTCGGAGGAAGCCCTGTGTTTGACCAGTTCCACCACTTGATGATATTCCAATGTGTTCAGCGTCCACTGCTCCACGCCGACATCTCCTCTTTTTGCGAAAATCATTTTTTATTATACCATGGTCCATGCGGAGAAACCGGAACAAAAAACCCCCGCACAAGAAGCGGGGGCGACGGGACAAAATGCCCGAAGCTCCATGAATTCCGAAACCTTCGCGTCATCCTCACCGGTTCGGGATCATCGCGTGAAAATGTGTTTGCCGATGCGCTTGATCTGAGGCCGGGACCAAATCCATTTGGACGTGGCTCTTTCCGGATTGAAATAGAACAGGGCTCCACCGGAGGGATCCCATCCGGCCAATGCGTCCCTGACCGCTTTGCGGGCCGTTTCATTCGGGGTCATCCAGATCTGTCCGTCCGCCACCGCTTCAAAGGCCAACGGCTGAAAGATGATCCCGGGGATGGTGTCCGGAAACTTGTCGCTTTCAAGCCGGTTCAGCACCACGGCGGCAATGGCCACCTGCCCGACGTACGGTTCCCCCCGTCCCTCGGCATACACGCAACGTGCCAACAAGTCAATGTCCGATTGCTTCAAACCGTAGGACGAGCGCGGCAAAGAAGCGGTGCGGGATTGGGGAGCCGACTGAGAAGGCGGGCGATAATTCCGGGTTGCGGCGCGCAATTTTTCCAGTGTGGCCGGCCCGGCCACTCCGTCCACTTTCATTCCGAACCGATACTGGAACAGTCGAACGGCCAGATAGGTGCGGTTGCCATACGCACCGTCGACAGGCCCGGTATAAAACCCGAGAAATTTCAGTCTTCCCTGCAGGTCATAGACATCTCCGCCCCGTGATCCCACCTTCAGCACTTTGGCTTTGGGGGTCATCTCGGGCCGCCAGTGTTTGGTGGCCTGCCACAGTTTGAGTTTGGTTTTGGGCCCCACCACCCCGTCCACTTTCATTCCGAACCGGTATTGAAACAGTCGAACGGCCAGATAGGTGCGGTTGCCGAACACACCGTCAACAGGCCCGGTGTAAAAGCCGAGCAACTTCAAACGCCCTTGAAGCTCCACGACATCTTTGCCGCGCATGCCCTGGCGAAGGGTTTGAGGACCGAAGGATGCGGCGGCCGTCCGTTCCCCCGCGGCCCCATGTACGATCCTCGCCTGGGAAGGCCAGGGAAGCACGGAAATCAACGTCAAAACGAATGCAGTCAGACCCGTCAAAATCCTCCTGTTCATCAAAAGGCACGTTCCTTTCCCATTCGGCATTTGTGGTTATTATGCCGTAACGAGAGAGAAGTATTCTGAAATGGAGGTCAGGGTCTTCCTTTGCGCAGCCTCTTTCGAAGTTCAGCCAACGGAAGCGTGTTGAGAACGTTCCGTTTTTCCAACCAAGCCCGACGCGCGGTGATCACTCCGTATGCCATGCGGTCCAATCCGGCAGAGGAATGTGCGTCGCTGGAGATGACAAAGAGAGTCCCGTATTCCTCACACGCGCGGCGAAGAAGTTGATCACCGAGATCCAACCTTCGGGGATCCGCATTCAGTTCGAGGATGGTGCCGGTGTCCGCCGCCGTCCTGAACAGCCTGTCGAGATCGAGCTTGCAGGGATCCCTTCTGCCCAACAGCCGCCCCGTCGGATGACCGATGATGTGAACATATGGATGCTTTATCGCGCGAAGGATCCGATCGGTCATCGTTTCTTCATCGAGTCCGAGCCGGCTGTGCACCGAGGCGATCACCACGTCGAGCCGCTCCAGGATCTCATCCGGATAGTCCAACGATCCGTCCGCAAGAATGTCCACTTCCGCTCCTTTCAGCACGGTGATGCCTTCCAACTCCCGATTGACCCGATCGATCTCTTCCCATTGCTTCATGAGTTCGTCCACGGAAAGTCCGTAAGCCACGCGGAGCGACCGGGAATGATCGGTCACGGCGATGTACTCGTATCCTCTCTCCCGCGCCGCCACGGCCATTTCGTACACGGTTTCCGCACCGTCGCTCCAGACGGTATGCATGTGCAAGTCTCCACGGACATCATCGGGACGGATCAAGTCCGGCAATCCGTTTTGTTCGGCCGCTTCGAATTCACCCTGATCCTCCCGCAGTTCGGGTTCGATATACGGAAGACCGAGCGCCCGGTAAAATGCCTCTTCGGATGCAAACGTCCGCTCCTCCCCGGACCGGTCGTCCGAAATTCCGTATTCGCTCACCTTCCATCCGAGTTCTTTCGCCCGTTGCCGGATTCTCACGTTGTGGGCGGCAGAGCCGGTGAAATGCAGCCATGCCGACGCAAACTTCTCGGGAGCCACGAGACGGAAATCGGCGGACATCCGGATTCCGTCCGCTTCCAGTTCGACCGTGATCTTCGTGTCCCCCTTTGCCGTCACTTCCTTCACCTCGGAAACGGCCAAAATCGCTTCTCCCGCTTCTTTCGGATGTTCGGTGGCCACCACGAAGTCGAGATCCTTCACCGTCTCTTTTCCCCGTCTCAAACTCCCGGCAGGTTCGATCCGAACGACGGCGGGATGCCCGGCCAACTTGCGCAGCACGACATCGGCCAATTGACGGGCCTCCGCCAACAGGCGGCGGTTCGGTCGGCTTCCCAGTTTCCGGATGGCCTCGAGAAGTTTTTGTTCTTTCTTGACCCCGAATCCCGGCAGATTCCGGATCTTCCCCTCTTCCGCCGCCTGAACCAGATCCCGCAGGTCGGAAATTCCCAGTTCCCGGTGAAGCAGATGGAGTGATTTGGGCCCCAAACCGGGAATGCCGAGCAGGACGGGCAATCCCGGGGGAATGCGCCGCTTCAGATCCTCCAGGACCTGTGCCGTTCCGGTGGTTGCCATTTCCCTGATCACCGCCGCGGTTCCTTTGCCCACCCCCGGAAGATTTTCCAATCGATCCAACATGTCGACCACGGGAATGCGACTGTTTTCCACCGCGCGGGCCGCCCGACGCCACGCATTCACCCTGAACGGGTTCTCTCCTTCAATCTCCAGATAATCCGCCAGCTGATGCAACATGCCGGCAATGCCCGGATTATTCACTGCCTGATCCCTCCGAACGCAGTATTCCCCTCAAAAAGAAAAACCCCCTCCCGGGGGTGTGAATGTCCTGAACGGCACTTCCAAAGAGCGGGCCTCTCAACCCGCTTGGTTCCACAGCAGGTTGATCAGCCCGTCCTTCAAATCCGGAGTCCAATCCAGCACCATGTCGGCAATCAAAGAACCGCTTACCGCTTCGTTTCCCGCTTCCCAAGGGAGCACATGCAGCAGATGAACGGCAATCACGGTCACCAGCACGAACTTCAGCAGCGACAAACCGGCCCCGCCGAGCCGGTTGACCCAGGAAATCAGCGGAAGATCGGCCACCAGGTTCAGGATCGGAGCGGCGAGCAAAAACAGAAACCGGATTCCGAAAAACAAAACGATGAAAGCCATGGTGGAATGCAGGATCTGTTCCACGGGAAGGAGTGACATCCATCCGCTCCTCCCCACATCATCCAGCGGCCATGCGCCGGAGATCACCGGTGTCAGTTCATCGCTGAACTGCCAGGCTCCCCATGCGGCGGCCAGCCAAGCGACCAGAGACACGGCCTGTTGAACCAGCCCCGTCCGGAGTCCGTGCAGCACCGAACCGGCAAGCAAAAACAGAAGGATCAGATCCAGCATGATCAACGGTCTCCCCTCACGGCTCTTCATCCTCGATGAGGTGGAGGATCTCATCGTGTTGTTGCTTCAGTCTCAAATAATCATCGGCGATGTTCACCGCCGACAGAACGGCCAACCTTGTGGTATCCAACCGGGGATGCTTGTCGGCAATCTGTCTCATTTTTTCATCGACATGACTGGCCACCTGTCTCATGTGGCCGGGACTGGCTTTGCCGGCAAGCTGGTACTGCTGTCCGTAAATTTCCACCGTCAGTCGGTTTTTCACGTTCACCGCCTCCTTCACCCGGATGTGAAGGGTTGGATGGAAGAAAGCGGGGGAAGAACACCGGCGCGGCTTTCGCAGGCGGAAGTGCGCCGGTGTTTCTCGTCACTGTCTCAGCATGGCCCCGTATTCTTCCTCCAGATGCCGGACCATCCGGTCATGCACTTCCTGAACTTCCTCATCCGTCAACGTACGGTCTTTTGCCCGGTATACGAGAGAGAACGCCACACTTTTCTTTCCTTCCCCGATTCTCTCTCCGGAAAACACGTCGAAAAGTGCTACGGATTCGAGTAATTCTCCGGCCACTTTCCGGATTCCTGCTTCGAGATCGCCGGCGGGGACATCCTGATCCACCACCACCGCCAAGTCCCGGGTGACGGCCGGATATCGGGGAATCGCCACATACCGGGCCTGATCGGGGACGGCGGTGATGAGCGTGGCGAGATCCAGCTGGAACACGACCGGCTCTTCCAGATCATGCTTGGCCGCCAGTTTCGGATGAAGTTGCCCGATCATGCCGACGACTTCATTTTCGATGAGGATGACGGCGGTGCGACCGGGATGGAATCCGTTCGGCGCGGCCACCTCATACCGAACCCCGCTGATGCCGAGACGGGTGAACAGGGATTCCAAAATTCCTTTCAGCCGGTAGAATCCGTGCCCTTCGACGGATGCTTGCTTCCAGACGGAGGGATCGGGTTTGCCGTCGATCAGAGCGGCCAATTCCCAGCGCTCATCCGGGAGAACCGTCAGCACTTCTTCCGCGGAATGATAGGTTTTGCCCATCTCAAACAGAGCCACCCGGCCGTTGCCGTGGTTGCGGTTGTACGACGCCGCCTGGATGAGTGACGGCACCAGTCCGGTCCTCAGCACCGTCCGGTCCTGGCTCATCGGCATGGCCAGCCGGATGGGACGGGACGATTTCAGCGGCTCCACTTCGGCGTTCAGCGGTTCCGAGGTGAGGCTGTAAGTGATCGCTTCGCTGAGGCCCAGCTGACGGAGCGTGTGCCGAATCACCCGGCGCAGCTTTTGTTCACGGGTCAATCCGCCTTGGGATTGCATGCCCATGGGAAGACGAGCCTTGATCCGTTCATACCCGTACAGCCGCGCCACTTCTTCGATCAAGTCGACCTCCATCGTCACGTCCGGACGGCGGGTGGGCACTTTCACGTGATAGACACCTTCCCCGGATTCCACGGTGAACCGGAGGCGTCTGAAAATGTCAAGTACCTCTTCCTCACTCAGCTCATTTCCGATCAGACTTTCCAAACGGTCATGTCTGAGCGGGATTACCACATCGTCCACGTCACCCGCTTTTTGCACCATCACTTCGGAGCCGGCCACGCCTCCCGCCAACTGCTCCATCAGCTCCACGGCACGCGCGAGCGCGGGAACGATCCGTTCGGGGTCCACGCCTTTCTCGAAGCGGTTGCTCGCTTCCGTCCGAAGCCCCAACTTCCGGGAGCCTCTCCGGACGATCGCCGGATCGAAGAAGGCGGATTCGATGAGCACCGACACGGTTTCCGACGTCACTTCGGACGATTCGCCGCCCATCACGCCGGCGACCGCAATCGGATGGGTACCGTCCGTGATCAGCAACATGTCTTCTTCCAACTCCCGAAGCTGACCGTCCAGCGTGACCAAAGTCTCGCCTTTCACGGCCCGACGGACGGCAATCCGGCCTTCCGGAATCTTGTCGTAGTCAAAGGCGTGCAGCGGTTGCCCCGTTTCCAGCATCACATAGTTGGTGATGTCGACGACGTTGTTGATCGGCCGGATGCCTGCGGAAATGAGCCGGTTTTGCATCCATTGCGGGGAAGGGCCGATCTTGATGCCGTGCACCACCTGTGCGGCATAGAACGGACAATCGTCCTCGGACTGAATCATGATTTCCACCGGCGAAGAGGGTCCTTCGGGAGCGGACAGGCTCACTTCCGGCAACATGAGCTGCCGGTCGAAAATGGCCGCCACTTCATAAGCCACGCCGAACATGCTGAGACAGTCGGAACGGTTGGGCGTGAGCTGAAGTTCGATCACTTCGTCATTCATGCCGAGGTAGTCCTTGATGTCTCCCCCGATCGGCGCATCCGGTCCGAGCACCAGAATGCCTTCCGTCTGCTCCTTCATGATCACTTTGTCCGGCAGTCCCAGCTCACGGGCCGAACAGATCATGCCCTGGGATTCCACCCCGCGAAGCACGGCATTCTTGATGTGGACCCCTCCGGGAAGTTTCGCGCCGACCAGCGCGACCGGCACGCGTTGGCCCGGAGCCACGTTGGACGCTCCGCACACGATTTGGAGGATTTTCCCCGGGCCGACCGACACCATGCAAACCTTGAGCTTGTCGGCTTCCGGGTGTTTTTCGACGGAGAGCACCTGACCGATGACCACGCCGGACACGCCGGTGTCCCGGGTATAGATCACTTCCACCTCGATGCCCGTCCGGTTCAATTCCATCGCAATGTCTTCGGGAGTAATTCCTTCAAGTTCCACGTAACGGGAAAGCCATTCGTAGGATACCAGCACGAGTCGTCACTCCTTCCTCACTCGGACCGAAACTGGCGCAGGAAGCGCAAGTCGTTGTTGTAAAAATGGCGAATGTCGTCAATGCCGTATTTCAGCATGGCGATCCGTTCCGCTCCCATGCCGAACGCAAAGCCCGACACCTGCTCCGGATCGTATCCCGCTCTTTCCAGCACGCGGGGATGAACCATGCCGGCTCCCAAGATTTCCACCCAGCCCTTTTCCGGATGGAAAATGTCCACCTCAACGCTCGGTTCCGTGAACGGGAAGTAACTCGGGCGCAATCTCATTTCGGTTCCCGCACCGAACATCTGTTCAATGAACGCCAGCAACACGCCGTGGAGCTCGCTCATCGACACATGGGTGTCCACCATGAGCCCCTCGATCTGAGTGAATTGGTGCGAATGGGTCGCATCATCGTCGTCCCGCCGGTACACTTTGCCCGGACAAATGATCCGGATCGGAACCGTTCCTTCCCGCGATTCCATCACGCGAACCTGAACGGGCGACGTATGGGTGCGAAGAAGAATTTCCGGGGTGATGTAGAACGAATCCTGCATGTCACGCGCCGGATGATCTTTGGGAAGATTGAGTGCTTCGAAGTTGTACCGGTCCACTTCCACTTCCGGCCCTTCCGCCACCTGGAAGCCGAGACCGGTGAAAATGTCCTCGATTTGCTCCAACACCAGGTTGAGCGGATGAAGAGATCCCGTTGCCGGATTCATGCCCGGCAAAGTGACGTCGATCCGCTCCGAGGCCAATCTCTCCTCCAGGGCCGCTTCTTCCAGCCATGCCTCTTTTTCCTGCAGCCGGCTTTCCAGCACCTGGCGCACTTCGTTGGCCACTCCGCCGATCACCGGACGTTCTTCCGGAGGCAGGGAGCCCATTCCGCGGAGAACGGACGTCAGCTCTCCCTTTTTCCCCAAATACCGCACGCGGATGTCCCGGAGCTCTTCAAGACGGGTCGCTTCCGAGATCGCGGCGACCGCTTCCTGCTTCAACATTTCCAATCGTTCGCGCATCCTGTTCTCTCCTTTCCTCAACAACAAAATAAAAAAATCCCTGCGCCCAAAGGGACGAAGAGATTTCGCGGTACCACCCTTCTTGGAAAACACACGCGGTCATGCGTTTTCCCACTCGACACCGATAACGGCCGGGTACCGGATCCCCCTACCGGGAAGCCATGCTTCCGTTCAGGGGTCTGCTTCCGGGCGAACTTCGGCAGCCGTGGTCCATGGAGTGCTCTCAGTCGCGGCATCTCCTCCCTGTCATGGCACGAGCTGCTTACTCCTCCCGTTCATCGCAATTGACGCTATGGATGGATGATTCCCAAATCAAACCAATGCATGGATGAATGGCTACCATTCATCTTACCAAAATGCCGTCTCTCTGACCAGAGTCATCCGCCCTGTGCCGCATACATCCGGCGAACCCGTTCGTAGAGGAGTACCGCACCGGTCACGGAGACATTGAGGGATTCGGTTCCTCCCGGCATGGGAATCTTCACGCCCACATCCGCTTTCGCGGCCAGTTCCGGATCGACGCCCTGTCCTTCATTTCCCAGCAGAAAAGCCACTTTTTCCGGGTAATCACAGTCAAAATGCCACCGACCCGCATGGGGGGACGTCGTGACCACCGTCACGCCGGAAGCCTTGAGTTTATTCATGGCCACATCCAGCGGTTCATGCACCAAAGGCAATCTGAAAACGGCTCCCATCGCGGAACGGAGCACTTTGGCATTGAACGCGTCAACGGTTCCCTTGCCCAGCCAAACTCCGCTTACGCCGGCAGCCAGCGCCGTTCTGAGCAAGGTACCGAGATTGCCCGGATCCTGAATGCGGTCCAAAAGCAGATACGTCCCCGAGCCTTCCCGGGAAATCAAGAGGTCCGCATCCCAGACCGGAAAGCGAACTTCCGCGGAGATCCCCTGCGGGTTCTCCGTTTCGGCAATTCCGTCGAACAACGGTTCGTCCAGCACGTACACACGGGCTCCTTTTGCCGCCGCCTCTTCGGCGAGGGATTTCCATGTCGGCAGCTTGTCCTTCCGCACCATGACCGACACCGTCCCGAGATTTGCAGCCAACGCTTCCCGAACCAGATGTTCTCCTTCCGCCAGAAATGTGCCGTTGCGCTCCCTGCCCTTTCGGGAGTGCAATTTTTTCCATCGTTTGACATGTTCGTTTCGCGGTGAAGAAATCCTTGCCGGTTCATGCATCATGTTCGTCAGCCGCCTTCTGAAGTTTTTGCAGATCCCGGTTGTGCCCGATGACCACCAGCATGTCTCCTTCGTGAATCACATCATTGGCGGACGGAGCGATGTTGAAACGGTCTCCGCTTTTGATGGCCATCACGTTGCACCCGAACCGGCGCCGGATGTCAAGTTGCTGGAGCGTTTTGCCCTTGAAAAATTCCCCGGCCACGATTTCCACCATCGAATGATCTTCGGACAACTCAATGAATTCCAGGATATTGGGGGAAATGAGACTGTGCACCAGGCGGACCCCCATGTCCCGTTCGGGAAAGACCACTTTGTCCGCACCGATTTTCATCAACACTTTTCCGTGCAATTCATTGGTCGCCTTGACCACAATGTTGGAAACACCCATTTCCTTCAGAATCAAAGTGGTCAGGATGCTCGCCTGGATGTCATTGCCGATGGCCACCACCACCACGTCGAAATTGCGGATGCCGAGTGCCTTGAGGGCATGTTCGTCTGTGGTGTCCGCCTCGACGGCATGGGCAACCTCCTGGGCGAGTGCCTGCACCCTCTCCGGATCCTTGTCGATGGCCAGCACTTCGTGGCCCATCGCATGAAGCGTTCTCGCCACGCTCCCTCCGAAACGTCCGAGTCCGATGATTGCAAAAGTCTTGCTCACGTTTGCACCTCCAAAGCAAGGGACGCAATGTCACATGGACTAGGATAACCCATCATCGGGGATAAAGTGGATTTTTTCCACGCAAGATATGTCAAAAAGGAGGGCGAACGAATGAATTTCGACATCCGCGGCGCTGTCATCCGCAATCTGACCGGCATGAACAGCCAGGATCTGGTGAATTTGGTGAACGATTCGATTCAACAGCGGGAAGAAAAATTCCTTCCCGGTCTCGGAGTGCTGTTTGAGGTCATCTGGAAAAACAGCCCCGAATCCGACAAAAACCGGATGATCCAAACACTTCACGACAACATTCCCGCTGCCCGGTCATAAAAGGAAAGCCCGCTCTTCCCAAGGGAATCGAGCGGGTTTTTTCCGCAAACCGGTTTTACCATCCAAATCCGAACCCCGGACCGAACCAGCCGCCTCCCCAGAAACCCCAGAAGGCAAAGCAGCAGATCAACAGGATGATGATGATCGCCACGGCGATCCATCCAAGTCCGAATCCTCCGAACCCGCCAAAGCCCAGACCCTTGCTCACGAACTCCACTCCTTTCCAATTCCGGATCCTTCCATCCACATGCTATGGAGACGTGAGCCACGAAGGTTGGACCAATCACCGGGGGCAAGAGCCCTTTTTCGCCGGCGGCGAACCGGTCTTCCTTCACCCCCGCTCACGGGCGAGCCAAAGGAACACCGTGATCATGATGAATGCCGTCAATGCGAGAAAAGGAATGGTGATGAAACCGAACCAGTCGATGTAATTCTGGGAGCAGGGGACTCCCACCCTGCACGGGAAGGTCAACGCCATCGACGGAACCTTCTGCAGCAGATAATGAAACAGCGAAACACAGCCACCGATCACCGACAGCGGCAACGCATACGGGATGATGGAGCGGTCCCGGCGGTACGCAGCGATCCCCAGCACAATGGCCAGGGGGTACATGAAAATGCGTTGAACCCAGCAGAGCGAACACGGAATGAAGCCCAGGATTTCACTGAAATACAGACTGCCTCCGGTGGCCGCCAAAGCGGTCACCCAAGCCAGATACACCCCTGCTCGTTCAAACAGGGTTCCCTCATTCTCCGGACGGGTATCGGTCATTTTCCGTTCAACTCTTTCTCAATCGCGGCTTTCAATTCGTTCAGATCGAGCCCGTTCACCTTTTTGCCGTTCACATACACCGCCGGAACACCGTCGATTTGATTTTTCTGTGCGAGTCGATTGTCATCCAACACGTCTTTTTCATGAGTCTTGGCGGCAAGATCTTGCGCCACCTTGTCCGCGTCCACTTCCGGAACGTGTTTCCGGATCAGGTCGGTCAGGAATTCGGGAGTGGCCCATTGCTTGCTTTCCTCACCCTGATTGGCGTACACGGCCTCGTAGAATTTCCAGAATGCGTCGGGATTTTGCCTGTATACGGCCTCACCCGCCATGCCCGCCGTGATCGAATCCGGTCCGATGAACTGGAAATTGACAAACGTCATCTGAGCTTTTCCGGTATCAATGTATTCTTTTTTGATCACCGGCCAGATCGAATCATGGAACATTTTGCACGCGGGGCACTTGAAGTCGCCGAATTCCACCAGTTTCACGGGAGCGGAAGCCTGTCCGATCGTGGGATGGGCGGAAGGATCCACACCGGTCAGCGGGGGAGCATCCGTCTCACCCGTTTGACCGACGGACTGAAAGATCGCGTACACTCCCAACCCGACGAACAGGACCAACGTCAAAACAATCAACGTCTGCATGTCAAAGATTGAAGATTTTTTCTTCTTGGGGGTCATCGTTTCCTCACTCCTCCTTTCTCATGTTACAGGAAGCGACACAAAATTTCTATATTCGCAATGATGTCTTTGACAAGTGCCTCGCCCCGCAAGAGCGACTCACCCCGTCCGGGAAACCCCCGGTCTTGCCGGGAATCGTGTTCGAAAGGAAGATCCGTTCGGAAGATCATGATCCGCGGGAAAGGGCCGGATCGATCGCCTCTTCCAAGTCTTTCTGCCGATTGCCTGATCTTGTGCAAAACGGTATAATAAATCCCGTCTTTTATTTCACCTTGTTAAATAAACGTGTTCCAAAAGGAGCCATGCCCATGCAAGACCGTATGGATCTCATTTCCGAATTGGAGCAATGTTTTCGGTTGGCCCTGCGTACCATGAGAAAAGAGATGTCGGTGATTTTCGGTGACCGCATCAACGGGGCGGAATTCGGCGTGCTCAAGCTTCTTGCACGGAAGAGCCCCAGAATCGTCACGGAAATCGCTCAGGAATTTGAAGTGTCCGTCAGCCACATCACCCACGTGGTCGATCAACTGGTCAAAAAACGACTGGTGCAGCGCATCCGCTCCCAATCGGACAAACGGGTGGTCGAACTCCATCTGACGGAACAGGGACGGGCATTGGTCGAAGAGCTGTCCGAAAAAAAGCGGAAATACTTGTTGGAGAGATTTGAGCCCCTGAGCGACGGGGACCTTCGAAAGCTGTGCGATTTGCTGCACAAGCTTCGCTGATACGTACACCAATCCGACAGACTTGAACGAAACGGGGTCTTACACGTGGAACATCTCACATCCAA
This sequence comes from Staphylospora marina, assembly GCF_003856495.1. GTDB lineage: Bacteria > Bacillota > Bacilli > Thermoactinomycetales > Thermoactinomycetaceae > Staphylospora > Staphylospora marina. Next base: position 827,418 of record NZ_CP034118.1, on the reverse strand, counting down.
ACAGAAAACCGCCATCATGATGGCGATCATGGCTTCCATGCTGTTTGCGGCACTCAATCAAACCATTATCGGCAACATCATGCCCATCATCATCTCCAAACTCAACGGCATGGATTACTTTCAATGGGTTTTCACCATCTACATGCTGACCTCCAGCGTGACGGCCATCCTCGCCGGAAAACTGTCCGACATTTTCGGCCGCAAGCCGCTTTTGCTCATCGGGCTGTGCATCTTCATTCTCGGATCTTTCCTGTGCGGCACCTCCAAGGACATCATCCAGCTGATCATCTGGCGCGGACTGCAGGGACTCGGGGGCGGCGTGATCATGTCCACCGCCTTCGCGGCCGTGGGTGACCTGTTCCCTCCCCGGCAGCGCGGTCGCTGGCAGGGGATCATGAGCGGCATCTTCGGCTTTTCCAGCATCATCGGCCCCACAATCGGCGGGTATATCGTGGATCATTTCGATTGGCACTGGTGTTTCTGGATCTTCCTGCCGTTCGGAATCGTGGCATGGGTGTTGATCTGGAAACTCTTCCCGGGGATCCGGAACACGGAAGAAGGAAGCGTGGACATCGCCGGATCGGTGCTGCTCACTTCGGTGATCGTCCCCATTCTGCTCGCTTTCTCCTGGGCCGGAAAGGAATATGCCTGGGATTCCGCCATGATTCTGGGACTGTTCGGCGCAGCTGCCCTTTCCCTGGTGCTGTTTCTTCTGGTCGAAAGAAAAGCGGCCAGTCCGGTGCTTCCGCTCGGCATGTTCAAAAACTCCGTGTTCACCCTGTCCAATGTGGTCAACTTCCTGACCGGCATGGGCATGTTCGGAACCATCATGTACGCTCCGTTCTTCATTCAGGGTGTCATGGGCAAATCGGCGACCGCTTCCAGTTTGCTGACGATGCCGCTCACGCTGGGCATGGTGATTGCCAGTATTTTCGCGGGACAATGGATGACCCGAACCGGCAAATACAAACGAATGGCGATCATCGGTCTCTTCGTCATGGCGGCAGGCATGTTTCTGTTGACCCGTCTCCCCGTCGATGCGGAAAACCTGGAGGTCATTCTCCCCTTGACGGTGGTGGGACTCGGTCTCGGCACCAGCTTTCCCGTGTTCACCCTGACCGTGCAAAATGCGGTGGAACACCGTCATCTGGGAGTGGCCACTTCCGCGGTCCAGCTGTTCCGGCAATTGGGAGGAACGATCGGAGTTTCCGTCATGGGTTACATCATGGGCTCCTCCATGCAGTCCCAATTGCAGGAGAAAATGGCCCATCTTTCGGCCAACCGCTCTGCCGGCGCCATCCAGACTCCGGCCATCCAGGACCCGAATGTGCTCATGAATCATGCCGAGCTGGAAAAAATCCGGGAATCTCTTCCCGAACCCGCGGTGCAGCTGTTTGACAAGATGATTCAGTTGTTCAAAGAGGCGATGGCTGCCTCCCTGCATGATGTGTTCCTGATCGGTTGTTTCCTGGTATTGGCGGCCACGGTTTTGTCTTTCTTGGTCCGCGAAGTGCCGCTGAAGACCACCAACCGGGATGACGCCGACACCTCCCGGGAAGAGGAAAACGCGTCGGTCGAAGTCGTTTCCTGAAACAACCATAAAAAAACCCGTACGGATAAACCGTACGGGTTTTTTATGTGATGCGATTACTTCGCGTTCTTGGCGACGGACACCAGATCGGCGAAAGCCTTGGCATCGGTCACGGCCAGTTCGGCGAGCATTTTGCGGTTGATGTCCACGCCGGCCCGTTTCAGACCATGCATGAAACGGCTGTAGGACATGCCGTTGATGCGGGCAGCCGCATTGATCCGGGCGATCCAAAGTTTGCGGAAGTCGCGTTTGCGCTGACGACGGTCACGGTACGCATACATCAGCGACTTCATCACTTGCTGTTTCGCGGTCCGGAACAGACGATGTTTGGAACCGAAGTAGCCCTTCGCCAGTTTCAGGATTTTTTTGCGGCGACGGCGAGTCACGTAACCACCTTTAACTCTCACTGCGAATCCCTCCTGAAGTTAACACACTGTCTCGTCACGAAATTACATGTAGGAGATCAGGTCCTTGATGCGTTTCACGTCACCGGAATGCACGATGGCACTGCCGGACAGGCGACGTTTGCGCTTGGAAGTTTTGCCCTCCAGCAAGTGGTTTTTGAAGGCATGACGGCGTTTGATTTTGCCGGTACCGGTTTTCTTGAAGCGCTTGGCTGCAGCGCGTTTCGTCTTCATTTTCGGCATGTGAATTTCCTCCTCCGACTACTGTTTCGGTGTCAGGATCATGATCATCTGGCGGCCCTCAAGCTTCGGCTGACGCTCGACTTCGGACAGTTCCTTCACATCGGCGGCAATCCGCTCGAGAATGCGACGACCGATATCCTGGTGGGTGATCTCCCGTCCGCGGAACCGAATGGACAGCTTCACCTTGTCGCCCTTTTCAAGGAACTTGCGTACGTTCCTGAGTTTCGTCTGAATGTCGTTCTCCTCGATGGACGGGCTCAGACGAATCTCCTTGATCTGGACGACCTTCTGGTTTCTGCGCGCTTCCTTTTCCTTCTTGCTCTGCTCGTAACGGAACTTGCCGTAATCCATGATGCGGCAAACCGGCGGCTTTGCATGGGGAGCGACGTTCACCAGATCCAGATTGGCATCCCGGGCCATCTGCAACGCTTCGCGCAAAGGCTTGATGCCGAGCTGGGATCCGTCCGGACCGATCAAGCGTACTTCGCGCGCGCGAATTTGCTCGTTAATCAGGTGTTGCTGTTCTCTGCTGATAACCTGCCACCTCCAAAATATAGTAAAAGAAAAAGGTGTGGACGCGTCTGCGCCCACACCACGGTTCCCGTCTTCAGCCTGCAATTCGCTCAACACAAATCGGGAAATTGGCATCACAACCGGAGAACCTGTCAACAACCCGAAGGCGTCGTTCAGGTGAGAAGCGGGCGCTTCTGCTTGATGTCCGTTTGATCTTACCATGAGAAACCATGGGATGTCAAGCGAATCGCTGTCATTTCTTGGTCTCGACATCGTCGAGGATTTGTCTGATCACTTCCTGCACCGGCTTCGCTCCCCGGTCGCCCTCCGAACGGTGCCGCACGGCCACGGTGCCGGTTTCTTTCTCCTTCTCCCCGACCACAAGCATGTAAGGAATCTTCTGCAGCTGGGCCTGGCGGATCTTGTAGCCGATTTTCTCGTTGCGGTTGTCCAGTTCGGCGCGAATTCCGGCCTCCTGGAGACGCTCCACCACTTGCTCCGCATATTCGCCGTAGGATTCGGAGATGGTCAGGACGCGGGCCTGAACCGGAGCGAGCCAAACCGGCAACGCCCCTTTGTAGTACTCCAACAGGAAAGCGACAAAGCGTTCCATCGTTCCGACGATTCCGCGGTGAATCACGACCGGACGATGCGGTTGCCCGTCCTCTCCGATGTATTCCAGCTCAAACCGGTTGGGCAGATGGAAATCCAGCTGGATCGTGGAAAGGGTTTCGTCCTTGCCCAAAGCGGTCTGAATCTGCACGTCCAGTTTCGGACCGTAGAAAGCGGCTTCCCCTTCGGCCACCACGTACGGAAGCCCCAGTTCGTCCATGGCGTTTTTCAGCATCTCCTGAGCCATTTCCCACATCCGGTCATTCTGGACGTATTTCTCCTTGTCCGCCGGGTCGCGGAAGGACAGGCGATACCAGAAATCTTTGATGCCGAAGTCCTCGTACACCCGCTGGATGAGGCGGACCACTTTGGTGAACTCCGACTGGATCTGGTCGGGCCGGCAGAAGATATGCGCATCGTTCAGGGTCATGGAACGCACCCGGTGCAGACCCGTCAGCGCCCCTGACATCTCATAACGGTGCATGGTTCCCAACTCGGCGATCCGTACCGGGAGATTCCGGTAGCTTCTCAGTTCGCTCTTGTAGATCATCATGTGATGCGGGCAGTTCATCGGACGGAGCACCAATTCTTCATTGTCCATTTTCATGGAAGGATACATGTCATCCTTGTAATGATCCCAGTGACCGGAGATCTTGTACAACTCCACACTCGCCAGGTGGGGCGTGTAGACGTGATTGTAACCGAGGCGTTCTTCCAGATCGACGATGTACCGCTCGATCACCCGACGAACGGCTGAACCGTTCGGCAACCACAGCGGAAGCCCCTGTCCCACCTCCGGCGAGAGGGAGAAAATTTTCAGCTCTTTGCCCAGTTTCCGGTGATCGCGCTGCTTTGCTTCTTCAAGGCGGACGAGATATTCATCCAGCTGGGATTTCTTCGGCCACGCCGTGCCGTAAATGCGCTGCAGCATCTGGTTCTTTGAATCCCCGCGCCAATACGCTCCCGCCACGCTCATCAGCTTGAACGCCTTCAACCGGCCCGTCGAAGGAAGATGCGGACCGCGGCACAGGTCGAAGAATTCTCCCTGTTCATAAACGGTGATCGTTTCATCTTCCGGCAGATCGCGGATCAGCTCCAGTTTCAGATGATCTCCCACCTCTTCGTACAAACGGATGGCCTCCTCCCTGGAAACCACCTTGCGGACGATGGAATGATCTTCCTTGATGATCCGGTTCATCTCTTCCTCGATTTTCGGCAAGTCTTCCGGAGAGAGACGAACCGGCAGATCGACGTCGTAGTAAAAGCCGTCATCAATCACCGGACCGATGCCGAGCTTGACGTCCGGCCACAGACGCTTCAGCGCCTGAGCCAGCACGTGGGCGGCGCTGTGTCTGTACACCTCAAGTCCTTCGGGATCATCGAGCGTCAGAATCCGCACTTCCGCACCGTCCGGAACCTCCGCGGACAGATCCACCGTTTTTCCATCCACCATTCCCGCGACGGCTTTTTTCAAAAGTCCGGAGCTGATCGAAGCCGCCACGTCGCGAACCGTCACCGGACCGTCATACTCCCTGACGGATCCGTCAGGCAATTTGACCGACAAACTCATGCATCCCACTCCTTCTCCGAATTTCTGGTCAACCAAAAAACGCCCGTCCCGCAAAGGGACGAGCGTTGCCTGCGTCGTGGTTCCACCCTTCTTCGGTCGGTCGCCTTCCGATCGGGAACATTCCCGGCGACGCAACCCTCTCATGCACCGATAACGGTGTGCAAACCGGCAAAGGATACTGGTCCCGTCGGACGTTCCCCTTTGCTGCTCCGGGGTGGTGAATCCCGTTTCCAGCGGGTGCGGGGCTTTCAGCCGGTGGCCGCCGCTCTCTGGTACCATGGAAAAGGATCCGTGTCCCCATCTTCGCCATTGCCAAGAAAAATTTGAATGTATTATACGTCCGGAGCGGTGATTTCGTCAAGTTCCCCGGAGCGGAAAATCCGATCCAGCCCACACTGGCTGCACCCGTCACACACCATGATTCTTCCCCGGAAAATCTGAATCAAGGTGCGGATGACGTTTTCCGAAGGGTTGGCGGAATGAATCACAAGGCGCTCCGGCGCGACGGCCAAAAGCGTCCCCACCAGAGCATCTTCCTTGGAATTCGTCAGTTCGGGGAGACTGTCCACGGGTTCGTTCCATTCAAGCGGTGTTCCGTCCGAATGGACCAGCCGGAAACATCCCTTCCGCTCATGGATCAGATGAACCAGCGGCACACGGGGAGGTTGCAGGGAGAGAAAGCGACGAAGCAAGCGGATGAATTCCTGGTATTCCAGATCCAGCTCATATTCCCGAACTCCGTCGTGGACACAGGAAACAAGGGCCGTACGGTACGTTTTCATTCGGAACCGGACAAAGCCGTCCACGGCCAAAGACCGGCTTCCCCGCAGCAATCGCAGGATTTGTCGGGTCAATTTGTCTTTTCTGCTTCGGTAAACCACCCGGTCGCTCTCCCAGGCACTTGATTCCAGGAGGCGGAACACATACTCTTCGATCGCCCTTGCTTCCGTTCCCTGATAATAGGGATAGTGTTCCCGAATCAATTCCCGGACGATCTCCGGTTCCAGATTTTCGCACACATAGTCGGCCAGCGTTCCGGCAAGCTTGTGGCGAAGTTCACGATCCACCCGCACTCCCCCGTACACGCAACAGGAGAACAACTTCCGATCCCCCGTATGCCACTCATGCATCCGACACTCCCGCCCGTTTTTCCCGAATTCGGCGAGCATTTCCTGCAGGCAGGCCCTGAGGCGGATCGCTTTGGATGGATCGGCGGCATCGATCGAAATGAGATAAGCCACCGTTTTCCCCCTCTCTCGCTCATCGGTTCCATCCTAGTATATGGGCCGCCTCAAAGGGGTATACACCCGGAGTTTCACGGCAACCATCCGGCGGAAACGGCTTCGGCATGGATGATTTGTCCGATCAACCAGACAAACCCGATCGCCGACAAGATTCCCGCAATGTTTCCGATCAGCTTGTCTTCGCTGCCACCGCTTTTGATTTGGATGCCGATCCCGGAGAAATTGAATTTTTTCATCCACGGCCAAAAGAATGGTACACCCGCACGGGTGAGTGCGTCAGCCAGCAAATGAGAAAGATAACCCACGGCGGCCGCCTTGGCCAGGGAAGGTGAAATCAGGTAGACGGTCCAAGTCACGTAAGCCGTGGCAAGCAAGGAATGCGTCACGCTGCGATGGGGAACGTACGCGACCCCCGCGGCAAACACTCCCGCAAGCAATACCCAGAGAGGAAGGCTTTTGAGAAAATACAGGAGTATGGCAACCACACCGAGAGAAGCCAAAGCAAAAGACCGGAATTTCCGGTTGAGAGAAGGAAACAAAAAGTTGTTGATGAGACTGCCGTCCTCGTCGATGTCCGGCAACAGCGACGCCACGCTGGCGGTCACGATGGTGAGTGCCATCATGCCCACATCGTCAACACTGCCGGATGAAACGGCCAACCCCACGCCGGTGGCCAGTCCGATGGCAAAATGGCTTCTTCCTTCCATGCTGTCTCCTCCAAGATGAATAATGATGCCATATCAATGCAACATGTTTCCATTGTTGATTGTAACACAAAAACACCCCTGCCGGGCGAGGTGGCCGAAAGGGGTGCTTCACAAACGGCTGTTCAGTTTTGCATCACAAAGTCGTTGCTCACGGTTTCACCTTCACGGAACACCCGGAGAATCTCATACCGGGTGTTGCGCTGAGCGGGGATTTTTCCGGCTTCACGGATCAACCGCAATATCATGTTGGTGTTCACTTTGTGAGTGGTTCCCGCGGCGGAAACCACATTCTCCTCAATCATCGTGCTGCCGAAGTCGTTGCATCCGTATCGGAGAGACAGCTTCCCGATCTCGGGCCCCATCGTCACCCAGGAAGATTGCAAATTGGGGATGTTGTCCAACATGATGCGGGAAACGGCAACGGCTTTCAGATATTCTTCGGGCGGCAATTTCTCACGCTTCAGATTCGTGTTGTCCGGTTGGAACGTCCACACGATGAAGGCGAGGAAACCCCCGGTTTCATCTTGTGCTTCACGGACGCGAAGCAAGTGTTTCACACGATGCTCGACGGTTTCACCGAAGCCGATCACCATGGTGGCCGTGGTATGCATGTTTTGGCGATGCGCTTCCTGCATCACGTCCATCCAGTCTCTCCAGGAACCTTTCAGGCGGCTGATCTTGCGTCGAATCTCATCGTCCAGAATCTCCGCCCCGCCGCCGGGCAGCGAATCCAGCCCCGCTTCTTTCAGTTCCCGGATCACTTCCGAAAGGGACAAGCCGGAGACTTCCTTGATCTTCATCACTTCCGCGGGGGAAAAGGAATGGATGTGAATGGACGGGAACCGTTCCTTGATTCCCCGCAGCAAACGGGTGTAATACTCAAGGGGAAGATCGGGGTTGGTTCCCCCTTGCATCAGAATTTCCGTGCCGCCCACGTCCACGGTTTCCTGGATCTTTCGGTAAATCACTTCATCCGGAAGGACGTAACCTTCCTTCGAACCGGGAGCCCGGTAGAAGGCACAAAAACGGCAATAGGTGTCGCAAATGTTCGTATAGTTGATGTTCCGGCCGATCACGAAAGTCGTGACGGGTTCCGGGTGAAGCTTCAGCATCAGACGGTTGGCCGCCCAACCGAGTTTTTCGATTTCATCGCTCTCCCAGAGGGCCACTCCGTCTTCGAAACCAAGTCGCTCACCGGCGAGCGCCCGGTCCAGAATGGCGTCGATCTTGGACATGGGGCGATTCCTCCTCTGATCCGCTTCTAGTCGGGGATATCGTCAAGTTTATCCTATCACAAACCGCTCGGCATGTCTTGAAGAGAATCCCGCCTTTTCGCCGCGGAAACCGGCACCGGACGCGAAATCTCCCGGAAATGCCGGAGCGGGCACGACGGCGAGGATCCCCGAAACGAAAAAACCGGCCGAATGTCCGGCCGGAATCTCTCATTCCAACATGGTCTCCAACTGTGTGCTCCCCTGGTGCCGAGGGTCGGACTCGAACCGACACGGTAGAAACCTACCCCAGGATTTTAAGTCCTGTGCGTCTGCCTGTTTCGCCACCCCGGCAAATATAAAAAATGGAGCGGAAGACGGGATTCGAACCCGCGACCCCCGCCTTGGCAAGGCGGTGCTCTACCACTGAGCCACTTCCGCAAGAAAATGGTGGTTCGGGACGGAATCGAACCGCCGACACGAGGATTTTCAGTCCTCTGCTCTACCGACTGAGCTACCGAACCGTTATGTAATTATCGCGACTGACAATGAGGATTATAACATGGATCCATGGACAAAAGCAAGCATTTTTTTCATGTTTTTCTCTGTCTGTGATCTTCCGTCAGCGCAGTTGTTCCCGCTCACGTCGCAGGGCAAACCGTTCGTTCATCAGTTTCAGCTTGGCACGGATCTCCGCCTGCTTCACGGGGGGTTCTTCCGCCTCCTCCGCTTCCGGTTCCGGGCGATGTTTCAGGCTTGCCGGAAGCTTCCCGGCCCGGGCCGCGCCGGCCGTCTTTTTGGCCCCCCGTTGCGTCGCCTTTTTCTGTCCGTCCCAAGACTCCTTGCGCGCCAGCTCAAGGGCTTCTTCGATGGTCCGAACCCGTGCGCGCTGCCATTGTCCGGCAATTTTCTCCACCAATTTCCGTGGCAGTTTGTAGTCATACCGGAGCAGGACATATTCCAACAGCACGTTGATGACACCGGCCGGAAGGCCGTATTGGTGCATCAGCGATTCGACCAGTTTCACGTCGCTGTCCGGGATGCGCTTTCCCTGATGGTAATGGGACAGCAATTCCAGCGGAGACATCTCCGCCAATTGACGAAAATGTCGTTCCTCTTCGGTGAGACCCTCTTCTTCCCGGTCTTTCCGGGCAGGGGCCGGCTGATCATCCCCCTGGACCTTGACGCTTCCACGCTTGACGGTCACCACCGGGGAACCGCCGAAACGGAGACGGTATTCATTTTTGACGAACGACCTGAGCCGTTCCATGTTGATCCGCCCGCCATGGGTGACATACGGGTTCTGAAGGGCCTTGATGAGGTCCCAGTCATCCAGACTGTAGAGAAAACGGATCTCTTTCAATTCCCGGAGCAATTCCGGAGTCCAGGTTTGTTCGTCCACCAATCCACCCAAACGCATGCGCACCAGCGCGAGAGAATCTTCATCATCCCACTCGGGCAACTTCCCTTGGTCGAAGCGGTCTCCCTCCCACTCCAGCATGCCGAGCTCATCTCTCCGGAGTTCCGCCGAACGGGCCAATTCCTGGGGAGTGAGGCTTTCGAACACCTCGGAAAACGAGCGGGTGACATTGACCGCCGTGCCGTCTTCCGCGTTTTTCCGGCCGACGGTTCCCACCAGTTCCTCACGCAGTTGCAAAAAACGCTCCTTGCCCACCTGCCTGCACAACGTCAGGCTCAGCACGTCGCTCTGGAAAAAGCGCTCGGGCAAAAGCGGCGGAATCACCTCATATTCGTACAAAATCCCCTGCTCCCGATCCCGCAATTCCCATGTGTTCAACAGCCCGACGCCTTCAAGGGCATGGCGCGCTTCCAACCAGGCTTCATGTGAAAGAGACACCATCCGGAGCAGATGGGAGTGTTTGTAAACGGGGGAGACCCCGGAGCGATGAGGGGGGAGAAGGTTGGACAATGTCATGTACAAGGCGACGGATGACGCACCCACAATGGGTTGATACAAATGAACCAACGCATAGTAATCCGAACTGCCCAACTGACGGTTCATGCGACAACGCCAACCTGCATCCATCCGAAAAATGCCCATCCGCGGCCCTCCTCGTCACGGCAAATGTTTGTTCTGTGATCTTCTTCAAGGGAAAAACCCGGGATCAGTCGTTGTCTTTCCCGGGTTTTTGCATTTCATGTCTCGAACGGTTCAACAAATCTTCCAACTCACTGACAAACACGTTGATATCCTTGAACTGACGGTACACCGAAGCAAACCGCACATAGGCCACTTCGTCGATTTCGACCAGCCGCTCCATGACCATTTCCCCGATTTCCTTCGAATGCACTTCGGTTGTCCCGCAGTGACGCAGTTTGCGTTCGATCTCTTCCACCAACATCTCCAGGCGTTCGGTGGGAACGGGTCTTTTCTCACAAGCCCGGAGCAACCCGTCCAACAGCTTCTTCCGGCTGAACTCCTCGCGGCTGTTGTCTTTCTTGATGACCCTGAGCGGCTGTTCTTCAATGGTTTCAAAGGTGGTGAAACGCTGCTCGCAGTGCTCGCATTCCCTGCGTCTGCGGATGGCACTCCCGTCGCTGGCCGGTCTGGAATCGAGCACGCGGCTGCCGAGACGACCGCAATACGGACATTTCAACTCTGGCTCCCTCCCCGAGCCCCGGCATTTGGAATCAGACGACATCCATCACGGAGATGGCGGTCTGCATCCGGTGGTCATCTTCTCCCTTTCACACAATCTGTTTTCTTATTTTACTCCGCTTCGATCCGTTTTTCTATAATTTCTCCGTCCACGCTCCGTCACCCCGCTTGCCGTATGGCCGTTTCCGGTTTTTCGGCGGGCTTTTCCGCCCGCGAAAGCAGGATCACCGTCACGATGATGCACAATCCGCCGACAAGCTCGAACAACCCCGGGCGATGTCCCAGCCAAACGATGGAGACCAGCATGGCGGAGAGCGGTTCGGCACTGCCCAGCATGCCCGTTTTGTCCGGAGTGATGTAACGCAAACTGTCCAAAAACAGATGAAAGGGAATGAGCGTGCCGAACACGATGACGAAGGCAACCAGCCCCCACTCTTCCCAGGACAAGTCGGGAGCGGCGCTTCCCCACGGAGGACGGATCAGGGACAAGAAAAATCCTCCGATCAACATGCCCCATCCGACCGTCAGCGTGGAGCCGTGGCGGCGGATGAGTTCCACCGGATACATCGTGTAGAACGCGGCGGTGATCGCGGACAACAGCCCCCAGATCACGGCGGGCAGCGGCACGGTCAGCCCGCCGAAAGAGCCGTTGGTCACCAGGAAAAAGGTCCCCACCATGGCCAGCGCCAATGCAGACATGTCCTTGATTCCCGGCATTCTTCGCCACCTCAACGCCAAAAAAACCGTGATGAACGGAGCGCTGAGAAACTGGAGCAGCGTGGCCGTCGCCGCGTTTCCTTCCGCCACCGCCGCGAAAAACGTATACTGAACGCCCAGCATCCCCGCCAGGCCGAACAGCAGGAAGCGACCCCGTTCCCCCCCGGTTTTCCACGGCGCCCACACGTCCCGTCCGCCGGCGGCGGCCATGGCGACCAATGCCAAGCCCGAAATCAGCAGCCGGATGGAAACCAGCCAGCCGGCCTCCACATCGGCCCGTTGAAACAACACTTGTGCCACGGTCCCGGAAATGCCCCACAAAGAAGCTCCGACGATCACCATCCATACGCCGCGAATGCGCGGCGGAATCCGATTGACCACCCGCCACACCCTTTCAGACGATCATTGTAACCAATTCATCAAATCCATTTTAAAGGAAACCGGGTATGGAGAATAGAACTCTCTCATGGAAAAAAGCGGGCGACTCTCTCCAGCTCTCTGTCGCCGAGGGAGGGTTCTATGCAAGGACGGATCATCCGAAAAGAATCGTTCCAGGTGGTGGGGTTGCCGTGGACCGGTCCATATACCATGTCCAGGGAACTGAACAAATTGTGGGAAGTGTTCCTCAAGCGGGTCAACGAAATTCCCCACCAGACCGATCCCGGAGTGTTTGTCTGCCCGTGTCATGACCGTGTGACGGATTTCACCTGCTACATCGCCGTCGAAGTCTCCCGCGTCGAGCAGATTCCCGCAGGCATGGTGGCCCTCACCGTCCCGACGCAAACGTACGCCGTCTTCACGCACCGGGGCCCCATCCGAAACGTGCCCACCACCTACCAGAAAGCCTGGAAATGGATCGAACGCAAAGGATTTCGCAAGGATCACAGCACGCTGGGGCTGGAGATCTACAATCACCACTACATTCCGGTGACGCATGATCCCGCCGAGCCGGACAACATGTATGAAATCTTCATCCCGATCAAACGTCCCTGATGAAGTCCGGAAGAAGGACAAACGGCTTTTGCCGCATGACATCGCTGCGGCGAAAGCCGTTTTTTCATGAAGTTCGCCTTGCACGGTCATAAAAAAACCGCCCGGCGGGCAACCCGGACGGCGAAACAAGTGCCATGCTTGTATGAAAAAAGGACGCAACGTGACAAATCACAAATCAGGCGGTAACTCCTTGAGGCATGCGTTGTCCGACATATTTCACCAGGTCGACGACGCGGCAGGAATACCCCCACTCGTTGTCGTACCAGGCGAGCACTTTCACCTGACGATCGCCGATCACCATCGTGGAGAGGGCATCCACGACGGAAGAATATTCGCTGCCGTTGAAGTCGGAAGAAACCAGCGGCTCCTCACAGAACTGGAGAATGCCTTTCATCGTGGTTTCAGCGGCGTTTTTCAGGGCGGCGTTCACTTCTTCCGCGGTGACGGCACGCTTCAGATCCACGACCAGGTCCACCACGGATACGTTCGGAGTCGGAACGCGGAGAGCGAAACCGTTCAGTTTGCCCTTCAGTTCCGGAATCACGATGCCGATCGCCTTGGCGGCACCCGTCTTGGTCGGAATGATGGACTGGGCGCAGGCACGGGCGCGGCGCAGATCCTTGTGGGGATTGTCGAGGTTTTTCTGGTCATTGGTGTATGCATGAACGGTGGTCATCAGACCGTGCTCGATTCCGAACGTTTCGTGCAGCACTTTCACCACGGGAGCCAGGCAGTTGGTGGTGCAGGAAGCGTTGGAAACGATATGATGCTCGTCCGGGTTGTAGATTTCTTCGTTGACGCCCATCACGATCGTCGCGTCTTCATCCTTGCCCGGAGCGGTGATCACCACTTTCTTGGCACCGGCTTTCAGATGTTTGGAAGCGCCTTCACGGTCGGTGAATTTGCCCGTGGCCTCCACGACGACGTCGATGTTCAAGTCCGCCCACGGAAGTTCTTCCGGGTTGCGGTTGGACACCAGTTTGACAAACTTGCCGTTCACGGTGAAACCGTTTTCTTGTGCGGTGACTTCGGCGTCGAACGTTCCGTGAATCGTGTCATATTTGATCAAATGAGCCAGTGTTGCGGCGGGATAGCTGGCATTGACGGCCACAACGTCAAGTTCCGGATCAAGGATGGCCTTGCGGAATACCATGCGGCCGATGCGGCCGAAACCGTTGATCGCGATGCGCAGTGCCATGAGATGAACTCCTTCCGCTCAATTGTTACATACGAACTCCTCTTCCTATTATAATCAGTATGTCACATTTTGCAACCGAGCGTGAAAAAACCCTGCTCCATTTCCGGAACAGGGCATCTTATTTCTGCTCTTTTTTCAGCAGATCGCTGTACAATTGCCGGTATTTTTCATAAAAATAGGAGACTCGTTGGACATAGTGACGGGTTTCCCCGTAGGGAATTTGCGAAGCGTTTTGCCGCGTCCCGTCCCAGACTCCCGAATCCAGCCATTTCTGCACGCGCGTGGGCCCCGCGTTGTACGCGGCCACCACCGCCACTTTGTTTCCCTTGAAACGTTCGGTCAAATGAGCGATGTACCAACTTCCCATCCGGATATTGATCGCCGGGTCATCCACGTAATCCCGGAATGCCGGAGAAAAGTTGCCCAATTTGATGGCCTCGTCGACCGTACCCGGCATCAATTGCATCAATCCCTTGGCTCCGGCGCGGGATTGCTTGTCCGGGTCAAACTTTGTCTCCACCCGAATGATGGCCATCACCAGAAACGGATCCGCCCCGGTCGCCTCCGCACTGTCCAGTATGTACTCTTCGTATTCAAGCGGATAGATCCATCGGTTGAACAGCGGAATGGCAACCATCAAAAAGAGCAGGATGACGGTGAAAACGACAAAAAGCGTCCGTTTCGGTGGAAGTGCGTCGATGGCGGGCTTTACCCACCGCTTGATTTCAGCGATTTCCATAATTGATCAACCTGTCTTTCTGTTTCTGACAGTGTACCGCTGTTGTCGATCACATAATCAGCCATCTGTTTCTTGATCTCGATGGAAAGCTGTGCGCGGATTCGCGCCTCGGCTTCTTCCGCACTCCATCCGTTCCTGTCCATGAGCCGTATTTTTTGAAGCTCTTCGGGTACATATACCACAATAACTTTTTCGACAAATTGTGTCAAATTCTCCTCGATCAACAGCGGAACATCCCAAATGATCACCCTTTCGGGCTCCGCCTCGCGAATGGCGGTTGTCTTGCTTCGCATTTCCCCGATGATCAGGGGATGGAGGATCCGATTCAAATCCTTCCGGGCATCGGGGTTGCGGAAGACCAGATCGCCCAATGCCCGACGATTCAGGCCCCCCCGTTCGTCCAACATCTCTTTTCCGAACCGGTTCACCACTTTTCGGAGTCCTTCGCTCCCCGGTTCCACCACTTCCCTTGCGACCAGGTCCGCATCCACCACGGCCGCACCACGGGCGCGGAACATGGCGGAAACGGTACTTTTCCCGGTGGCGATGCCTCCCGTCAGTCCCAGAATCATCTTCCGCATCTTCTCCTCAAAACAGTCTCACACAACCCAAAAGAAGCAAAATGAGGCCCGGCAACAAGTTGACGGCTTTGTCCCATTTCCGGCCCGAAAGCAATCCTCCCCATTTCATCCCCGCTCTCAGGAAGAGACCGCTCATTGCCGCCACCAGCATGGCGACCGGAAGCGCCGGAGCCCCGACAAACGCCGCTCCGATTCCCGCGCCCGTCGAATCAAGAGCCAATGCACTCCCCAACAGTACCGCCTCTTTTCCGGAAATGGAACCGGAGCCGTCCAAATCCGCGGCCATGGGCTCCTTCAGGATGTGAATCACCAACCCCAGCGACGGGATTCGAAGCGTCCAGATCCGGGCGGAAGGCGCCTCTCGGGGAAGATTCCGACCTTCTCTTCTCACGGCCCGTGTGGCCTGCACGATCGCCCAGCATCCCAATCCGATAAAGATCCAGGCTCCCAAACGAACGGCCGTTTCCGGCGGAATCCAGGTTTCCAGCACATTCCCGAAACTCATCGCCGCAAACACGGCCCCCCCGGAGCACATGGCAATGATCAGGACGGAAGAAAGCGGGATGTGCATGCGGCGGATCCCGTAAGTCATGCCGACTCCAAACCCGTCCATACTGACCGCCAGCGCCAGCCACAACATCGAAAGCAAGTGTTCCATGCACCCCACGTCCCTTCGATTCCCGGTGATCGTCCGACAGTCGGAAAACCGGACTCCTTGATCATATGCAGCGGACGCGGGCAAAGGTGAATGTCGAAGGGACGGAGAATTTCACGCTCCTCCTGACGGTGGCGTAAATCCCCGGTCAGGTTGATCGGATCATCGGACTGAAGACGGTGAGGAGGCAGGCGCGCTCGGCTGGCAAACCGGACACCAGTGGGTTCCTCGACCGGCGACCACCGTACGGATGATCGGAGTCGCGCATTTCATGCAAGGTTCCCCTTTTCGCCCGTAAACTTTGATGCGCAACTGGAAATACCCCATTTCTCCTTCTCCGTTGACGTAAGACCGAACCGATGAGCCTCCCGCTTCAATGGCTTCGGCCAGAACGCGGCGAATCTCCGCATGGAGCCGCCCGGCTTCGTCAACCGTCAGGGAAGAAGCGGAACGTTCCGGATGAATTCCGGCAGCAAAGAGTGACTCGTCCACATAAATATTGCCAAGACCGGCCAAGAATTCCTGATTCAGGAGGAGAGCCTTGATCTTGGTGGTCCGCCGGGCCAGCTCCCGGCGAAACCACTGCACGTCGAACGCATCCGACAACGGTTCGGGGCCCAGCTTCGAAAGAGGGGCCTGTCCGTCTTCTTCTCCTGCCCGGAACAAATCCATGGTGCCGAACTGCCGCACATCCCGATACCGAAGTTCGGTGCCGTCCGTAAACCGGAAAATGACATGGGTGTGTTTTTCCAGCGGTTCATCCCGGTTCGCCACCCGGTACTTTCCTTCCATTCGGAGATGGGAGACCAATGTCCACGGCGGACAGAGGATTTTGAGGAATTTTCCCCTCCTTTCCACCCCGGCGATGGTCGCACCCGCCAAGCAGAACTTGAATTCTTCCGGATCGGGCCGCCGAATGATGCGCGGAAGGCGCACTTCCACGTCTTCAATGGTTTTCCCGACCACGAGACGCTGAAGCGTCCGCCGGACGGTTTCCACCTCAGGCAATTCCGGCATGGTTTCTCTCTCCTTTCCCCCGGCACACAGCCCCGCAGCTTTCTCATGTCTCACGATTCACGCGACCTGCGGAGCGTTCATTTCGCTTCGTACCAGTTTCTGCCGCTGCTGACGTCCACGCGGAGCGGCACGGACAAAGGCAAGGCATCTTCCATCAGATCGCGCACGAGTTGTTTCATTTCCTCCAGTTCCTCTTCCGGAACCTCGAAAATCAGTTCGTCGTGCACCTGAAGCAACATGCGGCTCTTCAGGTTGCGGGCCTGCATTTCCCGTTCCACCCTGAGCATGGCGTGTTTGATGATGTCGGCCGCCGTTCCCTGGATCGGAGTGTTCATCGCCGTCCGTTCCGCAAAGCTGCGTTCTCCGTAGTTGCGGGAATGAATCATCGGCAACCAGCGGCGACGCCCCAGCAAAGTGGTCACATACCCGTCCTGCTTGGCCTTTTGGACCACTTCTTCCATGTACCGCTTCACGCCGGGATATGTCTCGAAATACCGCTCAATGAACTCCTTGGCTTCTTTCTGCGGGATGTCCAGGTTTTGTGCCAGGCCGTATCCGCTGATTCCGTACACGATCCCGAAATTGACCGCCTTCGCCTGGCGGCGCATGAGCGGGGTCACCTCGTCTTCGGACACCCCGAACACTTCCATCGCCGTGGCGGTGTGAATGTCCCGGTTCTCACGGAACGCGCGTCGCAGGTTCTCATCTTCGGAAATGTGCGCCAGCACCCGCAGCTCGATCTGCGAATAGTCCGCGGCGAGAATGAGCCAGCCCGGTTCGGAAGGAACGAACACTTTCCGGATTCTGCGACCTTCTTCGAGTCGAATCGGAATGTTCTGCAGGTTGGGTTCCGTGCTGGAAAGGCGTCCCGTCGCCGTCACGGTCTGGTTGAATGAGGTGTGGATTTTGCCGTCCCCGGCAATCTCCTTGCGCAGCCCCTCCACATAGGTGGAATGAAGTTTGCCCACCTGGCGGAAATGCAGGATCTTTTCCACGATTTCATGTTGGGGAGCCAGTTTCTCCAGCACATCGGCACTGGTGGAATAGCCGGTCTTCGTCTTTTTCAGCACGGGAAGTCCCAGTTTGTCAAACAGGATTTCCCCCAGTTGTTTCGGAGAGTTGATGTTGAATTCCGTTCCGGCCAGTTCGTATATTTCGCGCTCCAGCCGGTCCAGATTTTCCTTCAGTTCCACTCCGAGCTCGTCCAATCCGTCCCGGTCCACGGCGACACCCCTTTGTTCCATGCGGGCCAAGGTGAACGCCAGCGGAAACTCCAGGTCAAACATCAACGCATCCATGCCCGCTTCTTTCAGCTCACGGGCCAGCACCGGTTCCAGCCGATGAAGAGCTTCCGCCTTGCGGGCCAGATGAGCGGCCAACGGCTCTCCTTGCGGAATCGATTTTTTGGCGCCTTTGCCGTACACGTCTTCATCGGAAGGAATGCGTTCCCCGAGATGTTTGGCAACCACGTCGGACAGTTCCGTCCGGCTTTCGGACGGATTGAGCAAGTAGGCGGCCAGCAAGGCATCAAACGACCAGCCTTCCGAATTCAGCCCTTCTTTTTCCAGGAGCAGCTTTGCACGTTTGACGTCAAATGCGACTTTGTTCCGGGA
The DNA here is from genome assembly GCF_003856495.1 of Staphylospora marina. Taxonomy (GTDB): domain Bacteria; phylum Bacillota; class Bacilli; order Thermoactinomycetales; family Thermoactinomycetaceae; genus Staphylospora; species Staphylospora marina. Next base: position 809,190 of record NZ_CP034118.1, on the reverse strand, counting down.
CGGATCTTCCAGCCATCGGCGAAACGCCGGCCAGTTTTCCGCCTCCTCCAAGGTCAGGAACGCGTGCCGCTCCCCGTCGGACAACGCCAAGCCGACCACGGCGGACCGATGGTAATTCTCTCCGTCCGCTTCCACCACCAGCGCCAACCGCTTCCGTTCGAACAGTCCTTCAAGCGCAATCCGCTCTTCTTCGCCGCGGATCATCGTCACCTTCAATTCCGGAAGCGGTTCGTTCGTCTGCAGCGGTTCCTGCGTCTTGCGATCTTTTTCGATCCGGTCAATCAGGGTCTTGAACTCCAGCTTTCGGAACACCTCGGCCACCCGCTGCACATCGAGGGGCGGCAGTTTCAGATCTTCCACCTTGAAAGGAAGCGGCACTTCCGTGAAAATCGTCGCCAACTTCTTGCTGAACAAGGCCTGCTCTTTGAATTCACGGATCTTTTCCTGCAGTTTTTTGCCGGACACGGCATCCGCGTTGGCCACCACGTCTTCCACGGTGGGAAATTGGTGAAGCAGCTTGAGCGCCGTCTTTTCCCCCACCCCGGGAATGCCCGGAATGTTGTCGGACGGATCCCCCATCAGTCCCTTCAAATCGATGATCTGCCGGGGTTCCAGTCCATATCGCTCTTTCACCGCGCGAACGTCGTAAGTTTCGAGCTCGGTGACTCCCTTTCGGGTGAGCATCACGCGGACACGATCGTTCACCAGTTGCAGAAGATCCTTGTCCCCGCTGACGATTCGCACTTCCATGCCTTCGGTTTCCGGTGAATGGGCCAGCGTTCCGATGATGTCGTCGGCTTCGTATCCGTCCATGCCGAAATGACGGATGCCGAACGCATCCAACACCTCATGAATCAGGGGGATCTGTTCGGACAACTCCCCGGGGGTTTTCTGGCGCGTTCCTTTGTATTCTCCGTACTCCCTGTGGCGGAACGTGGTTTTTCCCTCATCAAATGCCACGAGAACGTGGGTCGGTTTTTCCTCTTCGATCACTTTCATCAGCATCATGGTGAATCCGTACACCGAGTTGGTGTACAGTCCGCTCGCGTTGCTGAGAAGCGGAAGGGCGAAAAACGCCCGATACGCGATGCTGTTTCCGTCGATCAATACCAGCTTTTGCACGAACCTCACACCTTCCGAAACACGACGTGCCGCTCCCGCGGAATCCGCCTTCCGCGGCAAGGATCCCGAACTTTCTTTCGCACATGATTATTGTACCATGGCCCATTTTCCTGCTTCCACCAAAGCCACGGCGATTTTGAGGCAATTCTCCGCCTTCCGTTCGAGAAAAGCATGCCGATTTGACAATGTCCGCTCGGCTTGCATAAGCGGAGGAGGATTCGCGCAACATGACACTGACAACCGTTTAGGAGGGATGCACATGGGCATTTTGAGCGGGTATCCGAAAGCCGAACCGGCGCATTACGGGGAAATTTACGATGCATTCATGACCCTGGCCGGGGGGCAAGCGATGATTTCCCGCTACCAGTTGTTCTACAACCACTGCGGCGACGAAGATCTTCGGGAGTTCATCCATCACATCATCGAAAATCGTCTCCGTCCGCACGTGGAAGAACTGAAAAATTTCCTGAAGGAAAACGGCGCCCCCTTGCCTCCCGCTCCGGCGGAGCGCGGCGAGGCGGACCGGGAACGGATCCCCCCCGCCGCCCGTTTCACGGATCCGGAAATCGCCACGATGGTGGCCGCCGATCATGCGATCGGATCCTCGGCAGACACCGCGGCCATGGTGAAATGTCTGCGTGAAGACATCGCCGCGATGTACGCCAAATTCAACGCGGAAAAAATCGCCGACGGCGCCAGATTGCTCCGCCTCATGAAGGACAAGGGCTGGATCATTCCGCCGCCGCTGCATGTGAAACCCCGCGAAGAGGTGCTCACGTAAAAACGGAAAACAAAAAACCGGTGACCCGTGTTCGTCACCGGTTTTTTGTTCGCCGTCACGAATCCAATGCCGCCCCGCACGACTCCACCTTATCGTCTCCCCCAAGTGATCCGGCCACCGGAAAACCCCCGGCATTCCCGTCTTGTTCCGCAAGGGCTTTTCCCGGACAGAAAAAAGGCCGGTCACGGAAAGCCTCCGTGCCGGCGCCCGGCAAATCGCTCTCTGTCAAAAACGATGAGCAAGCGACATCGGGATGAACAAAACACGATGTTTGAATGACCGGTTACCGTCCCGGTTGTCGGGCCATCAGCCACATGAAATAGGGAGCACCGATCAATGTGACGATGATGCCGGCGGGAATTCCGCTCGGATCGAGCAATACCCTGCCCGTGGTGTCCGCCGCCAGAACCAGAATGGCTCCCAACACCGCCGCCAACGGAAGGAAGCCTTGATGCCTCGGCCCGACCAGCGATCTTGCCATATGCGGTGCCAACAATCCCACGAAGGGGATCCCCCCGCTGACCGAAACCGAAGAAGATGCAAGCGCCACTGCAAGAAAGATCAGGATGAACCGTTCCCGTTTCACCCGAACGCCCAAACCGACCGACACATGTTCATGCAGGTTCAACACGTTGAGCACGCGGGACTTGGCAAACACCACGGGAACCAGCAGCACGATCCAGGGAAGAAGGGCCACCACGTACGGCCAATCATCTCCCCAAATCCGGCCGGCCAACCAATTGGCGAAAAAGTCGTAGTCCTCGGGATCCATCCGGATGCTCAACAGGAGAACGGCTCCGTTCAGTGCCGCGGCGATTCCGACCCCCACCAGCACCAACCGGTTGGGTTCGGCTCCCTCGCCTTTTCTCCAGGCAAACACATGAATCAACAGGGCGGCCCCCAATCCTCCCGTCAGGGCAAAGAACGGAAGACCAAATTGAAACAGGGAATGATCCGCCCGAAAAAACATGACGAACAAGACCACCGACAGCCCCGCTCCCGCGTTGATCCCCAAAATGCCCGGATCCGCCAGAGGATTTCGCGTCACGCTCTGCAGGATGGAGCCGGCAACCGCCAGTCCCGCTCCGGCCAGCATCGAAATCATGATCCGCGGGAGCCGGAATTCAAACAGAACCAGATTTTCTTTCATGGTTCCCTGCCCCAAAACGGTCCGCCACAGTTGGGAAGGAGAGAGTGAGACGGAGCCGGTCGCCACGCTGGTCACGAACAAAGCAATCAAAACCAGGAGGGCCCCCAGAAGGATCCAGCGGGTCTTCCGGATGATTTCCGGCCTGACATCCATCATCCCCTCCCTCCCTTCCGCGCCAAATACAGGAAGAACGGAATTCCCACGATGGAGACAACGGCACCGACCGGTGTCTCATAAGGGGCATTGACCAATCTGGCAACCGTGTCGGCCATGACCATGAACAAACCGCCGAAAACGGCCGAACACGGGATGATCCACCGGTAATCCGTGCCGACCAGCATCCGGACGATATGGGGAACCATCAATCCCACGAACGAGATGGGGCCCACGATCGAAACGGCCGCTCCGGCCAACACCAACACGATCAACATCAGCAGGGCCTTGGTCAGAAACGTCCGCTGTCCCAGTCCTTTGGCCACTTCCTCTCCGAAGCTGAGGATGGTGATTCCTCTGGAAGATGCCACGGCCCATACGATGCCGACGGCGATCACCGGAAACGCCACCGCAAGCTGCTTCCACCCGGTCCCGGAAACCCCGCCCGCGACCCAAAATGCCAGATCCTGCGCGAGCTTGAAATACAGGGCGATGCCTTCCCCCAAAGCGGTCAAAAGAGCAGACACCGCCGCACCCGCGAGGGTGATCCGGATCGGTGACATGCCGCCGGGAGTGAGGGAGCCCAAACCGAAAACCAGTCCGGCTCCCAATCCCGCTCCGATGAAGGAAACAAACATGATCGTCATGTAGGAAGCTCCGGGAAGGAATGCAAACATGCAGGCCAAAGCAAACGTCGCTCCGGCATTCAACCCCAGGAGACCGGGATCCGCCAGCGGGTTTCGGGTGATTCCCTGCATGATCGCCCCACTCACCGCAAAGGCCGCTCCGACGATGGCCGCCCCCAGCTCCCGCGGCAACCGGATGTCCGTGATGATGGCATGGGCCTCCTTCGAGGGATCCGGATTGAACACCGCCTGCCACACCGTTCGCACATCGATGTCCGCCGCTCCCACCGAAACGGCGAGCGCCAACATGCCCAACAGCGCGATCAGTCCCAGGACCAGCACCGAACCGCCGATCACCGGACGCGAAAACACATCATGCTTTCCCGCTTCTTTCGGAATGGCACTGTTCATTGCGACTTCTTCCTTCTCATCCGGCACCGTCATTTCCGGCTGGTCAATTCTTTCACGATGATCTCAAGCTCTTTTTCGAGGGAGATCGGATCATTGAAATAGAAAGACTTGGAATCAAATTCGATCACACGGTTGTTTTTGACGGCCGGCAGGTTTTTCCACACGTTGGTTTCCATGAAAGCGTTGTTGGTATCCGCGCTTTTTCCGACGAAAATGTAATCTCCGGCATATTGCGGGATCATTTCGGCCGAAATGGCTTTCCACCCCTGACCGAACACGTCTTCCTCCAGCTTTTTGGGAGCTTTCAGGCCAAGCGCCTGATAGATGACCTCCGTTCCGCGTCCCCAGTTTTTCCCGTAAACATAGAGATCCTTGCCGAATTGCTCAAGAACGGTGACCGTTGCGTCGGAGCCGAGGGCTTTCTGAACCTTCTCCCGTTCCACTTTTGCTTTTTCCTGCCACTGCTCCACCCACTCCCGGGCTTCCTGCTCTTTGCCCACCAGTTTCCCGATTTCGATGTGTTGCTGCAAATAGTCGTACTTCTCATAGGTGAAAGCCACCGTGGGGGCGATTTGCGACAATTTGTCGACCACTTTTTGATCATAGGAATAAACGATGATCAGGTCAGGGTTGAGAGCCACCAGTTTTTCAAGATTGTCGGTGCTGACCACTTCCGCACCATCCAGCTTGTTGCCGAAAAATTGGCTGCCTGTCGCCCATTGATCGACGGCAATCGGCGTGATGCCCAGTTTGAGCAGATTCCCGACGTAGGCCGTCGCAAACACCGCCACCCGTTTCGGTTGGGCGGGAACCTTGACATCCCCTTTTTCCGAATGGTACACCCTCGTTTCGGAATCCGAGGGGGCCCCCTGCTCCGCCGTTTCTCCGCCGGAGCATGCGGTCAACCAAGCGGAAATCATGACCACCAAACTCAGCAAAAACCCTTTTTTGAAAATCCTCATCCTCGTTTCCTCCGATGCAAAAAGAATGTGATGCGGCGTCTTGTCATGCAAGCGCCTCTTCCCGGGAGGCAAAAGGCGTCTGCAACAAATCATACGTGAGGCACACGGGTTTCCGCGTTCTCGGATCCAGCCCGATCTCCACATCAATGTGGAACACGTTTCGCAACACTTCCCGCGTCATCACTTCTTCGGGAGTTCCTTCCTTCACGATGGTCCCGTCTTTCATCGCCACCAGATAATCGGCAAAACGCGCCGCCTGGTTCAAGTCGTGAATCACCATGACCACGGTTCTGTTTTCTTTCCGGTTCAAATGCCTGAGCAACTCCAGCACTTCCAGCTGATGACAGAGATCCAGATAGGTCGTGGGCTCATCGAGCAAGATGATTTCCGTTTCCTGGGCCAGAGCCATGGCAATCCACACACGTTGCCGCTGTCCTCCGGAAAGCGCATCCACTTCCCGGTTCCGGAATTCGGACACGCCCGTCACTTGAAGTGCCCACTCCACCGATTTCACGTCATCGGCTTTCATCCGGCCCATTCCCCGCTGGTGCGGAAATCGGCCGTACGACACGAGTTCGCCCACGGTCAACCCTTCCGGCGCGGTCATCGTCTGGGGCAGGATCGCCAATTTCCGGGCGATTTTCCGGGTGGATTCTTTCCCGATTTCCTTCCCGTCCAGGTACACGGCTCCCGCTTTGGCCACGAGGATCCTGGCCATGGCTTTCAAAAGCGTCGATTTGCCGCAGCCGTTTGGCCCGATGATCGCCGTGACTTTCCCGTCCGGAATGCGGACGTTCAGCCCTTTGACAATGTCCGCGCCCCCGTACGAGACCGTCAGGTTCTCGGTATAAAGCCTGGACATGCTTCCCCTCCTGGTCCACCACGGTTGCCGGGGAACCGGCTCTGTTCCCGGCATCCTTATCTGTGATAATGATTCTCAGTTTCAAATGTATTTTATTGGAGGAGAAGGCGGGAGTCAATAGCATCTTCCTTTGAAGAAATGATCAAAATTGTCAATCAATGATTCCCCTCCGTGCTTCCATCCTTTTTTCAAAAACCCACTGCAACGAGCAAGCCCGGCTCCTCCCTTGGGTGTGACTGCTCTCCGCGGAAACCGGATGCACAAAAAAATGCCGGCTCTCCTCGAATGAAGACAGCCGGTGGCACGACTTCACGTCGTATAGACCGTCGCGGACAGATGCCTGACCAACGCCCGAATGTCGGTGTAGCCGAGAACGCTGTTGGTGGCGAGGGACAGCGTATAGGTATGCGTTCCGGCCGGAGGCGTATCCACCCACGACAAGGATACGGAGAAATAGTTGAACGCATCCGTGAGCAGGTTGGACACGGAACTGCCTGATCCGAAATCTTGGGAAACAATCAGCGTTCCGTCTCTCCTGATGAAATACGTCAGATCCAGATCAACCACGAGGAGCCCCAGCAAATCCCGTTCACCCTCGAGATTCACCGTGGAATCCAGTTTGACCTGTTCGGTACCGGTCGTGGTGATCGCTGGAAGCGTCAGAACGGTCACCTCGGTTCCTACCGGGAGATCAACGGCAGCTGTTTCTTGTGCAAACACCATGACCGGTGCTTCACCGGTAGGTCCTGTGGGGCCGGTCGGTCCCGTTTCACCGGTCGGACCCGTCGGTCCCGTCTCTCCCGTCGGGCCGGTCGGTCCCGTTTCGCCGGTCGGTCCCGTCGGTCCTGTATCCCCCGTCGGGCCAGGCGGTCCACCCGCCGGGCCGGTCGGTCCTGTCGGGCCGGTCGGTCCCATCGGCCCTGCCAGACCGGGGGCTCCCGTCGGACCCGTTGGTCCTGTCGGGCCGGTCGGTCCCGTCGGGCCGGTCACCCCGCGGATTCTTCGAAGTTGCCTGCGGAGCCTTCTCAAAAGCCGTCGATACAATCGGTCTTGGAACACGCGAATCGAGAACAACAACAAAATGAGAATCCTGATTCGCGTCTGACTGGCCTGAATTCTGTCCAATTGCCAACCTCCTTACCCATTTCAGCCCAACCGGCCATGGGTTCAAATCGGACCGGATGATCCCGTCACGTGAACATCATATGGAGATGAACGAACATTCGCACGTGACAGACGTACCCTTTCATCCCGGGACGCATAGCCTGATTTTATCGTCATGATTTTTTCGCGAGGAGTGCCCATGCCATGAAAACCAGCATCATCATTCCCGTCCACAACCGATGGAACCTGACATCCAGATGCATCAACAGCATCCGTCGGTGCACGCCGGAACCCTTTGAATTGATCATCGTCGACAACGGCTCCACGGACGAAACCGCGGAATCTCTGAAACAACGCTCAGAAGTCCGATACATCCGGAACGAAACAAATCTCGGTTTCCCCAAGGCCTGCAATCAGGGGATCGAAGCGGCTTCCGGTGAATACGTGTTGTTTCTGAACAATGACACGGTGGTGACACCCGGGTGGCTGAGACGGCTGCAGAGTGTGTTTGACAACCATGAGGACGCCGGGTTGGCCGGACCCGTCAGCAATTATTGCAGCGGTTATTTTCAGCAAATTCCCGTTCCATACCGGGACCCTGAAACGGAGCTGGATGCGTTCGCCGAAGAACACGCCCGCGTCAACCAAGGATTGGTTCGGGAAGTGTACCGGTTGGCGGGTTTTTGTCTGTTGACCAAACGAACCGTGCTGGAAAAAGCCGGAGGGTTTGATGAACGATTCGGGATCGGCACGTACGAGGACGATGATCTCTGTTTGCGCGTGACCAAAGAGGGGTTCCGTCTGTTTGTGGCACTCGATGCATTCGTCCATCACGAAGGGCATGCCACCTTCACCGCCACCCCCGATCTGAACATGCACTCCATCATGAACGAAAACCGGCAGATCGCCTCCCGCAAATGGGGATTTGACCTGCCGGAGCACCTGTTCTCCCGCAAATTGGATCTGACCGTCAGTCTGTGCATGATCGTGAAAAACGAAGAAGCCGTTCTCGGCCGCTGCCTGGACAGCGTCCGCGACCTGGTCGATGAAATCGTGATCGTGGACACGGGATCCACGGACCGGACCAAAGAAATCGCGGCAAAATACACCGACCGGATTTTCGATTTTCCGTGGGTGAACGATTTTTCGGCCGCCCGCAACTTCTCCTTTGATCAAGCCCGCATGGATTATATCCTCTGGTTGGATGCGGATGACGTACTGGAAGGGGATAACCGGGAAAAATTCCGGAAGTTGCGTGAAGAGTTGATGCCTTGGGTGGATGCCGTGACCATGGCATATCACCTCTCCTTTGACGAACGCGGAGAGCCCACCCATTCCCTCCGCAGAAACCGTTTGGTGAAGCGTCTTCCGCGGTTCCGGTGGACCGGAGCCGTTCATGAAGTCCTGGAAGTGGGCGGTCACATCATCGACAGCGATGTGGCGATTTCACATCGCCCCGTCAAACGGAGCTCACGGAACCCACGGAGAAATCTGGACATTTACGAAAACCTGGTTGCCGAAGGCCGGGAGCTCACGCCGCGGGATCTCTTTTACTACGCCAATGAATGCCTGGATCACGGGTTGCATGAACGGGCCATCGAATTGTACGAACAATTCCTGAACGACGGCCGGGGATGGGTGGAAGACGAAATCGCCGCATGCGGCAAAATGGCAGACTGCCATCTAGCGTTGGGGAACCACCGTCAGAGCATGGAAGCCGTGTTGCGTTCGTTCCGGTACGACGTGCCGCGGGCGGAAAATTGCTGCCGTCTGGGATTCCTGTTCATGCGGGAAGGGAAGTATGAACAAGCGGCCTACTGGTATGAACGGGCACTGGAAGCCAAACCGCCCCGACTGGCCTTGGTGAACCACGCTTGTTACAACTATCTCCCCCATCTGCAGCTCTGTGTTTGCTACGATCGGTTGGGCCAAATCGAGAAGGCGTATCATCACAATGAAATGGCCGCCCGCTACCGCCCGGACAGCCCCAGCGTGCTGCACAACCGAAAATATTTTGAAGCCCGGCTGAACAAAACCAAATGAGCTCCACCCCGGACGCGGATACTCAAAAACAACTTCGCGAGTGGACCTTAGTTCACATGTTTCCCAGCCAACCCAATCGGCGGGTTGGCCGACTTTTTTCCTGACACATCAATCCGACTCCGTCACGGTTGTCGCCGTTGCCAGTTCCCGTTCCAGTTCTTCCCGCCAGTGCCGCTCTTCCTCCTCCGTCCATCCGAATCGTTCTTTCATCCACCGGATCACCGGCTCCTTCCACAAGCGAACTTCGTGGATCCGGAAGTAAAGGGCCCCGGTCCTGCGAACGAAAAAGTCGGCCGGAGTCGCCACCGACTCGTCTTCCACCCCGTAGCGAAGCATGCCGAGGAGAACCGGGGGGATCCCGAAGCCGCTCGCTTCTTCTTCCGACTCGCGAACCTTCTTCGCCACCTCATCGACATTGCTTCCGTAAAGACGGACCAACCGGTCGGCATCGTCTCCGTGCAGACCGGCCTCCATCAATTCCCGGATTTTCCTCTTCATGAATCCCGGCCATCCGGCCGACCCGCCCACGTCACCTCCGGAAAGGGGAATCCGCCGTGTGCGGCAAGGTCCGAAAATGCGCCCGGTTTCTCCCCTCAGTTCCCGCACCGCCAGATCCACCACCCGTTCGGCCATCTTCCGGTAGCCGGTCAATTTCCCGCCGGCAATGGTGATAAGCCCGGAACGGGAGCGGAACATTTCATCGCGCCGGGAGATTTCCGAGAGGGATTTGCCTTCCTGGTGAATGAGCGGGCGTATGCCTGCCCAAGATGATTCCACGTCTTCGGGGGTGAGCCGGACTCCGGGAAACATGAACGAAACCGCGTCAAGCAGGTAATCCCGATCGCTTGCGGTGATTCGCGGCCGGGCAAGATCTCCGTGGTATTCGGTGTCTGTCGTGCCGAAATACGTCTTTCCGTCCCGGGGAATCGCAAAGATCATCCGTCCGTCCGGCACGTCGAAATAGACGGGCTGGCGCAGCGGAAATCGGGAATGATCCACCACCAGGTGAACCCCTTTGCTCCAGCGAAGCGTTTTTCCCCGTTTGGAACCGTCTTTTTCCCTCCACTCGTCGACCCACGGACCGGTGGCGTTGACCACCTTTTTCGCACGAAAGAGGTACGTGCGGCCATCGAGAAGATCCACCGCCCGAACCCCGGTCAGTCTTTCCCCGTCATACACCGGCTCTTCCGCTTTCACGTAATTGAAAGCCCTTGCTCCATACTCAACGGCTTTTTTCAGCACCTCCAGCGTCAAACGGGCATCGTCCGTCCGGTACTCCACGTAACATGCCGCCCCCCGGAGCCCCTCCTGCCTCAAAAGCGGTTCACGGCGCAGGGCCTCTTCCCGGTCGAGCATGATCCTCCGCTCATGTTTCCTCACCCGGGCCAACCGATCATACACCATGATTCCGAGCGAGGTGGACCATTTTCCGTAAGTGCCCCCTTTGATGATCGGAAGCAACATCCATTCCGGTCGGGTGATGTGAGGACCGATTTCGTGAACGATGGCCCGTTCTCCTCCCACCTCCGCCACCAGCCGGACATCCAGCTGTTTCAGGTAGCGCAGCCCGCCGTGAACCAGTTTGGTGGAGCGGCCGGAAGTACCGGCCGCGAAATCCTGCATTTCCAGAAGCACGGTGCGCAACCCCCGACTCACGGCATCCAGGGCAATGCCCGCTCCGGTGATTCCACCTCCGATCACCAGGAGATCCGTTTCCACCAACGCGGTTTCCCGAAGGAACGTCCGCCGGTTTAAGACGGAAAAACGACGACCGGTCATCCGGACAAACCTCCTTGTCGGACAATGAAGCTGAACGATCCCAAAAAGAAAGCGCGTGTCCGCCTCCTTGAATCCGCCCGGCGATTTTCCGAATGCCCCGGCATGTGCGGACGGAAAATCGCCGGATCTGCCAAACATGTCACCCCTTCCGATTTCGCCGCAAAAAGAACGTACGTTTCCGCCGGTCATTTGAAGGCGCGGGCCGCATGAACCGCTTTTTTCCATCCCCGGTACAACTCATCCCGTACGGCAGGGTCCATCTGCGGATGAAACGCTTCGTCCACCGCCTGGTTTTCCGCGATCTCCCGGCGGTCTTTCCAGAAGCCCACCGCAAGACCGGCGAGGTACGCCGCTCCCAGCGCGGTGGTTTCCAGCACCTCGGGACGTTCGACCGGAACCCCGAGCAAATCGCTTTGAAACTGCATCAAGAATCGATTGGCGGTGGCTCCGCCGTCCACCCGCAATTTTTTCAGCCGGATGTTGGCATCCTGCTCCATGGCCTGAAGCACATCCTTGGTCTGATAGGCGAGAGACTCCAGCGTGGCCCTCACGAAATGGGCTTTGGTCGTGCCGCGGGTCAATCCGAACACGGCTCCCCGCACGTCCGAATCCCAATACGGCGTCCCCAGCCCCACAAATGCCGGCACCACATACACCCCGTCCGTGGAAGCCACCTTGTTGGCCCACTCCTCGCTCTCGGACGCATGCCGAATGAGTTCCAGTCCGTCTCTCAGCCACTGGACGGCAGACCCGGCGATGAAAATGCTCCCTTCCAAAGCATATTCCAACTTGCCGCCCACGTCCCAGGCGATGGTCGTCAGAAGACCGTGGTCGGAACGGACGGCTTTCTCCCCGGTGTTCATCAGCATGAAACAGCCGGTCCCGTAGGTGTTTTTGGCCATCCCCGTTTCAAAACAGGCCTGGCCGAAGAGAGCGGCCTGCTGATCGCCCGCCATCCCCGCGACGGGAACCTCTTCTCCGAAAAACAGCGACTTTTCCGTCATCGCGTACACTTCGGACGAAGAGCGCACTTCCGGCAACATGGCGGCGGGCACGTTCAGCATGCCAAGCAGTTCTTCATCCCACCGGCGTTCATGGATGTTGAACATCAGGGTACGGGAGGCGTTGGACACATCGGTCACATGCGCCTTGCCGCCCGACAGTTTCCACACCAGCCAAGTGTCGATCGTGCCGAACAGCAACTCGCCCCGTTCCGCCTTTTCCCTCGCTCCTTCCACATGCTCCAGAATCCAGGTCACTTTGGTTCCGGAAAAATAGGGATCGATGAGCAGACCGGTTTTGGTGCGAACCGCATCCTCATGTCCTTCCCGTCTGAGACGGTCGCAGATGTCCGCCGTCTGTCTGGACTGCCAGACAATGGCGTTGTACACCGGCAATCCGCTGATCTTGTCCCACACCACCGCCGTTTCCCGCTGATTGGTGATGCCGATGGCGGCAATCTCGCTTGCGGGAACGGACGATTTGGCCAGTACTTCGGACAGGACACTTTGCACCGAACCCCAAATTTCCAACGGGTCATGCTCCACCCAGCCGGCCTGCGGAAAAATCTGCCGAAACTCCTTTTGCGCCACGGACACCATCCGTCCTTGCCGGTCAAACAGAATGGCCCGCGAGCTGGTGGTTCCCTGATCGATGGCCAACACGTATTTCTTTGACACGTTCTCTCCCCCCGATTTTCGAATCACCGGTAAACGGACACGTACAGCAATGCCGCCAACACACCGCCGATCAGCGGTCCCGCCACCGGAATCCAGGCGTAGTTCCATCCCGAACTTCCTTTTCCCGGAATGGGCAAAAGAAAATGCGCGATGCGCGGACCGAGATCGCGGGCCGGATTGATCGCATAGCCCGTCGTTCCTCCGAGTGACATCCCGATGGCCACGATCAACAGTCCCACCACCAGCGTCTTCAGCCCGTCAGCAAACTTCATCCCCTTCGCACCGAGAGCGAGCAGCACGAACACCAGCACAAACGTGCCGATAATCTCGCTGAGCAGATTGGCAAATCTGTTCGGGATCGCCGGCGACGTTGAAAACACGCCCAACTTGGCTCCCGGATCCTCCGTTTCCTTCCAGTGAGGCAAATAGTGCAGCCAAACGACCACCGCCCCGAGAAACGCCCCCAGCATCTGGGCAACGACATACAACGGCACCTGCTCCCACGGAAATGACCCTGCCACGGCAAACCCCACCGTCAGGGCCGGGTTGAGGTGCGCACCGCTGGCGTCCCCCGCCACATAGGCGGCAATCATCACGGCAAACCCCCAGCCGAACGAGATCACCACCCATCCCGCTTGGTGGGACAATGTTTTCTTCAACAAAACCCCCGCACAAACCCCTCCCCCGAACACGATCAGCAACATCGTTCCAATCAGCTCACCCAGAAACGGTGACATGTCATCGCCCTCCCCGCGTTATTGGCACGGCACACAAAAAGAGAACCAGCGGTGTCCCAAACGGCAAAATCGACAGGATCCGTTGATTCTCTTCGGGTACAACGTCGGGATCATGGACGGCGTTTCGAACTCCAAACATTCCTTGATTCTATAATATTATTAAATGAAATAATATTCAATAATTTGTAAATAAAATCACGCCTTTATATATCCAATGATCCCCCCGCCCCGACCCATAACGCGGTTTCGAATGACAGGAAACATCCGCCCGGGCGACGTCAATGCGAGTGACAAAAGATAGATTTTGTCGCCCGCATTGAACGGGCGCACGACTTCATTCTCAACGGCTCGTCAGAAGACGTCTTCACGACTTCAAAACCACCCCAACACCGACCGGGCCACCACACTGTCCGGATCCGCCCGCAAGATCTGCCGCGCCAACTCTTCCGCTTCTTCCGGACTCATCAGTTCTTCGGGAGCATCGCGAAACATCAGCAAAAATTCCTTGTACCTCACCTTATCCGGAGCCAATTCGGCCGCCCGGCGCGCGTGATGCATCGCCGACGCCATGCTCCCCGGCAAATGGCTGAACGCCGCATGAAGCAGCATGGCCGCCAGGAAATGGGTGTCAGCCGTTTCATGTTTTTGGATCAAATGGTTCAGGAACGCGTAAGCCGCCAGGTTCCGATCTTCCAGTCCCACCTGTTTCAAGGCCGCCTCCAGCACTTCCCGTCCGCTTCGGCTTGCCAACTGCTCCGCTTCCCGAAACCGTCCGGTGAGCACCAGCCGCTCCAGTGATTCGGACATTTCGGTTCACCTGCCTTGTTCGCTTCTCAACGTTCGTCTCTCCAAGTCCATGTTCGGCGCCGGCGACAGGATACAAACCACCTTTTGAGCTGACTCATCCATCTTCCGTAACGCGGTGCCGTTTTCGGTCGTCCTTGAAACGAATCGGTGGAATCGCCCCTGCGCCCCATCCGTTTCACGGCTTCCTTTCCGGCTCTTTGCATCATTTCACACACACCCACAAGGCCTTTTGCAACACGATGTGCCTGCCGTCCGGCGCGATCCAGGGACGGGGGCCGACCTGTTCGAGGAGCTCGAAAATTTCCTTTCTCCGCCCGGGAGGGGTGTTCATGCGATCCAACCAATCGGGAATGTACATGTCGGTGGTCCACACGTGCCTGCACTCCACATTCCGAAATCCCGTCAGCGCGAACAACCGGCGCCATTCACCGGCGGTGAGGCAGCGCACATGAGACGGATCCCGCAGTTTCTCCACTTTGTTCAACCATGTCGCGTTCTCCGGGTCATCCGGCACCACATTGTCGACCAGGATCAGGAGACCGTCTCCGGCGAGCACCCGATGCATCTCCCGGATCGCCCGGTCCACGTCCGGAAAATGATGCGCGGCGATGCGACAGGAGACCACATCGAATTCTCCGTCCGCGAACGGAAGCGCCTCGGCGTCTCCCAACACGAACCGGATGTTCGTCAACTTCCTTTTTCCCGCTCCGGCGGCGGCCACTTCCAGCATTTCCGGCGTAAGATCCAACGCCGTCACCCGTTCGGATGATTCACTCAACACAAAGGCCGCGTGCCCGGCTCCGGTGGCGACATCCAACGAATGACGCGGCTTCTTTCCGGCGACGATTTCACGAATCCAGTCCAGATCCTTGCCCTTGGCGTGAACCTGACTGTCCGCGTACTTCTCCGCCGATTGACCGAATTGCCGTTTGACTTCCCGCTTTTCTTCCATTCCGGCACCTCCCGGACATTTTGTTTCACTCAGCGAAACAAAGTTTCGTTTTCATTGTATCAAACTTTTCACGGCGTTTCCACACAAAAACGGCATTCCCCGTTTCCGGGAAACGCCGCTGAAAAGTCAAAAATCCCCGCCTGCTTCAGACCGGGGATTCGTTCGCATCCATCCGTGAGTCGTCAACGTTTCATCGTTTCTCTCCAGCGTTCCGATCGTCCTTCATCCGTCAGTTTGGGGCACGTGTAACAGGGAAGTTTCCCGGGAAGCCGGTAATACAGACAACATTTGCTTCGTACCCGGATCGTGGCGCCGGGACAATCGGGAATGTCCATTTCCCGGAACCGAATGTTGAGCGGATTGACATGCCAACCGAACAGCTCCGGCGAAGCCTCACGGAAGAGGAACTCCCGATCACCGAGAAGAATGTCGCGCCGCTCCCCCGGCGGAACTTGTTCCTGCCAAACGCCGTACCAGTAATCCAGGTTGAAGGCGACATGGGCCCACAATACGTCCGCGGGAATCCGGGTTGTTTCCTGCAATCGGCGAATCAGAACGGTCAGATGATCCTTGAACAGGGCGGCCACCCGTTCCGCTCTCCAGGCATCCCTGTTTCCGGTTTCGAAAGCGTCCGCGGTTTCGTCCTCCAGTTCAAATTCCAGCCACTGCTCCTTCACGGACAGCGAGAGACGGGAAAAGTCGATTCGCGGACAAAGATCGGCGAAGGAGATGCACCTCATGGCAAACGGGATCAATGCATAAGCTTTGATCAGAAGGGATGCCGTCACTTTGGAATTCGGGGAACCCCATTTTTTCCCGATGGAATCCAGCACACCGGCCAGCCGGGAGCGGGATTCGAGCCATTCCCCCCGAACCGCGTCCGTCCGTTCCCTCACTGCGGAACCTTCCCTGCCGATCCGGATCGGCCAGTTGCTCACCAACTCCGAAAGTTTCTCTTCACGATGAACCATCAGCATGAGCCATTCCCCAACTTTCCGCCGGATTTTCCTTCTGCCACCACTTTATCAAGAATGAGAATCATTGTCAAAGGGGAATTGAGAATTTTTCTCGGCAGACATCGCCTGCGATTCGATCACGCGAATGAAAACAACTTTGAAAGGAACGGACGGACCCGGAAAAATGACGGCAAGGACGGAAAAAACGAAAGCGAGGTTCCGTTCGGAAACCTCTCGGAAACCTCGCCGAATCCATTCTTCACGTGTTTTTTGCGTCAAAATCCTCTCCGGTATTGAACCGGGGGCTCCACTTTGCCGTCCAGCGCTTCGATGGCATGCAGGGCCCAGTAAGGATCTTTCAGCATGGCACGGCCCACGGCGATGAGATCCGCATCCCCCGCGGCCAGCACGGATTCCGCCAGATGCGGATCTTCCAGCCGTCCGACGGCGATCACCGGGACGTTGAGTGCATGTTTGATTTGTCGTGCGAACGCCACCTGATACCCCGGTTTGTCCTCCGGTTTCCGGCTGCCCGGAGGAGCTTCCCCTCCACTGGAAACGTGAAACATGTCGACCCCTGCATCCCGATAGCGGCGGCACAGCTCCAGGACGTGATCCAGACCGTATCCCCCGTCCATGTATTCCACCGCCGACACGCGCATGATCAGCGGCATGTCTTCCGGCATCACTTCTTTGACCGCCCGGATCACTTCGACGCCGAACAAAGCAAGATCCCGTCCGTATTCATCATCCCGCCGGTTGATGGAAGGAGAATGGAACTGATGAATCAGATAGCCGTGCGCCCCGTGCAGCTCGATGGTGTCCACTCCGGCTTCGACGGCGCGACGGGCGGCGGCGGCGAATTTGCGTACCAATTCTTTCACTTCCGAAGTGGTGAGAGCCCGCGGCGTGCGGAACTTCTGACTGAACGGAACGGCGGAAGGAGCGACGGGCGTTTCCGCGTCTTCCGCCTTGCGACCGGCATGAGCGATTTGGATGCCGATTTTTGCTCCGTGCTTCTTGGCTTCCGAAATGATGCGGGCAAACGCCGGAATGTGTTCATCCGACCAAAGCCCCAGATCCCGGTTGGTGATTCTGCCATCCGGTTCGACATCGGTCATTTCAATGATGATGAGGCCGGTGCCCCCGACCGCACGCGAGACATAGTGAACGAAGTGCCAATCGTTCGGGATCCCGTCTTCGTTCCATACGGAATATTGGCACATCGGAGGCATCACGATCCGGTTCTTCAGCGACAGCCCCTTGAGCTGAAACGGCGCAGACAGCAAAGACATGGAAGAAGTTCCTCCTTGATCTTTGTAGTGAGTGTGTGTTTCGGGATCGCCGACCACTCAGCGGACGACGTTCCGCATCATTCTTGCCTTCCCTGTCATTATAACCTTCCGCCCGATCGCTTACAAATCGTATGTCGATTACCGGAAATAAGCAAAAAACCGCCGCCCCTGCGGTCGGTCAAATTCTTTTCTCAAGCAAATCGGCCAACGTCGTCCGGTCCAGCACCTCGGCCACGGTATCCCGAACTTTGGCCCATAGCGGCCGGAGCAGGCATTCCGGTTCCAATTCACACCATTCGTAACGGGTCGTGCTGACACAGTTCATCGGGGCAAGCGGCCCTTCCAGCTGCCGGATCACATCACCGATGAAGATCTCTTCGGGATTCAGGCGAAGGCGGTAACCTCCGCCGGCACCACGCTTGCTCTGCAAATACCCGCAACGGTTGAGCTGCAGCAGGATTTGCTCCAAATAATGGACGGGCACATGCGTCTCCTGTGCAATGTCAGCCACGGGCATCACTTCTTGGCCGCGTTTTCCGAGGGCGATCAAGGCACGGAGTGCATATTCTCCCTTGCTGGACACTTTCACTCGGTTCGGGTCGTCACCCTTTCCCCCTCAATCTGTTGTCCATGAACTCACGCCGCACCATTTTCTTTACCGCCGATGACCGCGAGTCACGGAATCTCCCGATCCAGAGCGGCGTTTTTCTTGTGGTGGGTGATGGCATATCCGACACTGGCAATCCATACTCCGACCAAAACGGCATACGTGAGCGTGCGCGCGGACGGACTCCACCCGAACGCCTCCATCAGGATGCGCGCATTGGTCACCAGGATGATTCCCCCCACCAGCACACCCAAGATCTGCTGAGGGATTTTCCTCACGATCCAAGCGGCCAACGGGGCGGCGCACACTCCGCCGATCATCAGGGCAAACACCCACTCCCAGTGCACCTGTTCCAGCCCGAGCGACAAAAAGAATCCCACTGATGCGGAGACAGCGATGGCAAATTCACTGGTATCGACCGAGCCGATCACCTTGCGCACTTCGAGATCGTTTCTGGCGAGCAACACCGGCGTGGCCAACGGGCCCCATCCACCGCCACCGGACGCGTCCAGAAAACCGGCCATCAACCCGAGAGGAGCCATTGCCCGTTTTCGGGTGGAACCCCGGGGTCGGGACCGCCGAATGTTTCCTCTCAGGAAGCGAACCAATACATAACACCCCAGCAAAAACAGAAAGCCGGCTACATACGGTTTTACCAGGTCTCCCGGAAGATGACTGAGAAACGTCGCACCGGAAAAAGCTCCCACCGCCCCCGGAACGGTGAGTTTCCACACCGTCTCCTTGTCAACGTTCCCGAACCGGATGTGGGCCACGCCGGAAGCCGCGGTGGTCACCACTTCGGCGATGTGTACCGATGCAGACGCCACGGCAGGAGCCAGTCCGGCCACCAGCAGGAGGGACGTGGAGGTGACACCGTAGGCCATGCCGAGCGCGCCGTCCACCAATTGAGCCGCAAAACCGATCAGCGCCAAAACCACCAGTCTCCGCATGAGGCATCTTCCTCTCCGGAACCGCGAGGATTCTTGAGATTCCAGACCTGATTACTCAGGGATACGACAATAATATCATTAATTTTTTGAATGTTCAATACCGTTTGTGATACAAAAAAATTCGGTTCCGACCATCCGCCGACCCCGATCTGTGGGATCTCCCGCGGATCCGAAACCGTTTGTTCATCACAGCCCGGCCGATGACCGTTTCCAGACGGGAGCCCATCAGAGGCAGGAGCCCTTCCGGCGATCGATCCAACGGACATGACAGCGTCATTCCCCCTCAGCCGAATCGTCCGGCGATATAGTCCTCCGTCCGCTTGTCTTCGGGATTGGAAAACAGCTTGTCGGTCCGGTCGTATTCGACGAGATGACCGTCGAGAAAGAATGCGGTCCGGTCCGAGATCCGCGCCGCCTGCTGCATGTTGTGCGTGACGATCACGATGGTGTAGTTCCGCTTCAAATCCTGGATAAGTTCCTCGATTTTCAGTGTGGAGACGGGATCCAAAGCGGACGTCGGTTCGTCCATCAACAAAATGTCCGGTTCCACGGCCAATGCGCGTGCGATGCAGAGGCGTTGTTGTTGGCCGCCGGAAAGTCCGGTCGCCCGGTCTTTCAGCCGGTCTTTCACTTCGTCCCACAAAGCGGCTTGACGCAGGCTGCGCTCCACCCGCTCATCCAGCTTGCGCCTGTCCTTGATTCCGTGAATCCGCGGTCCGTACGCCACATTGTCATAAATGCTCTTCGGAAACGGATTGGGCGCTTGGAAAACCATGCCCACCCGTTTTCGGAGCATCTCCACTTCCACGTCTTCCCCGTAAATGTCATGGCCGTGGATCCTGATTCCCCCTTCCATCCGCACCGACGGAATCAGGTCATTCATCCGGTTGAGCGTACGGAGAAAGCTCGATTTGCCGCACCCGGAGGGACCGATCAGTGCAGTCACGGATTTTCCCGTGATGTCCATGTTGATTTGTTTGAGAACATGTTTGTTGCCGTACCACAGGTTGAGGTCTCTGACGGAGACGGCCGGTCCGTTCATACCGAATCTCCCCTTTCTTCCGCGTCAGCGGCGATATTTGTTCCTGATCCAAATGGCAAAGGCGTTCATGGACAGGAGCAAGCCCAGCATCACGATGATTCCGGCCGCAGCCAAAAACCGGAATTCCTCTTTGGGCTGGGCAATCCAGTTGTAGATCTGCAACGGGAGCACCGTGAACTCATCCATGAGGGATGACGGCGTAAAGGCAAGATACGTGGCGGTTCCGATCATGATCAGCGGAGCGGTTTCCCCGAGCGCCCGGGACAAGGCCAGAATGGTCCCGGTCAGGATCCCCGGAAAGGCATACGGAAGCACCACGCGGCAAATGGCCTGCCAACGCGTGGCTCCCAAGGCATATGCCGCGTGACGCAACATGTCCGGAACGCCGGCGATGGCCTCTCCGGCCGCCACGATCACCACCGGAAGCACCAGAAGCGTCAGGGTGAGTGCACCGGCGAGCACGCTTCTGCCCAACTCCATCCCGCGAACGAACAGGGTGAGACCCAACATGCCGAACACGATGGAGGGCACCCCTGCCAGATTGCTGATGTTGATCCGGATCAGGCTGCTGAGCCACCCTTTTCCGGCATACTCTTCGAGATAGACGGCCGTGGACACACCCAAAACAAACGTGAGCGGAGCGGTCACGGTCATCACCGTGACGGAACCCCAAAGGGCTGCCTTGATTCCGGATCGGGAAGGAAAACGGGACGCATAATTGTCAAAGAAATCCGGCGTGAGCCAAGCCCATCCTCTGTGAATGATGTCCGCCAGCAAAATCATGAGCACCACCAGTCCGAACAACGCGGCCAACAGGAACAGGACGTGTGCCGCATGGTTTTTCCATCGGCGGGTTTTCTTCCGAAGACCGGATGACGCAAAATCCGGGGTCGAAACCGTCTGTTGTCCCGTCAGCGTCTGTTCCGCCATCATCTGTACTCCTCCTTGAAGCGACGGGAGATGTACCCGGCCACCAAATTTATCAGCAAGGTCATGAGGAACAGGGACATGCCCACCGCATAAATCGATCTGTACGCCGTGCTTTCATGGGAAACATCGCCGAAAGCCGCCTGCACCATGAAAGCGGTCATCGTCTGGACCGATTCCGTGGGATCCAGGGTCAGGTTGGGAGTTCCTCCGGCTGCGATGGCCACGATCATGGTTTCTCCGATGGCCCGCGACAAGGCCAATACAAACGACGCGATGACCCCGGACAAAGCGGCGGGGAGAACCGTTTTCACCGAAACTTCCAGCCGTGTGGCCCCGAGTCCGTACGCAGCTTCCCGGATGCTTTTCGGCACGGCACTCATGGCGTCTTCACTCATGGAGGCGATCATGGGAATGATCATGATTCCGACGACAAGTCCCGCGCTGAGCGCGTTGAAGAAATTCAAACCGGGGATGAATTCGCGAAGAAGCGGCGTGACAAACGTGATGCAAAAATAGCCGTACACGACGGTCGGTATGCCCGCCAAAATTTCCAGGACGGGCTTTAACGCACGTCTCACACGGTCCGGGGCATACTCACTCAGATAAACGGCAGTGGCGAGTCCCACGGGAACGGCCACCATGGCGGCAATGCCACTGATCAACATCGTGCCGGCAACCAGCGGAAGAATGCCGAAATGTTGCCGGTCCTCACTGAACAGGACGGTCCATCTGGAATCGGTCAAAAACTCGACCCATGAAACCGTTTCAAGAAACGATGCGGTTTCAACCACCAGGGTGACGATGATGGCTATCGTCGTGAAGACGGAAATGAGCGCACAAATGAGCAACATGAACGGGATCGCGGCCTCGTACGCACTTCTGGCCTTTTTCTTTTTGAACGGGTGGATGCCCGCATCTGCCCGGGTTTCCGGATGCATGCACCGTCCCTCCTCTTCCTGAACACAAAAAATCAACATCCGTTCTTCATGAAAAGGGGGCCTTGAAGGGCCCATGAAGCCGGTTTATTTCACCAGCTCGAGACTTTTTTGATAGTCAGCGTCCGGAAGCGGAACGTATCCCGTTTCCCGGACCATGTCTTTCGCGACTTCCAGATAAAATCTGACGAATTCCCGGATTTCCGGACGTTCCAAGGCTTTTCTGTCCGGATAGATGAAAACTTTGCGGGACAGCGGAAAATACGTGCCGTCATTGATCGTTGTTTCGGTCGGTTCCACCGGCCCCTTGCCGGCGTCGATTTTCACGATATTCAGCTTGTCTTTGTTTTCGAGATAGTAGGCATAACCGAAGTAGCCGAGCGCTCCCTTGTCTCCCTGAACGCCTCTCACGATCACGTTGTCATCCTCGGAAGCCGTGTAGTCCGTCCGACACTTGCCTTCTTCACCCACGATTTCCCCCGTGAAATAATCGAACGTTCCGGATGCGGTCCCGGGACCGTACAGTTTGATCGGTTCGGCCGGCCACTCCGTGCGGACATCTTTCCATGTTTTCACCTTGCTGCCGGGTTCCCAGATTCTTTTCAGCTCTTCAACCGTCAGACTGTCGATAAAGGTGTTTTCCTTGTTGACGACGACGGCGATTCCGTCATAGGCCACCGGGATTTCCACCGGCTCGATGCCTTTGGCGGCCGCCTCCTGCCTTTCTTCGTCCTTGATCGGACGGGAAGCATCCGCGATGTCAATCTCACCCGCGGCCATTTTCTTGAAACCGCCACCGGTCCCCGATTCACCCACGGTCACCTTGACCCCCGGATGTTTTTTCATGAATTCTTCGGCAACGGCCTGTGATACGGGGTAAACGGTACTGGATCCGTCAATCTTGACGGTACCGATCCATTCCTCTCCACCGTTTCCGGAGTCGGTCCGGCCGTCTCCGCAACCCGCCACTCCGATTGCCAGCGCAAAAATGACGCCCATCACGAGTCCTTTCCTGAACATGTGCAGTCCCCCTGATTCGGGAAGATTTCCGTTCAACACTTTGAATGATACGATTTGTCTGTTGTCGTTCAATCAAACGATCGTAAACGCATGGTAAAGAGACGGATAAAAAAAGAAAAACCCTGACGGGTTCGGGAAAAAAACAAATGACACGAACGGTGACGGTGGTTTTGCTCCATGCACGTTTCAAATCAAAAGTTTCGGGCAGCTCCGAAAAAAACACGGCCTCCAAAGACGGGATCCGTCCCCGGAGGCCGAACGGCTTCTGTGTACGACGGCGAAATGATGCGTCTGCAGGCATTCGCACGGATCAACCGGTCGCGGATGCAGACACAACGTTCATTGGTTCAGCGGAAAGCGCATGATGAACATGGTTCCTTCCCCCAACCGGCTTTTCACTTCCAGCTTTCCCCGATGAGCTTCCACCAGGTGTTTCACAATCGCCAGGCCCAGCCCCGTTCCTCCCGAATGGCGCGCACGGGCTTTGTCGACCCGATAGAACCGTTCGAAAATGCGGGGAAGATCTTCGGGAGGAATGCCGACACCGGTATCCTCCACCGACAGGATCCAGTCTCCGTCTCCCCGTTCGGCGCGGACACGGATCGCACCGCCTTCCGGCGTGTAAACCATGGCGTTGGAAAGCAGATTCAACAGGATTTGACGGACCCGGTCCACGTCCACTTCCGCCTGAAACGTTTCCGGGATCTCCACGGTCAGTGTCTGCCCTTTGGCACGGATCCGGTCTTCCATCGTTTTCACCGCGCCTCGCACGAGTTCATCCACCTGAACCGTCTCCAGCTCAAGCCGGAACTGTTTCGACTCGATCCTGGACAGATCGAGCAAATCCCCGACAAGCCGCTCCAGGCGCAAGCTCTCTTCCAAAATGATGGTCAAAAATTCACGCAGCGTCCGTGTGTCTTCCATGGCGCCGTCCAGCAGAGTTTCAGCAAAACCGCGGATGGACGTGACCGGTGTTTTCAGCTCATGGGAGACATTGGCCACAAAATCCCGGCGCAACTGCTCCAGCCGGCGGATGGCCGTCAAATCGTGAAAAACGACCACCACGCCGATCCCGCTTTTTTCCGCCCACATGGGTGAGAGATGGGCCTGCAGCATTCGCTCCTCCGGGTAATACAGATGAATTTCCCTTCGCATTTGCAATCCCGACTCCGCGCACTCTTTGATCAAGACGGCCAGATCATACGGATGGGTGAGCCGCTCGAAGGATTTGCCCCGCAAATCGGAAGCCGGAATGCCGAACATTTTTTCAAACGCCCGGTTGGCGAGCCGGATCCGTCCGGTCGCATCCACCATCAACAGACCGCTTTCCATCGTCTCGATGACACTTCCCAGCCGCCGTTCGCTTCTCCGCAACTCTTCCACTTGCTGCTGAAGGCTGTACGCCATCCGGTTGATGGCCCTTCCGAGACTTGCCACCTCATCGTCTCCGTTCACCGCCACCCGGCGGTAGAGCCGTTTTTGTGCCATGTCGACCGCCACTTGGGTGATTTCTTCCAGTGATCTCGTGACCCTTCCGGCGATCCTCGATCCGGCAAATCCGGCGATCCCATAGGCGATGATCAACCCGAGAATCAGCGAGAACCAAACCTGACCGAGCGAGCGGTTCACTTCCGTCAAACTTTTGGTCAGCCAGACGGCCCCGACCACCCGACCGTCACGGATCACCGGAACGGCCGTGTGCAGCGCTTCGTTCCGATAGACAGACGGAACCGGCTTCCCCGTGTCCAACGCCTTTCGCACCTCCGGGTTGGCACCCGGATGCGCGACTCCCGTCGAATCCCCGAGATTGTTTCCGGCGGAGTCAAACAGGGCGACTCGCAATCCCAGTGCCCGTCCATAGACCTCTGCCTTCCCCGTGAGTTCCCCCGGCTTCGCGGATGCTGACCAATCCACAGTCTCCGCCAGCAATTTCCCCTCTTTTTCCAAACGTTCGGTCAATGAATCGATGTATGATGTCTTCAGCAAAAGAGCAACGAAGATTCCCGTTCCGAGCACGGCACCGCCGATCAGAAACAAAATGGAACCGGTGATCCGGGTCCTGAGCGATCTCATGCGTTTTTCGGCCCCTCGAACTTGTAACCCACTCCCCGCACCGTCTTGATATAGACCGGCGTTCGGGAGTCGTCCTCGATTTTTTCCCGCAAATGGCTCACATGCACGTCCACGATGCGTGAATCACCGAGAAAATCATAGTTCCAGACCGCGCTCAACAATTGATCTCTGGACAACACTTTTCCGCGATGACTGACCATGTAATGGAGCAACTCAAACTCTTTCGGTGTCAGATCGACTTCCTTCCGGTTTTTCGTCACCACGTATCCGTCCGGATCAATGGACAACTCCCCCACATGAATCACCCGATCCCGGTCCTTGTCCTCGCCTTTCAGCGCTTCCACCCGGCGCAGAATGGCTTTCACCCGGGCCACCAACTCCCGCGGACTGAACGGCTTGGTCATATAATCATCGGCTCCCAGTTCAAGTCCGAGAACCTTGTCAAATTCCTCCGTCTTGGCCGTGAGCATGAGAATGGGCACATGCCTTTTTTCCTGGCGAAGCCGCCTGCACACTTCAAGCCCGTCCAGCCCGGGCAGCATCCAGTCAAGCACCACCAAATCCGGCTTCCACCGAACCGCCCGATCCAACGCGGTTTGTCCGTCCTGGGCGCTTTCCACTTCAAATCCTTCCTTTTCGAGATTGAACCTCACCAGCTTCAAAATGGACACTTCGTCATCAACGACCAGGATTTTTCTCGCCATCGTCTAGCCTCCGCTTCGATGTGGACTGAAGCCGAAACGATACACATTCAATCTTAACATAACATCTTTAAGTTTCTGTAAAAAAACGGCACCCTCATTCATGTGAGGGTGCCTGTTTCGATTCAAAAGTTTTCGTACAGGTCCGTGAGGATGGGTTTCAGCTGCTTGGGAGGAATCACTTCCAATTCCCCGTCAACCACCGTTTTGCCGTCATGTTCGACGTGTACCCGAAGGGTGACCGTTTTTTCCCGCTCCTCCTTTTTCGTCAATTCCAGCCGGATGTTCACGGTCTCTCCCTGTTTCAACGCATGGGGAAACGAAAGTCTGGAATCCTTGATCCGGCTTCCAGGGCCGGGCAATTGCGTGGAAACCAATGCGGACAACCAACCGGCGAGGAGTCCTGACGGGACGATCACCTGACGATGTTCGGTCAATGCCACGTAACTTTCTTTCAAATACAGCGGATTGAGATCCCCGGTGGCGCCGAGGTAGGAGAAAATGTCCCTGAGCTCGGCGGTTCGGCTGACTTCCACGGTTTCTCCGATGACCAGTTGATTCCAGTCTTTTCCCGATGTGAGTGTTTGTCCGAAATCCACGTGGACCCCTCCCTGAATACGCTTTCATTTTCCCGTATTTTCCGGAAAATGAACCGACGGTGTGAAAAAGCGGGGCGTCCTCCGACGCCCCGGATGAGGAGAACGATGTTCAAGCTTGCTGTCCTTCGAGAATGCGCATGACGTTTTGCACGGATTCGGCGGATTTGTCCAGCGCTTTTTTCTCGTCTTCCGTCAGCTCCAGTTCAATCACTTTCTCAATGCCGCTGCCGCCCAGGATGACGGGCACGCCGAGATACATGTCATTGTATCCGTATTCGCCCTCGAGATATGCAATGGCCGGGAGAATCCGTTTCTTGTCTTTGAGGATCGCTTCAGCCATTTGAACCAGCGAAGCCGCCGGAGCATAGTAGGCGCTGCCGTTGCCCAGCAGGTTGACGATTTCCCCGCCGCCTTTGCGGGTCCGTTCCACGATGGCGTCGAGACGATCTTTCGGAATCAGTTTTTCCAGCGGAATGCCTCCGGCATAGGAATAGCGGATCAGCGGCACCATGTCGTCCCCGTGACCTCCCAGAACGAATCCGGAGACGTCTTCCACGGAAACGTTCAGCTCCTGAGCCACGAAGGTACGGAAACGGGCGGTGTCCAACACGCCGGACTGACCGATGACGCGGTGTTTCGGGAATCCGGAGGTACGGAACACTTCATACGTCATGGCATCCACCGGGTTGGTCAGCACGATGATGATCGAGTCCGGAGAGTATTTGACCACTTGCTCCGTGACGGCCCGCATGATCTTGGCGTTGGTGTGAACGAGATCATCCCGGCTCATTCCCGGACGGCGCGCCATGCCGGCGGTGATGATCACCAGATCGGAACCCTTGGTGTCCTCATAGTTGCTGGTTCCGATGATGTTGGCGTCAAATCCCTGAACCGGGCTGGCTTCCAGCATGTCCAGCGCCTTGCCCTTCGTGGGATTTTCCACTTGAGGGATGTCGAGAAGCACCACGTCTCCCAGCTCTTTTTGCGCCAGCATCAAAGCGGTGGTGCTGCCGGTGAAACCGGCGCCGATGACGGAAATCTTTCTGCGACGAATGGCCATTTTGACGTTCCTCCCAACAAATCACAGGTTTTGGATCAGATGGTCGGCAAATTCGGAGCACTTCACTTCGGTTGCGCCATCCATCAGACGGGCGAAATCGTAAGTGACCGTTTTTTGGCTGATCGTTTTGCTCATGGACGCATAGATGAGATCAGCCGCTTCCTGCCAACCCAGGTATTCCAGCATGAGCACTCCCGAAAGAATGACGGAACCCGGGTTCACCTTGTCCAGACCGGCATATTTCGGAGCCGTTCCGTGGGTGGCTTCAAACACGGCATGACCGGTCACGTAGTTGATGTTGGCTCCCGGCGCGATTCCGATTCCGCCGACTTGCGCCGCGAGCGCGTCGGAAATGTAGTCGCCGTTCAGGTTGAGCGTGGCGATCACGTCGTATTCCGCCGGACGGGTCAGGATCTGTTGCAGGAATGCATCCGCGATGGAATCTTTCACGATGATCTTGCCTTCGGCTTCCGCCTTGGCCTGCGCGGCGTTGGCCGCTTCGGTTCCCTGTTCCGCCTTGATCCGGTCGTATTGCGCCCAGGTGAACACTTTGTCCCCGTACTCCCGTTCGGCCACGGCATAACCCCAGTTTTTGAACGCACCTTCCGTGAACTTCATGATGTTCCCTTTATGTACCAGGGTGACGCTCTTTCTTCCGTGACGAATGGCGTATTCGATGGCGGCTTTCACAAGGCGTTCGGTGCCTTCGGAAGAAACCGGCTTGATCCCGATCCCCGAGGTTTCCGGGAAACGGATTTTCTTCACTCCCATCTCATTTTGCAGGAAGGAGATGACCTTCTTCACTTCTTCCGATCCGGCTTCCCACTCAATCCCCGCGTAAATGTCCTCGGAGTTTTCCCGGAAAATGACCATGTCGACGTCCTGCGGACGTTTGACGGGGGACGGTACCCCTTCGAAATAACGGACGGGTCGCAGGCACACATAAAGGTCCAGCTCCTGGCGAAGCGCCACGTTCAGTGAACGAATGCCTCCCCCGACGGGTGTGGTGAGGGGGCCTTTGATGGCGACCAGGTATTCACGGATCGCTTCCAACGTGTCGTTCGGCAACCATTCACCGAAGCGATTGTAAGCCTTTTCACCGGCATATACTTCGAACCATTCGATCCGCTTTTTGCCGCCGTATGCTTTTTCCACCGCGGCATCCAGTACCCGGCGGGCGGCCGCCCAAATGTCCGGGCCCGTACCGTCTCCTTCGATGAACGGAATGATCGGTTCATCGGGAACGTTGAGGACCCCGTTTTGGATGGTGATTTTCTCGCCGCGAGCCGGCGCCTCCAGTTTCTCGAAACGTCCCATGCTCATCCCCCTCGATCTTTTTGTTTTCAAGCCCTTTGTCCGCCATGAAGCGGGAGGACGGGATCCGGTCCCGTCCCCCCTATTCTACCCGATCCGTTCAGCGTTGGTCGACGGGGACATATTTTTGGTTGGTTTCTCCCACGTATTCCGCACGCGGCCGAATCAGACGGTTGTCGGAGTATTGCTCCAGGATGTGTGCCGTCCAACCGGTCACGCGGCTGATGGCGAAAATCGGAGTGAACAGGTCGCGCGGGATGCCGAGATAGGTGTACACCGATGCGGAGTAGAAGTCCACGTTGGGCTTGAGCCCTTTCTTTTCATACACCAACTCTTCGATCTTGACCGACATCTCGTACCACTTGGTGTCCCCCTTCTGTTCGCCCAGTTGGCGGGACATCTCGCGGAGATGTTTGGCCCTCGGGTCTCCGTCCTTGTACACACGGTGGCCGAAGCCCATGATTTTCTCTTTGCGGGACAGCTTGCCCTCGATGTAGGAGACGATGTTGTCCATGGACCCGATCTCCTCGAGCATGGCCATCACTTGCTCGTTGGCACCACCGTGCAGGGGTCCCTTCAAGGTGCCGATGGCGGTCGTGACCGCGGAATGAATGTCCGACAAGGTACCCGTGGTGACGCGGGCGGCAAACGTGGACGCGTTCAACTCATGATCCGCATGAAGAACGAGCGCCTTGTCCAGTGCTTTGGCCGCCACTTCGGTGGGCTCTTCGCCTGTGAGCATATACACAAAGTTGGCTGCGAAACCCAGCCCTGCTTTCGGAGCAACCGGTTCGAGACCTTGGCGAAGGCGTGCAAACGCCGACACAATCGTCGGAAGTTGGGCGGTCAGTCTGACAGCCTTGCGACGGTTGGCCTCCATGCTGTTGTCATCCGCTTCTTTGTCATAAAGAGCCAGAGCGGACACGGCAGTCCTGAGCGCACTCATCGGATGAACGTGTGCCGGCACCTTCTTCAGCAGATCGATGACTTCGCCGGGAACGGCTGCGTTGTCGTCCAGCTCTTTCCGGAGCTGCTCCAACTCTTCACGCCGCGGGAGACGACCGTTCCACAAGAGGAAAGCCGTTTCTTCGAAGGAAGCGTTTTCGGCCAGATCATCAATGTTGTAGCCCCGATACGTGAGGACTCCATCCACGATGGAGCTGATGGCCGAAGTACATGCTACAACTCCTTCCAAGCCTTTTGCCACTGCCATAAGATCGCCCTTTCTGATCAGAGATTCTATAGAATGAGGAATCATGGTTCCCTTTGAAAACATCATTAAGAGTGGCAATGACTCTGACTGAATGAATCATCATTCTTTTTCCATTATAAAAGATCTTTGAACACAAGACATCCTTTGTTCTTATTTACACAAATTTCGAAATCTTGGAACGGACATGCCCGATTTTTCTGTTTACACAAAAAGCATGGCTCTTGTGATTCATTCAGCCGAGCCAGAGAATGAATCCTCATTCTTCATATCGTTTTTTATTTTATCACAAGTAAAAGCCGTAAGTATATGTCTTGAACTCGGCGAAGAGGCGGCTTGGTTCCATATCTTCACGTATAAAATACCGTCCATACAACATGTTTATTCGCGACTTGCAGAACTTCCCGGAATTTCAAGCTTCTGTACCGAAAGAAATGGTATAATCGATACAAAATCAGGGAATCCCGTTGAAGGAAAGCGAGGAGATTCCGATGCTCAACCGTTCATGGACAGGTCCCGCCATCCGTGCGTCGCTGGTCGCCTCGGCAATCGTCCTCGGTGTCTTGTTGATTTGGATCAGTTTGCCGCTGATCTACCCTTTTCTGATCGGCGGATTGATTGCAGCCGTGATCGAGCCGGCCGTCGTATGGATGGAGAAACGGCTTCGGGCTCCCCGTTGGCTTGGAGTGACCGTCATTTTGTTTCTCGTCGTGGGTCTGATCCTCACGCTGCTGATTTTCCTGGTGGCAGAAATTGTGGTGGAACTGGCCCATTTGGCAGAATCGCTGCCCCTTCTGCTGAACAAGGTCGGACAAATCATGATCGATGCGTTCACGGAAAACACCGACCTCCGGACCATCATCGACACCGTGCAGACGTATCTGGAAAAAAACCCGCAACACCAACAACGAATCTCCGCAAGCATCCAGAGCAACATCGATCTGATCGCCAACAAGGGAACGGAGGGAATCACCGGAATTCTTGCGGCCATCGGACGGTTTATCAGTGATCTCCCCTATTTGCTGACCGTACTGGTCTTCATCATGTTGGCCGCATTCTTCATCGGTGTGGATCTGCCGAGACTGAAACGGAATGCGGGAGAATGGGTTCCCGCGAGGATCCGGGACACGGCAGGTCATGTGGCACTGGATCTCAAAAGAGCGTTGTTCGGTTTTCTCCGTGCCCAGTTGACCCTCGTATCGATCAGCGCCGTCATCATGTTCGCCGGTCTGATGATTCTGAACGTGCAATACGCCTTCACCGTGGCCCTTTTCATCGGACTGGTGGATCTGCTGCCGTATCTCGGCGTGGGAGCGGTTCTGGTTCCATGGATCATTTATTCGTTTTTGACGGGCTCCATCCATCTGGCCACCGGTCTGACCATCATTTATGGTGTCATTCTTGTGGTGAGACAATTCCTGGAGCCGAAGCTCGTGGCCAGCAACGTGGGGCTTGATCCGCTGTTCACGTTGTTCGCCCTGTTTGTCGGTTTGAAGTTGTTCGGATTTGTCGGTCTGATCCTGGGACCCGTCACGGCCGTGATCCTGCTTGCGTTGCATCGGAGCCATGTGTTCCGTGACGTCTGGAATTACATATGGGGCATCCGGAGCCATGAAATATGACGGCTCCGTCGACGTTCCTCCTCCGTTTCCGATCGTGACGCCGGAGCCGCCAACGCGGCTCCGGCCGCTTTTGTGTCTATCTTCTCCGCTCCGTCCACACCCATTCGCCGGTGGCCAGTTTCCGGGAAATCCAGCCTTTCAAGAGGTGTCTCACGATGCTTCGGGTATAAGGCAATACAAACAGCACCCCGAAGACATCCGAGAAAAATCCGGGCGTGAGCAGCAGGATCCCGCCCACCAGGATGAGAACTCCGTCGAGCAAGGTATCGCCCGGCAATTCCCCTTGATTCAGTTGAATTCTCGCCAATTTCCAAGTGCGAAGACCTTCCCGTCTCGCCAACCATACACCCACGGCCCCCGTAAGCAGGATCAGGACGAACGTGGGAAGGGCGCCGATCCATGTTCCCACCGTGATGATCCCTGCCAATTCAATCGCCGGAACCAACAAGAGTACCAGGATCACCAAGCGAAACATGTCATTCCCCGCTTTCGGAAGCCATTTGCTTCAATTTCGCATACAATTCGGGAAACACCTGTTTGATGCTTGTCCGCTTCATGTTTTTGTCCACCCACAAATGAACGGATCGTCCGGTGACGAGAAGCTGACCGTCCTGTTTTCGGTTCACTTCGTACCTGAATTCAAGTTTGCTTCCGCCAAATTCCCCGAGCCTGGTACGAACGATGACTTCATCGTCATAGCGGGCCGGCCGGATGTACTTGCAATAAACCTCGACAACGGGAAGCAGCAAACCTTTCTCTTCAAATTCCCGGTATGAATGGCCGAACTGCCGGATCCAATCGGTTCTCCCCACTTCAAACCAGATCAGGTAATTCGAATGATACACCACGCCCATTTGGTCCGTTTCCTGATACCGGACGCGAAGATGGCTCTCCGACCAAGTCGGTTGAATCGTCTGCATGATTTCTCACCCTCCACTTTTGCGGGAACGTGACTTTTTTCCGATTGCAGGCATCGTTGCCCATATTTTTATAATACATGTTAGAGAACCTTTCCAGCGACGAAATTTGCTCATATTTCATCCGGGCGTCTCACATAATGTGAATAGCCAAACCCTCGGGGAGAAGGTAAAATAAAGGAGGACCCTTGACGGTTACGGATTCACTGTTCGCGAAAGGAGCGTAGAAAACCATGAAGCTGAGAAAGAGAAGACAGCGCCGCAGAAGATTGCGCTGGTGGATTTATCCCCGTCTTGGACTGATCTGATGAACCATGGCATCACACAACAATCGCAAAGAAAAGCCGGTGATATGGTGAAACGTTTCCCCATCAAACAACGGTCCGGTCTCTTCTGACCGAACAGGTCAAAAGGGAACCGGACCGTTTTTCCGCGTTTACCTTGCTTCCCGCTGCATCCGTTCATTGTTTCCGTTTGTTGCGCCATTCACTGAAGACTGCCCACATGCGCGGTCCCCACAGCCCGACCGCTGCTCCCAATCCGGCCAATCCGGCGAGCAAATGCAGGAACCACCCCAACACGGGAACCCACAGAAGCGAAGACAGAATCAAGGCCCCCAGCAGCACTCCCAGAATTTCCTTTTCCTCGGACAGACCGATTTTCTCTCCGAGCAGTTTCCCGACATGAATGCTAAGCGCGGCAAAGCCGGCCAGATAAGCCAGGAACAGAAGTGCAGCCAAAATGATCGCGAAAGGTATTCCGATGATGGAAATGACAAGCAGGAACAGCACCGGGATCGAGATGATCACCGTCAAAAGCCCGATCCACAAACTTCTCCGGAATGTGCCCGTGACCCGGAGGCGCACCTGTTCCAGTTCCTCTTTTCGCAGGAGCCAGGAAAGCGTCACCACCGCCAGCATCCCCAACAGGACGGGAATCCAGTGAAATATGCCGAAGTTCCAGGCACCATCGCGAACCCGGACAAACTCTTTGTGTTGTTCACCGACATGCGTCGGAGGAGTGACGTGGTGCATCTCCGGGTCGGTTTCAGGTTTGCCTTCACCGTTGTTGATGCGAATGGCATCGCCCTTCGGCGTGAGAATCCGGCCGCGAATCTGTGCACCCTGTTCGAGGTTCAGCATGTTCCCGCTGAGAATCACGTCTCCGTCAACCACCGCGAAACGGGTGAGCACCACCGTTTCTCCTTGGACGGAACCGATCACATGCCCGGACAATTCCACCCGGCTTTTCTCTCCTCCGACCGAACCGGTGACAACCGCTTCAGGCCCGATCAGGATCCGCTCGCCCTGCACGTTGCCTTCAATGCGGATCGGGCGTTCTTCCGCTTCTCCGTGCCACGGTATGTCATGCCGCCAAGGATCTGAATCCTCCCGGATGATCACGTGTTTCCCCTTCAGATCTCCTTGCACGAACCGACCGTCAAACTTGAGAGTTTCAGCGGCCTCGATCGATCCGTACACGTTTGCATCATGCTCGATGCGAACGGATTTGGCCCTGATGTCGCCATGAACGTCCTGTTGAACCCTGACCAAATCCTGAGGCCGGTCCACCCCCTTGGCCGCTTCCGTTTCTGTGATGTACACCCAAGGATCCGGTTCACGTGGATGTTCCTGAACAGGGACCGGACGTTTCCACGGAAGCCCCCATTCCTTGACCACGAATTCAGCAAGCCGACCTCCTGTGAGAAAGCTGAAGCCCAGCAATAGTCCTGCCAGTATCGCCAAGATCAGCAGACTTTTCCACAACCAGGAGAAAAATTTCCGCATGGTTTCCATCCCCTTCCATCAAGAAGCCGTTTCCCCCGTTCGTTTCAAACTCAGGCTCCAGGCGATCATGCCGGTGAACGAGAGCAGAACGGCGGCCGGGACGGCCGGATGGGACCACCAATCCTTGAGTCCGTTCATTTCACTCCACATTCCCGCCGGAAGCCCCACCAATCGGATCCATTCCCATTTGGCTCGCATCATTCCCAGATCCCACCATGAAGACACATCCCGTGAGGCATCAGACATTTGCCGGACGGTGACTTCCCACCACACCTCAGGCGGAATTCCCGAGCCGACCAACCAGACGATCAAACCCGAGATCGAAAGCAACATCCCCAAAGCCGCCAAACCGAGAACCAAGCCCGGAAATCCCCAATCGCGGGTTTGCATGGACTCGGCTTCCCGGCGAACGGAGAACATCACTTGATCCGCAAATCCCGAAGGTGCCGGTTGGGGAGCCAGCGCTTCTTCCAGCAGAGATTGAAACAGCATTCGCCGATTTCGCTCCTCGCGGCAGGTCACACACTCATTCAGGTGTTCCTCGATCTCCCTGGAGCGCCCGGGATCAAGCTCGCTCACCACATACGCATCCAAGTGGCGCAAGATCCGTTTGCAGGTTTCGCTCCGTGTCAAATCACGCTTCCCCCTTCCATGGCAAAGACCGGATGTTTTCTCAACTTCTCTTTGGCACGGTGAATCCGGGTCGCGGTGGTCTGAACCGACAAGCCGAGAACCTCCGCCGTCTCCTGGTAGCTGAGACCCTGTTGTACGTGCAACACAAGCGGAATCCTGTACTTGTCGGGAAGACTGTCGATGGCCCTGAGCAGGGCGCGTTTCATGTCCTCCCGAACCACCACCGCTTCCGGAAGGGGTTCCCGGTCGGGCAGCCGTTCGGTCCATGTTTCGTGTTCGTCGTTCAAAACGGCTTTTCGTCCCGTTTCCCGTTTCCGTTTGCGGGCGAAATCCGTGCAAGTGTTCACGGTGATCCGGTACAGCCAGGTGGAGAAACCGGATTCTCCCCGAAAGTCGCCGATTCGCCTGAACACTTTCAAAAACGTCTCCTGCGCCGCGTCTTTTGCGTCTTCGGGGTGTTTCAATAGGCGCAGGCAAAGACCGTAAATGCGATGTTCATATTCCCGAACCAGACGGGAAAACGCATTCAGGTCCCCTTCCCTCGCTTGCTGCAACCAATCCTCCACCCGTTTCCGTCCCACCCTCCTTATTGCCGGTTTCATTTCTTTCGACGAAGAGCCGTCCGATTTCTTTCAACAAACATTATGAACAAAAAATGGCACCGGAAAAGGTTCCGGTGCGATGCGGCCGATGAAGACATGTTGTCCGGACTGCGCTGCTAGCGGACGCGGGACAACGCTTGAAAAAACGAACCTCTCCCATTGGCCCGGACATTCTTTGTCCGACCCGGAAGATCACAGCACATTGGCTTTTCCCGAGTAAATGTGCCCCCGGTCGGAGTCCACGGTCACAATGGTTTCGGATGCCAGAATTTTCATTGCGTCGCGAACCCCCACGACCACGGGAATGCCGAGGCTGACCCCGACAACGGCCGCGTGGGAGGTGAGCCCTCCTTCTTCCGTGATGACGGCGGCGGCCCGGACGAATGAATCCATCATGTCTTTGTCCGTCGTACGGGTGACCAGGATCCCTCCGTCCACCATCTTTTCGCGAATTTCTTCCGCCGTGTTCCCCAGGACGACGGGACCGGTGACCACCTGTTTCCCGATTCCCTGACCGCGGGCGATGGCCCCGCCGATCACATGCACTTTCATCAGGTTGGTGCTTCCCGATTTTCCCACGGGTACGCCGGCAGTAATCACGACCAAATCCCCCTGTTCCACGAAGTGGTGCTCGAGCGAACTGTTGATCGCGGTTTGAAACATCTCGTCCGTGGTGCTCGCCTTTTTGCCCAGCACGGGATAGACTCCCCACACCAGCGTGAGTTTGCGAAGAACGTCTTCATGAGGCGTCACGGCAACGATGGGTGCTCTCGGCCGGTATTTCGAAACCATCCGGGCCGTATAGCCCGACTCGGTGGCGGTGATGATCGCCGAACAATCCAATGTGTGGGCGGTATGTACGACGGCCTGGCTGATGCTCTCGGTGATGGTGCTGTCCAGTTCCCTCATTTTCTGCCGGTACAATTCGTGATGGCGGAGGGAGCTTTCGGTCGCTTCGGCGATGCGTGCCATGGTTTGCACCGCTTCAACCGGATATTTCCCCGCGGCGGTTTCACCCGACAGCATGATCGCGTCCGTCCCGTCCAGGATGGCGTTGGCCACGTCACTGGCTTCGGCTCGGGTCGGTCGGGGATTGCGCTGCATCGAGTCGAGCATCTGCGTGGCCGTGATCACCGGTTTTCCGAGTTGGTTGCATTTGCGGATCAATTCCTTTTGCACAAGGGGAACTTCTTCAACCGGGATTTCCACCCCCAGATCTCCGCGGGCGACCATCAATCCGTCAGACACTTCGAGAATGGAGTCGATATTCTCGATGCCCTCCCGGTTTTCGATTTTCGAAATGATGGGGATGTCGGCGCCGTTTTCTTCGAGAATTCTGCGAATGTCCAGCACGTCTTGCGCCTTGCGGACGAAGGAAGCGGCGATGAAATCGATCCCGGCCTCGATGCCGAATCGGATGTCGTCCGCGTCTTTCTCGGTGATTCCGGGCAAATTGACGCTGACTCCCGGAATGTTGACCCCTTTGCGGCTTTTGAGAGTTCCCCCGTTGAGCACGAGGCAGTGAATCTCGGTCTCATCCACCCGTTCCACCCGGAGGCCGATCAATCCGTCATCGACCAGGATGAGATCTCCCTGCTTCACGTCACGGGTGATGCCCGGATAGGACACGGACACCATTGATGCGTCTCCCGGCACCTGCCGCGTCGTGAGTGTGAACGTGTCTCCGGCTTTCAATTCCACGGACGGCTCCTTAAGGTCTCCCGTTCGAATCTCCGGTCCCTTCGTGTCGAGCAGGATGGCCACCGTTTTTCCTTCCAAACGGGCCGCTTCCCGAATGTTCCGGATTCGTGCGGCATGTTCTTCATGAGAGCCGTGCGAAAAATTCAACCGGGCCACGTTCATTCCGCTCCGGATGAGTTGTCGGAGCATTTCCACACTTTCGCTGGCCGGACCGATCGTACAGACAATCTTGGTTTTTCTGAGCATGTCCTGACATCGTCTCCTTGCATTGATTTCAGTCCATGAATCACATCAACGGAGCGACAAGTCTTCTCTCCGCTTTCGTCATGCCCCTTGCAAGCGCCTTCAGAAGACACCGACGCGGGCGCATGTAGGAAAATCCCTGCGCCCGGATCCGTTTCCGTTCCGAAGCGCAGGGGGCTCATCTTCATTTGCCGGTCAGGTCAGATGGACAAGATCTTGGCCAATCCGTGCAATTCCATGGCAGGAGAATGTTTTTGGGAAAGCGCGGTTTTCAATTCGACCCCGATGATTTCCCCGTTACGGATCGCCGTCATGAGGCTGTGCTTCCCTTGCAGCAACCATTCCACCGCCTTGGATCCCATACGGCCTGCCAACACGCGGTCAAACGCGGTCGGTGTTCCCCCCCGTTGCACATGTCCGAGCACCGTGACCCGGGTTTCCCAGCCCGTCGCTTTCCGAACCCGGGCGGCCACCTCCGCACCGCTTGCCACTCCTTCAGCCACAATGATTATACTATGTTTTTTGCCACGCTGGACGCCTCTTTTCAGTCTCTCCACAACTTCATCCAAACTGTCCGGCTCCTCGGGAATGATGATCGATTCGGCTCCTCCCGCCAATCCCGCCCACAGGGCGATGTCACCGGCATCCCTTCCCATGACTTCGATGACAAACGTGCGGTCATGAGAAGTGGCCGTGTCCCGAATCTTGTCAATGCAATCAATCACGGTATTGACTGCCGTGTCAAACCCGATGGTGAAATCCGTCCCGGGAATGTCATTGTCAATGGTGCCCGGCACACCGATTGCCGGAATGCCCGCTTCGCACAACTTCAACGCGCCCCGGAAACTTCCGTCACCGCCGATCACCACCACCCCGTCAATCCCGTGGGCACGCAAGTGACCGATGGCCCGTTTTCTTCCTTCTTCCGTTTTGAATTCTTCGCACCGCGCGCTTTGCAGGATGGTTCCCCCGCGATGAATGATGTCACCGACGGAACCCAGATCCAGCCGGTGAATGTTTCCTTCGATCAGACCGCTGTATCCCCGGTAAACACCGTATACTTCCAATCCATGATAATGACCGGAACGCACCACCGCCCGAATGGCGGCATTCATGCCCGGTGCATCCCCTCCGCTGGTCAATACCGCAATTCGCTTCATCCTGAACGTCACCTCAAAGGAGTGGTCTGGTTGAACCCTGCGGGACGAAAAACGTCCAACCGGGACAAAAAGAGAAACCGCCAATAACGGTTTCAACATCCATGATCTGCGGACTCGGCCGGCCCCGCCGTGCGCCCGACCCTGAGCCAGGCGGTCCGGCCTGATTTCATTGTATCACGGAATGATCTGT
This sequence comes from Staphylospora marina, assembly GCF_003856495.1. Lineage (GTDB taxonomy): Bacteria > Bacillota > Bacilli > Thermoactinomycetales > Thermoactinomycetaceae > Staphylospora > Staphylospora marina. The sequence continues at coordinate 770,475 of NZ_CP034118.1, read as the reverse complement.
TTGCCTGATGAAATTATCTGGCAACCATTGTTGTATACTGACCGATTTGCGCAAATTTCCGATGGCGATCTTCCACCAGTTCATCGCCCGACAGCGGGAGCAACTCCGAAAGATGACGCATCAGCGCATCTTTGATGTGCCGGGACTGCAGCATGGGATCCCGGTGCGCTCCGCCTTTCGGCTCCGGAATGATTTCATCCACCACGCCCAATGCATGCAGATCGGCCGAAGTGATTTTGAGAGCTTCGGCCGCTTCCTGGGCTTTGGCCGCATCCCTCCACAGGATGGCCGCGGCACCCTCCGGAGAAATGACCGAATAATAGGCGTGCTCCAGCATCAACACCCGGTTGCCCACGCCGATGCCGAGGGCGCCGCCGCTGCCGCCCTCCCCGGTGACGACGCAGATCACGGGCACGCGAAAACCGGCCATTTCCCTGAGGTTCCGGGCGATGGCCTCCGATTGACCCCGTTCCTCCGCTTCGATCCCCGGATGCGCCCCCTGCGTGTCGATGAAGCAAATGATCGGACGTCCGAATTTGTCCGCCTGCTGCATCAGGCGCAATGCTTTCCGATATCCCTCCGGATGGGGAAGTCCAAAGTTGCGGGCGATTTTGTCCTTCGTGTCGGATCCGCGTTCGTGTCCGATCACGGTGACGGGAGTGTCTCCCAGTTTGGCAATCCCGCCGACAATGGCCGGATCATCCCCGTAAAGCCGATCCCCGTGCAGTTCCAGAAAATCCGAAAACACCGTGCGAATGTAATGCAAGGTGGTGGGCCTTCCGGCATGACGTGCGATCTGCACCTTCTGCCAGGTCGTCAGATTTCCGTAAATCTCGTCTTCCAGCCGGGCAGCCTTGGATTCAAGGTTGGCGATCTCCTCGGACATGTCGATGTTCTTTTCGCGGGAGAACGCTCTCAGTTCGCCGATCTTCTCCCTGAGTTCCGCCAGCGGTTTTTCAAACGGCAAATAGGCTGACTTCATGTCTGTTCCCTCCTGTCAGGCGTGAAACTCCAGGATTTTCGCCAGAACGCTTTTCAGTTCCGACCGGGGGACGACCAGATCCAGCTGACCATGTTTGAGCAGGAATTCAGCCGTCTGGAAATCGTCGGGGAGTTTTTGGCGAACCGTTTGTTCGATCACCCTCCGTCCGGCGAAACCGATCAAGGCGCCCGGTTCGGCAATGTTGATGTCTCCGAGCGAAGCGAAGCTGGCCGACACGCCTCCCGTGGTCGGGTTGGTCAGAACCGAGACGAACAACACCTTCTCCCGGTGCATTTTTTCAAGAGCCGCGCTTGTTTTGGCCATTTGCATCAGCGAAAGTACGCCTTCCTGCATGCGGGCTCCTCCGGAAGCGGAAAACAGGATGAAGGGAATCTTCTTCTTCGCGGCGTGCAATGCGGCACGGGCGATTTTTTCCCCGACCACGGATCCCATGCTGCCCATGCGGAACCGTGAATCCATGACCCCGATGACCGTCGGATGTCCTTCGAGCGTGATCTCTCCCGTCACCACGGCCTCATTCAGTCCCGTACGGGCGATGTCCGACTTGAGCTTCTTGGAGTAATCCGGGAAAGAGAGCGGGTCCACGGACATCAAGTCGCGGTCCAGCTCGACGAAACTGCCCGGGTCCGCCAGCGAATCGATCCGTTCGGGAGCGGACAGGGGGAAATGATGGCCGCAGGACTTGCAAACCTTCAGGTTTTTTTCCAGCTCTTTGGTCAAAAGAATGGTCCCGCATTTGGGACACTTCTGCATGATCCCTTCCGGAATGTCTTTTTTGCTGCTTTCCGAAGGAATGACCGCATACTTTTTCTGCTTGCGAAACAGATCCTTCAGCACGGTAACACCTCGTCATCCGTCGTTGTTTTTTCCGGAAGGCGACGGGGTTCCCAAAACGGCGGAAACGGTCCGGGCCACTCCGTTCCCGGCGTCTTGTCCCTCCGCCGCCAGCACTTCTTCCAAGATCCGCACGGCCTTCTCTTCCTCGGAGGCTTCCATCGCCTCCACCAACCGCCCGTAGAGATCCAGCCTGCGTGCAATCTCCTGAGCATCCCAGATTCTCGGCATGGCTGCTTCTTCAAAGTGCGTGAGCGGAACCCAGGTTCGGGTGAGCAGGTAATTGTCCGCGAGTCGGATGAGACTCATGTGAAAATCGCGGACGGCCGAGGCCGGGAATTCTCCGCTTTGCACGGTCTTTTTCAGGGTTTGAAGCTTCGCGCGCAGCTCACGGGCGATCCGGGGGCCGGACTTGCGGAGAGCCATCCTGACCGCTCCCGACTCCAGCAGGATTCTCATCTCCGACAGGTCTTTCCTAGATCCGGCATCGCGCAGGATGAATCCGGCCAGAAGATGGACCAAATGATGTGCGTGATAAGATTCAAGATAAGTGCCTTCTCCCCTGCGTGTGCTGATCAATCCCAGCAATTCCAGCGAACGAAGCACTTCGCGGACGGTGGATCTCCCCGCCCGGAGCCGTTCGGAAAGTTCCCGCTCGGACGGAAGCCTGTCCCCCGGTCGAAGCCCGTCCGTTTCGATGAGTTTTTGAATACCGACAAAGATCTCGTGAAATTTCCCGGTCTCTGCCTTCATTCCTGCCCCTTCACCCTCATGTCGCCGCCATGCCGCAAGTCACCGCAAGACGCATCGTCTTCTCGTACACATCCCGCGGATCCACCTGAATCCTCGCCGCTTTCGTCTCCATCGCAGCCTTGGCCACCGCGGCGGACACCGCCGGAGCCACGCGCGGATCAAAAGGCTTGGGAATCACGTAATCCCGGCGCAATTCATCCTCACCGACCAACCCGGCGATGGCATGGGCAGCGGCGATTTTCATCTCCTCATTGATCGAGCGGGCTCTCACGTCAAGCGCCCCTCGAAAGATTCCCGGAAACGCCAATACATTGTTCACCTGATTGGGAAAATCGGAACGCCCCGTTCCCACGACGGCCGCTCCCGCAGCCCGGGCAACGTCGGGCATGATTTCGGGGACCGGATTCGCCATCGCGAAAATCACCGGATCCCTGTTCATCGACCGGACCATTTCCGGCGTGAGCGCACCGGCGGCCGAAACACCGATGAACACATCCGCGCCGCGGATCACGTCTTCCAAGCCGCCTTTCAGGCGGTCCCGATTGGTGATCGACGCGATCTGTTCCTTGACGGAATTCATGCCGGACGGGCGGCCCTCATAAATGGCACCTCCCGTGTCACACATGACGATGTCACGAACTCCCATGCGATGAAGCAGCCTGATCACGGCGATCCCGGCCGCGCCGGCACCGTTGATCACCACGCGAACTTCGTGGAGCCGTTTTCCGACCACTTTCAGCGCATTGATCAACCCCGCCAACGTCACGATGGCCGTGCCGTGCTGATCGTCATGAAAAACGGGAATGTCCAGCTCCTTTTTCAATCGTTCTTCAATCTCAAAACACGAGGGAGCGGCGATATCCTCCAAGTTGACGCCGCCGAATGTCGGAGAAAGAAGCTTCACGGTCTCCACGATCTTGTCCACATCTCTGGTGTCCAGGCAAATCGGGAATGCATCCACTCCCGCAAACGCCTTGAACAGGACGGCTTTCCCTTCCATCACCGGCAAGGCCGCCCCCGGACCGATGTTGCCGAGTCCAAGCACGGCCGAACCGTCGGTCACGACTGCGACCAGATTTCCCTTGATGGTGTATTCGTAAATCGATTCCGGGTGCATGTGAATTTCCCGGCATGGATCTGCCACCCCGGGAGAATAGGCCAGACTCAGGTCCCGTTCGCCTTTGACCGGTACTTTCGGTTCCACCGTCAGTTTTCCCCGTTTCGAACGGTGAAGCTTCAGTGCTTCCTCTCTCCATTGAGACAAATGGATTCGCCCCTTTGTCATCGGTGGTCAGACCACCAATGGTAATATTATATCAGATGATGACCATTCGGCAAACTTGCCCGCCGGTCTCCGTTTCCCCGCATCCCCCGAAGTCCGGGGGGCGGAAGGAAACGGGAGAACGGCAACCAAGCAGTCGGATTTTCAGAAAAAGCCCGGGCACTCGATCTTCACATGGAAGCATCACTCAGGAATGTCCCGCGGGTTTCAGAGGAACCGTTTCCTTCTTTTTGTTCCATTCCACTTCCAGTTTGAGAGCCCCTTGCGGTTCCTCCGGAATGTCCGAATAAAACGTGTATTCGCCTTTTCCGTTTTCATTCAGGTGGATTTGCTCCTCTCCCACCACTTCGTTGTCCTGTTTCAACCGGAATTTCACGGGTCCCACCGCGTCCCGGTGTTCCCCCTTGAAATGGAGGATCACCGTTTCCTGGCCTCGCTCACCCTGGATTTGATAACGATACTCGGCATCCCACATCACCCCCGTACCGGCATACGTGCCGGCGTCCCCGCCGATACAGGCCGTCAGTGTCCCCATGAACACCACCACCGTGGAAGCCATGCATGTTTTCAGAATCCGGGTCATCTTTTCTCCTCCCCTGTTCTTCCTCGTCTTTTGTCTCAGATGACGCGAAAGTCAAACCTGTGTCCGACGAACAAACGGAAATCCCGGTTACGGCCGCACCCGCCATCTTCCCCCTTTATCTGTATTTCTTTCATCATTTTGCCGGAAACACAAAAAAAGCCTGCCGATTTCGGCAGAAAGCTTGCAAATCCCGATCCGGCAAGAGGCCGGTCATGTTCCGCTTTTGAAAGTCCCGTACCGTTCACGGATGGCCTGCACGAAATGGCTTTGTCCGATCGTTTCTTCCGCTTACGGCCCTTCGTCGCGAACGGCGGTTTTTCTGTCACCGGAAAATCGCTCGACATCCGGATGCTGATGGGCAATCCGGGCGGATGCCGCGGCGGCGATGCCGGCCACGATATCGTCCAGAAACACGTGGATGGCCTTGTCGTGATTGTTCAGTTTCCGCATGATCCCCAATTTGCTTTTGTCCAGATAACCGAAACTGGTCAACCCGATCGAGCCGTACACATTGGTGATGCTGAGAGCCAGCACCTCATCCACCCCGTACAGCGGCTCATCCACTTCCATGATCGTCTGAAACGGCTGCGGGAGCAGTTTCCGCTCCGCCAGCATGTCGATGGAAATCCCGGTGATGACGGCATGTTGGACTTCCCGTTTCTTGAGGACGGCATGTACGTTCTCCAAGCATTCTTCCAAGCTCAAATCCGGATTGTAGGGGATCTGAAGCTCATAAACGATGCGGGCGATCTCTTCCGGTTCGACACCTCTTTCACGAAGCAGATTGAGAGAGTGTTGGTAGTACATGATCTCACCTTCTGTAAAGCGTTGGAGACGCCCGGGTATGAAATCAGTATATGCCGATGAACACCGAAACATGTCGAACATCCTCATGCCGCCCCGTGCGTTGACGTTTCCTCGCTCCATTCCGCCATCAACCCGTCACCGACAACCCCTTGCGCTTGAAAAACCTCCTTTGCGATGGCCTTGATGACCGCCGCAAAGGAGGTTGTCAAGCGCAGCCTTGTGTCCCTTTCGCCCGGGTCCGCCCGGACGTCGGGCGCCGCCCCGGTCGATGACGGGGCTATCTTTTCAGGCGGAAGCTGCCTGTTCCCATGAGCCGCTCCACCTTCATCCGAAAAGCATCGTCCTCTCGCGCTCCGTATCGTTCCGGTGGAAGTGCCAGAACCTTGCCGGTCCGCTCATAGTACAGCCAGACGGGGAGCTCTCCGCCGCTGTCGGACAGGAGGTTCTTGAGTTTTGCGAGTCGCCCGGGTTCTTCCCTGTCAGCGGAAATTCGGATCACCGCCTTTTCCTTTGCGGCATCCGGAGAATGTTCCGGGAGTCGGGCGAGATCCTCCAACCGGTCGGCAATGATTTTCGCTCCTTCGTCACCGGTTTGGACGGTCCCCCGAACCAGGACCGGTTTTCCCGTGTCCACAAGATGAACGGCAGAGGAAAGCGTCTTCGGAAAAACCACCACCTCCGCCTGTCCCGTCCGGTCTTCGAGCGTGAGAAACGCCATGGGTTCGCTTTGCCGGGTGCGGATGCGCTTGACGGAAACGATCAGACCGGCCACCACCGTCCGCTCCCTGTCGGAGGCCCCGTGAAGATCGATGATCCGGTGGGTGGCCCACCGGCTGATTTTCGAGTCATACCGGTCCAACGGATGGCCGGTCAGATACATCCCCAGATGATCCCGTTCGGCTTCCATCCGCTCCGTCTCGCCGAGCGGAGTGACAGTGGACTCTTCCAGCAGCCCGAAGAACAGCTCATCATCGTCTTCACCGGCAAACAGGCTGATTTGTTCCTGAGCCTTTCGTCCCCCTCCTCCGGCCGTGAGTTCCAACACTTCATCCAGAATCGAGAGCAAACGGTTTCTCTCCCCGGGCAGCGGATCCATCGCTCCGCACAAGATGAGCGCTTCCAAGACGCGGCGATTGCAAATCCGGTGATCCACCCGTCGGCACACATCCATCAGATGGGTGAACGGACCGTCTTCCTCTCTCGCCTTGAGAATGGCCCGCACCGCCTGGGTTCCGACGTTTTTGACGGCGTTCAGTCCGAAACGAATGGCACCTTCTTCCACGGTGAAAGAGAATCCGCTCCGGTTGATGTCCGGAGGCAACACGCGAATCCCCATGCGCCTCGCTTCTTCCGCATATTCGGCCATTTTCCCCTGGTTGCCCACCACCGTGGACAAGAGAGCGGCCATGAATTCCAGCGGCCAATGTGCCTTGAGCCACGCCGTCTGCCAGGCCAGAACGGCGTAAGCGGCCGAATGGCTTCGGTTGAATCCGTAATCGGCGAACCGGACGATCAGGTCGTAAATCCGGTTTCCCGTTTCCTCGTCATATCCGGACCTGAGGCATCCCTCCACAAAGGCGGTTCTCTGACGGTCGAGAAGCTGCTTGTCCTTCTTGGAAACGGCCCTCCTGAGAAGATCCGCTTCCCCCAGGGAAAAGCCGGCCATCTTGGAGGCGATTCTCATGATCTGCTCCTGATAGACGATGATGCCGTAGGTGTTTTTCAAAATGTCCTCCAGATCCGGATGGGGATACGTCACGCGCTCCTGGCCGTGCTTGGCCCTAACGAAGCGGGGAATCTGCTCCATGGGTCCCGGACGGTACAGGGCCAACACCGCGATCACGTCTTCGAAACAAGAGGGCTTCAATTCGCGGAGCACCCGTCTCATTCCCGCGGATTCCATCTGGAACACGCCGGTGGTGTCTCCCGCCGACAACAAGGCGAACGTTTCGGGATCATCGTGGTCGATCTTGGAAATGTCAATGTGAATCCCGCGGTGCTCCCGGATCAGGCGGACGGCCCGTTCAATCACCGTCAGATTGCGCAAACCGAGAAAGTCGGCCTTCAGAAGTCCGATTTCCTCCAGCACTTCCATCGGATATTGGGTGAGCGGAATGCCGCCGCTTCCTTCCATCAACGGCACATGATCGGTCAGCGGCACGCCGGAAATGACCACTCCCGCCGCATGCGTCGATGCATGCCTGGGCATGCCTTCCACTTTTTCGACCGCCTCGAACAATTTGTCCAGTCCGGGCTTGTCCGAAAGCTCCCGGAGGCGGGGCTCGGCACGGAACGCCTTTTCAAGCGTCATGCCGGGCGAGCCGGGAATCAGCTTGGCCACCCGGTCCACTTCGCCGTACGGAATGCCCATCACTCTTCCCACATCGCGCACCGCGGCCCGGGGAGCCATCGTCCCGAACGTGACGATTTGCGCGACGCGATCGGGACCGTATTTCTCCGAAACGTACCGGATCACTTCATCCCGCCGCTCGTAGTTGAAGTCGATGTCGATGTCGGGCATGCTCACCCGTTCCGGATTGAGAAAGCGTTCGAACAGGAGGCCGTAGCGGATCGGATCCACGTCCGTGATTCCGAGAACATAGGAGACGAGACTGCCCGCCGCCGATCCCCGTCCCGGTCCGACGGCAATCCCCTGCTTCCGGGCGAACCGGACAAAATCCCAAACCACCAGAAAATAGTCGTTGAAGTCCATCCGGTCAATCACGGACAGTTCATACTCAAGACGTTTGAAGATTTCTTCCGGAACCGGTTTCCCGTACCTCTTTTCCGCCCCGCGTCGACACAACTCCCGCAGAAAGTCGCGGGCGTTCGTCCCTTCCGGAAGAGGAAACCGGGGGAGAAGCCGGCCGCCGAGCGGGATTTCCACCCGGCAACGCTCGGCCAACTCCACCGTGTTCCGAAGCGCATCCGGCACATGGGCAAACACTCGCTCCATTTCCCCGGTGCTTTTCAGATAATATCCGTCGCCGTGAAAACGCATGCGATCCGGGTCGTCCAGTTTTCTTCCCGTTCCGATGCACAGCAGGCAGTCGTGGATTCCGTGATCTTCCCGGTCCACATAGTGCACGTCGTTGGTGGCGATCAACGGGATGTCGAATTCCCGGGACCATTCGATCAATTGGCGATTGACCCGCATTTGCTCGGGCAATCCGTGATCCTGCAACTCAAAAAAGAACGAGTCTTTCCCGAAAATCTCCACATATTCACCGACCAACCGGCGCGCATCATCCATCCGGCCGGCCAGGATCGCCTGCGGAATTTCCCCCGCCAGACACGAACTGGTGGCCACCAGCCCGCGCGAATAACGCCTGAGCAGCTCTTTGTCGATGCGCGGCTTGTAATGAAATCCCGTCAAGTGGGCTTCCGAAGTCAGTTTCATCAGATTGCGGTACCCTTCGTCGGTGGCGGCCAGCAACAACAGGTGATAGATCCGGCTTTCCCTCAGCGGCGGTTTTTCCCTTCGGTCTCCTTCCGCCAGATACACTTCGCAGCCGATGACGGGACGAATCCCGTGGCGAAGGCATTCCTTGTAAAACGGAACCACTCCGTGCATGGCGCCGTGATCGGTGACGGCCAGCGCCCTCATGCCCATTCGTGCGGCCCGGGCGACCAGGTCCCCGATCCGCGCCGCTCCGTCCAGCAAACTGTATTCCGTATGCACGTGCAGATGAACAAAGTCTGCCGGGTGCATCATCTTTTCGACGTCCTTTCTGCTTCATCGGGCAGGATTTCTGATTCCCATTATACCGGAAGTGGTCCGGTCATTCCGTGTTCCCGTATATTCGCCGTCCGTCGCTCATAGACATGCCATGAGATACGAGAAAGAGGAGGCGCCACCATGCAGGATTCTTTTTGGCCCACGCTTCTGCTCGATTTTCTGATCGCGCTCGGGGTGGTGACGGGCGGATCGATTCTCGGAGGAATCGGTGCGTTTGTCTCTGGGGATTATCCCATGTTCAAGATGGTGCAACTGGCCCAACAACTGAAAATCTGGGCCATGGTGGCGGCCATCGGCGGAACGTTCGACGCCATCAAAAGCTTTGAAGTCAATATCCTGGGCGGGCAGATCATGCAGGCGTTCCAGCAGGTGCTGTTCATTCTGAGCGCCTTTCTCGGCGCCCACACCGGAACCCTGCTCATTCGCTGGCTCGTGCAGGGGCAGGGATGACCGTTGAAGCGTGACTTTCTGGAAGGCTTCCGACGCAACGCGAGATCATGGGTCATGTTTCTGGTCGGATTCATGCTGGGCGGAGGATGCTTTCTGCTTCTGTACGCGCACAGGGTGGATTCCTATTTGAGCGAACGGAACGTGATGTACTATTCCAACAACCAAAAACAAAAGGAAATCCTGAAGCTTCAGGAGCAAATCGCCAAGCTCGGGCAACGCGGAAACGAAGACGACGACGAACGGATCCGCAACATCGACGTGGAAGTGAGAAGCGATCAACCCGCCATTTCGGATGCGGCCAAAGCGGAACTGGAACAACGGCTCAGCCCGTTTTTGGACAAATCGATGGAGTGGATCAGCAACAACCCGGAACTGGTGGAGATGACTCTGGAAAAAAGCCGGATCGAGCTGGGCCATGAACGACCGGTCAAACTGGCGGTTCATCTCCGATGGCTGTCATTTCATCGCGGAACGATGAAACTGTGGGTGGACGTGGAAGAAGTCAGCGACAAGGAAACGGGATAACAAACGGGAACGCGTGAATGGATGCCCGTGAATGGATGCCGGGGAAAATCGTGACGGTTTCGCCTTGCAACGAGAGAGCGAATCGGCCATCATGAGTGAAGGAGGACAAGTTGGAGGGAACAGACATGGAAATGATCGGAATCATTCTCGTCAGCTTGATCTGCGTGGCGATCTTCGGCACGTTTTACCACAGCATCCTTTCCCGCAGAAGCGAAGGAGCTCCCCGCGGATTGCACCGGGCCCGCATGAACCTGTACATGGGTCTGATGTTTCTGTCCATCGGGTTCCTGCAATTCTTCCTTCCGGGCACTTCCCCGCTCCGCATCACGCTGATCCTGCTCATTCTCGCGCTGGGCGCGATCAACCTGTATTACGGATGGAAACGGCTGCGTCTTTACCGCCCACGGCCTTCCCGACCGGAAGAAAACGCGGACTGACGAACGGATGAAAAAAGCCGGTGCACACGCACCGGCATTCTCATTTCGGTCACCGTTCGATGGTATGGGCGGTGAGCAATGCTTTCGCCACCATCTGACCGTCGACGGACATCTCCACGTCGATCTTGGCTTGTTTCCGGCCAAGATCCAGAAGGCGTGGACTGATTTCGACCACACTCTCAATCTGAACGGGCTTCAGGGAATAGAGCGTCAGATTCTGAACCACCAGATCTCCCCGCCGTTGTCGTCTGAGCAATCGAACGGCGGTTTCGGTCATGAGCGAAGTACAGACGCCGGGGCTGAGCGCTCCCAGATAATCGGTCATCTGCGGGGTGATTCTTCCCCTGAACACCGGCAGCCCGTCGCGCTCCAATTCCTCAAACCCCCGGAAAGACAATTCCTGAATCGTTTCACCGATTTGGGGCTGCTTCTGCATGTATTGCAAGGACTTGATCACGTCCTGACGGCTGATGACCCCCAGCAATTTTCTTCCTTCTCCCACCACCGGCAAGAGTTCGATCCCTTCCCAAACCATTTCGTGGGCAACGGAAGCCACTGCCGTCTTCGGGGTGACCACGATGGGGTTGCGGGTCATCGCCTTTTCGATCCGGTCATCGGGACCATACCCCATGACATCCTTGGCCGTCACCATTCCCACCACGCGGTTGTCCCCTTCCACCACCGGATAGCGGCTGTGACCGGTCAGACGAACCAACTCATGGAAGCGGGCGATGGTCTCTTCCACCCTGAGATACACGGGGCGATGATCCTTGGACAGCACGTCTTCCACCAAGAGGATTTCTTTTTTGATCAGTCGATCGTAGATCGCACGATTGATCAAAGAAGCGACCGTAAACGTGTCATAACTGCTGGAAATCACCGGAAGCTCCAGCTTGTCCGCCAAGCTTTTCACGGCATCGGTCGTGTCAAAACCGCCGGTGATCAACACGGCCGCTCCCCGCTCGAGGGAAATGCGGTGGACATTGTCCCGGTTCCCCACGATCAACAGGTTTCCCGGTTCCACGTATCGCATCATGGCCTCCAGCTTCATCGCACCGATCACAAACCGGCTCAGCGTTTTGTGCAGGCCCGCTTTTCCTCCCAGCACCGTCCCGTCCACGATGTTGACCACTTCGGCAAAGGTGAGACGCTCAATGTCGGAGCGTTCCTTTTTTTCAATCCGGACCGTACCCACCCGTTCAATGGTGTTCACAAGTCCCTGCGCTTCGGCTTCCTTGATCGCCCTGTAAGCGGTTCCATCGCTGACGCCCAGCTCCCTGGCAATCTGCCTCACGGAGATCTTGTGTCCCACTTCGAGAGACTCGATATATTGAAGAATTTGTTCGTGCTTGGTGGGCAAACCCATTCCCTTCTTTCTGAACATCTGTTACATATTATTATACCCGGACAGGGAAACAGAAGAAACAAAAAAGGGAGCATTCAAGCAGCTCCTTGTCTTGCGGGGATGAACAGTTGTTGAAATGCGCGTTGCACAGTCAAACCGCCCGGATTCCGCGCGACCTCCTCCGTCTCCGGAACATGCGCTCGTTTTCCAGCCAACGGGCTCTTCGCTCCCGTTCCTGCCTCACGAGTTCCAACCGGCGAAACCGGATCATCTCCCGCACATGGGCCGTGGTGGCAAGTCCGACCGTGCCCAGCCAGGAAAAGGCATACACGCTGTCCGGATCCCATGCCCACTCAAGCGGCAAGTGGGCCAATCCGAACGTGAGCATGGCAAGTCCGCTCGCTGCCCAAAATCTGTGTCGGTTCAACAGAATTCCCCCCCGATTTCCGGGTTTCAATCCATTTTTACGCGGATGCCTGTCCGTTCATGCAAACAAAAAAAGCAAAAAAAAAAGAGACGGTTTCCGGGGCCGTCTCTACCAAAGGGGGTTTTCATCCTGGTTCTATCTTAACGGACACAGATTACAGACCGGTTACAGCAAATTTACATTTACATATCCGTGCAAATTTTTCCGATTTTGGGATCACAGCTCCAGCGTATCCCCGGGTTTCATCACCGTTCCGCCAATTCCCTTTTGCTCCAGTCGGCTCACGAACGCATGGGGATCCTGTTCGATCACCGGGAACGTTCCGTAGTGCATCGGCACGACGTGACGGGCGTTCAACCACTCGGCGGCGATCAATGCGTCTTCCGGGCCCATCGTGTAATTGTCACCGATGGGAAGCAGGGCCAAGTCAACGGGTTCTCCCCGGGAAATCAGTTTCATGTCGGAAAACAGGGCGGTGTCACCGGCGTGATAGATTCTTTTGCCGTCCACGGTGACGAGATATCCGGCCGGGCTGCCGCCATACAACACCTGTCCGTCCGCCTCGATGGCCCCTCCGTGGAGAGCGGGGGTCATTTTCACATGACCGAACTCAAACCGGAACCCGCCGCCGACTCCCATGCCATGAACGTTGACTCCTTTGCCTTGCAGCCACACGGCCAGCTCGTGCGGAGCGATCACCGTGGCCCCGGTCCGGAGCGCAATGGACACCGTGTCTCCCAGATGGTCACCGTGTCCGTGGGTGAGCAGGATCCAGTTCGCGTCGATCTCTTCCGGCTTGACTTTGGCCGACGGATTGCCGGAAAGGAAGGGATCGATCAAGATCCGGTGGGATCCGTGAACCCATTCGAAGCATGAATGGCCATGATATGTAATGCGCATACGGAGACCTCCTTTTCCTTCTTTCCCGGGGAAGATGCGTCATGCCGAGCCGGCCTGCAAGCCGGCCGCATCAAAACCTCCCGGACAGGCTTTTCACCCGTTTCCCCATCCGGCACATCTGTCCCCCCTGCCACTTATCATACCATCATTTTCATCCCCGCAGGATGCTTTCGAAAGCGCTTGCCTCCGGAAACCTGCCAAGCCTGTTTTTTTCACCCCCGAATACTTGCCTACATAGCATACATTAGCATTTCAAGCGGAAGGGGATTCCCATGGGGCAAGCGAGAGTTCAGATCCAAATCCTGCCTGACCATGTCTTCCCGGAAGGTACCCAGCTGATCATGAGCCGGTCCTTGGCAAGCATTCTCAATATCCGCTCCAACCCCTTCCTGATCACGTTCGGAGCGGCTTCCTCCGTTGCCAGGATCGCCGCATCCCGATCGGGCGGCAATCTGATCCGCGTGAGTTCGACGCTGGCCGCGAAGCTGAACATGCATTCCGTTCCGAAGATCCATGCCCGCTTTGATCCCCGGACGTTCCGCTTGCGAATCGGTCCTTTGCTGGGCATCCTCATCAATCCCCAGCCGGATGCCACCGAGGAGCTCCCGTTCGGCGCCATGACCAAATTCATGGAGGAATGCATCTTCGCGGGACATGGTGCAGGTTTGCAGGTCTTTGTGTTCTCTCCGGACAGCCTCGATCTCGAACGGAAATCGGTGCAAGGTTGGATCCGGAACAAGGATCGGTGGATCTCCGTCCGATTGCCGCTCCCCGACGTCGTTTACAACCGTCTCACCTCCCGGAAAGTGGAGCAGCAGGAGTCCGTGCAAACCATGCTCAGCCGAATGAAAAGGATTTATCACATCCCCGTTTTCAATGAACAATTCCTCAACAAAATCGAAGTGTACGACATTCTCGTCAAGGATGAGCAGATTCGGCGGATGCTCCCGGAGACCTGCCGGTTTCACCCGAAATCCGTCAAAGAAATGCTCCTCAGACACCCGATTTTGTACCTGAAACCGAACAACGGTTCTCTCGGCAGCGGAATCTGCCGGGTCAGCCGAGGATCCGGCAAGTGGATCTGCCAATCGGCTTCGCAAAGCGGAATCATCACTCGGGAAACAAAAACGCTCACGGAGATGGTCCACATTCTCCGGCGGCGGGTGGGGAAACAGGATTATCTCCTTCAGCAAGGACTCCAACTGGCCAAATACGACAATCGGCAAGTGGATTTCCGCGTCCTGGTGCAAAAGGACGGCAAGGGAGAATGGAAGATCACGTCCGCCGTCGCCCGGATTGCCAATGACAGCGACATCGTGTCCAATCTGGCAAGGGGAGCCACCATTCGCAAAGCCTCCGAAGTCCTGCCGCTGTTGGGAGCGGCCCGCAAACCTGCGCTGAACGAAATCAGACGGATCGCCGTCGACATCGCCACCACCTTCGAGCGAATCGCCGGCGGCCATTACGCGGAACTCGGCATCGACCTCGCCGTGGACATTCACGGAAACGTCTGGTTGATCGAGATCAACTCCAAACCCTCCAAAACCGATGACACGGTCCTGAATCCGTCGCTCTCCACCCGCCCGTCCGTCCGGAGGTTGCTGGAATACGTTCTTTTTCTTTGCGGAATGGTGACGCGAAATCATTCCCCTCCCCGGTCTCCGAAACGACCGACGAAAGCGCAAAGGAGGAGACCGACATGAGGCGCACAGGGATCGAGACCCTGGGAATCATGATCAGCGAGGAATTGAAGGGAAAACATTCACCATTCACCGAAGCCCCGTACTTCATGCAACTCTCCGAAGAGGGCCGGAGGCTGGGCATTCGCGTCATCGTGTTCGATCCGAAATTCATCGACTGGAAAAGCCGAACCGTTCCCGGCTGGAGCGTCCTGCCGGACCGGAGATGGATTCGGGGAACCGAACCGCTCCCCAAGCTGGTGTATGACCGGATCTATTATCTGGATTCCGCTCATTATCTCAGGTACAAACCGTTTGTGCAGAAAGTGGCGGATGATCCGGGCATCCGTTTGCTCGGCAGGGCGCTCGGCGGCAAGATGCAAACACATGAAATTCTGTCAACCCATCCCGAAATCAAGCCCTTTCTTCCGCCAACCGCCCGGTACCAGACCCCCAAAGACGTTTTGGAACGGTTGGACAAATTCGGAAGCGTCTTGATCAAGCCCAACGGAGGAAGTCACGGACGCGGCGTGGTGGCCATCAACCGAACGGGCGACAAGTGGTGGGTCCGGGGAAGATCAAAAGCCAATCACTCATTTGAAACGTGGTTTTTCAGATTGGACGATTTCCTGCGATGGATCCGGGATTTCATCGGCAACACCCGATATGTGATTCAACCTTTTCTCGATCTGACCACGGCGGACGGCAGACCGTTCGACGTTCGAATCCTCGTTCAGAAGAACGAGCAATTTGCATGGGAGACCACGGGCATGGCCGTCCGGATCGGAAATCCCCGGACCATCACCTCCAATCTCCACGGCGGCGGTCAGGCCGTCAAATTTGAAGAGTTTCTGGCCGGGAACTATGACGAATCTCTTGCAAACACCATCCGGAAAAACATCCGGTTTCTCAGCCGGACCGTCCCTTCACACATCGAGAAAAACCACGGCCCGCTTCTCGAACTGGGCCTTGACGTGGGCATCGACAAGAAAGGGAACGTCTGGATCCTGGAGGTCAATTCCAAACCGGGCCGGACGGTTTTTATTCGCACCGGTGAACTGGACATCCGGAAAAGGGCGGTAAGGCTCCCCATTCTTTATGCCGGTGCCTTACTCGCATCGTCAGGAGGATCCCTATGAATTCGATCATCAGCCATATTCAGATTCATCCGCAAACACCGTCGACAGCCATCGTGATCAGCCGGTCCCTCGCGGATTTGTGGGGATGCGCCAACGGTCAGTCCATCCGGGTGGAATTGGGCAACAAATCCCTGATCACCCGCGTGGTCCGCGGGAAGATCAAAGGGTATCGCATCTTCTTCCACCCCTCCATGGCCCGGCAACTGCTCATTCCCTATACCGGTCAGGTCCGGGTCGCATTCCGCGGAAAAACCCTGAAACTCGGGCCGATCATCGGCATTTTGACCACGGGATTCACGGGAAACCCGGTGACCCCGTTCGGAGTCCGAACCTTCCTGTTCAAGGGATTCATCCAAGGCGGGGAAGAGGAAAAACCGATTACCTACGTGTTCACTCCGGACATGGTCGATTGGCAAAACCGGACGATTTCCGGTTGGTACTATCTACACCACAAAAACGGCTGGCAACCGATCGTCTCACCGTTTCCGGATGTGGTCTACGAACGCGTCCCCAACCGGAAGGCGGAGTCTCTCAGCCACGTCCAGTCATGCCTGAGCCGGCTGCGCGAGTCCTATCATTGCAAGATTTTCAACCAGGGATTTTTCAACAAGTGGTCGATTCACCAACTCCTCAGCAATCACGAAATCACCCGCGAGTTCATACCGGAAACGGTTCTTTCCCCGTCGATCGGCACCCTGCACAAGATGCTGGAGCGCCATTCGATGGTGTATCTGAAACCCAACACGGGAAGTCTGGGCATGGGCATTTTCAGGATCACGCACCATCCCAAGGAAGGATACTATTGCCGGTTCCACCAGGGAACCAAAAACGTGTTGCACCGCTTTCGTTCATTGGAAAAACTGATCAGTCATTATTTCGGAAGCCCCCAGTCGAGCCGCTTCAAAAAGTATCTCGTTCAACAGGGCATCCGGCTCATCCGGCATGAGAACCGACCGGTGGACTTTCGCGTGCACATGCACAAAGACGGATCGGGAGAATGGAAGGTGGTGGCGATCGCCTCAAAAGCCGCCGGATCCGGATGTGTCACCACGCATGTTCGCACCGGAGGATCCATCCTTCCCACCGATGAACTGCTCGCCAAAACATTCCGGGAAAACGCCCGCAGCGTGGAAGCCTCCATCAGAAACGCGGCCATCCTCATCGCCCGCGCGCTGGAAGAACAGGTCAACGGCCCGCTGGGAGAACTCGGAATGGACATGGGGGTCGACCACAGCGGAAGAGTCTGGCTGTTTGAAGTCAATTCAAAACCCGGACGCCATATCTTTCAGCACCCGAGTTACAAAGATGCGGGAAGAAAATCCGCAAAATACATCACCGATTACAGCCTGAAACTGGCGGAATTCATATGAAGGAGGGACTCCGGTGAACAAACCCGATGAAGGCATGATGATCCATGAACAAAACATCCTGTTGTTGTCCGCCCTCCACCGTCACCGGCGAACCTTTGGATTCCCCGGAATGTTCCCGGTCATCCCCGCGGATCGTTTGAAATCCGCAACCCCGGCTCAACCCGGCATGTCAAAAGCCGAACGGGCCGGCAGCCGGACGACGGGGAGCAGACCATCCGGAGACACCGCAAACAGACCCGTGATCGCCATCCTCGCCGCGGACGGCGGCGCTCCCTTTCACGGAAATCACCGAAACTTCGTCGACATCATTCGCACGGGGAGAAAAATGGGAGTGACCGTGTTTGTTCTCACGCCGGGAGGGATCCGTCCGGATTCGGACACGGTCTTTGGCTATCAACTTGATCACCGGAGACGGAACCCCCGTTGGATCCCCGTCAAAATGCCGTTTCCCGACGTGGTTTACAACCGGGTTCCCAACCGCCGGTCCGAACGATCCCGGGAAGTGCAGGAAGCCTTCCGCATCATCCGTGAAAAACCGGGAGTCCATCTGTTCAATCCCGGCTTCTTCGACAAGTGGACCCTCTACAATCAGCTGCGAACCTCCCCCCGGCTCAGTGCTCATCTGCCGAACACTTTTCGATTGGACGGTTTCGATACCCTGAAACGGATGGCCTCCTCTCATCGGGTGATCTATCTCAAACCGGTCGAAGGCAAAGCGGGCATCGGGATGATGAGAATCACTCTCGGCAGAGACGGAGTGGAACTGATCCACCAAGGAGCCCGGGAAAAAAACCGGATGATCAAACCGGATCTGGCCGGCTTGTGGCCGCAAATCCGAAAACTTGCCCAACAACGCCCCTACATCGTCCAACAGGGCATTCCTCTCGCCCGATTCCGGAACCGTCCCTTCGACGTCCGGATGCTGTTGCAAAAAGACTTGAACGGCGAGTGGGGAGTCACCGGCGTCGGCATTCGGGTGGCGGGTGAAACCTCCATCTCCACGCACGTGCCGATGGGAGGACGGATCGAAAGCACGCACGTCGTGTTTCAAGAGGTATTCGGCGACCGGGCTGACGAGACCTTGGACTCCGCGCGGAATCTGGGACTTTCGATTGCCCGGTTCATCGAAGAAAAGCAACCGTCCCCTCTCGGAGAAATGTCCATTGACATGGGCGTGGAAAATAACGGAACCCTGTGGTTTTTCGAAGCAAACGCCAAACCGATGAAATTTGACGAGCCGGAGATCCGGGAAAAATCCCTCCGCCGTCTGATCGAGTACTCGATGTATCTGAGCAAAGCCGAACGACAACGGGAGGGATCAGAATGATCACCATCCGGCGGATCTCTCCCGGCGAGTTGCCGAAAGTGCGTCACGTCATCGTCCGGTTCATGAAGCTCCACGGAGACGGCCGGATCACCCATCGCGCTCTCCGATGGCTGAGCCGGCTCACGCCGGAGAATGTCCCGGAGGGAACCTGGATTGCGGCCGCTCTGGAAAAAAACCGGCTGGTCGGCGTGATCGCATTCGGTCGTTTCGGCATTGATGAATCATTCATCGCCGTACACCCCTCCAAACGAAACCAAGGAGTGGGAGAAGCCTTGCTCCGGGAAGCGATGAACCATCTGGACAAAATCTACACCCGTGTGGCCTGCGACAACATCCCCAGCCTGAAACTCTGCTTTTCCTGCGGGCTCAAAGCATTCAACCTGTTCAAGGGACCGACGGGCAAACCGACGTTGTGGCTCGGCTGGGGAAATTACCACCCGGATGAAATCAAGAGATGAGCGCCCGACCCCGAGCTCTTTCTTGAACGGAAAGGGCTTGGGGTTTTCCGCCGGAGACGGGATCCACCTTCCGCCACCGAAGCCCCGGCCTTTTGCACTCCTTGGGCTGACATTGAATATAAAGGGTACAGATGCCAATCCTTCAAGGAAAGGATGACCCCACATGCGTAACAAAAAGCCTCAGCCTCCAAAAAGAAAGCCACGAAGCCGACCCTTCAACGACGAAGTCTATCTGAACGAACTGATCCGGCAGGATCTGGAGCAATCGGAACGAAGCAGGGACATTTCTCTCCATCCGCCTTCCCCTTTGACACCTGAGGTTCAGCCGTCTGAAGATCGGCCGGTTGAAAAGCCGGCGGAACCTCCGCGCAAAAAGGTCGAAGAAAGGAAGAAACGCATTTACACGGATGATCTGACCGATCTGTCGGTCACCACGGAAAAAATCGCGGATCAAGCCGTGGACGGAGCCAAAATCAAAACCGGAACGATCCGGACCCACCACATCGAACCCGCTTCCATCACCGAAATCCTTCTCGCCCCCGAATCCGTCACTCCGCCGAAAATCGCTCCCAAATCGATCAAGGAACACCATCTGGACGACGACGCGATCAGCGGCGAGAAAATCCGTCGCGAAACCATCGAAGGCCGGCATTTCCGCGACAACGGAATCCCGGGAAGCAAGCTGGTCGACCACAGCATCGAAGGCACCAAACTGAAAGAAAGGTCCATTCTGGGACACCACCTGGGTTTGGGACAAATCCAGGCCGAACATTTGGCAGACCAGGTGATCAGCGGACAAAAACTGAAAAGCGCCACCATTCAAACCCATCATTTGGTGAATGATGCCGTCAATACCTCCAAACTGGCCGATGATGCCGTATCGGAAACCAAAATCCAGCAGCATGCGGTCACCCATGACAAACTCGCCGACGAAGCGGTGACGGCCGACAAAATCGCCCCGGGCGCCATCAAAACCCATCACTTGGGAGAACTGTCCATTTCTTCCCAACACCTCGGAAAAGGTTCCATCACCCGCGACAATCTTGCGGAACGGTCGATCGGCCCGGAACACCTCGACCACGAGGCCGTCCATTCCCGACATCTCGCTCCCGGTGCCGTCAGGGAAGGGCATTTGGCAGACCAGTGCGTGTCCCACCGGCATCTCATGCCCGACAGCATCCGTCCGGACATGATCCAAGAACGGAGCATTCATTCCAAACATCTGACATCGCGCATCATCCTTGAAGAACACTTGACCGAAAATCTGGTGGGCGGCGAGCATATCCGCCCCGGAGCCATCTCGGAGCAACACATCGCCAACCACTCGATCACCGGTTCAAAACTGCTGGATCACTCCATCACCACGTCCAAAATTTCTCCGGAATCGATCTCGACCGACAAGATCATCGATTATGCCATCACTTCCGCGAAATTGGGCGAATGTTCCGTCACCTCTTCCAAAATTGAACCCGGAAGCATCCAAACCAATCACTTGGGCGACCGGATCATCGCGGGCAAACATATCGGTTATGAGCAAGTCGAAGCCCAACATCTCCGAAACGGGGCCGTCACCGGTGACAAACTCGCCTCGGAATCCGTCAGCGGCCGTCACATTCAACGCGAATGCATTGAAAAGCGTCATATCTCGGAACAAGCGATCAGCACCCATCATCTCGTCGATCAATCGGTCACCGCCGAAAAACTGGCCGCGGAATCCGTGCACGCCGAACATCTTTCGACCGGGAGCGTAAGATCCGTCCATCTGGCCGAAGGATCCGTGAAGGGAAGCCATATTCGCAGCGGCGAAATCGGAGAACATCATTTGCAAAACGGAGCGGTCACCCGCGACAAGATCGAACCGGACGCCATTGAATCCCGGCATATCGGAGAGCAGGCCGTACTTGCCACGCATATCGCTCCGGGACAAATCAGCGGCGTTCATCTGGAGGACGGGATCATCCGGGATTTTCATTTGACGGATGAATGCGTCACCACGGAAAAATTGGCTCCCGAATCCGTCCGATCGCTGCATCTTTCTGCCGATTGCATCCATACCGATCATCTCGCCGACGAAGCCGTGACGGGAAGCAAAATCCGTGAGAATGAAATCGCCGGGCACCATTTGCAAAACGGTGCCGTCACCGGTGACAAGATCGAACCGGGCACCATCGAATCCAGGCACATCGGGGACCGGGTCGTTCTGTCCCCCCACATCGCTCCGGGACAAATCGGCGGAGTCCATCTGCAAGACGGTGTCATTCGGGAGTTCCATTTGACGGACGGATGTGTCACTGCGGAAAAACTGGCTCCCGAGTCCGTCCGCACCGAACACCTGGCCGAAACGTCGATCACATCCGACAAGATCGCCCACGGACAGATTGAAACGCACCATCTCACCGACCAATCCGTCACCGCCGGAAAACTGGCCAGGGAATCCGTCCAATCGATTCATCTCTCCGAGGGATGTGTGAAAAACGACCATCTCGCCGATGAATCCGTGACGGGAAGCAAAATCCGCGAGGGAGAAATCGGGGAGCACCACTTGCAAAACGGAGCCGTCACCCGAGACAAAATCGGGCCGGGCACCATCCATTCCCTGCACATCGGGGACCGGGTCGTCTTGTCGCCTCACATCGCTCCGGGACAAATCGGCGGAGTCCATCTGCAAGACGGTGTCATCCGGGAGTTCCATTTGACGGATGAATGCGTCACTGCGGAAAAACTGGCCCCCGGCGCCGTCCGGACGGAACATATCGCCGACGGATCCATCGGTCCGGAAAAACTGAGCTTTGATCTGCACCAACTCGTCGGGGAGTCCCCTCCCGCATTCGGAGCACGCTTTGCCACCTGTGCCGGCGTCTGCGAATTCCGTCTGGACGAGGAACATGCCGAAACCCTGCTGAAAATCCCGCTCAGCGAACCCGTTCCGTTCCCCTACATCGTGGTGGCCATGACGGATCAGCCTTTCTGTCACGCCAGCCTGTTCCACCTGGAGAAAGAGCAGTTCACCCTGCACATTCATCGCACCGATCAAACCAACGTCCCCCTTGTCGGGCACGTGTTCTGGATCGCATCTCCGTTGTCTCCCGATTTCACTCTCCCCTGGCTCTTCCAACCGGTTCAGGCAGCCCCGGAGAACGAGACCAAAGAAGCCCTTACCGCCACCATTTCGTCGGGTACGGACGGGGCCACGGAGCCGTTCGTCGCTGAAGACCTTGCCCCCGAAACCCCGGCACCTTTGGAAGATGACCCGGAACGATCCGAAGTTCAGGACGCATCATCCGCGGATCCCTCCGATCAGGCGGAGGCTCACTCCGCACCGGCGAATCATTCCGAAGAAGGGGAAGTCTGACAAAAAAACTCCGGAGACGCTCCCGTCCCCGGAGTCCATTTGTTTTTTCGGGGTTCATCTTCAGACAAACCGCCGCGTGCATTTCGTCCCGTTGTAGCAGAAAACGACCGGACGATCCTCGATCACGGTTTCCAGGTGAACCGACCTTCCCCACAGCGCGTATACGTGCGGAAGCGTCTTCTCCAAGTATTTGATGTCCAGCTCGATCCCCTCATAACGGTGAATGAGGTACAATTCCCCGTTTTGCAGGTAATCCCCGTCCTGCACGAGAATCACCGGGTGTCCGCCGTTGATCCGGCCGGCCACCAGCTGATCCCGGACAACGGTCCAGTCTTTGTCCGTGATCGTCCATTCGTTGCCTTTTTTCTGGAACACGTAGAGATCCAGGTCCTCGACCAGTTCCTTGGTCAGATAATTCCTGAGGAATGAAATGTCCGATTCCAGCTCGCGAACCTCAAAAATCTTTTTCCGCCCCTGCCCCGGCTTCCTCCCCAATTCTTTCTGCTCCTGTTCCGTCGGATGATCATAGCGTCGTTCAATATCCTCAAAAATCTTCAAACCCAGATAATACGGGTTGATCGATGTGGATGACGGTTGAAGCACCGACGCGTTCAACCTGGCGTACTCGATCGTCTCCGCTTCGTTCAAGTCCAGCTCGCGCATGATCCTGATGTGCCAATAGCTGGCCCATCCTTCATTCATGATCTTTGTTTCGAGTTGCGGCCAGAAGTACAACATCTCGTTGCGTACGATGGTGATGATGTCTTGCTGCCACTCTTCCAGAACGCGGCTGTTTTCCATGATGAACAAAAGCAAATCTTTTTCGGGGGTTTCGGGAAACCGGCGCTTGACGGGACGAGGCGCGGGCGGTGCCGACCTTTCCCCATCCAGTTTCCACAGATCATCGTACGGAGAGGTTTTCACCGGTTTCCCGGCAGGCTTCCGGTCTTTGATTCTTCGCTGCCTGTTGACGGCGTCGATCAGGCTGGGGTTCACGTGTTCCTGAATGGCCAGGACATGATCCAGAAAGGTTTCCACGGTCTCCTTGCCGTACTTGAGCTCGTATCCACGGATCCTTTCCGCGCTCGCCGCCATGGTTTCCACCATGTCTCGGGGCGTGTTGGAGAATCGGACGTTGTTCTTGAAAAAATCGGAGTGCGCCAACACGTGGGCCACGATCAGTTTGTTTTGCGTGAGGCTGTTCCCTTTCAGCAAAAAGGCGTAACACGGATCCGAATTGATCACCAGCTCGTAAATCTTGCTCAGGTTGAGATCATACTGAAGCTTCATTTTGTGAAATGCCTTGCCGAAGCTCCAGTGAGAAAAACGCGTGGGCATTCCGTACGCACCGAACGTGTATATGATATCCGCCGGACAAATTTCATATCGCATCTCGAAAAAATCGAGTCCGAATCCTTTGGCGATCTCCGTGATTTCATGGATCGCCCGTTCGAGCTCCTTCCGTTCATCCGCATTCATCACGGCATCCCCACTTTCTCCGGTAGTGGTCTTCCGGAATCCGACTGACACAGGCACCTTGCGGATGCCGGGGGTGCACGGAACCGGCGCCCGCATCAGGCAACCGGGTCTTTCTGCCATTTCATGCAGACGGGCCGTATTTCGGCACAGCCGGTTTCCCGGGTCCCGCGTCCGTTTTTCCGTTCGTGGATGGTTCGCCTTTTCACGGAATTCCTCCCCGGACCATCCGGTCCGTCTTTTCTCCGTCGGCGTCCCCGAACGGTGTCCCCGGGCGGGATCCGGCTTCACCCAACCAAAGGTGTTAGTCTAATTGTACAGAATTTTCTATAAAAATTCAAGATGTTTCCAGCAAATCTCCAGTATTTGTTTCCGTGTTCACCTTCATCCGCTTCGTGACATAAAATTGGATTGACACCGGATATGTTCAGCGATATACTTGCTACGTCACAAGCGAATATCCGTTTGTCGCTTATCTCTGTTAGGTGAGGTTCCTGAACGGAGACACGCTACTGCCCAAAAATGTCGAGAGACGCCAATGGGTCAGCAGGAAAGATCGGAAGGAAGGTCTTTTCTAATGTAGCTGGTCTTTGGACCTATGCCGTTCAGTGCCAAAGCTCAAATGAGGGAGATAGGCACGCAGGCTCATGTCCGTTTGCAGGCAGGAGCCCGTTTGTGCATGCCCCCTCTTTTGAGTGCGGGTTTTTTTTATGAAACGAAAAAGGGGGGAAACGCATGAACCAAGCACTTGCCCGCCAAGAGATCGTTTCGGTGTTGCAGTCACCCGCGAAGGGAGCCCGGTTGCTGGAACTCCTGGAACAGCTGCAACCCCGCGACCTGTCGGAAATCCTGCTGGAAATGGAGACGTCCGACCAACTGGAACTCATCCAGCGGTTGCCGATCCCGGATGCGGCCGAAACCCTCGAATACCTCGAGCCGGAACACCAATACCGCATCCTGCGCCATCTGGATGATTCGATGGCTTCTCCGCTCCTCAAGCAAATGTCGAGCGACACGGTGGTCGACATGCTCCTGGCCGTTCATCCCCTGCAGGCGGAACAGATGCTCCGGCTCCTGCCCGATGATTACCGGGCAAAAATCAACAAATTGATGGAATATCCGGAGTATACGGCCGGCAGTCTGATGACGGTGGACTACATTTCCGCCAGAGCCCATTGGTCGGGTGAGCAGACCCTCCGTCACATCCGCAAGGTGGGGCATGAAGCCGAGATCATTTCCTACATCTACGTCACCGGCTCGCGCGGAGAACTGGTCGGCGTGGTGTCGTTGAAAGAAGTGATCCTCGCCCACCCGCAAACCCGTCTCTCGGACATCGCCACGACCGATGTCATTTCCGTTCCGGCGGAAATGGAGCAGGAAGAAGTGGCCAAAGTTCTTTCACGTTACAGCTTCGTGGCCTTGCCGGTGGTGGATCATCGTCAGCGACTGGTCGGGATCATCACATACGACGACGTGGTGGAAGTCATCCAGGACGAAGCCACGGAAGACATTCACAAGCTCGGTGGAAGCCAGCCGCTCGATGAACCGTATTTCAAAACTTCGATCTGGGAGCTGTTCAAAAAACGGATCGTCTGGCTGATGGTCCTGTTCGTGGGCGGCGCTTACACGGCCAACGTGCTCGAGAGCTACCAGGGAGTTCTCGACCGGGTGGTGGCCCTGTCCTTCTTCATCCCGCTCCTGATCGGCACCGGCGGGAACACGGGATCCCAGATCGTCACCACATTGGTGCGGGCACTGGGCGTGGGTGAAGTCAAATTCACCGACCTGCTGAAAGTGATTCGCAAGGAAGCGGTCACCGGCTTGCTTTTGGGCGTTTCGCTCGGCGTGATCGGGTATGTTCGGGCGGCGACGATGGGCGTGGATGCGTCGATCGGAACCGTCGTGGCCCTGTCGGCTCTGTTCATCGTCCTGTGGGCCTCACTGGTCTCCGCGGTATTGCCGTTGGTTCTGCACCGTCTGAACATCGACCCGGCAGTCGTCTCCGGACCGATGATCACCACCTTGGTGGACGGAACCGGGCTGATCATCTACCTGAGCTTCGCCCAAGTGATTTTGCAGCTCTGAAAATCCAAACGAATAGAGGTGGAACCTGTTTTGAGTACCGACAACAGTAGTGAGCAGAAGACCAAGGCAGGCGTTTCCTGAAGTTTTCCGGAAGACCGTCACACGGAAAACGGGGAATGCCTGCCTTGAATCATGGATCCGGACCATGTTGAAACCAAATCCCTTATGCGGAAAATATTGTTAAGATTAATTTAATTCATAAAATTTATGTTGAATCCAAAGGAATTTCTGACGAATTTGTCGAAATAGTTTCCCGAGCGCCTTTCGACAACCGATTATTTCGATCTCCTTCAAAAACATCATCGCCGGCGCCTCCCCTGACCGAAGGGGCCCACATCCATCTCAGAAGGAAGGAGAGCCACGGTTCCATGTTCAAACGATTGTTCAGCCTGGGGCTGGTCGCGGTCCTGGTGTTCACCCTCATTCCGGGGGTTGTGTTCGGGAAAGCGGCAGACGCTCCGTCCAAGCCGAAGACGGAATTGCGTGAAGTCGGCTTCTACAAAATCCGAGGTGTCACCACCAAGGAACATCGGACCGCCATCACCCGGACCGGAGCCGCGATCGACGGAATCGAACCCGATGCCGTCTATGTGACGGCCACGCTCTCGGAAGTTCGCCAACTCCGGAAAAGCGGATTCAATCCCGAACCGGTGCTGGGTGCGCAAGATTTCCCGTCGTATGATTCCGGTTACCACAACTACAACGAAATGGTCAACAAAATCAACACGATCGTTGCCTCCAAACCGAACATCGTGTCGAAGTTCAGCATCGGGAAATCTTACGAAAACCGGGATCTCTGGGCAGTGAAAATCTCCGACAACGTCAACATTGACGAGAATGAACCCGAAGTTCTCTACGTCTCCCTGCATCATGCCCGTGAGCATCTGACCGTGGAGATGGCCCTGTATCTCCTCGAGTTGTTCGTGAACAATTACGGAACCGATTCCCGCATCACCAACATCGTCAACAACCGTGAAATCTTCATCGTGTTCAACCTGAACCCTGACGGCGGCGAGTACGACATCGCGACGGGAAGCTACCGGTACTGGCGCAAAAACCGGCAGCCCAATTCCGGCTCCAGCTATGTGGGAACCGACCTGAACCGCAACTACGGTTACAAGTGGGGCTGCTGCGGCGGTTCCAGCGGTAGCCCGTCAAGCGAAACCTATCGCGGATCCGCTCCGTTCTCCGCACCGGAAACGGCCCGCCTGCGCGACTTCATCAACAGCCGCGTCGTCGGCGGCAAACAGCAAATCAAAGCGGCCATCTCGTTCCATACTTACAGCGAGCTGATTCTCTGGCCGTACGGTTACACCTACACCGACGTTCCGTCCGACATGACCGCGGATGATTACAACGTGTTCAGAACGATGGGACAAGCCATGGCCCAAACCAACGGTTACACTCCGATGCAGGCCAGCGATCTCTACATCACCGACGGGGACATGGCCGACTGGGCATACGGCACGCACAAAATCTTCGCATACACGTTCGAAATGTATCCGCGCAGCTCCAATCCCGGATTCTACCCGCCGGATGAAGTGATCGCCCGTGAAACCTCCCGCAACCGGGAAGCGGTCCTCTATCTCGCCGAACAGGCGGATTGCCCGTACCGGGTCATCGGCAAACAGGCCCAATATTGTCAGTGACACAAAAAACCGGTTCCTTGTCTTTCATGTGCCTCCCCGAATCTTCGGCGAGGCTTTTTTGTCAGAAGGCCGGAAGGCCCCCTCCTCGCGGTTTGTCCCGCTTTCCGTCTTTCCGGAAACGGCTTGAAACAGGTACGATAATGAATGAAGGAATCTTGTCATACAGGGAGGGACATTGCATGACCTTGATGCGCGCGCAAGTGATCCGGCGGTTCGGCGGTCCGGACGTGTTCGAGCCCGCCGAACTGCCGAAACCGGAAGTCCTGCCCGGCCATGTGTTGATCCGCGTGGCGGCCACCAGCGTAAACCCGATCGACCAGAAAATCCGCAGCGGAATGGTCCCCGCCCTGGCCCCCGATCTCCCGGCCGTTCTTCACGGGGATGTGGCCGGCGTGATTGAAGCGGTCGGAGAAGGAGTGAAAGAGTTCAAAGAAGGCGACCATGTTTTTGCGTGTGCCGGCGGCTTCAAAAACACCCGCGGCGGAGCGCTGGCCGATTATCTGTTGGCCCCGGCCTCTCTCGTGGCCTTGAAGCCGAAAAACCTTTCCTGGCGGGAAGCGGCCGCACTGCCGCTCGTCACGATCACCGCCTGGGAAGCACTGTATGAACGGGCGCGCATCCGGCCCGGACAAAGCGTATTGGTGCACGGAGGAACCGGAGGCGTCGGTCACGTGGCCGTACAGCTGGCCAAAGCGGCGGGCGCCCGGGTGTTCACCACCGTTTCCACTCCGGAGAAAGCGGAATGGGCCAAGAAGCTCGGCGCGGACGAAATCATCCCGTACCGCGAGAAACAAGTGACCGAGTATGTCAAGGAATGCACCGGCGGGAAAGGGTTTGACGTGGTGTTTGACACCGTCGGCGGAGCCAACATCGACCGGTCCTTTGAGGCGGTCAAAATCGGCGGAACCGTCGTCGGCATCGCCACCCGATCCACGCATGACCTCACCCCGATGCACAGCAAAGGACTCACTCTTCACGTGGTGTTCATGATCCTCCCCGTTCTCACGGGAGAAGGTCTGGAACGGCACGGCGCCATTTTGCGCGAAGCGGCCAAACTGGTCGAGGAACAAAAATTGAAGCCTCTCCTGGACCCGACGGACTTCAAGGTGTCACAGGTGGCGGATGCCCATCGGAGACTGGAATCGGGACAAATGATCGGAAAGATCACCCTGATGAACGATTCATTCTGACATTCCGCTTCTTCTCAAACGAAAGATCCCGGTCTCACATGAGACCGGGATCAAGGCTTTGTCTTCATTTCTTTCTGAGCACCGCCCGGACCGGGCTGCCGTCCCCGCCTTCCACACGGAGCGGGAAAGCGAACAATTCATATTCTCCTTCCTCCACCCGGGACAGATCCGTCGACTCCAGCAAATGGATGCCAAACCGGTGCAGGCTGTGATGGGCATCCAGGCTTTTGCTGTCCACCGGATCGACGGACGGCACATCCAACCCCAAAAGACGAACCCCTTTTTTCGCCAGAAACGGAGCGGCATCCGGCCGAATGAAGGTGAACGTTTCCGGAAAGACGGAAGGATCCTTCCAGGAATCGGTGCGGATCAGAAGCCGTTCGGTTCCGTCCGGCACTTTCCCCTCCAGATCCGAAGCTCCGATGCTGCCGCGCTCCGGCAGACGGACAACCAGCGCCGGACCGGCATACAGGGACAGATCCACCTCGTGCATTTTCTTTCCGGCCTCGTCAAAGTGAAACGGCGCATCCACATGCGTGCCGGTATGCGAGCTCATCACCCACCGCCCGACGTTGACCGACCCGCTTTGCTCTTTGGTCCAGGAAAGCTCGAACGAAAACGGGGTATCCCCCGGCCAGACGGGCATGCCGGCATGCAACGGCCGGGTAATGTCGATCCATGCCATCAGGCCACCACCCCCCTCTCGTTTTCATATTGCTCATATTTCTTCTCATCCATGATGGCCTTCAGACGGCGAATCGCTTCCAGAACGTCGCCGAACGAGGTGTAAAGGGCGACGGGAGCCAATCGGATCACGTTGGGGGCCCGGAAATCGGGAATCACCCCGTCCGCCTTCAGTGCTTTGCAGATGCGGGCGGCTTCCGGATGTTCCAGCGCCACGTGTCCGCCCCTGCGATTTTCCTCCGTCGGGGTGCCGATGTCAAACCCGTATCCCGCAAGCTCGGTTTCCACGAGTTCCATCATCCAGTCCGTCAACTGAAGGGATTTCTCCCGGATCCGGTCGATGCCCGCTTCATGAAAGATTTCCAGGGAGCCGATGAGCGAAGCCGTCGACAGAACATGCGGGGTGCCGATCTGCCAGGCTCCCGCTTCCTTGGCCGGCGTGAAATCATGGCTCATGTCGAATTGTTTCTGCTTGTCCGATCCGAACCACCCGGCCAGTCCCGGCGATTTTCCGTGGTGGCGTTCGTGAACAAACAGCGCCGCCACCCCTCCCGGACCGCTGTTCAGGTATTTGTACGTGCACCAGAAGGCGAAATCCACGTCCCAATCATGGAACCGATGCGGGACGGCTCCGGCCGAATGGCAGGCATCCCAGCCGGCCACAATGCCGCGGGCCCGGGCCTCCCGGGTGAGTCTTTCCACGTCCAGGATCTGCCCGCTCCGGTACAACACCGTCGGAAGAAGCATCAGCGCCACCTCGTCGGTCATGTGCGCGATGATGTCCCCTTCATCCAAACAGCGACCGTCCCGGCTCTTCACCCGGATCAAATGTTCTTCGGGATCAAGCCCCCGAAGTTCCAACTGGCTTTTGAGAGCGTAGATGTCGGACGGAAAATTCAACTCGTCAGCAAGGATTTTGGTTTTCCTGCCCTCCGGCTTGTAAAACGTGGATACCAGCTGGTGCAAGTTCACGGTGGTGGAACCGGTCACCACCACTTCATGCTCAAGGGCTCCGACCAAGGGAGCCATTTTCGCGCCCAGGCGTTCCGACAACCAAAACCAGGGATGCTCTCCCTCGGTCCAACCGTCGATGCCGAGTTCTTTCCATGACTCCAGCAACTTCAGCACGGACC
Source organism: Staphylospora marina (assembly GCF_003856495.1). Classification (GTDB taxonomy): domain Bacteria; phylum Bacillota; class Bacilli; order Thermoactinomycetales; family Thermoactinomycetaceae; genus Staphylospora; species Staphylospora marina. The sequence continues at coordinate 739,848 of NZ_CP034118.1, read as the reverse complement.
GTTCCGCTCTGCGGGAAAGAAGTCCCAGGGAATTGCCGTCCAGATAGATGACCCCTTCTTTGAGATAAAATTCGCTTTTGAATGAAGCGAGCGGATCCCGTTCGTCCAGCAAACGCGCCTTTTCCTCTGATCTCATTTTGTTCCCTCCATTCCTCTCCATCCCGGACGCATACTTCGGGGTTGCTTCGGGATACACTCATGGAAAACACGATGATCCTGTCTCATCGCGCGCCGGCGCATATTCGCACCGACGCGCTTCGGAGCAAATGTTCCCTCTTGCCTTGAAATCGCTTTCAAGCCGCGGGGCCCGAAGATTCTTCCACTCTTCTCAAAGCCGGGTGCGCAGATCCCAAAGCTCCGGGAAAAACCGTTGATCCAGCACGCCCTTCAAATACGGAACCCCGGAAGATCCGCCCGTTCCCCGTTTGAATCCGATGACCCGCTCGACGGTTTTGAGATGACGGAACCGCCATTGCTGGAGCCAGTCCTCCAGATCGATCAATTTTTCGGCCAACTGGTACAAGTCCCAATACTTGTCCACGTTTTTGTAAACGGTCATCCAGGCTTCCTCCACGGACGGATGCGGCTGATAGGGCTGGGTCCAATCACGGTCCAACACGCCCGGATCGACCGGAAGACCCGCTTTCGCCAGCTGCTGGATGGAGATGTCATACAGGCTGGGGGACTCCAACGCTTCCCTGATTTTTTCGAGCAGTTCCGGATCCTTCTTGTAAATCTCCATGATGTGATGACTCTTGTTGCCGAGATAAAACTCGATCATCCGGTACTGCCACGATTGGAATCCGGAAGCTTGTCCCAACTTGTCGCGGAACTCCATGTATTCCGCCGGTGTCAACGTGGACAACACGTCCCAGGATCGGATGATCTGTTCCTGGATCCGGGACACCCTGGCCAGCATTTTGAACGACATCGACAATTCGCCACGGTGGATGCAATCCATCGCCGCCTTCAACTCGTGAATGATCAATTTCATCCACAGCTCGGAAGTCTGATGTATGATAATGAACAACATTTCGTCATGATGGCCGGACAATGGATGTTGGCTGGACAACAGAGAGTCAAGCCCCAGATATTCTCCGTAAGTCATCCGGTTCAAAAAATCGGTGTAAATCCCTTTCTCAGGCAATTCGCCGCGCGTATGTGAAGAATTCATGTGGCTCCCTCCCGTTTGATACTGTTGCGTAACAAGCAAAGTTACGAATTCAATACCAGTTTAACACGAAAAAAGACATGATAAGAAAGAAGAATTCGTATAAAGGGAAAATTTTCTATTAGAATCTTCTTTCAACTCCTGTTATATTAACTGTAACAATATGAAAAATAATATTTCTTTTCCCGAATTTGATGCCGACCGGCGTTGTTCCTCAGCTTCTTGCATCCACTTTTTTGCAAGAATGAAAAAACAGGAACCGCAAATTTCGCAGGTCGGAGGACCCGGCTTATTTCGCCGAGCTAAACTTTTTGCTGAAAAAGCAATTGAAAGGAGGCGATGGATATATTTATTTTGAATTGTTGTAATAATGTTATTTTTACTCTATACTAAAATAATAGAGGATTTTTTCTAGGCAAAGTGTAAAATATATTTGCAAGTTTCCAACGATTGCGTCTCAAGGGGGTACACACATGAAGAAAGTCTTGTCCATGTTCTCCGTCATCGCTCTCCTTTCAGCAACAGCCATCGGATGCGGAGGCGGCGGTCAAACCGCAAAAGAGGAAACGATCAAGATCGCCACGCAATCCCCGTTGTCCGGCAACAGCGCGACACTCGGTGAGGCGATCAAACTCGGAGCACAAATGGCTTTGGAAGAAAATAAGGAAAAATTCAAACAAATGGGCTTCAACATCGAACTGTTGCCGATGGATGACCAAGGCGACCCGAAAAAAGGCGTGGCCAACGCCCAACAAATCGGCGCTGACCAATCCGTCCTGGGCGTTGTCGGTCACCTGAACTCCGGCGTGGCCATTCCGTCCTCGGTCGTCTACGAGAAGTTCAAACTGGCCATGGTCTCTCCGGCCAATACCGCGATTGAGATCACGGAGCGCGGCATGAAGTCGGTCAACCGGATCTGCGCACGCGACGACTTCCAGGGGCCGGCAGCCGCGGCATATGCCCTCAACGACCTGAAAGCGAAAAACATCTTCGTCATCCAGGACAAAACCGCATACGGCCAAGGTCTTGCCGATAACTTCAAGTCGGCCGCCGAAAAGATGGGTGCCAACATCGTCGGATATGAAGGCATCACCATCGGTGAGAAGGACTTCAACGGAGTGCTGAACCAAGTGGCCGCCAAGAAACCCGACCTGGTCTACTTCGGTGGTCTGTACGCGGAAGGTGGGATCCTGGTCAAGCAAGCCCGCGAAAAAGGTCTGAACATTCCGATCATGGGTGGCGACGGTCTTGACTCCTCCACCATCGTTCAGATCGCCGGCGACTCGATCAAAAACACCTTCTACACCTCCGTCGCGGCTGACGTGTCCAAATCCCCGAAAGGGAAAGAATGGGCCGACGCTTACGAGAAGAAATTCGGCAAAAAACCGGAATCTTTCTCCTTCTACGGTTATGATGCCATGGGCGTCCTGCTGAAAGGTCTGGAAGATGCCATCAAACAAAACGGCAACAAAAAGCCGACCCGCGAGCAAGTGATGAACGCCGTTCGCGCCATCCAGGACTATGAAGGCGTCGCAACCAAAGTGGCCTTTGACGAAAAAGGCGACAACAAATACGCCAAAGTGTTCATCTTCAAATTCGACAATCAAGCCTATCCCGGTACGTTGGTGGGCGAAAAGAGCAAAAACTGATCCGATCTTGACGGGGAAAAGAGGTGACGGACTCACACTCTGCCACCTCTTTCCTTCTTCTTGAATCCATGCACCAACTCATGATACACATCGCCATTGCATTTTTCATCCAACCGGGAGGGAAACGACATGCAGGAAGTCTTGTCCACCCTGCCACAAGTCCTGATCGACGGCCTGATCCTGGGTGCGGTCTATGCGGTCGTGGCATTGGGATATACCATGGTTTACGGAATTCTTGAATTGATCAACTTCGCACACGGGGAAATTTTCATGGTCGGCGCGTTCATCGGGACGGCGGCACTGCTTTCTTTCCAAACCGCCGGACTGCTGGGAGCGATGCCGCTGTGGCTCTCGTTGTTGATCGTCATTCTGATCTCTTCTCTTTTGACCGGACTCCTCGGAGTCGGAATCGAAAGACTGGCTTACCGGCCTCTGCGGACGGCCCCGAAACTGATCCCGCTCATCTCCGCCATCGGGATCTCGTTCCTGCTGCAGGACATCGTGCGCTTCATCGCCGAGCTCAAAACCGGAAACTACATCGTGACCGGTCCCAGCCTGTACGTGGAAAAAATCACGATTCCGTTCTCGTCCCTCTGGGGAGGGTTTCATGATGTCGGCTTCAAAGCCAACTCCCTGATCGTGATCGGCGTGGCCATTCTGATCATGATCGGACTCGATCTGTTCGTCAACAAGACCAAATGGGGCATTGCCATGCGCGCCGTGGCACAGGATCGCGAAACCGCCCAACTGATGTCAATCAACGTGAACAAAGTGATCGCGCTCACGTTCTTCATCGGATCCTCGATCGGCGGAGCCACCGGTGTGCTGTATGCCCAACAATACTCCACGATCGATCCGTTCATCGGATTCATTCTCGGACTGAAGGCCTTCACCGCCGCCGTGCTCGGAGGAATCGGAAACATCCGCGGCGCGATGTTCGGGGGCCTGGTCATCGGCATGCTGGAAGTGTTTGCGGCTTCCAACCTGAAAGTGCTGACCGGCGGGGCACTCGGCGCGGAATACAAGGACGTTTTTGCATTCATGATCCTCATTCTGGTGCTCCTGTTCAAACCCGAAGGCCTGTTCGGACAAGCGGTCAAGGAGAAAGTGTAGGTGATACGGAATGGATAAGCTCAAGTCATACTCGTCCAACAAAATGTTCCAGATCGGGATTTTGGCCTTGCTCGTCATCACCTCGGGAGCCGGTGTGTACTTCATGGAAAAATCGGTCACATCGTTCCTGCTGCTATTGGCTTCGCTCCTGCTCCTGTACTACACATCGTTCTCCGATCGGGTGAAATGGCTGATCGCTCTCGGTCTCCTGGTGGTCGTCATTCCTCTGGCCACATCGGGAAGTCCGTCGCAACAGGCTTACATGGAAGTGGCCGTCCAAACCGGCATTTACATCGCCATGGCTCTCGGACTGAACATCGTCGTCGGTTTCGCGGGGTTGCTCGACCTCGGGTTCGTGGCGTTTTTCGCTATCGGTGCTTACACGTACGCCATCTTTGCTTCACCGCATGCCCAGAATCTGTTCTCTTCCGACACCTTCCCGCTGTCCGGTGAATGGTTCTGGCTGTTCATCCTGATCGGCGGATTCTTCGCCGCCGTGTTCGGAGTGCTGCTCGGCATTCCCGTTCTGCGCGTGAAAGGAGACTATCTGGCCATCGTGACCCTCGGCTTCGGGGAAATCATCCGGATTGTCTTCAACAACCTGGACAAGCCGGTCAACATCACCAACGGCGCGATGGGGCTGTCCTCCATCCAGCCGGCCGAACTGTTCGGCTACCAATTCACCTATTCGCACCAAATCTATTTCATCGTGCTGGCCATCCTGGGACTGGTGATTTTCGGCGTCCGCCGCGTGGAACACTCCCGGCTGGGCCGTTCCTGGAAAGCGGTGCGCGAAGATGAGATCGCCGCACAGGCGATGGGAATTCCGTTGGTTCGCACCAAACTGTGGGCGTTCGCGATCGGTGCTTCCTTCTCCGGACTGATGGGCGTCGTCTTCGCCGCCAAGCAACAATTCGTCGACCCGACCAGCTTCACGCTGCTGGAGTCGATCACCATCTTGGTCATGGTGATTTTGGGCGGCATGGGAAGCGTGCCGGGCGTCATCCTGGGAGCTTCGATCATCACGATTCTGAACCTGCAGATTCTGACGGAGCTCACCGGCTGGCTGAACACGATGTTCGCCGTTCCGGACGCACTCTCTCCGGCCAAAATGCAGAAAATGCTCTTCGGCATCGTTCTGGTGCTGATCGCGGTATATCGTCCGCAGGGACTGATCCCGGCCAAAAACCGTTCCGTTGATCCCGCCAAACTCAAAGAACCGGAAGACGCCGCACAAGCCGGGCGGCCGACTTCTGCCTGAGATTTCGGCAAAAGGAGGAATTCCCTGTGGCTATTCTCAAGACAGTCGGTCTCACCAAGACGTTCGGCGGTCTGACCGCCGTGAACAAAGTGGATTTTGAAGTGAAAAAACACTCCATCACCTCGGTGATCGGCCCGAACGGTGCAGGAAAAACCACATTCTTCAACATGATCACGGGCATTTACGAACCGGATGGCGGTGACATTCTCCTGAACGACAGTTCGATCGTGGGAAAAAAGCCCAATGAGGTGACCGCCCTCGGGATTGCCCGCACGTTCCAGAACATCCGTCTGTTCAAAGAAATGACCGTTATGGAAAACGTGATGGTCGGCATGCACATCAAGCTGAAGGCTGACTTCTTCAGCATCCTGGCCAATCTTCCCTGGGTCAGAAAGGAAGAAAATCACGCTTCCAAAGAAGCGTATCGCCTGCTGAAGTACGTCGGACTGGAAGAACACCTCAACCAGAAAGCCAAAAACCTGCCGTACGGGGCCCAGCGTCGTCTGGAAATCGCCCGCGCCCTGGCCACCCGGCCGCAAATCCTGTTGCTGGACGAGCCGGCGGCCGGGATGAACCCGCGGGAAACGAAGGAACTGACCGAACTGATCTCCCGCATCCGTGACGATTACGGCATGACCATCATCCTGATCGAACACGACATGAAATTGGTCATGGAAATCTCCGAGGACATCATGGTTCTGGACTACGGTCAAAAGATCGCTTCCGGCGGTCCGGAAGACATCCGGAACAACCCGCGCGTGATCGAAGCATATCTCGGAAAGGACGCCGTATCCTGACGAGCCAGTGAAAGGAGTTGCAGACTCGATGAGTCTCTTGGAACTGAAACAAGTTAGCGCATACTACGGCCAGATCCGGGCTCTCGCCGACATCTCCGTCCGGGTGGAACAAGGGGAAATCGTCACGCTCATCGGCTCCAACGGTGCCGGCAAGTCTACCACGCTCAAATCGATCTGCGGCCAGGTGAAAACGACGGGGAACATCCTGTTTGACGGCAAGGACATTTCCAAGCTGCCTCCCCACGAAATCGCCACGCTCGGCGTTGCGCACGTCCCGGAAGGCCGGCGGATCTTTCCGCGTCTCACCGTGAAAGAAAACCTGGAGATGGGTGCATTCATGGTGAAAGACAAGAAAGAGATCGAGCGCCGGATGGAACGGGTGTTCAGCTACTTCCCCCGCGTCAAGGAACGCCTCCACCAGAAAGGCGGAACGATGAGCGGTGGTGAACAGCAAATGCTGGCCATCGGACGGGGACTGATGATGCAGCCCAAAATCCTGCTGCTGGACGAACCTTCGATGGGTCTGGCTCCGGTCATTGTCGAGCAGATTTTTGAAATCATCCAGGAGCTGAACAAAGAAGGCATGACCATTCTTTTGGTCGAGCAAAACGCGTTCCAGGCTCTGCAAATCGCCCATCGCGGCTACATCATCCAAACCGGAAACATCGTGATGGAAGACAACGCAGACGCCCTCCTGGGCAACGAAGCCGTCAAAGAAGCATATCTCGCGTGACAAAAAGCGGCCACTGACTGCCTTGGTCAGTGGCCGCTTTCTTTTGCATGGATCGCATCATTCAGTTCCCGCTCAAACACATCCGCCCCGTGCCCTTCCTCCATCTCCACCTTCATGCGCCGCCCGTCACGCGCCACCAGCACGAACACGTCAATCTCTCCGTCCCGGTTCTCCCGTTTGTACCGCTTGACCTCCGTGACCGACGAAAGGGGAAGTTCGAGCATCCGGTCTTCCACCCACCAGATCAGACGCCGGTCCGTCAAGATGCTGACACGACTCCGGTTCGACCACCGGTCGTAATAGGTGATCAGCCGTTCTCCCGGTTCCAGCAGCTTGCGACGCTCCAAAAAAGCAACGGCTTCCCGGTCCAGTTCGTTTTCCATCCGGATCCCGGAAGATTCCGTCCATTTATTCAGCAACGTGGCATCCATCCTGGAAATATGATAAACCGCGGCCAGCCCGACCGACATCACGAATACGAAAAACACAACGGCGAAACCGATCCACCGGGAGTGTTTGCCCGGGTCGGAGGGAAAAGGATGGCCGGCCTCGACGGTTGCTTGTGTGCCTTGTTTCATCTCCACGACAATCGATCCTTTCGCCTCAAGGTTCATTCACTCCAATCATTCGACAAAATCGAACGAATTTCATCCACTTGGAAAAGAAGTTGCAAAAACCGCCCATATTCAGGCATAAATCGGACACAAACGGACGGTTTCCGCTTGAATCGTTCCCGACAAGCGGATCCCGAGTGCAATGACCTTGAACCCAACCGTCAGCGGGCATTCATTCTGCGGATCAGAATCAACAACACCAACAGACCGATCAACACCAGCAGCACCTGAATCCCGATGCGCAACAATTTGGCAAGAAGCACCGCCAAAATGACCAAGCCGATGATCCAAGCCGTTGACCTTCTGCTCATTCCGCCTCCTCCTTCCGAACTTCCGCCAAACAAAAAGGGCCCGAACCGGGCCGATGAGACTCGTCCACACACCGCCGGCGTCCGATCCATGCCCACATCCCCTGCAGGATCAGCGCCGACTCCCGTGCATCTTCACGTCATCCAGACAAACCCGGTCCGGTTCCTTCTCACAGAAAGTGTTCCCGGAACACCGGATCGTGTTTCACCGGGTCAAACTCGATCACTTCGTACTCCGCCACTCCGTTCAGATAATACGGATCTCCCTCGATGATCCGGTCCACTTCCTCCCTCGTCTGAACCCGGAACACCATGACCCCGCCGGTTTTCGAAGTCATCGGACCCGATACGATCAACCGTTTTTCGCGGTATTGTCCGTCCAGATAATCCCGGTGCGCCTTCACATGCTTTTGCACTTCTTCAAACGGCAACTTGTACCTGAGAATCGCCACAAACATGATGTCCTGTCCCCTTCCGCTTCAAGCTGTCATTGTTCATCTTACTTGTTTTGCTCCGGGACATGCAACCAAGTTCAAAGCGAAAAGCATCCGGAACCAATGGTACGACATTCAAATTCGGGCTACAATGATGACGAGACACCAACATCACTGAATCAGGAGAATGCAACATGTGGCTCATCGTTTTTCTCGTCATCTTCCTCGCCTCACTCGGATACTCCCTGTGGGTGGGTCGGGCGCAAAATCCCAAGTGGAACCAACGGTATGTCCGCGACCGGGTGAAACGGATCGTCCTCCTGGGCCTGATTTACCTCGCTTCCCTGCTGGTGGGACTGGCCTTGGTGTGGAATGCGTTTCAGTCATGAATCGGTCTTCGAACCGTTGTTCACCATCCGAAAGCAGCCGGAGTCGCAGGAATAGAAATTTTGGCGTCTCCGGCTCTTCCGATTCCTGACTCAACCTTGTCCGTCTGTTCCTTTCCCCACAAACATAGGATGAACTGAAACCAGACAAGGGAGGAGAGCTTTCATTGAATCAAACGGTTCTCATCACCGGTGCCTCCGAAGGCATCGGCAAAGAGTTGGCCAAGCTGTTCGCCGAAAGCGGCCATCATCTGGTCCTTGTCGCCAGAAACCGCGAGAAGCTGAACCGGCTCGCCGATGAACTGTCCGACGCTCATGGTGTCCGCATTCACGTGCATGATTACGATCTCAGCAAGCCCCTCGCCCCGGCCGCCCTCGTACATACCCTGGAAGAATCGGGGATCACCGTCGACATGCTGATCAACAACGCCGGATTCGGCCTGTACGGCGAATTTGCCAAGCTGGATCCGGACCATCAGCTGAACATGATCGATCTGAACATCCGCTCTCTCACCGACCTCACGCATCGCCTCCTGCCCGGCATGCTTCAGCGGGGGCACGGCCGGATCATGAACGTCGCTTCCGTGGCTGCCTTTCAACCCGGCCCCTTGATGGCCGTCTACTATGCCACCAAGGCATACGTGCTTTCCTTCAGTGAGGCACTGGCCAACGAACTGAAGGGAACCGGCGTCACCGTCACCGCCTTCTGTCCCGGACCGACCGCCACCCGCTTCACGGAACGCGCCGGTCTCGAGCAGTCCAAACTGTTCCAAAGCGGCGCCATGACCGCCGAAGAAGTGGCCCGCATCGGTTACAAGGGATTCCTCGCCGGCAAGACCGTCATCATCCCCGGCTTCCGCAACCGCCTGCTGGTCACCGTCGGCCGTTTTCTCCCCCGCAAAACCCTCACCGCCATCATCCGTCAGGTGCAGGAGCGCAGAGTTCAATAAACCGAAAAAGGACGCACTCCGAATTTCGGGAGTGCGTCTTTCTTTATTCCTTGCCACAGAAAACATTCTCAAAAAAATACTGGATGAATCATGAATTTTCAGTAAAATGTAACTTGTCGGAGAAAAAACAGGAAATTTCCCGAATCATTGTCGAAAGGAAGACGAAGTGCCGGATGGACAAGTTCTGCTCCCTTCCACATCGCAGCAGATTCAGTTCCAGACGCGGCTCTTCCACCATTGAATACGTCATCCTGATGGCCGTCGGTCTGCTGTTCGCCACGATTCTCCACTCCATCATCAACGGAGAGGAAATCCGTCAGATCCTGGCGGACAAAGTGATGGAAATCATTTTGGGCAAAGAACAGAAACCACCGCCAGAAAAACCGGACAACAAACCTCAGATTCCGAAACTGCCTTCGGGTTCCGTGCCGAAACCGGCTCAGGTGAAAACCGCTTCATTCAAACCGGTCGCCACCCCCCATCTTGACCAGAAACACCCGATGCAGTACACGGATTGCGGGGCCGAAGATTGCACGGAAGTGATCAGCCGTTACACCCACCGCCCGCACGGATCTTTGGACGACCACAACGTCACCGATTTGCAGATGGCCATGTTCGCCACGTTTGCTTACGGTGATATGGATTGGGTACAACAAAAACATTTGGAACAATATTTGGGAACAGACAGCTGGATGGAAGATCCACAATTCAGAGTTGAAGACAAAAACGGCTTCGCGGCCAAAACCTTTGTCAACAAAAACGAGAATACGGTTTTGATCAGTTATCGGGGAACCGACGAATTTTTGCGTGATGCCGGTGATGATCTTCACTTGGTGTTCAGGGACCATATTGAACAGGAAGAATCCGCGGAGAAATATTATAAAGAAGTCACCGCCAAATACGGGGACTTCAAAGTCATCCAAACCGGCCATTCCCTCGGAGGGTATCTGGCTCAAAGCGTGGCCGCCAAGTACAATGTTCCGACCGTCACGTTCAACGCTCCAGGAAAGAATCACCGCTCGCGTCCGGACCTCGAATTCGCCAACCGCAACGGACTGCTGGATGATCTCATTCACAATTATGTCATCCGTGACGACATCCCCGGAAATGTCAACATACATATCGGCAAAACCTATCTTCTCAACACCCCCAATGAACAAAAAAACGTCGCTTCCCGCAACGATTATGAAGAGGCTCCGGGCCTGTGGAAGAACCTGCGGGAAAACAGTCTGAAAAACCACTCGATCGCTCATTTCAGTGGAATTCACGGCGGAAAACTTTCGAAAAAGTTCGCCCATTACCGCAAGTATTATGATCAAAACGGGTATATCGTGCCGAGAAATTCAATAAAGGAGATTCGAGCTCCATGAAACAATCCGTCCATTCACTGGTGGCATCCCTTCTTTCCCTGTTCGCACCGGGGGCCGGTCAAGTGTATGCCGGCAGAATTTGGACCGCGATTCCTTACATGGTGGTTTATTTCGGCTTGTATCTCACCCATCTCTTCAATCCCTACGTGGTGATCAAATGGCTGTGGGCCTTGAGAATCGTTGCCATGCTGGATGCCGGGATCTACACCTGGATGAAATTTCGGAAAGATGCTTCTTTTTTCCAACCGGGAAAAATGTTTTGGATTCGCAGTGGGGCGGCCGTGATGTCGGGAGTGCTGGTTTTCATGTCCCCGATCTGGTATTTCAGCTCCTTGTTCCGGGAAGCGCTCAAAGAAGAATTCACCCCCAAAAAAGATACCGAAATGCTCAAACGGGAAGTTGAACAATATCTCGAAAAAAAATACGGGAAAAAGTTCGTGGCGGAGCATGTATCCTACATGCCGTTTGTTGAATCATATGCCATCCGGGTCCATCCCGTTGATGATCCCGAACTCAAAGTAGGGGTGATTGATCGCGGAACAGAAGAAGGTTTTGATGATACGTATCGGGAAGAAATTTGGGACCGTCAGTTCCAAAAGGAATTTATGCCTGTTCTGAACAAACACTTTCCGGATACATGGAGGAAAGAAATAAGCTTTTCCGCAAATCCCCAAAAATCAGATCTTCTTACCGGTCCGGAAATCCCGTATTATAAAGAAATTCTGAACGAGGATCCTAACTTTTTCATTCTTCATTTGAATCTGAACCTTTACGCAACCACTCCTCCCGAAGAACAATTGTCGAGGATATGGAATTTATTCAAAGAATTAGAGGAAATGGGAGTGACGCGACTCTCCGTTTCCTTTGAGTACTATAAAGAAAGCGTTAAAACATTGGATAAAATTGATATTAACTCTGTGAAACATCTTTCCTACGCCTTTTTTCTCGGAGAAAACGATGTAAAATCTCTCCGGACCGCCGAAGATCTTCAGAAGTATTTGAAAACATATCGGTAACAAAAATTCAATTCCTGTCAATACAGAATTGCATGTGAAGCCAATTCACGTTATAAAAGGAGAGGTTCTTCGCCTCTCCTTCTTCTTTGAACTCAACCAATCGGAGGATTACCCATGGACAACAAACAAATCGGACTCTTCCTGATCTCCACCGTTTTCAGCAAAGAGAAGGATCTTGATCAAGAAGATCTTTCCGAATTCATGGATGAACTGATCGATCTGGTTCAAAAAAGAGGCTGGGTGATAGGGTCAGGGGGTGGTCTGATTGATGACCAGGAGGCAAACACTCTCTTGATTGAATGGATCCCTCATTGCAGTCATTTTGTGATTCCCAAAGACAACGAAGAGGAGGATGCGGAATAAGCAATCTCTGTTGGAAGAGACGCAAATAGACCGGCTGCATGAGTGATCTGTCTTGAATGGACAAAATGGCGGCATCTCATGATCCGAGACGCCGCCATTCCATATTCACTCAATACCTGAATACATCCACATAACCTTCAAAGTAATAACTTGGATATCCGTCAATGATGTCCACGCGATATTGTCCAGGAATCATGTTGGTGAAAGTTGCAACTCCACCAGGGCTGAATTTTTTATAAGCCGTGCAATTTCCGGTTGATGCATTGCACAAGCGAACGGACGCGGCAGTGAGATCATCTTGATATTTTTTTACCCCATTGTTGTAGTTGACACGGTAAACATTGTAAATGCTAAGTTCCACATTTCGTTCGGATGACGTGGTGGAAAAGGTATAATCCCATTTCCCGTCTTCTGTTGCCCAAAAGCCTGTACCAACATAAGTTGCAGCAAACGCCTCTGATCCAAAGAACATCCCAAAGGCCAACAACATGGTTCCAAGTGACACGACCAGTTTCTTAAGCATCGATCATCCCTCCATTGTCTTTCTTGAGAGGCATCATCTTTTGCTTGAGAAATCAATCGTCTCCTGGCGAATCCCCATGATTTTGCACCAACCGATCAAAGATTCCGAACGTTTGGTGCGATTTTTATTTCAGCACAGCCCGAACGATAAATTCAAGACTAATTATTCATAATTTTACATACGAATTTTCATAGCGAAGTTCGATAATTCTTTTATGGAAAACATTTCGAAAGCATCAGCCCGTTCAACCGGATTCATAATCGCCTGTTTTTACCCATTTTATCCTCCAATCATCGTACACAAAATGGTTTCTTCACCACCGGTTCCTGTCATCTCTTCCCCAAGTGCTTTTGGTTTCACAAAAATCAGCGGCATCCCATGATCTGAGATGCCGCCATCCTTACGAAAATGACGTGATTCAAGCCTGATCCTCCAAGATTTCCACGAACCCCCGGTTTCCGTCGACGCGGATGCGGGCACCGTCCGGGATGTTGTCGATGGCGCCTTCGACTCCCACGACGGCGGGGATGCCGTACTCCCGGGCCACGACGGAACCGTGCGTCATCAAGCCGCCCACTTCCGTGACCAATGCTTTGGCGGACTGGAAGAGCGGGGTCCAGCCGGGATCGGTGTGAGGAGCGACGAGGATCTCGCCTTCCTTAAGCCGGGATTCTTCGGGCTTGAGAATGACCCGGGCGATCCCCTCCGCCACGCCGGCGGAAGCGGCGGTTCCGACCAACGCGTTCGGGGGAAGATCCTTCACTTTGCGGGTGACGGTGACGATCTCCCCTTCGCTGGTCATCACGCCGGGCGGTTTCATCGATTGGTGCCGTGCGAATTCTTCCTTCCGCCGGGCAACAAGGGTGGGAATGTGTTCAGTGGCCTTCCCTTCGGCCATCCGGATCAGCTCATCCAGCCTCAGAAAGTGGGCATCTTCCGCTTGTTGCAGCAGTCCCCTTTTCACCAGCTCTTCCGCTTCTGCCATGATGGCTTTCTTGCATTCATCGAGTATGTTGACCAACAGATATTTGACATGTTCCCGCAAAGCCCCCGACGCCCGAAAGACTTCAATAAGCCGGCTCACCCGTTTCGCTTTGAAGCCGCGTGTTCCCACCCGCTTCCGGATGCGTGCGGCCGCTTCCAGCGCCTCTTTTTCGCCCTCGGCGAATTTCTTCCGGTGTTCTCCCGGCTTGACGCTCTGCATGTGCCCCAGGATGGACGGGATCAGCAACGTCGGTGCCTCCCGCCAGCGGGGTCGGGTCATGTCGATTTCACCCGGGCATCTCATGCCGTACCGGTCCAGGAATGTCCGGAACGCCTCTGCGAACTGCTCGCCACCCGGCACTTCGGACAGACCGCTCCAGAATGTTTCATCCTTTGCTTCCTGCAGGTATCTTTCCACCTCGGGCCAATCCCGGACGAGATCCGCGAGGTCACCGATCTCGAGCCCCATTTCGCTGGTGACGTTTCCGGAAAAGGATTTGTTCAGCGCATGAAGGTCTGCATCTTCCTTCAGCCACGTGCGAAGCAACAACGTGGAGATCGGGTAACAGGCGATAAACGGTGCAAATTGAGGCACAACCCGGAGCGCCAGCGAATCCAGCACCCGGTGGACCGTTTCCAGTCGCCGGACGCCGCTGACCCCGTCCAGTGCCGTGCGAACTTCCCCAAGTATCGTTTCCATGCGGCTCTCGACGATGCGTTTGAACCGGTTCGGATCCCGTTTCCAGAGGTTGAGCCAAATCTCTTTGGCCACCGGTGCCACCGCGCGGCGCGCCTTGCGCAGAAATCCCCGCGGCGGCGCATGCCGTTTGAACTCGGGCCTTTCGATCACTTCCCGGACGGCCAGGCTGAGCGATTCATCAAACACTTGACGGAGCACCCGCGGGAAAACCGTCCGGCCGATCCGGGTACGAAGCAGCACGCTGGGGTCGAGATACAGCCGGTTTCCCGCTTCCAAAAACACGACTTTCGGAAACACGGTTCGAAGCACCGAAAGGCCAAGCGGCTTCATCGCTTCCGTCATCATCTGCGCATGCCCGAACGATATCAGCACGCGCAGCGGCTCCCGGGGAATGTCGGGCAACGGATAGAGCGACGTGATCGGGCGGCTTTGCACAATGAAAATGTCCCCGTTTTCGATGCAGAACTCGATGTCCTGGGGCGACCCGAAGTGGGCTTCGATCTTTTTCCCCCACTCGGCCAACCGGAGGATCCGGCTGTCGGACAACACCTGTTTTTTCTGCTGCTCCGGGGACAGCTCTTTTTTCACCGTGCCCCCTTCCGGAACGGAATAAATGGCCACTTTCTTGTCCGACACGGTTTTGTGGATGATCTCTCCGTCTTTCACTTTGTACAGATCCGCCGTCACGATTCCGGACACGAGGGCTTCACCCAGTCCTAAGCCGGCGTCGATGGTGACGACATGGCGATTCCCGCTGACGGGATCCGCCGAGAACATGATGCCGGACACTTCGGGGTTCACCATCCGCTGCACCACGACGGAGAGATGAACCTGGCGATGGTCAAAGCCGTTTTTGGCACGATACACGATCGCCCGGTCGGTGAACAGGGAAGCCCAACATTTCCGGACATGCTTCAACAGTTCATCCCGTCCGCGAATGTTCAGATACGTGTCCTGCTGCCCCGCGAAAGAAGCGGAGGGAAGATCCTCGGCCGTGGCGCTGGACCGGACGGCATAGGCATGTTCCTTGCCGACCCGTTCCCAAGCGTGGATGATTTCCTCCCGCAGATGTCCGGGGATTTCCAGCGACAACAGCGTGGAACGGATCCGTTCCCCAAGCTCCCGAAGCGTTTCCAGATCAGCGGGATCGAGGGAATCCAGTTCCTCGAAGAACCCTTCCATTTCGGGGCAAGTTCCGATGAACTCCTGATAGGCCCGGGTCGTCACGCAAAATCCTCCCGGCACGGGAAAACCGGCCTTCATGAGCTCACCGAGATTGGCCCCTTTTCCGCCGACACGCAACAGATCCGACTGATCCACTTCATGCAAAAAAAGGACGCTGGCTGTCATCCCGAGGACTCCTTTCCGACGTTGTCGTCCGATAAGACCATGGATATGATTTCCGAACTCGCCGCACTCGCCGGGATCTTCCTCCCTTGCCCTCATCATACCATGTGTTGCAAGAAAATTATAGTGAGTACTCACTTTATTTTTTTGCGTTGATGATATGAAACTCGAGGGTTGCTGTCGTTTTTCTGTCGACTGATGGGATTTCCCACCCTCGAATGTTCAAGAACTTTTCAAATAATCAAGATTCATTTATAATTCGCATTAGAACGCCTTTGTGTTGTCACGATTTTCCGCTCCACACATCACCACCCATCATCCGGGGAGGGACGCCTTTTGTTCAGAGCATTTGCCGGAAAACCGATTCGCGCGTTGTCTGTCGCTCTGTCGGTCGTGTTGTCCCTGACGGCTTGCAGTTCCGGCGCTTCGCCTTCGGATCCGTCCAAGACCAACCAGGTGGAAATTTTCAGCTGGTGGACGGGCGCGGGTGAGGAAGCCGGATTGAAAGCCCTGATCGACGTGTTCAAACAGAAACATCCCGACATGGAAGTGATCAACGCGGCGGTGGCCGGAGGTGCGGGCACCAATGCCAAGACGGTGCTGGCCACGCGGATGCAGGCCGGAGATCCGCCGGACACGTTCCAGGTGCACGGAGGATCGGAGCTGAATGACAGCTGGGTGGCGGCCGGCAAGATGGAGCCCCTGGACAGCCTGTATGAACAGGAAGGGTGGAAGGACAAGTTCCCCGCCGCCCTGATCGACTTGGTGAGCAAAGACGGACACATTTACTCCGTTCCGGTGAACGTGCACCGGAGCAACGTGCTCTGGTACAACAAAAAAGTGTTCGACCAACACGGTCTGAAACCACCTGCGACGCTGGACGAGTTTTTCACGGTGGCCGAGCAGCTGAAAGCCAAAGGCGTGACCCCGCTGGCCCTGGGGGACAAAGAGCCCTGGGCGGCGACGCATCTGTTTGAGTCCGTGCTTTTGGCCACGCTGGGTGCCGAAGACTACGGCAAGCTGTGGAAAGGACAGCTGTCCCTGGATGATCCGCGCATCCGCCAGGCATTTGAACACTTCAAGAAGATGCTGTCTTACGCAAACACGGACCATGCCGCACGCAACTGGCAGGATGCCGCCCAACTGGTGGCCAAGGGCGACGCGGCCATGAACGTGATGGGCGACTGGGTGAAAGGATATTTCACCACGGACTTGAAACTGGCTGCAGGCACCGACTTCGGCTGGGAACCGTCACCGGGAACCGGTGGAATGTTCCTCGTCGTGACGGACACGTTCGGTCTGCCGAAAGGCGCCAAACACCCGGACGCCGTCAAGAAATTCCTGGCGGTGTTGGGATCGGTGGAAGGGCAGGATGCATTCAACCCGCTGAAGGGGTCCATCCCGGCCCGGTTGGATGCGGACGTTTCCAACTATGACGAATACGGCAAGCAAACGATGGAACAGTTCAAAACGGATCAGTTGGTACCCTCGCTGGTCCACGGCTCCGCGGCACCGGAAGGATTCGTCACCGCGTTCAACCAGCTGATCAACACGTTCGTGACGCAAGGAAACGTGGATCAAGCCATTCAGGGTCTGAAACAGGCCGCCGCACAA
The DNA here is from genome assembly GCF_003856495.1 of Staphylospora marina. Taxonomy (GTDB): domain Bacteria; phylum Bacillota; class Bacilli; order Thermoactinomycetales; family Thermoactinomycetaceae; genus Staphylospora; species Staphylospora marina. Next base: position 722,515 of record NZ_CP034118.1, on the reverse strand, counting down.
AACGGTTTGGCGAAGTGAACCATTCCCCGGGCGGCAGCCGGTTTTTCCGACGCCCGGGGCCACTTTTGCAAGGAGGCTGAAGCCGTTTCATGAACCGCCACGAGAAATCGTCCGCCCCCGCCGCCTTGCCGCTTGTACGGAAAAACCGGGAACGCCTGGCGGCCTTTCTGTTCATCCTTCCATCCGTCCTGCTGATCGCCGTCTTCGTGTACGGGTTCATCGGCTGGACCGGATGGATTTCTTTCACCCGTTGGAACACGTTTGTCCCCGATTTCACCTTTGCCGGTCTGGACAATTACCGTTTCCTTTTTTCCGATTTCCGCTTTCTGTCCGATCTCCGGAACACGGTGGTGTTCACCGTCCTGTTCATCGTCTGCTGCCTCCTGCTCGGTCTCGCGCTGGCCCTGCTGCTGGACAGCCGGATCCGGGGAGAAGTCTGGCTGCGCAATCTCTTTCTCTTTCCCATGGCCTTGTCGTTCATCGTGACGGGTGTGGTGTGGCAGTGGATCTTCAACCCGTCCACGGGCATCAATTTGCTGCTGAAAAAACTGGGAGTGGAGGAACCTCCCCTCTGGTACATCCATCCGGAAGTGATTCCGGGCGTGCAGTGGGGACCGATTCAAATCGGGGTGCCGCTGGCCCTCCTGGCGGTGATCGTCGCGGCGGTTTGGCAGCTGTCCGGCTTCACCATGGCGCTGTATCTGTCCGGTCTGCGCTCCATTCCGGAAGAAATCCGGGAAGCCGCCCGGGTGGACGGCGCCTCGGAATGGCAAGTGTTTCGCCATGTCCTGCTCCCTCAACTGAAACCGGTCACCATCAGTGCGATCATCATCCTCGGACACATCTCGCTCAAAATCTTTGACCTCATCTATGCCATGACCGGTCCCGGCGCGGGCTTTGTCACCGACATGCCCGGCGTCTACATGGTGGAGACCACGTTCAAAGGGAACCACTACGCGCACGGAGCCGCCATTTCCGTCATCATGCTTCTGTTGGTCACCCTGTTGATCCTGCCTCAGCTTCTCTCCGGGGGAAGGAAGGAGGCATCCGGCCGATGACCCGATCCCTCAGTCGCTTCGGCATCTACGCCATCCTCATCCTCTTGGCCTTGTGTTTCCTCGTTCCCGTCTACGTGGTGGTCGTCACCAGCCTGAAACCGGTGCATGAAGCCACCCTGGAAAACATGTGGAACCTTCCCTCCGCCTTCGATCTGAGCAGCTACGGCGTCGCCTGGGAGAAACTCTCCCCTCATTTTTGGAACACCATTCTGCTGGCCGTCCCCGCCACGGTGCTGTCCGCCCTGCTGGGTTCCCTGAACGGGTACGTATTCGCCAAATGGCGCTTCAAAGGGGACCACGTCCTGTTCACCGCCATCTTGTTCGGGATGTTCATCCCGTACCAGAGCATCCTGATCCCGCTGATCCGTTTTTTGCAGAGCATTCAGCTGTACAACACCATTCCCGGTTTGATCCTCGTCCACGTGGTGTACGGTCTTCCGATCACCACCCTGATTTTCCGCAACTTTTACGCCGCCGTGCCGAAGGAGATCATCGAATCGGCGCAAATCGACGGCTGCGGCATCTGGAGCGCGTACCGGCGCATCATCCTGCCGCTCTCCGTTCCCGGCTTCGTCGTCACGGGCATCTGGCAATTCACCCAGATCTGGAACGAGTTCCTCTTTGCCGTCACCATTACCAACACAACCAATCAGCCGATCATGGTGGCGCTGCAAAACTTGTCCGGCAGCCAAATCGTCCAATTCAACGTCCAGATGGCCGGCGCGCTGATGGCCGCGCTGCCCACCCTGCTCGTCTACATCTTCCTGGGAAGGTATTTCATTCGCGGTCTTTTGGCCGGTGCACTGAAAGGATAAAAAGCAAGCGTACCTCCCTCGCCATCAGCGGGGGATTTTTTTCGGAAGATGTCCGATTCTTCGCCTCCCGTGTTACAATGTGAGTCGAAACCCTATCCGCGTTCAAAAAAGCGCCGTATAATGCGGCCGCGGCCGGATCAAAGGATGACTCACATCATGAAACGGATCGACCTTTCATCCTGGAAGAGGCGTCAACACTACGAGCTGTTCCGGCGGATGGACTTCCCCTGGTTCAGCCTCACCGCCAACCTGGACATCACCCGGTACAGGCGGTTCATCAAGGAGCGAAACCTGCCGTTTTTCCTGTCCGTGCTCCATGCGCTGACAAAGACGGCCAACGCGATTCCCGAATTCCGCCTTCGCATGCGGGGGGACGAAGTCATCGAGCATGACGTGGTGCATCCGTCCTTCACCCTGATGACCCCCTCCGGCATCTTCGTGTTCGCGGATGTCGCCTGGCACGAGTCCCTGGAAGCGTTCGTCCGTGCCGGCCTGCCCGTCATGGAAGAGGCGAAGAACCGGGAAACTTTGAACCCCGACGACGAACCCCGGGATGACCTGATCTACGTCACCAGCATGCCGTGGGTGTCGTTCACTTCCGTCACCCATCCGGTTTCCCTGAAAGGCGGCGACTGCATTCCCCGGTTCGCGATCGGCAAGTATTTCACCCAAGACGAAAAGATCCTGCTCCCGCTGAACATCCAGGCTCACCACGCCCTGCTGGACGGTGAACACGTGGGACGCTTTTTCCGGCGCATGCAGGAAGCCATGGATGCCCCGACCGGGTAAACATTCCATGTCCATCATGCTACAATGTGGAAAATATGCTCAAAAGGAGTCAAGCCATGAAACAGGTCGACGTGGTCGGCGCCGTCATTCGCAATGAATCGGGAGACGTTCTCTGTGCGTTGCGTTCCGAAACCATGTCCATGCCCAATCTGTGGGAATTTCCCGGCGGCAAGATCGATCCGGGGGAGACACCCGAAGAGACGCTGGTCCGCGAAATCCGCGAAGAACTGGGGTGCGACATCCGAGTGGGCAACATGGTGGAAGACACGTTGCATGACTATCCCGGCGTCCGGGTGCGGCTCATCACGTATGAAGCCACCATCATTCGGGGAACCCCCGTTCCGCGGGAGCATGCCGAGCTGCGGTGGTTGCCGGTGAGCGAACTGGAAACCCTGAATTGGGCGCCTGCCGACATCCCCGCCGTAAAAAAAATCGTCCGCGAACAGGCCGTCAAATGACGCAGTCCGTTCGCGGACGATTTCGTTTGGAGACTCAAAACCGGTTGAACATCTCGGGATGGTACTGCACCATGTCCCGGAGCTCTTCCGTGATCGACTCCGTTCCCAGCTCCTTGTGAAACGCATCCATCAGAGGTTCGTAGTACTCCATCAAAAAGCGGAAATACTTCTCCTCCACTTCCCGGTCCTCTTCCTCACCGGGCACAGGGATCACCTTGGCCATGTCATTGATGAGGTCCAACACTTCATGGGAAATGAAGAGCAAATGCCTGGGGACCAGCTCTTTCACCACCTGAACATACAGGTCCCGGGCTTCCTCCCCGTACGCCCGGTTCCCCGAATCATCGTAAAGGAAGAAGGCATGATTCATCCGGAAAAACACTTCGGCCATCTTCGTGTACGCTTCCAACTTGCGTTCATACACCCTCGAATGCGCGAAACTCCGGCGGTTTTGCCAGTTGGACCGATAGTTCGCCACCAGCGTCGCCAATACCGTCGCCGCACCGACCAGTGCCGTGATGATCGCGGCATTTTCTTCCGCATTCAGATTGGCGGCTTTCCACCACCTCACCCCGAAATACGCGAGCACGGAGACAAGGGCGATCACCAAAAGCACCAGAAGCCCGTTGCCCACCCAGCGGGGCCCTTGCCGCTTCGCCCGTTGCAGGGACGACTCAATCCGCCGCCTTCTCTGCATGCTGCGCAGCTTTTTCAATTTCTGCTCCTTTCGACCGTTCCATCGGCGATCCTCCGATGAAGATTCCCCCTCTTTCCGCTCCAACAGCTTCAATCGGCTTGTCAGAAAGTGCATGGGATGCACTCCTTTCTCTCCACAGAAGAAAACAGGCCCGAATCAATCACGATTTCGTGAAGATCGGCCTGTTTTCATAGTGAAAGGAATTGATGGACTTGTCAACGGATGAGGTCGATGAAAATGTGTTCAGGAATGGTATGATGAAGGCGCCAAGTGATATTCATGGGTTTGTCGCCATGGCTGGAAACATAATCGACTTCCCCTAGATACATAAACGGGAGAGTCAAGCCATGCATTTTTTCAAATTTGCGAACGAACAAATGGATGTGTTTCCCTCTCTCTTTATGTAACACGTAGTCTTTTCCTCTCATGGATTCATGTGAAGTTTGGTTTTGACTCTGCCAATGGAAATGCGATGGATCGATGAAATAGTCCTTATATTTGAGGTGCTCGGCCACTGACTCGCCCTTGTTTAGATTGACAAAGAGGAAATAATGATCTCCAACGCAACTGACTCCCTCACGCCAAGAGCCCTCTTTGTCTTTTGAACCTGACAAAACAAGAACATCGTTTCGCGTATAGTTTTGATACAGAATAAACGGTTGCCCATCTCCCAAGGACCGTTCAGGTTGGTACCCTCTGCGGTATTCAATGAGCCCATAATCGATACGCTCTCGCACATATTCCAAGACTTGCTCGTCCTGGAGCCATGAAACAAATGAAGGATCCACGTTGAATACTTCATGCTCCACGCTTCCAAAACTCCATGACTGCTTTTTATAAGGCTGTGAGCAACGTTCCATAGCACGCAAAATACGGTTCATGTGTTTTTCCTTGTCCAACTGTAAGCAAAACTTCTTTTCTAGTCGTGAAAGCACATCTTCGACTGTGATGGAGCCTTTCTCCATGGCCCATTCAAGCAAGATAAACTCATAGGGCCACTTCAGAGGAAGCATCTGCTCCAATCGTTGAACCACTTCCAGACCATATGGATGTTGAAGCAGTTTCTCATCGAAGGATGAAAGGTCCTTCATTCTTTCTTTCGTTTTTACCCATGACCCATACTTTTGGATGAAAAATGTGACACTTGGAGCGTTTTCTGTGTATAAAAAGTCGATCAGCTCCGGAGAGCGCCCCAAATCCTTCTTAAACTGCTCGTACAGATTTTTTAGCATCTCGTTGGAATCCATTTTGATCTGCTCAATTCTTTTCAGAATCTCCTTCTGAGCAATCGGCTCTAAATCGACATACGATCCACCAGGTAAATCTGCAAATTCATGTTGAACAGCGATTCGAAGGGAGTCCCGGTCAAAAGCCCGATGATTGGTTTGGCCTGAAAGTGCCAGCGGGATGACAAAGGACTTGTGGCAATTTCCGATAAAATCCAATATCGTGACAAACTCTTTCCCTTCAGTCTTTCGCAGTCCACGGCCTAGCTGTTGCATAAAGACAGTGGGTGATTCGGTGGGTCGAAGGAAAAGAATCAAATTACACTTCGGAATGTCGATGCCTTCATTGAAGATATCCACCGTAAAGATTATCTGAAGAGGGTCATGCTCATCTTCCAATCGCTGAACCATCTTTCTCCGATATTCCGGCGAATGTTTCCCCGTGAGGCTGACTGCAAGAATTCCACGTTGAGTAAACTGCTCGGCCATATATTCCGCGTGTCGCACGCTGGCGCAAAATCCTAGCGCGATCATGCGATCTCCATCATATCCATACGTCCGGATCATATCCAAAATGTAATCGACGCGCTTGTTCGTACTCAGGGCGCGCGTGAGATCTTCTTCATCATAAAGGCCGTGTACACGCTTTACTTTTTCATAGTTCACCGTATCATCGGAAAGCCCAAAATAATGAAATGGCACAAGCAAATCATGTTCAAGGGCATCTCGAAGCCGAATCTCGTAGATCACATGATAATCCACCAAGCGAAATACATCTTTTCCATCAGCCCGTTCTGGCGTTGCGGTCATTCCCAGCAAGAAATGGGGAGAAAAATAATCAAGGACCTTTAGATAACTATCAGCACCTGCACGGTGAAATTCGTCAACAATGATATAGTCAAATTCATCTTTTTCAAATGCATATAGCGTATCATCTCTACTTAAGGTTTGAATGGTGCTAAACAGGTATGGCCGATGGACTTGTTTTTCATTGCCCGTTAGTTTTCCAAAGAGATCGTCCCGTCCAAATACATGTGAAAATGTTTCCATCGCTCGATCTAACAACTCTTCACGATGAGCAATAAACAACAAGCGCTTCGGCTTCACATCAAACACATCGAATGCTGACAAATAGGTCTTCCCCGTACCCGTGGCTGCGATAATCATCCCTTTTTTGTGGCCATTCCATCGGCTTTGCTTCAATGCTTTCAACGCTTGTTCTTGCATCCCATTCGGTTGAACGGGTGGAGATGACCGATCAGTGAGATATATGGGTTTCGGCTGTAACAGGACTTCACTCTCTTTCTTCTTCATCTTCGCTTGCTGAAAGACCATCTGATATTGATTCAACCACGCCTCGTCGATGGCGATGGCCTTGCGGTCTTCCCATGTTTGTTGAAACTTTTGCTTGGCCTGATCATAGATGGGCAAATAACCTGCACTCGGTATTTTCACATTCCACTCATACCCATTGCGTAACGCAGAATGCGACAAGTTGGATGAACCAATGATTACGGAGTTCAGTCCAGAATCTCGGTGGAAGAGGTAGGCTTTCGTATGGAACGATTCACCCTCTGTTTGATAAACCCTCACTTCAACATTTGAAAAGCCGAGCAATTTCTTCAAAGCCTCGGGCTCCGTAATATTCATGTACGTCGAAGTCAAAACTCGAACGCGCTTGCCAAGGCGTTCTAATTCTTGAAGCGGACGAATCAAAAGCTGAACCCCAGACTTTCGCACAAAACTAACCATAAAATCCACTGAATCTGAAGTGAGCATCTCAAACTTCAAGGATTTAAAGAAATTGTTCATTGTCTGCGACTCGTTGGCGATCAACTGCAGTTTCGTCAGTGATTGATCATAGATCACTGGAAATTCCTGTTGATCAAATCGGTACATAATCTTCGAAAGTGGTAAGCTTAGTTTTTCATGAGCATCTTTCTCTACTAATTCACCGATCTTTTGAACGAGATCCAGCATTTGCACATGTTTCGCTTCACGAATCAGTTTCCGAAACCGGTGTTCTAATTGACGAGCCGTATGATGAATCAGCGATTCAAGATAATCACTCGGGCTGAGCGGCAGCACAACTTGCTGATCAGGATAGGCTTTGTTTTCTCGTTTGATCTCCTCAAAGATGCCTTTTTGCTGGGTCATTCCGAGTTGGTCCTCCACTTCTTCATAAGACTTTCTCTTTCATACTGACCCCGATTGAAATGTGGAATCATCCCAATATTATCAAATCAATTGATGCTTTATTGCATGGTTTCATGTGATATAATTATTATTATTCATTACGGATCGTGTCATTGATCAATGGAATAGCTCCGCCTAAAAGAACAGTGCCGGCATGGGAAAAGCTCCCTGCCGGCTCTTGTTGTGCCACGAGATGTTCCACCATGGATGCAACTCAAACGGATTTACCATCACTATTCTTCATGTCATGCCCTCTCTTTCAAACCACCGTGAACACAACTATGATTCTTGATTTTACCCCCCTAGGAAACACCCGGATTTAGTTGCCGCGCCTTGCCGTCGCCTGGTCGGGTCCAGCGCGGCAGACTCAGGTCATCGCACCACATCATCTTCCCTGTTTTGCATTTTGTTCGTATTCAAAGAAACCTGATGCTTGTTCGGCGATTCCTTTTGGAGCAGTTGATTGAGCTGAATGACTTTCGTCAACTTCGCAATCTTGCTTTGCGCACGCACAAGATCGTTGGCAAGAATCTCATGGCAGAGCCGACAGACCGCAATGATTTCCTGCGGATCCGCGTTTCTGAGAACCATTTTGTCCATCACTCGGTTCCATGCTTTGATGTATTGTTCGACTTGTTCAGGGGTCCATTCTTTGTTCCGTTCTTTTTGGATCGCCTCAACGACTTTGGGAGGATGTTTCCATTCATTCCCGAGGACCCGATTTTCGTAAAGAAGGGTTTTGTCCCGGTTGTAGACCTGAAGCAAATCAAACAGCTTTTCTTTCTCGATGCGTTCAATGGTTCGAAGCATGCCGTCATAAGCTGCATCATGGGCTTCTTTCGGCACGGATCTTCCATGGCCGAAGATTTGTTTTTGCTCTTCATACCTTTCATGGGTGCCCAAGAGGCTGATTTTTTCATTCACGGCCATGACCCGGACCACCACGTGGTAGCCTTGCTGTTTCAGGTTCCGGAGCGTGTTTCGGATCGGGCCGTCCGTTCGCATGGTGCCTTCGAAAATCAGGTTTCTTTTCGTTTGAATCGCAAGGTCGAACAATTTTTTGGTCCACTCCCGGACGTCCGGATCCGTCAGCTTCGCGTAATCCTGTTCATGCTTCTTGAAGATTTCTTCACTCTTCGGATGTTCTTTGCGAAATTCATCTCCGTTGATCACCACGAAGTTGGAATCCGGAAACTCACGTGCCGAAAGAGCAATCAAGCCCCCTTTTCCCGCCCCGGGCTGTCCTCCCAAAATGACGGCCGTCGGTTTCTCCACCGAAGTGGTAAACGCAAACAATTCATTTTTCAGGCGTTCGAAGACCTCTTGGTGCTCTTCATCGGACAACTTGTATGCGAGCGGATCCATCCCTATGCCCCCGTATATTTCTCTCTGACTTTTTCCCCGTATTTGATGAGGATCTTGTGAATCACTTCCTTGTCGCCCGTGTACATGGCTTGCCGTTCTTTGAGAAGCTCCCTTTTCTCGTCTTTCAATCGTTTCAGCTTTTCCGGATCCGGAAGTTCTTTGTTCTCTTCTTCCGCTATGGCCCGTCTTTGATCCGAGAGCACTTCCGCCATGATTTCAATGGCGACATCCATTTTCACCCACTCCGGCATGGCGTTCACGATATCTTCCATGCTTCTCGATGAATTGTCAGACAAGGAAAGCATCCTCCTCAGATGATGAATTTTTAAATCAGTCACCGTTTTTCATCGAACACTTTTCCAGATCTTCGCTGATTATCCCGATCATATTATAAATTTTTCCTCTATGTTTTTTCAATTGACCATTATCCGCATCCTCCTCATGCGAAGCAGAGTGCACCGGGGCCATGGGGAAAGCATGAAACAAAAAAACGGAACCTTGCAAGGTCCCGCTTCACACGGCGGTTGACGGAGCTCAATCGAACATCTGAATCAATTCGATCAAGTCCTTCAACCCGCTGATGATCCCGGCCGCCGCCACGGAAATGGCGGCGATGTTTCCATAATTGATTTTCAAATAACCCAACTTCTCATTCAAGGTGATCAGCGTGGTTTTTTCCAATTGCCCCCGCTTCAGCTGACGGTTGACCTTTTCCGAAAGTTCACGAAGTTGCTTGAGCTCTTTTCGAAGCTCGTCCGCGGACGGAGGTTGAGACGGATGCTTCTTTTGGAATTGCGTTGAGTGCATGGCCGCTTCCGCGGCATGTGCGGCTTGCATGGACACATCCATTTGCATGGGCATTTCTTGCATGGGCATTTCCGGCGGAGAATATGGTTGAGACGGCCTGATTTTCATTTTCGCCATCCTGGCACCACCGGAAGATACAAAGCTCCTCCGTGCAAACACCGGCTGAGGATTTACCGGGGGTTCCATCCGACGAAAACTGAAATCACTCAAATCCATATCATCAAACTTTTCCAGGAACGTTTCAAGCTCCGCTGCTTCTTTCACGGCATTTATCAATTCTTCCAAACCACTTGAGATGATTTCCGCTTGCTGTGCATTGACTGTTAATACTTCCATGGGGCTGTCTCCTCAGGATGAAGATTTCCATTCTCATTATATATCAAAACACGAATATATGTAGATGTGTTCTCATCATCCATGCTGTTTTCACCTGAGGCAGCCCGCCTTCATTCATGGTCCCTCCCGAGTCCCATCCGTGACGTTCCCGTTTTCACCCGGGTCCGCCATGCTCACGTAAACGGGGATTCTCAGACTCCAATTGCCCGGGACCCCGTTGAACCCGTCGGATGTGAATTCCAAAAAGAGCAGTTCGGGCAGCGGGACAGGCAGATCCCGAAAAGAAACATAACCGTACTCTCCCTTTTGTCCGATCCAAGGATTTTCCTTCAAAATCTTTCCGCTTTCGTGCACCAGAAACGCCCGGACAAAATCGATCCGCTTTTCTTCGTCCCGATATTGCCTGGGATCCAGCCTCTTTCCTTCCTTCAGGATCTCGTATGTGGCCACGATTTCGCTCGGATGAACCACCAGATCGATGATACGAAGCGTCACGCCCTTGTCCGTGACACTCCAGTCCGCTTGATCCATGTTTCGGTCCCTCTTGATGTTCCTGTGAATCCCGGCCGTGGACACATCGCCTCCGGAAAACAGCGTGAACGAAGGGGACAGCCAAAGAATTCCGCCGACAAGAAGCAGTGCGCACGCGGAAGCCAGACTGATCCAACGGAAGACGGGCTTTGGGCGGATCCGGCCTCCGAAAAACGTTTTCCGGTCTTCACCGCTGACGCTTCCCCTGATTTGTTCCACCCATCCGTCCGGCAAGTCCGGTTCTTTCATCCAATCGGCGTACCTTTGATTTTCCTCCAGAAATGCATGCAGGCGATATTCGCATGCGGGGCAATTCCGCAAGTGATCCTGAACCATGTTCCGTTCTTGCGGTGAAAGTTCCCCGTCCGCGAAAGCCATGATGACTTCGTCGTCCACACAGCTTCTCATCCGGCTCCCTCCTTTGCCTGAAATTGCATTCTCAACTTCTGCCTGGTGCGATACAGACCGTTCCGAACATCATTCAAGCTGATCCCCAGCACCTCGGCGATTTCCGAATAACTCAGATCATCGACGAACCGTAGAAGAAAAATGAGCTTCCAATTCTCCGGCATCCCGTCCAAACTCTTCAGTATATCATCGACTCTCATCCGATCAATGGCCACCTTCTCCGGCCCCGGTTCATTGCTCACCCATTCATCGTTCAGTGCCACCAACCGCTTCCCTTTTCTCTTTCTCAGTTCATCGATGCAGCGGTTGACGGCGATCTGGTACAGCCAGGTGGAGAAGCGTCGATCCGGTTGGTAAGAGGACAACTTTCTGTATACCTGAAAAAAGATTTCTTGTGTCAGGTCACGGGCATCCTCCGAATGATGAACCATGCGCAACACCACCCGATAGATCCGTGGCGCATATTTCCGGACCAGGGGTTCAAAGGCTTCCCGATTCCCTGCGAGGACTTTCTCCACCAACACCGCTTCGTCCTGCATCCCGCTCCCTCCCTGTTCTGTCTTTCTGTTCCCTCACTATTTCATCCGTTCCCACCACGACTTTTATGTTCCCGTTTGCCAAAAAACACAACCAACATCGAAAATTTTTCAGGACAAAGTACCGGGATCTTCGTGAAGTAAGCAGGAAATTTCGCTGATCGACAAGAAAAGGGGGCGGTGAGGAACGGAAAATGAAACGGATTCCGCTTTCCCGTGACGGGAAAGCGGATCTTACAACAACGTTTCTCCCCGTTTCCAGTCTTGAATCACGGGGAAGATGTTTTCATAATCCTCGGAGTCGAGGAACTGTTGGAACGTCATGGGGTTTTCGGGATGTTTCAGCACCACTTCATCCTTCACGACGCGCCACGAGTTGTCCAACAGATTGACCAACGTCAATTTGCGCAAAGCGGTTTGACGTCCGTCCGATCCCGGTTTCAGCGTACCGGGCGGAAAAAAGACGTAAATCTCGCTTTTGGCGAAGATCATGACTCCCCGCAATTTTTCCGGAGACTTCAAATTTTCCCGTGCTCGCGAAGTGATCATGACTTCACCGATGGACCGGGACGGTTCATTCCAATGTTCGCGTTCCAGCTGCTCCAGGATGGGATCGGGTCCATGGTCGTTCAGCGTCCTCTTCAATGGTTCATCCGGCAAAAGCATGTCCATGATTTCTTTTTTCTCTTGCTCAGAGAGCCAAGGTTGATACAAGTTCCGGACATAGTTGAATGCCGCACGCTCCTCCACCGTGGGCTTTCTTAATATTGCGTCACCGACTTCGCGGCGGACGGCCCTTTCCACGAAATCCCCGAGAAAACCGCCCGCTTTTCCCCATTTGCAGCCGGTCAACGGAACGATCAGCGTCACCGTCAACAGCAGCGCAAAAAACTTGTTTCTTCCGTTCATCTGGTCCTCCGGGTGCGATGATTTTTCTGAAAAGATGATAACTCTTCGGAAAACTTCCCGCTCGTGAACAGTTTCCGAAAAAAAGAAAAAAAGCCGGAATATCCGGCTTTGGAAATCCCTTCCGAACCTCTTCAGATTTTCTTCCGTTCCTTCACCGTGGCTTCCGGGGATACATCCAGGCTGTTCTTGTACTCCACGAGCCCGATCTCACACCCGGGTCCGATCTTCACATGATTGCCGCGCACCACGGAAGCCGTGGTGTATTCGAGGCGAATGTCATCCCCTTCGATCACGTCGGCGGTGAGCGTGTGGTTCATGGAAAAGGAAAACAGAGATTTAATCAAACGGGCGATTTTGCTCGTGATCGTCTCTCGATTCACCGTGATGGTTTCTCCGCCGATTTCCTTGACCTTGGCTCCCCCGAAAAGGGTGATGTCGATCTTTCCGGCATTGAGGAGCCCCCCGATTTCAAAGGACCCTTGAATGTTGAACACTTCCGCTTCGCAGTTTTCCTTGACGTGGACAGTCCCTTTGATCTCCATTTCTTCCCCGGTGAGACTCTTGCCGATCTTGGTCATGCCTCTGAGCAAAATCCGGTCCGCATGACAGTCCCCCTTGATGTCTGCATGACCGTGCAACTGCAGACTGGATGCCCGAAAATCACCGTCCGCCATGAAGTTTCCCCGAATGACGGCATCGGTGGCACGCACCCCGCCGCTCACATCGGCATTTCCGTTCACCTTGAAGTCATTGCATTGCAAATCCCCTTTGACCGTTGCATGTCCGGAGATTTTCACTTGTCCGAATGTCCCTCCGGCGGTGCTCATTGATCCGGAAATCAACAGATCGTTGTGATCCATGAAATCCCCCTCCGTCAAATCAGTTTGATTTTCAGTTCTTCCGAGAGCTGGGAAAGTTGAAGACGAACCGGAATCTTGACCTGGTCATCAAAGCGGATGTCCTGCCCCGCCTCGATCAGAGCAAATCCGGAAACCCCCATCTTGCGGAAGAAGATCAGCTCGCATCCCTTCTCGCCGCCCATCCCTTCCGTCTTCCCGAGGAGTCCGTACAACGTTTCGCCTTCCGCCAGACTGATCTCCCCGGTTTTCACCAACCGGTCCAACACATACAGGGAGAGCACCCGGCCGAATTCCCATTCTTCGGGATCCCCGTACTTCTCAGTGAACCACCGGAGCGTCGTTTCCGACACCAATCCCGCCACCTCGGATCGTTTGACGCTGCGGGGGATCGGCAGAGGGGAAAGCAGTTCCGCGATCTCATCCAACGAAAGATCTTCCTTCATGTTCTTGATCTTTTCGATGCGGGCCAACACCTTATCCCTGGGAAAGAAGGTTTCCTGCCCCGTGAACGTCGACTTGCGAATAAACCATTCCTCGGGAATCAGTTTCTTGCGTTTCCACCGATAAAGCTGCCCGTAGGAAATCCCGGTCAGCTCCAACAGTTCCTTCTTGGAAATGAGGTCGGTTTCCACCGATGACACCTCCTCCTCGGTTTGCACCAAATACATCCCTCTGCACCCATTGTAACATAACACTGTTACGTTAAGAAAGAAAAAATCTTTGACGCCGAAATTTCGCCGATGTCCCCGCCGGATGCGCCCCCGCTCTCTGCCGTTACGGCGGCATTCCGCTCCAAAAAACAAACCGACCCGCTCATCCGGGCCGGTCGGTTCGGCATAGGGATTTCGTCCATTCCTCATTTCCGGAAAAACCACCGCTTTTTTTCGTGAATCCCCGTGTATTCATTGATTCTTTTCACACATTTCTCGAGCTGTCTGTTGATCTCCACTCCCTTGAATCTCATCACTTTCCACCCGTGCTTCGTCAGAACGGCCGTCTTTTTCCGGTCCCTTTTCTTCTGCTCCTCGGAGGAGTGATAAGCCATGCCGTCACATTCGATGGCCAACCGGTACTTCTTGATGACGAGATCCACCTGATAGCCGCACGTCTCGTATTCGGCCAACACCTTGTAGCCTTCACGTTTCAGTGCATCGTAAAGCCGAATTTGGATGGGACTGCGGCTGCATTTGATCCGCTGCCAGTCAGGAAGACGCCTGGTTTTCACCAGCTGCACCACATACATCACGATCCACTTGAGATAATCCCAATCCCGCCTGAGCTGCACGGTGAATTTCGCCATGCCGGCCTCCCTTTCAAATACTGGAAGTATTCATTTAAAAAATTAGCAAAATTCATTCGCATCTTCAAGTGTATTTTTTGTTCTGATCACATCCAAGTGGTGAGCAATTTCTCTTGCATCACAAATGCCCTCCCTTCTCGACATTGGATCCATGCAGCTCTTGGCGAAAGCTTGGGCAAACGCCAGGAACAACACGGCATGCCTTTTTCTCCACGGCCTGATATACTTGGTATACGACATAATGGGAAAGAGAAAGTCTGAACCCCGTACGCAGGAGATCAGATGAGCTTAGAATCATGGGCCGGCATGAATCCGCGGTTCCTGACCGCTCATTCATCGAAACGAACGGCCGATGCGTTTTGCCAATATAGCAGTAAGAGTTATATAGGCTGGGAGTACCCAAAAAATGAAGTCGGGGATGGGAAAGGTAATGATAATTCGCCCTTTGCACAACGATGAAAAGCCTCCTTTTGATTTGCTCTTACTTGCTGATCCTTCTTTGGAAGTTGTAAACAGCTATATTGGTCGAGGGCATTGTTTCGTCGCAGTAAGAAACGGACATATCATCGGAGTATATGTGTTGATAGACACTCGACCTCAAACCGTGGAGCTCGTGAACATTGCTGTTTCACCGCAGGAGCAAGGAAAGGGGATTGGAAAAAAGTTAGTTTTCCATGCTATTGAAACAGCTCAATCGATGGGATATAAAACGATAGAAGTCGGGACTGGAAATTCAAGTATTTCTCAATTGGCCCTCTATCAGAAATGTGGCTTCCGTATTGTAGGTATAGATAAAGACTATTTCATCAATCATTACCAAGATGCGATTTATGAAAATGGAATTCAGTGCCGAGATATGATCCGTCTCTCAAAGCATCTTTTCTGATGAAGGACAAATGTTCACGTGTCTGACCCCCTCACACGTAACCCCCCCTTCGCGTCCCGCGCCTACCGTTGCGCCCTCCTCTTTACCTGACACGATTTGCGTGTATGGGCCGATGGTCACGAACGATGTTGCCCCATTGACCGATGCAAACGAAAAACAGAGCGGTTTTCCCGCTCTGTCCGCTTGATGACAAACACTTATGATGGAGCGATGTTCCCGGCGAACGGGAATCATCGCATCCGCCGATATTATTGAATCGTCGCATCCAGTTGTTTTTCCACTTCCGTGGAGATGGAGCCCGTACCGCCCAAGATGTAGTAGAAGTCCTTCTCTTGGGTATGGTTCAGGTAAGATTGGACCCCCGAATCCATCCGGTCGGGCGGAGTCAGCAGAATCGGTGCATGATATCTTGCCGCCAGAGGTCCGCCGGACAGCACATCCGGGAAGTCGGTGCCTTTGGCAAACACATGCACCCTCGGATCCTGGCGAACGGTGCATATTTGGCGACGTTGATCGCCACTTCATAGCGGTTGAATCCGCCGATCCGGTCCACCACACTGCCGCGGGCTTTCCCGCGAGTGACTTTGCGTAAGCAGCGGAACGAAGCGGGATCAGCACCCGGCGGTTCAACGTGTACACCATAGACAGTACACTTCACTTCCACGCAGAAGCCGGCGTTTTTCCTGCGGAGTGACTTTGCGTCAGCAACGGAACGAAGCAGGAAAAACGGCCAGCGGTTCAACGTGTATACCATAGACAGGACACTTCACTTCCATGCAACAGCCGGCGCTTTTCCCGCAAGTGACTTTGCGTCAGCAACGGAACGGAGCGGGAAAAGTGCCGGCGGCAACAGAACAATGTTCTTCATGGAATCAACGGTTTCTCATACAACCTCCCGTATTTCCTCCGATAATGAGCCAACGTGACCAGCGGCCATACATACGGATAACTCTCATACACCACGTTGAACTGTCCGGCCAGTCCCGCCCCGACCGGATATGCCCAGGAATCATCCCGCTTCTCCAACATTCCGAGCAAGCAGCGGATGCCCTTTTCCATCTCCGGCGTGGGGGTGTCATGCCAGGCGATGAGAGCGTCCAGAGCCCAAGCGGTCTGGACCGGAGTGGACATGCCCAGCGGAACGTATTTCCTCTTTTCATCCGCGTGACAGGATTCTCCCCATCCCCCGTCGGGATTTTGAACGGACAGCAACCAACGGATCCCCTTGCGGACGGCGGAATGATTGCGCGGTACGCGAACGGCGGCCATTCCGGTGAGAGCGGCCCAGGTTCCGTAGATGTACTGCACTCCCCAACGTCCGTACCAGGAACCGTCCGATTTCTGATGGTGATACAACCAGCTCCAGGCTCTCCGGATTTCAGGTTGATCGATGGTCCAACCCGTGACGCTTCCCAGCAGGTGCATCACCCGACCGGTGATGTCGGCGGTGGACGGGTCCGTGAACGCCTGGCGAGCCTCCCGGGCCGGCAACAGCCTCACCCACAGTTTGTTCGTGTTTTTTTCAAAGGCCGGCCAGCCGCCGTCCCGGTTTTGCATGGACAGCAACCACCCGATGCCGCGTGTCCACGCTTCCCCGTGTTTGCCAGTCCGCACCGCCGGCGCCAGCGCCCGCAGAGCGGCACCGGTGTCGTCGACATCCGGGTTGATCGTATTGATGTCGGAAAAGCCCCATCCGCCCGGAAGCACCCCCGGATTTCGCAGCATCCAGTCCCCCGGCCGATCGTGCTGACGGCTCAGCAAATACCGGATGCCCCGTCTCACGGACGGATGGTCCGGCGGACATCCCGCTTCCTGAAGGGCATACAGCGTGAGGGCCGTATCCCAGACGGTGGATGTGGCTTCCTGGATGTGTATGCCTCCCTCCGTCCGACGGGCAAAGGAGGCGAGCCCGCGGACGGCCCGGCGAATCACCGGGTGCCCGCGGGAATATCCCAGCGCAAGCAACGCAAACACCATGAGGAAGGTGGAGCTGGCATAGCTGAGGAGTGTGCCGTCCGCTTCCGTTCTTTCCAGCATGAACGCTTCCGCCCGTTCCAGTGCCAGCCGGCGGAGTTGGCGTCTGGCAGACACCGCCCCGGACACGGCGATGGCGATTTCGTCGCGGGTCATGAAATGTTCCGGCTCCACCGGATCCATGAGAGACGGTCCCAGCGGCGGAAGCCAGTCATCAATTTCCCGGAACGCTTTCAATCGGAAGGAATGTTTCAGGTCGGCGAGCACCATGACCGGTGCCAGATGCACGCGGGCATACCCGACGAAATCGAAAAAGTTCAAAGGACTTTGCGCGGGCAACAGCAAAAATTCAACCGGAAGACGGGTGAAATTCTTCCAGTCCCCGTGACCGAACAGCGGCAACAGCGTTCGGGAGAGAGAGCCGATGCCCGCCGCCCGGGTTTTCAGAAACTCTCTCGCTTTTTTCATTCGCCGGTCGGACGGATCGCGGTATCCTCCGTACAACAACGCCAAACAGGCTTCCAGCGTTGCCGACGGGTTGCCTTCCCGTTCATCCGGGAACCGTTTCCAGGTTCCGTCCGGTTGCTGAAGGGAAAGCAGTCTTTCCGCAATCCCTTGCCGGATCTCGTTCTCCTCCATGCCAAGTACGTTCGTCAGGAGGAGAAACTGACTGTCGGTCATCGGTCCGTTCACGAAACCGAAGCTCCATCGGCCATCCTCCCGCTGACGGCGAACCAGCTCACCGGTCAGCCGGTGGATCGCTTTGTTCACTTGATCAAGGCTCACCTCGGGCATATCCCGTCTCCTCATCACCGTTTTTTAACAGGTTATGGCCGGGCGGCAACGGACATGACGCAAAAACAGCCTGAACCCCGTGCATTCCGGGCACGTGGATTCAGGCTGTTTCCCGCGATGAAGCTTTGTCTCGTTCAATCTGTCACCGACTCATACAACGTCGGGTCCACCCGTTCCACCAGCGGAGACAAATCTCCGGAGGTGACCAGCACCAGCCGGTGCAGCGCCCGGGTCACTCCCACATAAAGAAGCCGGGCCGAAGATTCGTCATCCGGCCAGTCGGCCGCATCCGCGTCGGCCAACACCACGGCATCAAACTCCATCCCTTTCACCCGGTCGACGGTACTGACGGAAATTCCGCCCGTGTACCCTTCCTGCGTTTGGTCCAGCAGGCCGGCCTGGATCCCGTACTCCCGAAGCGTCTGATGAAGGCGAAGAGCTTCTTCTTCCGACCGGACGGCAACCAGCACCGTTTTGGAGCCGCTTGCGGTGAGACGCCGGATTTCCTCCCGGACCGTCTCCCGTCTCCTCTCCGGTGTCACCTTCACCACCCTGACGGGATCGCCGGAGCGAAACACCGGAACCGGAGGCCGGATGCCCCGTCGGTACGGTTCGATGATTCCGGCGGCAAACCGGATGATTTCCATGGTCGAGCGGTAGCTGCGATTGAGTTCGTGATAGGACGCCTTCCCTTCGTCGAACAGATCGATCACTTCGTTCCAGTCGGCGATGCCTCTGCCGCTCCGGATGTTTTGCAGCAAGTCCCCGAGAATGGTGAATGACGCCATCCGACTGTACGCTTTGAGGACCTCGAACCGCGCCGGTGAAAAATCCTGGGCTTCGTCCACCACCACGTGTTCAAACCGCTCTTCCGACGCGACTCCGTAAAGCCTTTGTCGAATGCGCAAAAGCGGTGCGAGATCATCCGGTCCCGCCTCCCGAAGCCGGACATTTTCCGTTTCCTTGAGAAAGCGGCGATACAGCTTCAACGGCGTGTGGGACGGCCAGGACCGCGCCCAGGCGGAAAACCGTTTCCGCGCTTCCTTCCGGATGATTCCGCGCGGGTCTGTGTCGGAGATCTCTTTGTACAGCCCTTCCATCCACCGGCGAACGCGGGCATGAATCCGATCCTTGCGTTTCATGAGCGGCTCATGGCGGTATTCCTCATCATGGAGGCGGTGAATGTCTTCCCGGGAAAGTTTCGCGCCGTTCCACGGAACGAACGGGATGTCGGGCACGAACATTTCCTCCGTCCGGTCGAGGAACGCGTCCAATTCCCGAAGAAATCCGATCGTTCCCCGCCAAGGTGCCGAAAGATGGGGAGCCCACGGAATCCGATCCTTTTCTTCCAACCGTTCGAGCGCCCATTCTTCAAACGTGGTTTGCCGAACGTCTCCCGCCCCCAGCTCGGGCAGAACGTCCGAAATATATTCCAGAAACATGCGGTTGGGAGCGAAGATCACCATCCGGTCCGGCCGCATTTGCCCGGTGTACCGGTAGAGCAGATACGCCAGTCTGTGCAGAGCGACGGTGGTCTTTCCGCTGCCCGGCACTCCCTGAATCACCAAGGCCTTGTCCCGCTCCGCACGAATGATCCGGTCCTGTTCGGACTGAATGGTGGAAACGATGTCGCGAAGGCGGTGATCCTTGCTTTCCCCCAGGCGGTACAGCAGAAACTCGTCGGCCGCCCCCAGATTGTCCCCGCCACGAACCCAAGTGTCCACCACCCGCTCCAGCTCCCGCTGACGAATGACCAGGTTCCGTTTCAAGTACACGGTTCCCTCCACCGGACCGTCGGGCGACAGGTATTCGGCCCGGTCTCCCTGGCCGCCGAACGAGTAGAACAGGCTCGCCACGGGAGCCCGCCAATCGATGACCAGCAGCTCGTCCGGCCGGTCTCCCTGAATCCCGAACTTTCCGATATAAAGAGGGGACACGTGATCCGACCCGTCCTCCCGAAAATCCAGCCGTCCGAAATATGGCTGGGAAGACGTGCGACGCAGTTGTCCCCATTCACGTCGGCGTTTTTCGTCCAGGGCGATCTCCACCGGATCCTTGCCCCGGTAGGCAGGGATGTTTGACAATTGCTCTATCCGTTGATCGATGAAATCCAGGACTTCCCGAAGGCGCGATCGCTCGCTTCGTATCGCGTCTTCCATGCTTGGTCTCCCCTTTGCACGCGTTTTTTCAAGAGCATTCATTTTACTCAAAACGGTCGTGCAAAGTCAACGCGATTGGAAAAAATTGTGCTTCCGGATGAAGGCGGCCCCTCTTCCTGATAGAATAGAAGATGGTTCCGCCCGAGGGCGGCACAAAATCCTCCCGGAGGAGTTATTCATGAAAAAGCTCGGAGACGTTGTGGTTCCTTTTCATAGAGAAAATCGCCCTTTGCCCGACCCCGAAGCGATGCTCCGCACCCTTCTCCGCCACCCGGACGTGAGGCGGTTTGCGGAGCGGCACCCGGAACTTCCGCTTGATTGTTACCGGCGTTCGCTGATTCTGCTGTCCCAGTTTGTCACGGAAAGAACGAGCTGTCGCCAATGCCCCGGCCTGGAGAAGTGCCCCAATTCCGCTCCGGGGCACTACCCGGTGCTGGAGCAATACGGCTTGGCGATCAGCCTGAAACTGACCGAATGCTCCAAACTGCGCAGTCACAAAGAATCCGAACGCCGGCGTTCCCTGATCCGTTCCCACCACATTCCCGTGGAGATCCGAAACGCCACCTTCGAATCGGTGGAACTCAGTGCCAAACGGGAAGAAGCCGTCAGTGCGGCCATTGATTTTTGCATGGAATTCGAAAACGGGCTGCCGGACAAGGGACTCTATCTGTACGGACCGTTCGGAGTGGGCAAAAGCTACATCGCCGGCGCCGTGACCAATCAACTGGCGAGCATCGGCATCGCTTCCGTCATGGTTCATCTTCCGGCCCTGGTGGAAGAGATGAAGGGGGCCATCAATGAAAACAGCGTCAGTGACAAGGTGGATGCGCTCAAAACCACGACCGTGCTGATTCTGGACGACATCGGTGCCGAAACACTGACCCCGTGGATCCGCGACGACATTTTGTCCGTCATTTTCCAGTACCGGATGACCGAACATTTGCCCACCATCTACACATCCAATCTCAGTTTGGACGAACTGGAAGAACATTTCGCCCATACGGGCAAGGGCGGTTTTGAACCGCTGAAGGCCAAACGCCTGATGGAGCGCATCCGCCCGTTTGTAAGGCCCATCCTCGTGGAAGGCAGAAACAGAAGGTATGATCAGTGACCCGACCGTATTTCGGGCAGCCGCCGGATGTCCGGCGGACAAATTCGTTGTCAAACATTCCGGCAACAGGCGGTGCGCCCTCCGCTTTTGTGGCGGGGGCGCACGATTCTCTTCCGAAAAAGGAAAACGACGAGCATCCGCTCGCCTCCCTTGACCATCATGATAAAGTTGTTCCCGCGGTTTCCTTTCAAGCAAAGATGTCAAACGAACGACCTGTCACGATGTGGCGGCCGTCATCCATCCGGACGCTGATCACATCCATGAGGGGAATCCGGATTTCCCGGCCGTTTCCGTCAAAGAGGCTCACCACTTTCACACGGCGTTGCGGCTGATGCTGCAACCGGAACCGGACCCGTACCATGTCCGGCTCCATTTCCCGGATCACCCGGACCTCTTCGGATGCCACTTCCACGTGAGGACGACGGGCCAACTCCCTGACAAACGGTTCCACTTTCCTCATCTCGCCTTCCACCTGAACTTTCAGCACCCTTCATTCCCTCCTGAAACGCTCGGTTGGCTATGATACCTCCACTCTTCCAATTTCTTCCCATAGTCATAGTTTAGTCCCACGGACATTTGCATGCAAATTCGCAAAAATGCATACGGACGGAAGGAATCCCCGCAAAAGTTGGCAAAAAAGTCAGGAGAACCCGTTTTTCTCGCGCACAAATGCATCCGATGCTCGCATACATGCACCGAATTTGAACCAAAAACGAAAAAATCAAACCACAAATCTTTTTTTTCGGGAGGTGGAAGATTTGCTCCAGCTCGATTACGAACATGCGGGGAAAGTCATCAAAAGCAAGCGGAAAGAACTGGGGCTGAGACAAAGCGACCTGGTGGACGACGTGATCAAACTTCACACAATTCGCAAGGCAGAAAAAGGAGAAATGGTCAGTGAGATCGTATTGAAAGAGATATGCCGGAAGCTCCGGCTGGATCTGACCGAACTCTCCTGCCAGGCCCAGGAGGAAAAGTGCCGGAAAGCGGACACGAAATTGACGCTGCTCGCCATCGAGCACGACATCGACCTGGTCGGACCCGATCAGGCGCTCGAGAGTCTCCGTTCCCTGACCTCCAAGACCGACCAACCTTGGGTGCAGGCATACACCTATTTCCTCAAAGGGCTGTGCTATTCCCGGAAAAGGCAATGGCTGAAGGCACAAAATCACCTGCACAAGGTGATCAGCCTGAGCCCCCAGATCCCGGAAGCGGAATCTTCCAATCTGAAGGCGGCGGCCTGTTACGAACTGTCCAGATGCAGCTACTATCTCAACAATTTGGAACAGGCACTCCTCTATGTGGAAAAGGGACTGGACTGTTTTCTTCCGGACGGGGACATGCCCCACATCGTTCACTACCTGAAAATCGGTCAAATCATCTATCTGGAGAAGATGGATCGCAACGAGGAGGCTCTCAATTATCTGGACGAACTGTGGCAGGAATTCGAAAGCATCCGGGTTCCCGACATCCACCTGACCATGTATGAAGTTCGGGCTTGCCTGATGATCAAGCACGGATTGTATGAAAATGCCGCGAGGATCTGCATGGAGGCCCTGGAATGGTCCCGCCTGTACGGAAACGTGGACCGGTCGTTCGAACTGTGGACCACGTTGGGAGAAGCTTGCCTGGGGATCGGGGATCTTGCCAAAGCGGAGCGTTGTTTCCTCATGGCACTCAAATTGGAGAAAAAGATCACCCGGAAACATCTGCTCGTCTCCACCCACACCAAGCTGGGTCTGCTGTACCTGAAGACCGGTCAGACCGGCGACGCGGAAAAAATCCTGGCCAAAGCGGTCCAACTGGGGAAAAAAACCCGAAATGACTTCCGGCATTGCGAAGCTCTGATTTTTCTGGGAGATTGTCACGTCAGACAAGACCAGACGGACAAGGCGATGCAATGCTACCGGCAAGCGCTCTCGATCGCCGAAAAACATCGCCTCAAGGAGCAGGAGCAAAAAATCCTTGTCAAACTGGCCCGTTGTTGCGAAAAGGATGATCCCAAGACGTCGGAAAAGTACAAGGAACGATTCTTCCGGCTCCATGTCCAACTGATTGAAGGAGGTGAAGAAGATGAAGCTCATCGTGCTCTACACTGACAAGCCGCCGGAATTGCGCGGTGAATAGACAGAATATTTCGTACATGCCGAAAAGCGCAGTTTGCCCAAAAACGGAGCAAGCTGCGCTTTTGCTTGATACGGGCGAAAAAAACCGTCGGATTCCGGTGGATTCTCCGCTTCCGCTCTCATTGTCCGCCCCTTCCCGATATGATAGGATGATAGACGCATACAGGCCTGTGCCCTTTCCTGCCACGCCTCTTTCTTGTATCGGACAGGCCGGAACGAATCCATCAGGCCGGAGGTGAGTTCGTCGTGTCGGAATACCGCAACGGACTGGAACGGCTGTGGAGGGAAACCCACCTCCCGCCGGAATGGCTGGACACTCACTTTCGGGATGCGGAAATCCGTGAAGTCCGGGTGAATCCGGGAAAAAAATCCTGGCAGATCCGGCTATGGATGCCCGAGCCGATCGATCCGGAAGTGTGGGAAGAGTTCATCCAGCGGGTTCGCGGACATTTTCAGCCCGACATTCAGGTCTCTTTCCAATTCAATTACGAGCGGATCCAGCATGAAATCGTCCTTCAGAAATACAAGCACTTCATTCAAAAACTGATTCAGGAACATGTCACTCCCGCTGCCGCCACCTGGTTCGGACATGCCCGGTGGCGGGTGAACCAAGATCGGATCGAGATCCTGTTCAACAACCCCGCGGTTCTGGGCATGGCCCGTCAACGGGAACTGGACCGGCACGTGGCCCGGTTCTACACCAGGATCACCGGCAGGGAGCTGCCTGTTCGGCTGCTTGCGGAAAACGGAGATGACAAGGCGCTCCTGGACCGCTTCCAGGAAGTGAAAAAGCGCGAAGAACAGGAACTGGTGCAGCAGGCGCTGGCGGAGCAGGCACGCGCCTCGGAAAAATCCGCCGAAGCGCCGGAAAACGACAAGCCGGTCGAGAAGCGGATCGGATACAACATCCAAGGCGAACCCGTTCCCATCCGTGACATTCAGGATGAGGAGCGGAGCGTGATCGTCAAGGGCAAGGTGTTCAAAAGCGAGCTGAAGGAGCTGAAGAGCGGACGATTGCTTTTGACGTTCAATCTCACGGATTTCACCAACTCCATCTCCTGCAAGCTGTTTGCCCGCGACAAGGAGCAAGCGGCGGTCCTGAAAGAAATCAAAAACGGCGATTGGCTCAAGGTCCGGGGCTCCGTCCAGTTTGACACGTTCACCCGCGATCTGGTTCTGATGGTCAACGACCTCATGGAAGCCCAACCCGTGGAGCGTCAGGACACGGCACCGGAAAAACGGGTGGAACTTCACCTTCACACGTCCATGTCCGCCATGGACGGCATCCACGATGCCGGAGAACTGATCAAGCGTGCGGCAAAATGGGGACATCCGGCGATCGCCATCACCGATCACGGAGTGGCCCAGGCTTTCCCCGATGCTTGGTCCGCCGGCAAAAAGCACGGCATCAAAGTGATTTTCGGCATGGAAGCCAACATCGTCGATGACGGCGTCCCCATCGTGATGAACGCCGATGAGCGCCCCTTGCTCGATGACACCACCTATGTGGTGTTCGACGTGGAGACCACCGGGCTGTCCGCCGTTCATGACGTCATCATCGAGCTGGCCGCGGTCAAGATCAGAGGCGGGGAAATCATCGACCGGTTCTCCGAATTCGCCAATCCTCACCGGCCGCTCAGCCAGCACATCATTGAACTGACACACATCACCGATGACATGCTCAAAGACGCTCCGGAAATCGATGACGTGATCGAACGGTTTCTCGGATTCATCGACGGTTGCGTGTTGTCCGCGCACAACGCCCGGTTCGACATGGGCTTCCTCCAGGAGGCGGTGAAGCGGATCGGCCGGGAGCCCGTGAAAAATCCGGTGGTCGACACGCTGGAGCTGGCCCGCTTCCTCTACCCCGGCATGAAAAATTACCGGCTGAACACGCTGGCCGACAAGCTGGGCATCCACCTGGAGCAGCACCACAGGGCCATTTACGACGCGGAAACCACGGGACAGATCCTGTGGAAAATGCTCCTCGATACCACCGAAAAAGGCATCACCCATTTGCACAAGCTGAACGACAGCATCGGGGAGCGGGACCTGTCGAGACTTCGTCCGTTCCACGCCGTTTTGCTGGTGAAAAACCAGGTCGGTCTGAAAAACCTGTACAAATTGATCAGCCTGTCACACATGAAATATTTCCACCGCGTTCCCCGGATCCCGCGCAGCGAACTGGTGAAGCACCGGGAAGGTCTCCTGGTGGGGTCCGGTTGCGAACGGGGAGAACTGTATGAGGCGGCGCTCAACAAATCGCCGACGGAAGTGGAAGAGATCGCGCAATTCTACGATTACCTGGAGATTCAGCCGGTCGATCTGAACATGCACCTGGTGGAAAAAGGCTTGGTGGAAAGCCCCAACCGGCTGCGCGAAGCCAACCGCCTGCTGGTGGAAATCGGCGAAAAGTTGGGCAAACCGGTCGTGGCCACGGCCAACGTTCACTATTTGGACGAGCACGACGCCATCTTCCGGGACATCTTGCACCAGCAACAAAACAACTACCGGAACACCGACCCGCTGCCGAAAGCCCATTTTCGGACCACGAACGAGATGTTGGAGGAGTTCTCTTACCTCGGGGAAGAGAAAGCCCGGGAAGTGGTCGTGGACAACCCGCGCCGAATCGCCGATGCCATCGAAGAAATCAAGCTGCTGCCCGACGGAACCAACACACCCGTCATCGAAGGGGCCGACCAGGAGCTTTCGGAGATGTGCTACAAAAAAGCGCGTGAATGGTACGGCGACCCGCTGCCCGAAACCGTGCAGAAGCGGCTGGATCGCGAGCTGACCAGCATCATCAAGCACGGATTCGCCGTCATCTACCTGATCTCCCAACGCCTGGTGACAAAATCGCTGTCCGACGGGTATCTGGTCGGATCGCGCGGTTCGGTGGGTTCTTCGTTCGTGGCGACCATGAGCGACATCACCGAGGTGAATCCGCTTCCGCCCCACTGGCGCTGCAAAACTTGCAAGCACAGCGAGTTCATCCTCGACGGTTCCGTGGAGTCCGGCTTCGACCTGCCGGACAAGGATTGTCCGAAATGCGGCACAAAAATGCTCAAAGACGGTCACGACATTCCGTTCGAAACGTTCCTCGGTTTCGAAGCGGACAAAACTCCCGACATCGATCTCAACTTCGGTTCCGATTATCAGGCACGGGCACACGCCTACACGGAGGAACTGTTCGGCAAAGAATACATCTACCGTGCGGGCACCATCTCGAAGGTGCAGGAAAAAACCGCCTACGGTTTCGTGAAGAAATACCAGGAACAACACAATCTGCATCTCCGGCAAGCGGAAATCGACCGGCTGGTGGAAGGCTGCACCGGGGTGAAACGGACCACCGGTCAGCATCCGGGCGGCCTGATGGTCGTTCCGCAATACATGGACGTGCACGACATCACTCCGGTGCAACATCCGGCCGACGACATCAAGTCCGGCATCCGGACCACCCATTTCGACTACCACTCCATCAGCGGAACCATTTTGAAGCTGGACATCCTGGGTCATCAGGACCCGACATCGATCCGCATGCTGCAGGATCTGACGGGAGTCAATCCGCGGGAAATTCCGCTGGATGATCCGAAAGTGCTGGGCATTTTCAGCAGCACCGAACCGCTCGGCATCAAGCCGGAAGACATGAACGGGGTAAAAACCGGAACCCTCGGCATTCCGGAGTTCGGCACCTCGTTTGTCCGTCAGATGCTGGAGGACACCCGTCCGACCAAGTTTTCCGAACTGGTAAGGATCTCGGGATTGTCTCACGGGACGGACGTTTGGCTGGGCAACGCCCAGGAGCTGATTCGCAGCGGAACCTGTACCCTGTCCGACACGATCTGTTGCCGCGACGATATCATGCTCTACCTGATTTACAAGGGTTGCCCGCCGAAAGAATCCTTCAAAATCATGGAGAAGGTGCGGAAGGGCAAAGGCGTGTCCGAAGAAGAGGCCGAACTGATGCGCCAACACGGCGTGCCCGAATGGTACATCGAATCCTGCCGCAAGATCAAATACATGTTCCCGCGGGCTCACGCCGCCGCCTACGTGATGATGGCGGTGAGGATCGCCTGGTTCAAGGTGTACTGGCCCATTCAGTATTACGCCACGTATTTCTACCGTCTGGTGGATGATTTCGACCTGAACGTGGTGCTGAAAGGCCCGGATGCGGTCAAACGCAAGATGAAAGAGATCCAGGATAAGGGGAACACCGCGCCCCCCAAAGAAAAAGCCCTCTTCACCACACTGGAATCCGTGCTCGAATTCTATGCCAGAGGACTCAAATTCAAGAACGTGGATCTGTACCGTTCTCACGCCACGCAATTTGTCATCGACGGCGACGCACTCATTCCGCCGTTCGCCGCCATCGCCGGCGTCGGGGAAAACGCGGCCAAGAACATCATGGAAGCGCGCAAAGACGGCGAATTCCTGTCCGTGGAAGACTTCCAGAGCCGTACCCGCGTCTCCAGCACCGTCGTGGAGATTCTGAAAGAGATGGGATGCCTCGAGGGGCTTCCCGAAAACAACCAACTGGTCCTGTTCTGAAGTTCGAACGGACCCGTTCGGCCGACACACCCGGCGAAAAAAGCGGAACTTGGCGGCCATCCATCCGGGATTCAGGCTTCTTTATGCCTGAATCCCTTTTTTCGAACCGTTTTCTCCATCATTTTCCACGGACTCCTCATGCCTCCCACTGTGCTAACATGGGATGGAGAGGCTACCATTTCTTTCTCATCGAGGGATGCGACATGAACAAGAGACTTCAGGGGATTTTGCTCGTTCTTCTTTCCGCCGCCGGATTCGGTCTCATGCCTTTTTTTGCGGTCGGAGCGTATGAACACGGCGTTACCGTCCAAACACTGCTCCTGCTTCGTTTCATTTTCGCGACATTGTTCTTCTTCGGTCTGATCCGGGTCCGCCGGGAAACATGGAAACCGACCAAAAAGCACCTCAAGAGCTTCTTTCTGCTCGGCGGCGTGATGTACATGCTGCAATCCACGCTGTATTTCACGTCGGTGAAATGGATTCCCTCATCTCTGGCGGCACTCTTGCTTTACACCTATCCTGCTTTTGTCTGTCTGCTGGCGATCAAGACGGAAAAGCGCCCGCTTCGCCTGAACACGGCATTGGCGGTGATCCTGTCGTTTGCCGGCATCGGTCTCGTGTTGGGGGCTCCCCAAGGAACCATCCGCCCGGAAGGCATCCTGGCCGCATTGGGCGCCGCCGTCGTCTATTCACTGTACATCACGGTGGGCAACCGCGTCGTGTCGGAAGCCCCGTCCCTGGTCACCAGTGCATATGTGTCCCTGTTTGCTTCAGGCTCGATTTTCTTGTCCGGACTGCTTTTCGGAGAGCTCAAGTTTGACTTTGAAGCGCAGGCTTGGCCGTATATCCTGGGAGTTTCCCTGTTCTCCACGGTGATCGCCATGCTCACCTTTTTCCTGGGCATGAGCAAAATCGGATCCACACAGGCATCCATTCTCAGCACGTTTGAACCCTTGGTCACCATCGGGGTGGCCGTGGCTTTCATGGATGAAACGATGCGTCCTCTCGCCTGGCTGGGCTCCATCCTCGTCTTGTCCGCCGCCGTCTTGTCCGTGTCGGACAAGCAAGAGGATCACGCGGCTCCGGAATCGGCCGGTCCTCCATCCCCCGACCGGGCAGCCCCTCATCAGGCGGGAAAAGACGCGCCCGAATTTTGAACGAACCGTTCCAAACTCTTCCAAACCACCACATAACGGATGACAAAAGTCCAGTTTTGTGATCCAACGGGAGATGTTCCGCAAGAAGCGAATCCCATGCGGAATAATCACAAAAAAATATTCAGTTCAGACTACACAAGGGACAGAAAATAATGTAAACTTGGTAGTGAAGACAGAAACCATCCGAGGGCATCTCACCAAAGGGGACGTACAGAGAAACAACCATTGGCGATCCCGATCCGGAGACGGGACGGTTTGATGGGGCGGCGAATCCGCGTTTGACACCGTGCAAAGCGGTTGCGCCTCTCTTGAACAGACATCCGAACAAGCAAAAACCCCTCCGAAGAGGGGACTTGCATGGTGACGAACGCCGGCCACGGCCGGCGTTATTTCATCTGTACGGCTCCGATCAAAAGCACGCATCCGGCTTCCGAAGCCGTTTTTTGGATCCAGGTCGCAATCCGTCATCGGACAAAACGGTCCACTTCCGCCCGAAGCCATCGCGCGGCCATCTTCGGATCTTCGGCGCCGGCCACCGCGGAAATGACGGCAATCCCGTCCGCTCCTCGCTTCATCACGTCCTCGACCCTTCCCGGGCCGATTCCGCCGATCCCGACCATCGGCAGACGAACACCTGCCCGCCGAATCTCCTCAATCACCACCGGCCCCCGAACCGGCCGGATGTCCCGTTTGGTCAGCGTCCCATGCATCGGACCCACGCCGAGATAATCGGCTCCGGCCCGAACGGCCTGCAGAGCTTCCTCCGCGTCATGGGCGGAAACACCGAGAATCTTGTCCCCGATCCGTTTCCTCACCTCTTCCGCCGGGAGATCTTCCTGTCCCACGTGAACACCGTCCGCGTCCACCTCCAGGGCCAGTTCCACGTCGTCGTTGACGATGAACGGAATTTTGCAGCGACGGCAAATCTCTTTCAATTCCAGTGCCAGACGCCGTTTGTCTCCGTCAACCAGCGCATTTTCGCCTTTTTCGCGAAACTGGAACATCGTGATGCCTCCCCGGATGGCGGCTTCCAACACGCGGCCGGGATCTTTGCGCACGTTCACGCTGCCCGCGACGAAGTAGAGTCTCAGCCGGTCCCGAAGCGCATCTTTCATCAGGAAGCTCCTTTCCTGCGCCGGTATGCCCAGTGATTGGTCGGACCATGACCTCCGCCGATGCCCAATTCATCCTCAATGGCCGAGCGGATGTAGGACTCGGCCAGATCCACGGCATCCGTCAGGTTGCTTCCCCTGGCCAGCCCGGCGGTGACGGCCGCGGCGAACGTGCAGCCCGTTCCGTGGGTGTGTCTGGTGTTGACCCGCGGATGATGGAATTCCACAAACACGGATCCGTCATACAGAAGATCGATCACCGTTTCTTCTTCTCCGTGTCCTCCTTTCACCACCACCGCCTTTGCCCCGAACGAGACGATCCGTTTGGCCGCTTCCTTCCGGTCATCGAGAGATCGGATGGTCATCCCGGTCAGAACTTCGGCCTCGGGAATGTTGGGAGTCACCACGGCGGCCAGCGGAATCAGGGAGCGAATCACGGCCTGGACCGCATCGGGGTGCAGGAGCGGAGCCCCTCCCTTCGCCACCATCACCGGATCGACGACCAACTGCTTCCAGCCGTATCCGCGAATCCGTTCGGCCACCGCGTCAATGATTTCCGCCGAGAACAACATGCCTGTCTTGACCGCATCCGGGCTCAGGTCTTCCGCCACCGAGTCGATTTGCCGGACAACCGCTTCCACCGGGAGGGGCCACACTCCCTGCACGCCGAGGGTGTTTTGAGCCGTGATCGCCGTGATGGCCGACATGCCGAAAGCCTCCAGCTCCTGAAACGTTTTCAGGTCGGCCTGAATTCCCGCGCCGCCTCCGCTGTCCGAGCCGGCGATCGTGAGTGCCTTGAAAACTGCCATGTTTGTCGCCTCCGTTCATCCCAGATAACGGTGACAAATGCTCCGCGCCACGGCCGGATCCCGGGTTCCGTGAACCAAGACCCGTCCGTCGCGAAACACGGTCAGCCGGAACGATCCGTCCACGAACGAAACCAGGAACGGATTGCTGATCACTTCCTTGCCCTGACGGATGAGCGACTCCGTAAGGGATTCCAAGTCCCGCCGGCCCGCTTCCATCGGCCGGATCTGCACACTGTCCCGTCCGCAAAGGACCGTGGTCCGGTTCTGCCGGCTCCGATCCAGATAGGGGTGGACGGCCCGGGCTCCGCAGGACGGACATTGTTCTTTCTTCAGTCGTGACACATCCATGGCATGATGCCTGTTTTCCCACAAGTCAAAGGCCAGCAGGGTCCCGCGCAGCGAATCACGGTCCCCCACCAGGAGTTTCAGTGCCTCGGTCACCTGATGGGAAGCCACGATCTGAACCGCCGGACTGATGATGCCGGCGGTATCGCAGGTGGCCCCGCCCATGGGCACCGTTTCCATCAAACAGGAGAGGCACGGCGTTTCGCCGGGGAGAATGGTGAACGTCATCCCGTAACCGCCGACACAAGCCCCGTAGATCCAAGGTTTGCGATGCTTGCAAGCCGCATCGTTCATGATGAGGCGCGTCTCGAAATTGTCCGTCGCATCCATGAGCACATCCGCTTCCGCCACCCATTCATCCAGCTCCGCCGCCGTCACGTCTGCAATCCTTGCTTCGATCCGGACATCCGCGTTGATCTGCCGGAGCCTCCTTTCGGCCGCCACGACCTTGGGCAGCCTGCTCCGGGCGTCTTCTTCCGTGTACAGGGATTGTCGTTGCAAATTGCTCCACTCGACGAAATCCCTGTCCATCAGGGTCAACCGACCGACGCCGGCCCGCACCAACATGTCCGAAATCGCGGTGCCCAACGCCCCCGCCCCGATGACCAACACGTGCGCCCGGCGGATCCGCGACTGCCCTTTTTTCCCGACGGGCGCAAACAAGATTTGTCTGGAGTACCGATCATCCAACGGGGCTCCATCCTTCCGAGGGGCTGCTCGCCGTGGCATACCGCTTTTTGGGAATCCGTCCGGCTTCATATCCGAGTCGCCCCGCTTCGATGGCCAATTTCATCGCCCTCGCCATCTTGACCGGATCTTTGGCCGAGGAAACGGCGGTGTTCAAAAGCACCCCGTCCGCTCCCAATTCCATCGCCAAGGCGGCGTCCGCGGGGGAACCGATGCCCGCATCCACGATGACCGGCACGGTGGACTGTTCGATGATCAGGCTGAGATTGAGCGGATTGACGATCCCCTGACCGGACCCGATCGGGGATGCGCCCGGCATCACGGCGTGCGCTCCCGACTCCTGCAATCTCCGGGCCAGCACCACGTCATCCGAAGTGTAAGGAAGCACGATGAAGCCCTCTTTGAGCAGCTCTTCCGTCGCACGGAGCGTCTCCACCGGATCCGGCAACAACGTTTTGTCACAGCCGATCACTTCCACTTTCACCATGTCGCACAGCCCGGACGCGCGGGCGAGCTTGGCGATTCTCACCGCTTCGGCCGCCGTCTTGGCCCCGGCGGTGTTGGGAAGCAGCTTGTATCGGGTCAGATCCAGCCGTTCCAGCAAGTTGGGTTGATCCGGTTGCCAGATATTCATGCGGCGGACCGCAAACGTGAGAATCTCCGCTTCGGAGACTTCCACCGCCTGCTTTTGCACATCCGGATCGGGGTATTTGCCGGTTCCCAGAAGCAGCCGGGACCGGAAGGTATATGGTCCGATTTTCAACATGTCAACCGCCTCCCACAAAGTGAACGATTTCAATCCGGTCTCCGTCCGAAAGACGCGTCCGGGGATGGTCCGCCTTCTCCAGCACTTCGCCGTTCCGCTCCACGATCACCACTTTGCCCGCGAGGGAAAAGTGACCGAGCAGATCTTCCACGGTGGTCACTTCTTCCGGAATGTGAACCGTCTCCCCGTTGATGCGCAGATTCATGACATCACCTCCACGTTGTTCCACCGATCGACGCGAAACGCTTCCAATGACGGCGGGACCGGCTTGTCCTCCGCCAAATCGGCCGCGATCTCCGCCGTGACGGGCGCCAGCAAGATTCCGTTCCGGAAATGACCGGTGGCGACGATGAGCCCCCCGATTTCCGGATGCCGGCCGAGAATCGGAAGGCCGTCCGGAGTCTGCGGGCGGATTCCGCTCCACGCACGCTCCCAGGAAGCCAAATGGATCGAGGGAAAAATGCGCATCGCTTTTTGCATCAATTCGGCCAGGCCCCCGAGAGAGATCCGTTCGTCAAAGGTGCCGGGTTCCATGGTGGCCCCCACCACCAGTCGTCCTCCCTCTTTGGGAACGAGGTAACAACCTTCGGCAAACACCGTGTGCCCGAGGAAGGTGGTGTCCGCCATCACGGAAAAGCATTCTCCCTTGACGGGAACCGTCGGGATGTGAACCCCCGCTTTGGCGAGCATTCCGCCGGTCCACGCTCCCGCAGCCACCACCACCCGGTCCGCATGAATCACGTCCGTCAAGGTTTTCACTCCGCGGACGGCGTTTCCATCCAGCACCAGTCCCGTCACTTCCACATGCTCGCGGATGATCGCTCCCCGCTTGACGGCGCTTCGGGCGAGTGCCCGTGTGAAGTCCGGTGCCGACACCTGACCGTCCCGCGGCAAAAA
Source organism: Staphylospora marina (assembly GCF_003856495.1). Lineage (GTDB taxonomy): Bacteria > Bacillota > Bacilli > Thermoactinomycetales > Thermoactinomycetaceae > Staphylospora > Staphylospora marina. Next base: position 688,852 of record NZ_CP034118.1, on the reverse strand, counting down.
CACTCCTCCTTGCACCAGCGGAGACAAACCGGGGACCCGTTGCCGGAGGCGCTCCCCGTCCAACCAGGCCACTTCCAGCCCCATTTCGCAGTGGCGAAGGGCCTGATCCCGCAGCGCCTCCGCCTCCTCGGCCGTCAAAGCGATTTTCACCATCCCCCGGTCGACAAAGCGGATGTCGATTCCCGAGAGCTCTTTCAGCTCCGCCGCCAGTCCAGGAAACATGGAGCGGCTCTTGACGGCCAGCCGAAGCAGCGGTCCGTCTTCCGTGAGTTCCGCCTGGGCCCCCAACATGCCGGCAGCCGCGGAAGAAGCCTTGGCGCCGACGCGGTCCCGTTCGAGCACAACCACCTTGTGCCCGCGTTCGGCCAATTTCCAGGCAATGCCGCAACCCATCACCCCTCCGCCGATGACGGCGACATCAAAGGTTTGTGCCATGTTTTTTCACCCACCTGTTCAGGATCGCGGCATACTCCCACGCCGCCTTCGCCGGATCGGGCCTCTCCAGAATGCCCGACATGACAGCGATGCCCGCCGCCCCCGCCTCAAGAGGGAGCCCGGCATTTTCCGGCAAGATCCCCCCGATGGCAATGACCGGAACCGGTTGGCGGCGAATGATGGATCCCAGCTCTTCCAATCCCCGCGGCGACAGGCCCGGTTTGCTTCGGGTGGGAAACACGTGCCCGTAGATGAGCCAATCGGCTCCGTCACGAACGGCCTCGTCCGCCTCTTTTTCCGAATGGACGGAGCGGCCCGCCCGCAGTCCGGGGAACGCGCGGCGAACGACGGACATCCGCAGGCTGTGCCACGCCAGCTGGACGCCTCCCGCCCCGATGGCCACCGCCACGTCCACCCGGTCATTGATGATGATTTTTTCCGGCGGTACGCCCCGCTCCGCCAACGAAGCGGCCATTCGGTACACCTCTCCGGCGGAGAGCGCTTTTTCCCGCAGATGAATCCGATCCACCAGCGGCGAGATCTCCGCCAATACAGGAACGACCCGTTCGGCGGGCTGCCTCCCCGTGGTGACCACATGAAGCTCCGGTCGTTTCACCCGCATTCCTCCTCCGTCACCGCTTCAGTCCACGGACCGAACATCCGGAACCGGCCACACCGGGAACTCCTTCCCGACCGCCATCGCCGCCGCGAACATTCCCAAGCAGACCACGGCCAACAGCAGATCATGTCCCGAGATGCCGGTCCGGTAATAATACGTCCGGCCCCCCTCGCAAAACCGCTTCGCTTCCATCGCCACGGCGATCCGGGCGGCGCGCCGGATCCCCTGGGACAACAGGGGCACCGCATACTTCACGGTCACCCGCAGCAGGGAAAGCGGCCCGCCTTTCGTCACGACTCCCCGCACACGGAACGCCATGCGCAGCGTCTGCAGCTCTTCGGCCAACATCGGAATCAGCCGGATGGCCGCCATCATGCTGTAAGCCAGCCTCGGCGGAAGTTTCAGCTGCTGCATGAGCGAATAGAAGAGGAGCACCGGCCGGGTGGTGAACGAAAACACCAGGCCGAGACAGGCGAACGCCATGGAGCGGAATCCCACGTGAATCCCGCGGTAAAAACTTTCCTCGGACACGCGGATCCAGCCCCATTCCCACCAGACGGTCTCCCCTTTGCCGAACATGATCATCGTCAGCGAAGAAGATACGACCACAAACAGCAGTGAGAGCAGGATCAGCGCCATCCACCGGAGCGGAGCGCCGCTCCACCCGACGAACAACAACAGGGTCCCCATCGAGAGCCAGAGCTGGACATTGGGATTGTGGATGAGCAAGGTGCCCAACATCATCATCGTGAGCAGGATCAGTTTCACGGCGGGATTGGCCCGGTGAAGCCACGTCTCCCTCAAATTCGCGTCGAAAGGCATGCGGCTTCCTCCTTTCCCCGGCCGTCCGTCCATGCCGCCGATCCCCCCGGCACTTTGTCCTCCGCCAATCTGCCGCTTCGGATCACCCAGATCCTCGTGGCCGCGTCCGCCATGATCCGCTCATCATGTGTCACCATCAGAATGGTGGTTCCCTGTCTTCGCATCGATTCCAACAGCTCCAGCAGCCGGAAGGTGTTTGCCGCATCCAGGCCGAACGTCGGTTCATCCAGCAGCAACACCCTTGGTTTCACCGCCACGGCGGTGGCGACGCTGAGTCGCCGCTTCTCTCCGGTGGACAACAAGTGCGGATGTTGCATCTCCTTGCCGTGAAGCCCGAACAGCTCCAGCAGCTCATTCACCCGGCGGTTCACTTCTTCTTCGGGAGCGCCGCTTCGCCGGAGCGCGAACGCGATTTCATCAAACACGGTCCGCTCGACAAACTGATGCTCGGGATTCTGAAACACCAGATTCACTTGCCCGGTCAAGTCGGCGACCCGCTCGCCGGACATTCCGGGCAGGCGGCATTCCCCCCGGGTGCGGATCAGGCGCATCAGGGCGAGGAGCAGAGTGGTTTTGCCCGCTCCGTTTGCCCCGGTGACGGCGATCCAATCTCCTTCCCTCACCTGCGCCGCTTCCACCCGGATGTGGGGCTCTTTCCGGCGGAATCCGCTGAAATCCCGGAGCACAATCACTTCCCGGTTTTCCGCGTTCCGGCCGAATCGCCCCGGATTTTCTCTCATCCATTCGTCCCAGACTCCGGGGTGCCAGATGCCGAAATGGCGGATCTCTTCCCGGTGGCGCTTCAACACGACATCGGGCCGGCCGTCCGCAAGGATGCGTCCGTGCGAATCGAAAAGCAGGATCCGGTCGACAAAATCCAGCACCCGGTCAATCTTGTGTTCCACGATCACCACGGTCCGGTCACGGGCCACTTCGCGAACCACTTCCCAGACTTCCCGCGTCCCTTCAGGATCCAGCATGGACGTCGGTTCGTCCAGAAACAGCACGTCGGGCTCCAGAGCCAGCACGGAAGCGATGGCCAACCGCTGCTTCATTCCCCCGGAGAGCGTGCCGATCCGGACATGGGGATCCGGGAGATGAAGACCGACCCGCTCAAGCAAATCGCGAATCCTCCCCGGCATCTCTTCCCGCGGAACTCCCAGATTTTCCAGCACAAAGGCGATTTCCTCATCCACATACGGCATGCAAAATTGGGTGTCCGGATCTTGAAAAACCATGCCCCACGAATCGGGAATCCGTTGCTCTTCCGCCTTGGCCGGAACATCGATGACGCGGGGAATCAATCCGCACATCACCCGAAGCAGCGTCGATTTCCCGCATCCGGACGGCCCGAGAAAGAGAACCTTCTCTCCCCGTCGGACCGTCACGGACAGATCCTTGAACAGAAGTCCTTCTTTGCCCGGAAACTTGAGCCTGAGCCCCTTGACGGAAAGTGCCGGTTTCATCTTCCGTCACTCCCGGTCCAGGGAGTCCCAATCTTCCCGGGAAGCGGGGCGAACCAGCCGGGTCACTCCGGTCGCATCCAGCGCGTTCACCAGAACGCGGGCGAACCAGCCGGCGATCACCAGCGCTCCGATCAGCCGCATTCCGATATACAGCGTCAGGTTCCAAGCCGCCAGTTCATCGATGTACCCTTTCCAGAAATCCATGATCAGGGACCCGACGGTGGAAGCGGCCGCGGCCAAAAACAACACCGGCAAGTCGTACCGCTTGTACCGGAACAGGGCAAAGATCAATTCGGCGAACAGACCTTGCACCAGTCCGTAGATCATCGTTTCCAGCCCCCACTCCGATCCCATGATCAATTCCCCGGAAGCAGCGGCCATCTCCGCCAAGACGGCCACTCCCGGTTTGCGGATGATCAGAAACGCCACCGCCGCGGCGATGAACCACATGCCGTAGAGAAACTGGTCCAGATGGAGCCCGAACGGCTTGACCGCGTAATACAGCGGTCCCCACAGCTTGTACACCACGCCGAACACGACGGAAATGACAACCGTCACGAGAATGTCCGTCAGCTTCAGTCCTTTGTTCAAAGTCTTCGCCCTCCTCCCAACATTCCGAACAGAACTCACCCGATTTTTCCGCGCGCGGCATCCGCCGGCCACGATTCCAGGCGCCACGCCATTTCCCAGAACATCCATTCATACCGGCTGCTGATCAGGAAGTGATCTCTCATCCGGTTTCGGGTCGCTTCCGAAGCCCGATCGGCAATCCGGTTCAGACAGCGGATCTGCTCCTCCACCAGCTGACGGAACCAGTCGCTGCCGTAGGCGGAGATCCACTCCCGGTAGATCGGCTCATCCGGCTCTTTCCCTTTCAGCCTTTCCCCGATCTCCATGTACAGCCAATAACACGGAAGAATGGCGGCAATGACGTCTCCGTACTCCCCCGTCCATGCGGCACGATACAGATGGGACGTGTATGCGTATGCCGTGGGGGCAGGTTCGAACGTTTCTTTTTCCTGCTCCGTGATGTTCAAACGATTCATGAAGCGCCGATGGAGGGACAGCTCGGCGTCACAGGTGCGCTGAGCGTGAAGGGCCATTCTCGCCGTTTCCGGGAGCGAATCCGCTTTGGTCGCCCCGATGGCCTGCACACGGGCGAAGTGGGAAAGATAGTAGGAATCCTGGAGCACATAGTGACGGAAACAAGCCATCGGCAAGCTGCCGTCCGCGATTCCCTTCACGAAAGGATGCTCGAAACTGGCTTGCCACACCGGATCCGCTTCCCGTCTGAGCCGTTCGCTGAATGTCAACAACAGATCCCCCTTTTCTCTTCTCGGCCCACCGACCTTCCGGGATCACCCAGACAAACAAAAACCGCTTTCTTCACGGGGAAGAAAGCGGTGAGCGGTCGATATGCACAATCCGGCACCCGAAAAACGTGCCTTCCGCCACTTCCCTACGCTGGTATGATCCAGATCAGGTTCCAAGGGTCTTAAAGTAACACTTTAATCTCAGCCTTTCACTAAAGGCCCCCCCAGTGGACTTTCCATATGAACTTGTGATTGATTAATACTTTCGTGTCCATATTAACACGTTTCAACTTTTTGTCAAATATTTTTTCTTGTCTCGAAACATTTCGAAATCATCGATTGACACCCGGCGAAAACCGGAATAGAATGATTGAAACCCATTATTATGACCTGGTTCTAAATGTTGATCACAAACTCTTCCACATTTTTCCTTGATCCCCATTCATGCAAGGAGGAATGCCCCGTGACTTCCGCGATTCCCGTTTCCCAAGCCCGCATTTCCGCCATCGGGACCCATGTTCCCGAACGCGTGCTGACCAATCGAGACCTGGAACGGTTGGTGGAAACCTCGGATGAATGGATCGTGCAACGAACCGGCATCCATGAACGTCGAATCGCCGCCAACGACGAATTCACGTCGGATCTGTGTGTCAAAGCCGTGGAAAACCTGGTGGAGAGACACCAGGTACGTTTGGCGGACATCGATTTTGTCATCGTGTCCACCGCCACTCCCGATGCGCCGTTCCCCAGCGTGGCCAGTCAGGTCCACCACCGCCTCGGTCTTTCCCGGACAGCCGGTGCGATCGACATCTCGGCGGCCTGTGCCGGATTTGTCCACGGACTCAATATGGCCAATGCGTTGATCACGTCGGAACAATGCCGCAAAGTATTGGTCATCGGCGCGGAAACGCTGTCCAAAATCACCGATTACACGGACCGCACCACCTGCATTCTGTTCGGCGATGCCGCCGGTGCGGTCCTGGTGGAACACGACTCCAAGGAGCCTTCCTTCATCCGCTCCGTCTCCACCACGGACGGTTCGGCCGGCATTCACCTCTATTGCTCCGGAATCGCCGATCGCATCGGCGGCAAACCGATCCTCCGCAACGGAAAACTGGTGCAAAACGGGCGGGAAGTGTTCAAAATCGCCGTCCATACCCTGGTGCGGGAGATTCCGCCCCTCTTGGCAGAGGAAGGCCTCACCCCGGGAGATTTGGACCTGTTCGTGCCGCACAGTGCCAACATCCGCATCATCGAAGCGGTCTGCAGCCGCATCGGGATCCCCATGGAAAAGGTGTTGTTCAGCGCAACGCGGTACGGAAACACCTCATCGGCTTCCATTCCGCTTGCCCTGAAGGACGGGATGGACGCAGGCAAGCTGAAGCGCGGCGACCTCGTCCTGCTGTCAGGATTCGGCGGCGGTTTCGTCCACACCAGCACGCTCATCCGCTGGACGATCTGACGAACCCTCCCGAAAGAGGCAAAAGACCGCATCCGTCCCGAACCGGGCCGTCCGGGATGATGCGGTCCTTTTCGTGTCATCTCTCTTTTCACGGAAATGTGCGGCATGCTCCCTCTTCACAATGACAAAACCTGCTCCAACGTCGGCAGGGAAGCGATGGCCCCGTAGCCCGTACACGCCGCCGCCCCGGCGCGGTTGGCAAACCGGACAAATTCCGCCAATTTCCCATGATGGCCCAATGCTTCTTCCAACCGCTCTTCCCCGGCAAACCGGTACAGCATCGCACCGACAAACGCGTCTCCCGCGCCGGTGGAATCCACCTGCTTCACCCGTACCGACGGAACCAACTCCATCCGCTCCCGGGTCGCCAAAAGCGTTCCGGATGCTCCCATGGTGACACACAACACGTCCGGACCGTGCCGCATCAGCACGTTTACCGCGACCATCGGATCCTTCACGCCGGAGACAAGCATGGCCTCCTCTTCGCTCATCTTCACAAACCGGGCATGTTCCAGGAAATGAAGACAATCCCGCCTGAATGATTCCAAATCATGAATCAGGGCATCGCGGTGATTGGGATCAAACGAGATGAACATTCCCCGATCCCGGGCGATCGAAAGCAATTGAAACACCGTGACGCGAAGCTCTCCGGGCAACCAGGCCGTGGCGGAGCCGAAGTGCAATATGTCTCCCGACCGCAACCGGGAAAGGTCGATCCGGTCAAGGGAATACTCACCGTCCGCCCCGCGGCAGAACACGAAATCCCGTTCTCCGTCCGCTTTGAGGGAAACAAAGGCAAATGTGGTGGATCCTCCCCGGTCGATCATCGACACGTCCACCCGTTCTTTTCGCAAGGTGTTCACCAGAAAATCTCCGAAGGGATCTTCCCCCACCCGTCCCATGAACACCGCTTCCCCTCCCAACCTGGCCACGGCGGCTGCCACATTGGCCGGCGCGCCGCCCGCTTTTTTCTCGAAGCGGCTTCCTTCCGCCAACGACACCCCGTGTTCGGTGCATACCCAATCGATGAGCAACTCTCCCACGCAAAACACACGCTTCATGCGGAAACCCTCCCGTTCCGTGTTGCCTTTCATCGATCAACCACATTTCCAGAGTACCTTTTCGGGCGATCTTCCGCATCCTCCGCGTGATCCTCTCCCGGCGCTTGGAACGCTTCGGCCGCGGAGTTCGATGGAAGGGACGGTCGCTTTCACCTTCTGAGCACAACCCTCACCCGTCCGCCGGACACGCTTGCCCGCAGATCCTTGTAATCCGGCTTCCCGCGCCGCCCCCACTCGTCCCACCACTGACGAAGGACTCGCCCGTGCCGATCATCGGAGACCAGCCAAACCCGTTCATGCAAGGCGGCCAGTGCAAATCCGTCCGCACTGCTGTAACCGATGCACCGACCGATCACCGGGTGATGGGCCGTGGTGAGCCCTTCCGGTGCCGTGGCCAACAGGAACGGGCGAATCGACGCCGCCGTTTCCCTGACCGGTGACGGCACCCCCTGCGCCGTGCGGAAACGCTGTCCCCAACGTTCCGGCTTGCGCCCCTTCATCCAGTCCGCGCCGGCCCAGGCCTGCCCTTCCCTTTCGCCCGTCTTCCACATGACGCCGTTCCGCGCCGAAGCAGACTCCGCCGACCGTGAGCCTTCCCACACGTCTCCGTCCGTCAGCTTCCGGTTTTCCTTCACAAACCGGCAAACCACCTGAGAGTCCGGGAGGGGCAACACCGAAAACGGAGCCACCAACACCCCGCCCTCTGCCAAATGCTCTGTCCATGCGTCCGGCAAACGGTCCAGCCCCGACCATGAAATGATCCGGTCATAGGAGGCTTCTTCCGGAAATCCCGGGGAGTCTTCCGCGGGTTCAAACCGGATGTCAGCCATCTCCTCCAATGGCGGATCCGCCTGAAGGGGATCCACCCGTCCTTCCGGTTCAACCATGGCAGACAAGAGCATGGACGTCCACTCCGTTCCACCGATCTCCAACACCCGGTTCCCTTTCTCAACGCGAAGTAATTGCAGCAATCGTACCATCTCCGCCCCGGCCGGGTGATCCGAATGATCTTTGTGACGTGCCGGCCCATCCACCACTTGGTCCATGCCTGCCCCTCCCCCGATTTGTTGTGTGCATTGTCATTCGGTTTTGCACAGAGAATTCCTTCTTCGAGGAGGAGGCTTGAAACAAGAAAAACCTCCGGGAAAAAACAGAGTTTTCCCGGAGGTTTCCGTTCGGATGATTCCGTCATTTACAGGTGGGGGCCACTTGCCCGTCCGACCCGGTGTAGACATATGCATCGGCAACATATTTTCCGCTGCCGATCCGGTTCCACAGATTGCTGGTCCCGAACGTGCCGGTCACGGTTTCACCCCGAACCTGACACTGGATGGTGACCGTGGCACCGTTGGCCACCTGCCCCACCACGCTGTAGCTGGTGCCCGGGCCCGAGCGGATGTTGAGCGGAGCACCGCTGGTTGTTTTGACCGTACCGGTTACGGTGCTGCTGCCGCAACTGTTCTTGCTGGTATAATTCTTTTGACCGTAATACAGGATTTGAGTTCCTTCCCACTTGATTTTCTGAACGGTTCCGTTGAGCCGTTGTTCATAGTGCAGGTGCGGCCCGGTCGATCCTCCGCTGCTTCCCACCGCTCCGATTTTTTGTCCCTTTTTCACGCTTTGACCGACGGAAACACTGAACGATTGGAGATGGGCATACCAAGTGGTCCAGCCTCCGCCGTGATCAATCACCACGTACTTGCCGTAGCTGGTGTTGCCCAGATCCCGAACCGTGATCACCTTCCCGGCAGCCGATGCCACCACGGGATCTCCGAGGTCATTGGCCCGGTTCAAATCCACCGCATACGTCGGATTGTGATTGGTCCGCGTCTCCCCGACCCACGTCTGGTTGCACGGAAACGGCATGGAAAAATTGGGTGCGGCGTCCGCCGAACGCGGGAGGGGAAAAACGGTGAAGGAAAGAATCATGGACAACACAACAGGAAGCCAATATCTGAAATTCCTCAAATTCACATCTCCTTTCCTGCATAAAATCTATTATTATTTTAACATTAGAAATATTATTATGTTTATTGATGATAGATTTTTATCGATCCCGCGACTTGATCAAACTTTTTTGGTCACAGCAACACGGCTCTCCCCGTGAATGCCCGTCCAACCTTTTCTACGAACAAGCACCATCCGGGCACCCGCCCGATACCATATGGTCAACATGACCTTCCGGGAGGGAATGCCGTGTTTTTTCATGTCAAGGAGCTGCAATTCGAAGCCAAGCCGGAAAGACCGGATCCGATTTTTGCCAAGAAGTTGCAGGAAATCCTGGGCGGGCAGTTCGGGGAAATCACCGTGGCGATGCAGTATTTGTTCCAAGGTTGGAATCTGAGGAGCAAAGCCCATTCCAAGTATCGGGACCTGTTGCTGGACACCGGCACGGAAGAACTGGCCCATGTGGAGATGCTCGCCACCATGATCGCCAGACTGCTGGACAAAGCTCCGGTCAAGGATCAGGAGGAAGCCGCCAAAAATCCGATCATTGAAGCTGTCATGGGCGGCATGAATCCCCAGCACGTGATCGTGTCGGGGCTTGGAGCCACTCCCACGGACAGCGTCGGGTATCCTTGGAATGCCCGATACACCATTGCCAGCGGCAACTTGCTGGCCGATCTCCGCGCCAACCTGACCGCCGAATCACAGGGGCGCCTTCAGGCGGTAAGGCTTTGGGAAATGACCGACGACCGCGGCGTCAAAGACATGCTTTCCTGGCTGATCGCCCGGGACAACATGCATCAAAACCAGTGGATGGCCGCCATTCGTGAGTTGGAGGAGTGCGAGGGTGACAACGTGGTTCCCACCACCTTCCCGCGCAAGTGTCAGATCCAGGAAGTGGCTTACACCCTGTACAATTTCTCCGCAGGCGAAGACAGCGCCAAAGGCCCTTGGGCTCACGGCCCCGCCCCCGACGGCCGGGGAATGTTCAATTATGTCGGCAGACCGCCCGCATACGGCGGCATTCCGAAGCTCCCTCCGGCACCTCCGGCGGTCCACGACACGCCCCGCCCTTGCACCAAATAAAAAAACCGACGGAAAATCGTCGGCATTGCCTGTTGACAAAGAAAACGTCAACAGGTTTTTTTGTCGACTGAAGTTCAAACGGTTTACGCTTCATGAAACGCAGGAAGTGGATATTCAGGGATGACCCGAAGCGGAAAAACGAGTGGGCGATATAATGACGATTGAAGGATTCGGTACCGGTTGGATCATACAGGATAAACCGGTAAGTCAAAGAATACCACGAAACGGGGAAGATCCATGGAATATACCATTTACATCGTTGAAGACGAACGGAAAATTGCCGAGTGGATCCGTTCCTTTTTGGTGCCATACGGATACAGGGTGGAACTGGTTCAAGACTTTGCCCGCGTGGTGGAAGAATGCGAAGAACTGAACCCACATCTGGTGATTTTGGATGTGAATCTGCCTTATCAGGATGGCTACCATCTGTGCCGCCGCATTCGCCGGCATTCCTCGGTTCCCATCCTTTATTTGACAGCCCGGGACAGTGAGATCGAGCAAGTGTTGGGCCTGGAGAGCGGCGGCGATGATTATATGACAAAGCCGTTTCATCCGGAAGTATTGCTCGCCAAAATAAAAGCCATTCTCAGACGGGTTTACGGAGAGCTTGCCAATGAGGAGAACACAAACGAGTCAGTGATCCAGATCGGTGAGTTGAAATTGCTTGTCAACAAGATGGAGGTCGTTTATCAGGGTCAAACTCAACCCTTGACCAAAAACGAATGGAAATTGTTGCACCTGCTGATGCAAAGAGCCGGTGAAGTGGTGACAAGGGAAGAGTGTTTGGAAGTGCTGTGGGATGACTGCACCTTTGTCGACGATAACACGCTTACCGTGAACGTCACCCGTCTTCGAAAAAAATTGAGCCCTTGGGGTTTGGATTCCCTGATCGAAACGAAGCGCGGAGTCGGGTACAAGCTGAACCCGAAACGAATGGAAAGGGATCAAACATGAAGCGAGCCCTCTACATTTTTCTCCGTGAACGGGCCGGTTGGATCATTGTGTATTATTCAGGTCTGGGAATCGTGTATTTGTTGTTCGCGTTGATCCTTTCGTTTGAGAAAGCCAAGCTGACGCCTCTCAATCGCCATCTCGGTTATGCCTTGTTGTTGTCTTCCGTTTGGCTCTTATTGTTTCTCGTTCTCCAATTCCTGCGTTGGTATCCGTATTACCGGCAACTGGAGGCATCCGCGCGTGCTTCCTCGGTCGATTGGTTTGCCGAATGGGAAAAAACCGGAAGTCCGGAACGCGATCTCGTCAGCAACGTGATTCAGCATTTTTATCAATTGGCAGTGGAAGAGCGTCATCAATTTCAAACCACCCGGCAACAACATGTGGAATTCATGAATCTGTGGGTTCATCAAATGAAAACACCCGTATCCACACTGCTGCTGTTGAGTCATCAAACGAACGACATTTCTCCGGAACAGCGGGAGTTGTTAAAGAGCATGGAGGAAGAGGCAGAAAAAATAAGCACCGGCTTGGACATGGTCTTGTCCATGGCCAGATTGACCGATTTTGCGACGGACTACCAAATCCGTCCGGTCTCTCTGCTCGAAATGGTTCGGGATGTGATTCATTCCAAAAAGAAATTGTTTATCCGATACAGAATCTTTCCCAAGTTGACAGCTGAACAAGGGGATTGGATCATCTACACAGACAAAAAGTGGAACCGTTTCGTGATCGAACAAATCATCCAAAATGCCTTGAAATATGCTTCTCAGTCCAAGCAAAGCAGCTTTCTCCACATAACATTGGAAAAACAGGATCAAGAGACCGTATTGACCATTCGTGATGAGGGTCCGGGGATCCCCCCTCAGGATCTCCCGCGTGTGTTTGAGCCGTTTTTCACGGGAGAAAACGGCAGACAATTTGCCCAAGCCACCGGGATGGGGTTGTATTTGGTGAAAAAGGTGTTGGAAAAATTGAACCACTCGATCCATATCGAATCCAAAGTCGGGAAAGGAACCGCCGTTTCCATCACATACACAAAGCAATAGTTTGAAACGGTGATTCACGGACAATGTCTTGCCAATCATTTGGTAAGGCATTGTCTTTTTTCAACATCGTTCTCTCAACTTTCCTTGAATTACACGGGTTCACGAAACCTTGCAAAAATGTAAGGCTGCGACGGCGAAATGAAAGGAAAATCGATGGGAGCGCGCCGGAAATGCACGTACACTGAGGATGTCACCAATTGCCGAATGCCGGCGTCCAAAGCAAGGAAAACGAAACATGGGTTGCCGCTCCCCGGCATGTCTTGTTTCGTACTTGAAACCGGTCTCGCAAATCAAAAGTCAAGGATCAGGAGGAGAAAGCATGAATGTCCTTGAGGCAAGAAAGCTGACGAAAATCTACGGTCAACATTCGAAAGGTGCAGTTCATAAAGCATTGGATCAGTTGGATTTGGTGGTGACTCAAGGTGAATTTGTCGGCATCATGGGACCTTCCGGCAGCGGGAAAACCACCTTGTTGCAGTTGCTGGGAACCATCGATCGCCCGACTTCTGGAGAGATTTGGATCAATGGCCACAATGTACTCGAAATGAACCAAAAAGAAATTGCCCATTTTCGACGCAGACAGTTGGGCTTTATCTTTCAGGACTTTCACCTGTTGGATGCATTGACGATCAAGGAAAATATCATCTTGCCACTCGTATTGGAACGAAAACCCCTTTCCGAAATGGAACAACGCCTGAACCGGCTGGTCGATCATTTGGGCATTCGGTCCATCTTGTCTCATCGCCCGTATGAAGTATCAGGCGGACAGAAACAGCGTGCGGCTGCGGCGAGAGCCATCATTCATTCCCCTGCTTTGATTCTGGCGGACGAACCAACCGGAAACCTTGATTCCAAGTCGGCCAAATCACTGATGGAGGCATTGGTCGGTCTCAACCAAAAAGAACGGGCGACCATCGTGATGGTCACACACGACCCGGTCACCGCCAGCTATTGTCATCGGGTGATTTTCATCAAAGACGGAAAACGGTTGAATGAGATTCGTCGGGGAGAAGACAGGCGAACTTTTTTTCAACAGATCATTCATGTGATGTCTGCCTTGGGAGGGGATTCCTATGAATTTGCGTTCTCTCGCCCTTAAAAATGTTCGGTTTCATGCTCAAAGTTATCTGGCTTATTTTCTCAGTTGTTCCTTTTCAGTTTGGATGTTTTTTCTCTACACTTCGCTGTTGTTCCATCCTGTTCTCAAGGAAAAAACAATCCCCTCTCAATTCGTGGCTCTTCTGTATCTGGTGGAAGCGATCGTGGCCGTTTTCTCGGTTTTGTTCATCGGTTACTCCCTGTCAGCGTTTTTGCGCAACCGTAAACGGGACATCGGATTGATGCAGGTATTGGGGATGTCCGTCAATCAAGTGACCCGAATGATCGCTTGGGAAAATCTTTGGGTCGGCAGTGCGGCTACTGTATTCGGAATCGGATTGGGAATCGTCTTTTTCAAGCTGTTCTTGCTGGGCGTATCCGCCGTGTTGGGGTTTGACACTCCGATCCCCCATGTCCTGTCGGTGCGAGCCGTTTTGCTTACGGGCATTGGTTTTGGGATCTTGTTCGTCTTTTTGTCTTGGCGGAACCGCATCATGATCAGCAAGCTTTCGATTGCCGACCTGTTCCGGGAAGCGGTTCAGGAGAAAAAAAAGCCGACCTTTTCCGTTTGGTTGGTGATCCTTTCCCTCGTCTGCATCGGCGGTGCATACCGGTTGGCATTGACCATCACCGCAGGGAAACTCCTTCAAGGTCTGGTTCCGATTCTGACTCTCGTTCTGATCGGTACTTATCTGGGGTTTACACAGGTAAGTGTCGCGGCCATCCATCTCTGCGAGAAAGCCACCTCATTTTATTATCGGGGAAAAAACCTCTTGCTCATTTCCCAATTGCGGTATCGGTTGAGAGACAATGCCCGTATTTTGTTTATCGTTTCCATCTTGAGCAGTATGGTGCTGACCTCCGTCTCCGTCTGTTTCACATATTATTTGCAGGCGGAACGTGCGGCGGAAGATCAGGCCCCCTATCATGTCAGTTGGCATGAGTCACCGAATTCCCGTTTGGACGGGATGGTGGAAAAATGGATTCACAATGAGAATCTGACGGTCACGGCAGAAGTTGAATTTCCCGTGATCCGGGCAGAATCAAGGGTGCACGATTTTTCGCCGACCACGTATCATGTCATTTCCAACGCCAACTTGAATCAACTTCTGCAAAGTTCCACAGGGCTGCCGCCCATTCAACTGCAACCGGGACAAGTCGCCTTCGTGAAAAGCGGCGGAGCCTGGAAAGAAAGCATCAAACAGCTCTCTCCCGAATCAACCATCACCTACCAAGTGGGAACACAAACGTATCCCGCCAAACTGACGAAGCAGATCGAAGGAGTTCTGTTCAATGAATCCGATATCACCCGATTCATGCTGGTGGTGGATGATGATACCTTTCAACGGTTGGCAAATACGGCACCTTCCACGGATCAAGTCATCGTTCACGGATACCGGTTTACGGATTGGAAACAAGTTGAACCGCTGATCAAAGAATTGCAACAACAGATCGGAAATGAGTACGCTGTGAACGGAACCTATCCGGTGTATGATTTGTTGAAAAAAATTTTTGCTCCGCTGATGTTTGTCAGTCTGTTTATCGGGCTTCTGTTTTTTCTTGCTTCGGGCAGCATCCTGTATTTCAAACTGTTTACCGAGCTGCCGGTGGATCGTCGACAGATGAGGGTTTTGGACAAATTGGGAATTCGGAAAAAAGAGGCGGGCAGCATTCTTGGATGGCAAATTCGCTTGTTGTTTTTTATCCCGTTTGTGGTGGGGATCTGTCACTCCGCCGTCGCCTTGAAGATGTTCAGCTTTTTCTTTCAAACCCCGGTGTGGGGAACATTTGGAGCGGTAGCCGGGATCTATTTGGGGGTGCTCCTGTTGTATTACGGTTGGACGAACAGGGGATATACGCAGACCGTGTTGAATCAATAGCTGTAACCGGGCGTGCGTACAAAAAGAAACACCCCGGCCGATGCATGTGACATTCGGCTGGGGTTGCACCACTGCAGGCTGCACCGTTCATTTCTTCAAGAAGACCTCAAACGTTGATCGTGGAGGAGCTTGATCATTTTTTCATCGGATGTCTCACAATTGATGTGCACGATGTCTTCCAGACCGTTCATCTCCACGCTTTGCCAGCAGCTCTATGTTCAAACAGAGTCTCCTCCAAACCACACATGCGCGAGAAATGCTCTCAATTTTTTCGACCCAGGAGACTTTAAGCCCCATGGGCGAAATCTTATTAACGCTTAATTCAAGGTCAGAAAAATGAGCAAGCCTCCGAACAGAATGGCGACCAAACCAATGACTTTCCGCGTCTAGATCAACTCCTCGATTCCTGCAACAATCAACGTTGAATAAAAAACACAAGCTCCGATCCTTTGCATCGAATCCAAATCGTGTAAGTAACCATAAGTCAAGAATCCACTTCTGAGCAAGAATGCCAGCAAATCGTACAACACAAAGACAAGCATTCTGTTTTATTTGAACATGTTCCCGGCCTCGCTTGTCGAAATTTCTCGATAAGATTCATGAGTACATTTCCCGTCAAACCACCGTTTCCTAACATTCGAATTCCGCTTGCCGTTTTTGTCCTCCCGTCCCAAGAACGGGTTCACTGAAAAAACTCCATGTTCATATCATGCTGCCATCAAATCCGCATTTTTTGGATTCAACGGAATCAGTCATCAATTTCTTGAAACCGCGCACAAGGCAGCCGTTGCGGCTGCCTTGTGTTTTGAAATTCACCACTTTTTCGGAGCTTTCGCAAAAAAGTTGGAGGGCGTGATCTTTTTCATTTTGAACAATGTTTCCAACGGTTTTTCATTCTCGTGATTTTGCCATCCGTTTTTGAAGAGATTTTCTCCTTTCTTTGCATCAAGCCAGCCGGATTTAATAAGCTTGTCCAGCTCGAAACACCCTTTCTATGCATTCTCAGTTTTATATTTTATTGAATTTTGTATTTTCAGTCAAAAGTGTTCATTTCAGGGGCGAACATGCAGGCCCATTCAGCCTTCAAACATATTGAGCATCACGCCCGAGAAAAACCCCGTTACTCCATGCATTCGAAGTCCGATTGCCGTTTCCCGTCCTCTTCCCAAGAGAAATGGCTGTTGACCTCTTCCGGTCAACAGCCTTCCCGTTGTGAAGGCGATGGCCACCCTCTTACGTTTGAACGCGACGACGCAATCCCAACAGACCGAGCAGTCCGAACAAGCCAAGCCAGCCGAAATCCGGATCTCTGTCAAGATCGGCATTCACGGCCGTTCGACGAAGGTTGTTCGTCATTCTGTTCATGTCATAATCCAATTGGTTCATATGGTGGTTCGTCACACGACCGTTGCTTTGGCTGTTGTCATCGGGTTGGACCGTTACGGTCGCAGCGGATACGTCCGGAAGATCGACGGCCAATGATGTGATCATGATGGCAGTCAACAACATGACGATCCATTTTTTCATCCGGCATTCATCCCTTCGAAAAATTTTTTCTTAGCATCCCCCTTTTCTCCGCGTGTATGCGAAACGAAAAAACCGTTTTCCCCGCGCAGGGGAAAAACGGTCGATGACATCGATGCTCACGTTCCGCAAAACGTGCGATATTCGCAGGAGTACGGGGAAGGTTCCGCATACTCCTCCTGATCGGGAGTGTGCGCAAAGGGCTTTGACAACACGTCAAGAAGACGGTGCAAGACGTCGGGATCCCCTTTCTCCGCCGCTTCCAAAGCTTCTTCCACCCGGTGATTGCGCGGGATGACGGCCGGATTGTGATTCCTCATCCTCTTACGCACTTGTTCCTCGCTTTCCCGTTGTCTGCCGAGCCGTTCTTTCCAGCGGCCCAACCATTCCAAGAATTCCGGAGTTCCGTGCATGGGGAGCGTCTCCTCCCTGTTGAATGTGAGCGCCAGGAACGTGTTCGTCCAATCCGCCTTGTGCTTGTACATGATGGAGAGAAGGTCATCAATCAGGGTTTCGTCTTCCGCTTCCTCTCCTGCCAGCCCGAGCTTGGACCTCATGCCCGCAAGCCACTCCCGGCGGAACAGATCCGGGAACCGCGACACCTCTTCCTGTGCCAACTCGACGGCACGTTCCTCATTTTCGTGAATCAGCGGCAACAGCGCTTCGGCAAATCTCGCCAGATTCCAGGCGGCGATCCGGGGTTGGTTGCCGTACGCGTAACGGCCGTGGATGTCGATGGAACTGAACACCGTCGCCGGGTCATAGGCATCCATGAAGGCACACGGACCATAATCGATCGTTTCTCCGCTGATGGTCATGTTGTCCGTGTTCATCACGCCGTGAACAAAGCCGACCAGTTGCCATTTGGCCACCAGAGAAGCCTGCCGGAGGATCACTTCGCGCAGCAAACCGAGATACCGGTGATCCGCTTCAAGCCCGGGGAAATGCCGGTCAAGCGCATAATCGGCCAGAGCGCGGAGCTCGTCCACCGATCCGAATGCCGCCGCATATTGAAAGGTTCCCACGCGCAGATGACTGGTCGCCACCCGGATCAATATCGCTCCGGGAAGAAGCGTTTCACGGATGATCTCCTCTCCCGTTGTCACCACCGCCAAGCTGCGGGTGGTGGGAATGCCCAGCGCGTGCATGGCTTCACTGATGATATACTCCCGCAACATCGGGCCCAGTGCCGCCCGGCCGTCTCCTCCCCGGGAGTAAGGGGTTCTGCCCGACCCCTTGTACTGGATGTCGAACCGTTCCCCTTCCGGCGTCAGTTGCTCCCCCAGCAGGATGGCCCGGCCGTCCCCCAAACGCGTAAAGTGTCCGAACTGATGTCCGGCATATGCCTGGGCGATCAAGGCAGCGCCGTCAGGGAACCGGTTTCCCGCCAGCACTTGAACCCCCTCTTCGCTCTTCAACACCTCCGCGTTCAAACCGAGTTCTTCCGCCAACCGCGCATTCAAAACGACCAGTCGCGGCGCGGCGACGGGTGTGGGCTTCACGCGGGAATAAAAAAATTCCGGCAAGCGGACGTAGCTGTTGTCAAAATTCCAACCTGCATCGGAAGAAGGATATCGGATCATGGCGTCTCCTTTTCATTCGATGATGTTTTCATCACATGCGACTGAACATGAATCACCTCTATTGTTTGCTCCCTCCGGTGAACAATGCAACCGGAAAAAAACAAACCCCCGGCAGAACCGGGGGTTCGGGAGTTCCCGGAAGAACTCCCGAAAGAGATTCCGTCATCAGACGCCTTGGCTTACAGCGTTGTCATCGCTGTTGACCAGGTTGTTGCTGTCAGAACCGATTTGGATCGGCACTTGGACGATGACGTTGATCAGCCCTGCGGTGTTGCGGACCGAAGCTCTGTTGATGGTGTTGGAAAGCGCTCTCAGCCTTTCTTTTTGCACTCGTGCAGCAATGGCCCGGGCAATGGCCTCAGCCCTCAGAAGTCTCCTTCTTCTTTTTCCCATACATGAAGCACTCCTTTTCATTTGGTTTTGAATTTGAAGCTGAATCGATCAACCGAATCATTCTCTGTCATACGATTGTTCGTTGTTCGACGCCATGGTGAGAGGCGGCGTTGGCGGCGGACAATTCAGATCATTGATGAGTTGTCCGACCAGGGTTCCGATGCAGGTCAATACGCCCCCCACGTTGGTCAACAAGTTCTGAATCAACGTGCCCAACACTCGATATCACCTCCTTTCAAGGGGGTGAAAAGAACCGCCGTTTCCCGAAGACAGCCGGCAAGAAGCGTCACAACCGGTATGGACGTCTTCTCCTGGCTCGAAGGGCTCTTTTGCGCCCCGCTCGCTTCTTCTGTTTCGCCCGTCGTCCGGGAGCGGGTTCCGCTTCCCCGTCGGCATCGGATGTGACATTCGGAGCGGTGAACGTGAGATTGGGAGAGGTGGACGCGAGATCGGTGATGAGATCCGGAATGTTGACTGTGGCGCCGGATACGGGGGATGCATCATCGGATGCGGAGGCGGCGTTTTTTTGTTCGGAGGCGGCAGGTTTTTGTTCGGAAGCGGCGGCCGGGGTGTTTCCGGAGGCTCCGTTGGGTGTGATCGTTTGTCCTTCAAGAATCAATTGCTGTCCCAACTGTTGTTGAGCCTGACGCAGCAACTGTTTCTTTTGCTGATTGTACGTCTGCATGCTGAATTGAACCGCATTGCCGATCACACCGGCGATTCCTTCAATCATCTGTCCAAAGACCGCTGTATTTCTCAAAGATTCCGGAATTTCAATCTTAACTGTGGGTTGAGCCTCAACGGATGTGGCATCGTGAGTGTCCAAAAACTGACTGAGTGCATCGTAGATTTGTTTTTTCAGTTGATTCTCAAGCTGTCTGGATAGTTGATTCACCATGTTTTGATCAATTTTCGGTTGCATCGATTCGGCTCCTTTCTCGTTCATAAAACTTACTACAATATACAAATTCATCCGAGAATCGGTGAGGGCATTCTAAAAAAATGGTTCTATGACCGACCCCCTTTTTTCGGCGCTGTCACCCGCGATTTCTGAAGCCGGAATCGGTTCTTCTTGCAAATTGGGTTGCGGGGACAGACCCCCCCGAAATGACCATGCATAGAGTATATGAAAGTCCATTCATTCAAACCGGGTCCAATCCGTCACGGAATCCGACATCAGGATCCGGCTTCGTTCCCTTGATTGCGGCCACGCTCCCGGGAATTAGAGGCTTTACGGCAATGGGGAGGTGAAACCATGAAAGGCATCGGATTCAAATTCAAATGGCGCACCATCATCATCTGGGGGATGTTGTTCCTGATCAGGCTGGGGATCTGGCAATGGATCCGGCAGGTGCTCATGAGAGCGGTTGCGGGCAGATTCCTTCGCCCCATTCCAGGAGTCCCCTTGCTCCGCTGATACGGAAAAACCCTCCCCGGAAATCAGGGGAGGGTTTTTCTCGGTGGCGCTGGGTTTTCTGACTCACAGCTCGAGAAGGTGTTTTTCTTCCAAAAAGAAGCCGGAGGGGACATCCGGCACCTTCCAATCATCGTCGTTGATTGGATAAGTCCCATTCAAACACTCTTCATATGTCCCCACATAAAATTCCTCATACGATATTTTCTGGCCATATTAGAGTTCCCAACCGGCAGAACGATAATCACAAACATAGTACTTTGTTTGATCCAATTTGTGTTTATTGTAGTCATCAAAAACGCCAATCGAAACCCAGTTTCCCTTGGAATCTTCCATGAAAAACTTCAAATGAGCGGGCGTTTCCCCTTTTTTGATGGATGTGTAAATTTTGACTCCCCCTTTTGCAATATAGTCCCCGTCACGAACAACAAGCGGCTTCGCAGAAGGTACATTCCAGTAGAGCTCCACTTCTCCTGTGTATCCATTTGGAATCACATAGACCAGATGTTTGGATCCTTCATATTTTGCATAACCAACATATGCCGCAAACACGATCAAGCAGATGATCCCAAACCGTTTCATGGCATGGCCCCTTCATGATGCACGGTTTCCGTGAGATTGACAGAATACACGGCCACATGTTCAACATATCACAAACAACCGGCGGGACGGGAAAAACCTCAAATGAAACACCGCCTCCTTAAGTCCCAAGAAGGCGGTTTTTTCATACGTTCCCGATCAACTTGACTTCTTCCCAAAAAAGTGCTTTGCGTCATATACCTGGCGCTTTTCCCTGATCACAAAAGACATGTGATCCTTGATGTTTCCGATATTTTCCCTCATTGATCTCCGTCATCAACTTAGTCATCGTCATCATCAAAGTAATTTGTCTGTGATGTATTGCTTATTGGTGTTTGAGCCTTATTGACGATGCTTTTCCCCTTATCTTCCCTTTTCTTTGATTGATCGGGTGTATGTTTGACCTTCGAAGATGGAATCAATGGAATGTCCTTCTCACTCATCTGCCGGGAAATCCCCCCTCTCCTCCATTCAGATCCGCATGCAGAACATAAGTAAAGGTTGCTTTTGGACCATTCAATAAATGGCCCCAACAATGCAGCAACAAAACATACGATCCCCATCAGGAGAAAAGGCGGCATAAGGATGCCTGCAAACAAGAAAAAGAATCCCAACAATAAAAGCCCAATACATGGGAGGATGACTTGAATCAACCAATTTATTTTTTCTCTTCTTTTTTGAATCTGCTCTGATTTGCACACCGGACACCTCATCGAAATGCTCCTTCCGGTTGAAGTACATAAACCGGGAGATATCAGAAAAATTGTCCCCCCAAGCCTTTGCTTGAGGAGACATGGCTTTGATTCACGCTTTTTTCTTCCCGAAAAAGTGCTTCAGCGCATCATATACCTGGCTTTTCTCCCGGATGACGTAGTGGAGGAATTTCGGGTCTTTCAGATGGCGGTATGCGGTCATGAGGGTGGAATGACGGTTGTACTGGTTGACTTCCCCGTAGCCGAAGAGATTGGAGCGTTTGATCAGTTCCTTGACGAGAGCGATGCAGCGCTCGTTGTCGGAGCTGAGGTTGTCGCCGTCGGAGAAGTGAAAGGGATAGATGTTGTATCGGCTGGGCGGATAGCGGGAATCGATGATCTCGATCGCCTTGCGGTAGGCGGAGGAACAAATGGTTCCGCCGCTTTCACCCTTGGTGAAGAACGCTTCTTCGCTCACTTCCTTTGCTTCGGTGTGGTGGGCGATGAACACGATCTCGACGTTCTGATAGCGGGTGCGCAGGAAGCGGACCATCCAGAAGAAGAAGCTGCGGGCGATGTATTTCTCGAAGATGCCCATGCTTCCGGATGTGTCCATCATGGCGATGACGACGGCGTTGGAATGAGGTTGAACGACGTCTTCCCAGGTTTTGAACCGAAGGTCGTCGACGGAGATCTTCGCTTTCCCTTTTTTACCCGCGAGGGCGTTCCGCTTGATGGCTTCGAGCAGGGTGCGGCGCTTGTCGATGTTACCCATGAGACCTTTTTTGCGGACATCGTTGAAACGGATGTCCTCGACGACGATTTGGTCCTGCTCCTTCTCTTCCATCCTCGGAAGTTCCAGTTCGGAAAACAGGATGCCTTCCAGTTCGGCCACGGACACTTCCGCTTCGTAATAGTCCGTGCCGGCCTGGTCACCGGCCCCCTGCCCTTTGCCGGGGCCTTTCTGACCGGCCTTGCCGTCCCGGCCGATGACATCGCCGACCTGGCTGTTTCCGTCTCCCTGCCCCACGTGTTTGCTCTTGTTGTAATTGTAGCGGAAGCGGTATTCCTCCATGGAGCGGATGGGAATCTTGATGATCTGTTTCCCGTCCGACATGATGATGCTCTCTTCGCTGATGAGATCGGCCAGGTTTTTGCGAATGGCTTCCTTCACCTTTTCCTGGTGCCGCATCTGATCTTCATAGCCTTTGCGGTGAAGGGACCAATCCTCTTCCGACACGGTAAAGCGGGGGTGCGTCACGACGGGTCACCTCCCTTTGGACGGCCCGGAAATTCTCTTGGCACCTCACCGGTTCAGCAAGCTCCCCACATAGCGCAGGAGCTCGTTCGCACTGGCCGGGGTGTAACCGTACTCTTCCACCAGACGGGCGATCACTTCGTTGATCTTCTTGAGTTGGTTCTCGTCCGGCGTTTTGGTGGTCGTGGTGATCTTGACGACGTCTTTCAGGTCGGCAAACAGTTTTTTCTGGATGGCCTCCCGCAAACGCTCATGGGAGTTGTAGTCGAATTTTTTGCCTTTGCGTGCGTAAGCGGAGATGCGGATCAGGATTTCCTCACGGAACGCTTTTTTGGCGTTTTCGGAAATGCCGATCTGTTCTTCGATGGAACGCATCAGCCTTTCGTCCGGCTCCAGTTCCTCGCCGGTGATCGGGTCGCGGATTTTCTGCCAGTTGCAGTATGCTTCGACGTTGTCCAGATAATTTTCCATCAGGGTTTTCGCCGATTCCTCATAGGAGTAGACAAACGCCTTCTGCACCTCTTTTTTGGCGATTTCGTCGTACTCCTTCCGGGCCAGCGAGATGAAATGGAGATATTTGGCCCGTTCCTCCGGCGTGATGGACGGATGTTGATCCAATCCGTCTTTCAACGAGCGGAGAATGTCCAGCGCGTTGATGAACTCTTTTTCCCTGCGGATCAAGGCACTGGAAATGCGATTGATGACATAACGGGGATCGATGCCGCTCATGCCCTCATCCAGATGCTCGTTCCGCAGTTCCTCGATGTCGATGTCCTTCATGCCTTCCACGGTTTCTCCGTCGTACAGGCGCATTTTCTTCAGAAGATCGACGCCCTGTTTCTTCGATTCTTTGAGACGGGTCAGAATGCTGAAAATGGCGGCCGTTCGCAGGGAATGGGGGGCGATGTGAACGTGGGCGAGATCGCTTTGCTTGATCAGTTTGCGATAAATCTTTTCCTCTTCGGTGACGCTGAGGTTGTAGGGGATGGGCATGACGATGATCCGCGACTGGAGCGCTTCGTTTTTCTTGTTGGCGATGAACGATTTGTATTCCGCTTCGTTCGTGTGGGCCACGATCACTTCGTCCGCGGAAATGAGTGCAAAGCGACCGGCCTTGAAGTTCCCTTCCTGGGTCAGCGACAAGAGGTTCCACAGGAATTTTTCGTCGCACTTGAGCATTTCCTGGAACTCCATGAGCCCGCGGTTGGCCTTGTTGAGTTCTCCGTCGAAGCGATAGGCGCGGGGATCGGATTCGGATCCGTACTCGGTGATCGTGGCGAAGTCGATGCTCCCCGTCAAATCGGCGATGTCCTGGGACTTGGGATCCGACGGGCTGAACGTTCCGATCCCGACCCGATCGTCTTCCGACAGGAACACCCTTTTCACAATCACATCTTCGATCCGCCCGTCATATTCTTCTTTGAGGCGGAAGCGACACGCGGGACACAGGTTTCCTTCCACTTTGACCCCGAATTCCTTTTCGAAGTCCTCCCTGAGCTCCCGGGGAATCAGGTTGAGCGGCTCCTCTTGCATCGGGCAGTCCTTGATGGCGTAAAGAGCGCCCTCGGGAGTGCGGGAATACTCCTCCAGTCCCCGTTTGAGCAGGGTGACGATCGTGGATTTTCCTCCGCTGACCGGTCCCATCAGGAGCAGGACCCGTTTGCGCACGTCCAGACGCCGTGCGGCAGCCTGGAAGTATTCTTCCACCAGTCGCTCGATCGCCCGGTCCAGGCCGAACAGCTCCCGGCTGAAGAACAGGTATTTTTTGCGTCCGTTCGCATCCGTTTCGATGCCCGCTTTGGCGATCATATTGTAAACGCGGGAGTGAGCGGTTTGTGCCACTTGCGGATTCTTTTTCACAATCTCGAGATATTCGGCGAAGGTTCCTTCCCACATGAGTTCCTTTTCGCGCTGACGATGCTCGGCGATCCGCTTGAGGATGTCCATGGAAAGCCTCCTCTCCCTCTGTAGGAATGGGAATGCCGGGGATAAAACACAACATTCGTTTGACTTTTCTGATTTTTTCTGTTTGGAATCGGATGTTTCATGACGTTTGCGGGGTCCTCGGGATGCTTGAATCCCTGGAGTGAATACATTCTATGCGGCATTCAAGAGGGTGTTACTTCTATTTTATCAGAAAATAAAGGAAAAAGATAGAAAAACCTTGGGGAATTCCCAAGGTTTTTTCAGGAAATCAAATCAAATACGCCGCTGCCTTCACGAATCGAGCGCAGGAGGTCCGCAAGGCTTCCCTCCTGGTTCACCTCATACGTCGGAGCCCCCCGGTCGATCCGGTATCGGTCCACATAAAACGTGCGCATCCCCAACGTGGACGCCACCATGTCTTCCTGCATGTCGTTGCCCACCATCACACATTCTTCCGGACGGACCCCGAGCTTCTCCGCCACATCCAGATAATACTCCGGAAGCGGTTTGCAGAACCGGGAATTTTCAAACGTGGTGACGAAATCAACGGGCAAATCGCCCACCCCCGCCCAGCGGAGACGCTCCCGGATGGCCGATTCGGGAAAAACGGGATTGGTGGCAACGGCCACTTTGAGCCCCTTCTCCAGCGCGGCCTCCACCACCCGGCGCGCGAACGGATCCTGTCCGCAATGTTCGCGGAGCTTCGGAAATTCTTCGGCGTAAAACCGGTCAAACAGCGGCCAGATCCGATCTTTTTCAAGTCCGGTGATGCGCAGGAATTCCCGTTCAAACACCTCTTCGTTTCTGAGATCGGCCCGGGTGTCCCGGATCATGGTCATCGTGGCCTGCCAAACCGCCGGGACCAGCTTGTCCGGCGGAATGACCCGGGAGACGTAAGGAGCCAGCGCGTTCAGATAGACATGGACAAACCCTTCGGTGTCGACCGGAAGCAACGTACCGTCCAGGTCAAACAAACAGGCTTTGATCATGGCTCAGCGACCTTTCCTTGTGGAAGTTCTGTCAGACCAGTCCGAAGAAGCCGTTCTGCCGGAACGCTTCAAAGACGACAACGGCCACCGAGTTGGACAGATTGAGGGAGCGGGTGTTCGGGCGCATCGGAATGCGGATCAAGGTGTTTTTGTGAGCCTCCAGGATGCGGTCCGGCAAGCCGGACGTCTCCTTTCCGAACACGAAAAAATCCCCTTCGCGATACTCAAACTCCGTGTAATGTCTGCTCGCCTTGGTGGTGGAACAAAAAAAGCGGCCGTCCGGATATTTGGCCATCAATTCTTCAAACGATTGATGGTGTTCGATGTTCAGCTCATGCCAATAATCCAGCCCGGCCCGCTTCAGTTTGGTGTCATCGATTTTGAAACCGAGCGGATGAACCAGATGAAGCGTGCACCCGGTCACGGAACAGGTGCGTGCCACGTTGCCTGTGTTCGGCGGAATCTCCGGTTCAACCAGCACGATGTGAAATGGCACGGTTCATCCCTTCCGTTTCCGAAAAATCTTCTGTACCTGTATTATTTTACTTGATGAACCAATCACACTCAACGGTCTTCATGCGATCCGGAAAAACGCATAGCGGGTGTTCGGTGTCCATGCCGCCGAATCCCGGTATTCCCAGCGTCTGCGAAAACTGTCGTTGGTATGGGCATTCACCAGCGGCGCGCCGTCCGCATCGATGGCGGTGACGATGACATTGTGGTTCCACCTGCCGTCCCCTTCAAAGTCATAGCAAATCACGTCACCGGGCCGCAAATCAAAGGCAGAGGCCGCTTTTCGCACGTTTCCCGTCGGTCCGCCTCCGTTCAGCAGGAGATAAAAACTGTGTGCCACCGCCCAACTGAAGCTCCACGTGAATCGCTTGCCTCTCCTCCGGCACCACCAACCTCTCGTCATGGGAAGACCGCCTTCATGGAGACACTGGGAGATGAAATTGGTGCAATCGTCCGTGAAAGCCGGATAGGCCGGGTTTCGCTTGTTCCACCAGCGATCGGCATACCGGACGGCTTTTTCCGGGTCATAGGCCATTGTCGATTCCCCCCGTTTCGTCACTTTCCCCAACTTTATGAAATAATCGGAAAAACAGTGAATACGCGGCAGGAACTTCGACGTTTTTTTCAGAAGAATACAACAAATTCATTTTCCCCATTTTTTCCGGGTGAGGGAGGGGCCGCCATGGATGTGCAGTCCGTGCGCAAAACGATTCTCGTTCTCCTGTCGGTCATCATCTTGGTATTCTTCATGTTTTTGGCAACCGTCTGGGTCATGTACAAAACGACATTCGAAGGTTTGGTCGGTACCGTTCCCGATGTTCCCTCCGTTCATGCGGAGAAAGGTTGAGCCCTCCGCAAAAGCCGTCGAAAGACGTTCACCCCCGGCCTGCAGTCGGCCGGGGGTTTTCTTTCTGTCCGAGGCAGCAAAAAACGGGCAAGAAATTCTCCGTTCCTTTGCCCGTTCATTCCCTCAGAGAGATTCCTGTTTCAGCCATCCTTCCAGTGTCAGCAAGTACTCCTTGATGTGAAGCCCGCCTCCATAGCCGACCAAAGATCCGTTGGCACCGATCACCCGATGACAGGGAACGATGATCGAGATGGGATTTTTGTTGTTGGCCCCGCCGATCGCCCTGACGGCTTTGGGCGCCCCGATGGCCTGTGCCACGTCCTTGTAGGAGCGAACTTCCCCGTACGGAATGTTCGTCAATTCCTTCCAAACGAGTTTTTGAAAAGGGGTGCCGCAAAAGTCCAGAGGAAGTTCGAAGTGAAAACGCTCTTTGTTGAAATATTCATCCAATTGTTTCACGACCGGTTCCAGTTCCCGGTCATTCCGTTCCAGACGCGGGTTGCGGTACCACTGGTTAAACCACACTGTCAGCCCCGCCAGCGGCGCATTCGGCCGATTGAAAGTCAAATGGCAAAGCCCCTTTCGGCTGAGGGCAAGCGTCAGTGTTCCAATCGGACTTTCCATCTGGCTCCAAGCGATGGTCTGTGACCCTGTGGACATCCGGTGAACCCTCCCTGACAGCGGTTCTTTATATTTTACATGGAAAGCGTTGACTTGACGAGTGTTTCCAATAATCTGCATGTAAGAATCCTGTCTGTTTTCTTGGACGTATTCATGCCCGAAAAAGTGTCACAAAATCTCGCCAAGTTCACGGATCGGTCAATTTCCAAATCATGGGGGAAAGCCGGGTCATCCCGCAGCTTCCCCCGCCAGTCGGATTCCCTTTTCGATTTCCTTCCGTACTTCTTCATCGGTTTCGCTCCGGAGGGCCTCCACGAGCGCGGACCGGACTCCTTCCCCGCCGATCTTGCCGAGCGCCCATGCGGCGGTGCCTCTGATCACCGGACGGGGGTCTTCCCGCATCAGCCGGATCAGGGTCGACACCGACGATTTGTCCCGGAAATGGGCCAACGCGAGAATGGCGTTGCGCTGGATGGGCTTCTTCCCCCGCCATGAACCGGCCATCTCCCCGAACCGCTCTTTGAATTCCCTGTTGGACATGTCCAACAGCGGTTTCAGAAGGGGTTTGACCAGCTCGGGGTCCGGACGGAATTCCGAATGGAGATCCACATGTTTTTTCCGGTTTTTCGGGCAGACGATCTGACAGGTGTCGCATCCGTACAGGCGGTTGCCGATTTTCTCCCGGTATTCATCGGGAACGAACCCCTTGGTCTGCGTCAGGAAGGCGATGCAAGCCTGGCTGTTGAGTTGACCGGGAGCCACGAGTGCTCCGGTGGGACAAGCCCGGATGCAGAGGTCACAATCCCCGCATCCATCCTCAACCGGCTCGTCCGGCGGGATGTATACATCGGTCAGCATTTCGCCGAGATAGACCCATGATCCGAATTCCTCGGTGATCACGGACGTATTCTTCCCGCTCCAGCCGATTCCCGCGCGGACGGCCACCGCGCGATCCGACAAGGCACCGGTGTCCACCATGATCGCCGTCCCGGCATGGGGAACCCACTCTTTCAGCACGCCGTCCAGACGGTTCAGCTTGTCCCTCAGCACATGATGGTAATCCCGCCCCCAAGAAGCCCGGCAGAAGATGCCACGGTAAGCACCCCGCTCCGATTTGGGCGGATCTTTCAACTTGGACGGATACGCCAGAGCAACGGAGATGATGGTTTTCACTCCGGGCAGCGACAGCTCCGGTCGTGTCCGCTTGTCAAGATCGGGTTCCTCGAATCCGGATGCATACCCCTTCTCCCGGCTTTCCTTCAGGCGCTCTTTCAGCTCGATGAACGGATCCGCGGAAGCAAAGCCGATCTTGTCAATGCCGATTCGTTTGGCCTCGTCGATCAAACGCTCTTTCAACCGTTCCGGTGTCACTTGCATCACCTCCCTCTGTTCTCCCCGGGTTCGCAACCGGCGTCACTGCCCGGGAACGGCCGCCCGGGCCAGTTCATCGCACCGGTTGTTCAGTTCCACGTCACTGTGCCCTTTCACTTTGATGAATTCGACTTGATGTTTGCGCGTCAACGCCAGCAGACGCTGCCACAGGTCTTTGTTTTCCACCGGCTTTTTGCCCGATGTCATCCACCCGTTCCGTTCCCATTTCTCATGCCACTTCTGCTGAAAACAGTTGACGATGTAGGCGCTGTCGGAATGAAGTTTGACCCGGCACGGTTCTTTGAGCAGCTCCAGGGCCTTGATGACCGCGGTCAATTCCATCCGGTTGTTGGTGGTCTCGGGCTCTCCGCCGGAAATTTCCCGTTTGTGGCCTTTGTACAGAAGAACGGCCGCCCATCCGCCGGGGCCGGGATTGTGAGAGCAGGCGCCGTCCGTATAGATGATCACTTCTTTCACCGCGAATCCCCTCTCTGAACGGACAGTGTTCGCAACCGGTTGATGGCACCGGCCAGTTCATGCTTGCGGGGCATCGCCAAATTGCCCGGGTGTCCCCTGAACGGAGAGATCGTTTCCAGACCCTGTTCGGCCGTTTCCGCCGTCAATCTGTCGATCCACTCCCGCAATGTGACTTTTCCGTCGGCGCGCTCGGCGATTCGTTTGATCATCCAGGCGAGCGCACGGGTCTGCGAGGGATGGACCAGCTGTTCCAATCCCGACAAATCGATCGGCTCCGTGCCGTACAAAATGGTGTGAAGCCCTTTGGCATCCACTTTTTCACGGGAACCCCGTCTGGCGTCAAAACCGTCCGGCCGAACGCGTCGGTCGGTCACTTCCCCGAATCGGTCTCCTCCTTCGGCATGGCGGCGATCTCCGAATTCGCGGGCAATCTCATGCGCACGCGTCGTCACGTCCACGGGACGATAATGATCCATCAAAATGACCTTGTCGGCCACCCCGAAATAATCTCCCGATCCTCCCAGCACGAGAATGCAGGAAACCCCGTGTTCGTCATACAGTTGCCGCACCTTGTCCACGAACGGAGTGATCGGCTCTTTTTCTTTCGCCACCAGCGCCTGCATGCGGGCGTCGCGGATCATGAAGTTGGTGGCACTGGTATCTTCGTCGATCAGGAGACAGGAAGCTCCCGCTTCCAACGCTTCCATGATGGCCGCCGCCTGCGATGTGCTTCCGCTGGCATCATCCGTGGAAAAGGATCGGGTATCCCGCTTGAAGGGGAGGTTGTTGATAAACGGGGAAATGTTCACGTTTTTCACGGACCGGCCGTCTTCGGCGCGGATCTTCACCGCATCCCGGTCCGTCAGTACATATTCCCGTCCGTCCCCTTCGACGTGGTCGTACACCCCGCGCTCGATCGCTTTCAGCAGCGTGCTTTTTCCGTGGTATCCCCCGCCGACAATCAACGTGATGCCTTTGGGAACGGCCATTCCGCTCACGGGTGTGCCGTGCGGAACGGACACGCTCACCCGCATGGACTCCGGCGACGCAAACCGGATGACGTCGCCGCCTTTCATCGGACGGTCACTGGCCCCGCTCTCCCTGGGCAGAACGGCCCCGTCCGCGATGAACGCCACCCATCCCCGTCTGCGCATTTCTTCGCGAATCGCTTCCTGATTGTCGGTGAGCTCCATCCTCCGGCGAACGGACTCTTTGTCTTTCTCCGACAGGAAAAAGGCCCGCTCCGCACAGGCGGGCAGCACTTCCAACAGCATGCGTGCGGCTTCCCGGCCGAGCACCGTCCGTCCGCGGGCGGGAAGTCCGATTTCCAACCGGGCTTCCACACTGTCGGAGCAGACGTTCACGGAACTTCTCTGAATGATTTCCTGCCCCGGGCGATCGATGCTGATCATCCCGCTCTTGCCGGTTCCGACTCTTCTCGCTTCGGCATCCAACAAGCGAGCCCATTTACGGGTGAGCCAGTCTTCCAAGGCGATTTTTCGCCGGGGAGTCTCCCGCCATTCCCCGGGATAAGCGGCAAGACCCATCGGCATGCGCACACGGATTCTCGTGGGCGATGCGAACGGATCCCCCTGCACGTGATCGATGTACAGCGTGAACGAAGGGAATCTCCAAACGCCTTCAATGTCCTTGTATGCTTTGTATCCTTTTCCGTCAATCCGTCTCAGGATGTCTTCCAGCTTCTTCATCCGGATCCTCCCTTTTCCGGTTTTCGGGAGTTGTGCATTCCCCCTTATCTTACCCCCGGAAGGCCGTCGGAGGAAACCCGCCCGGTCGGGAACCGCTTCCGCCAAACCGGAAAAATGAGCAAAAGCCGCCCGGTCGGGGGCGGCTTTTTGTGAGCATAAAAATGGTCGGGATGACAGGATTCGAACCTGCGACCCCCTGGTCCCAAACCAGGTGCTCTACCAAGCTGAGCCACATCCCGACGTGATGCATGTGAAATTTTCGTCACATGATGCAAATTGTATTGTATCATCCCCGGTTCGTTCTGTCAATGAACCCGACTCAGGTTCCGACCGGAACCGGGAACACCGAAAAACGGATGACCGTTTCGGTCAACGGTCATCCAACCAACCGCAGTTCTCGGTCGTCGGGTCACTGACGATCCCGAGCAGTACCAGAATCCCGAGCACCCAATCCACGAATTCATACTCCGGCAGACCGACATCCACCCCGATCGTTTTCAAAAACATCAGCAAAAATGCCACCAGCGAAACCCAGAAACCGGCATTGCGAAAACGACTCTTCCAGTCCATGATCTTCCTCCTCCCGTGTGGTTGGAAGTTCGCACGGGACTGTATCGGTCATGACCTGGTGTGCCGTGCTCCACAATCATCGTATGCCGGCAGGATTCGTCCGGATTCGGCGGAACACACAGTGAAAAACAAATTGAGCCGAATGTCCGTCGACCGCTCGTTCCATGGGCAAACAAAAAACACCGTCCGGATCGACGGTGTTTTTCCGTTTGGTGCCGAAGGTGGGACTCGAACCCACACTCCTTGCGGGAACACGATTTTGAGTCGTGCGCGTCTGCCAATTCCGCCACTTCGGCATGACAATTCAATTTCGGCGACAAGATAAAATTTAGCACGGATCGAGCAACTTGTCAACAAAAAATTTTTCGTTTCGATCCGATGACCGGAAATGAAGAAAACTTCCGGGTTCCCGGTGGCAACGCCGGAAACCCGGACGGGTCATTTCATGCGCTCGATGTTTTCCCTGAGCCGTTCCTTCGGCAGGATCACTTGCACGAATTCGCTTTCGCCGACGATGGCGCGATCATGTTCGGCGATCACGTCGCAAACCAGCTTGTTTTCCGTGACTTCCCGAACGGTGGCCACAAACGTGACCGTTTTCCCGACGGGAGCGGGAGCGCGGTGCTTCACGTTGATGGAAGCACCGACTCCTTCTTCATGTTCTTCCAGAAACGGTTCCAGGATCTTTCGTCCGACCCACTCCATGTAATAAACCATGTGCACGGTGGAGAGCACCGGGTGAATCTTGACGCCGCCGAATCCGGCGGTCATGTCATCGGTGACCGTGACGGTCATCGTTTCCCGGAGCCCCGGTTTGAGTCCCTGCTTCATGCTGCCGCTCCGCTCAGACGCCGAACGGATTCAGCGGTTTCGGACCGATGTAGGAGAGGACGGACTTGGTCTCCATGTACAGGTCGAGCGACTCCAGCGCCAGTTCGCGGCCGAAACCGGATTGTTTGTAACCGCCGAACGGCAGTCCCGGGAAAGCCGAGAACGGGTTGTTGACCATGATGATGCCCGCTTTCAGCTGACCGGCCACCCGGTGTGCACGGCCGAAGTCTTTGGTCCACACGGCCGCGGCCAGACCGTAGATCGTGTCGTTGGCCATTTTGATGACTTCTTTTTCGTCCTTGAACTTGATGATGACGACGACCGGACCGAAGATTTCTTCCTGGGCCACGCGCATGTCGTTGGTCACGTCCACCAGTACGGTCGGCATGTACCAGTGTCCTTTTTCAAATTCCGGACCTTCCGGCACTTTGCCGCCGAACGCCACACGGGCTCCTTCCTGTTCGCCGAGCCGGACGTAGGAATCGATCACGTCCACCTGCGATTTGGAAATGACGGCACCCACGTGGGTCTCCTCGCTGAACGGATCGCCCACTTTGAGTTTGGACGCTTTCTCCACGAATTTTTCCACGAACTCGTCATAGATGTCCTCATGGACGAACAGACGGGAACGGGCTTCGCAGGATTGACCGGTGTTGTAGTAGATGCCGAACAGCGAACCGTTGATGGCGGCTTCCAGATCGGCGTCCGGGAAGACGATGTTCGGGGATTTGCCGCCAAGCTCGAGCGTGACCCGCTTCAGGGTCTCGGAAGCTTTGGCCATGATGTCTTTCCCCGTGGTGGTTTCACCGGTGAAGGCCACTTTGTCCACGCCCGGGTGTTCGACGAGGTAAGCACCCACGTCCGCACCGCTTCCGGTGATGACGTTGATCACGCCGGCGGGCACTCCCGCTTCATGACAGATGTCGGCAAGAACCATGGCGGTCAGCGGAGTCAGGCTGGCCGGTTTCAGCACGATGGTGCAGCCTGCGGCCAGGGCCGGAGCGATTTTCCAGGCGGCCATCATCAGCGGATAGTTCCACGGAACGATTTGCGCACAGACACCGACGGGCTCTTTCGTGGTGTAGTGGAAGAATCCGCCCGGCACCGGTTTGGTTTTTCCTTCGATGGTGTGCACGGAAGCGGCGTACAGCTCGAAGTCCTCGATGGCTTGCATGACCTGTCCTTTGGCGGCGGAGAGAGATTTTCCGCTGTTGAGGATCTCGAGTTCCACCAGGTCATTGAACCGTTGGCGCATGATGGCGGCCGCTTTGTTCAGGATTTGTCCGCGACGGCTGGCCGGCCATTTCGCCCACTTGCTGTTTTCCAGAGCATCACGGGCGGCGGCGACGGCGCGGTCCACGTCTTCTCGGGTGGCTTTGGCCACTTCGGCGATTTTCTCGCCGGTGGCCGGATTGTATACGTCAAAGTATTTGCCGGAGCTGGAAGGGGTATGTTCCCCGCCGATCAGGAGATCATATTTTTCCTTGAGCAGGGTGAACGTTTTTTCCGCCATGGGCAATCCTCTCCTTGTATGGGATAAAAAACGAAAATCAGTCCATGAACATGCGTCCCGGGCCGCGATGCGCCCGGCCCGAAACGGCTTCCTTCCGCGTCTGTTCCGACCAAACGCTCAGTCATCCACCCGTTCAACCAGCGTGGCGATGCCCTGCCCCACGCCGATGCACATGGTGGCGAGGCCAAAGCGGCTTCCCCGGCGCTTCATTTCATGAACCAGCGTGGTCATGATGCGGGAACCGCTCGCTCCGAGCGGGTGTCCGAGCGCGATCGATCCGCCGTTCACGTTCACTTTTTCATGGTCCAGTCCCAGTTCGCGCATGCAAGCCAAGGCTTGAGCCGCAAAAGCTTCGTTCAGCTCCACCAGGTCCAGATCGTCAACGGTCAAACCGGCCCGCCGGAGCACCTTTTTCGTGGCACCGACCGGTCCGATCCCCATGTACAGGGGGTTGACGCCTTCCACCGCAAACGTGACGATGCGTGCCAGCGGTTTGAAGCCGAGACGACGTGCCGTTTCCCGTTCCATCAGAAGCACGGCGGAAGCTCCGTCGTTGATGCCGGCCGCGTTTCCGGCCGTCACGGTTCCGCCGGCCCGGAACACCGTCTTGAGCGTGGAGAGCTTCTCCAGGGTGGTTCCCGGACGCGGGTGCTCGTCACGGTCAAAGACAAACGTTTCTTTGCCGCGGGTGACGGTCACGGGCACGATTTCGTCGTCAAATTTCCCTTCTTCCCAGGCCGCCTTGCAGCGCATTTGGCTGTCGTAGGCGAAACGGTCCTGGTCTTCCCGGGATACTCCGTATTTCTCCGCCACGTTTTCGGCCGTCTCTCCCATGCTGATGGGATCGTACATGGCCGCCAGTTTCGGATTGACAAAGCGCCAGCCGAGCGTGGTGTCGACCAGTTCATGGTTGCCGCGGGCAAGACCCGTTTCGGGTTTCAGCATCACCAACGGGGCGCGGGTCATGTTCTCCACGCCGCCGGCGATCATGATGTCACCGGCTCCCACGGCGATGGCGGCCGATGCCTGATTGATCGCCTCGAGACCGGAGCCGCACAGCCGGTTCACCGTGCTGCCGCCCACTTTTTCGGGCAACCCCGCGAGCAAAAGAGACATCCGGGCCACGTTGCGATTGTCTTCTCCCGCTTGATTGGCACAGCCGAAAATCACGTCTTCTATGCTTTCCGGATCGAGAGACGGGTTGCGCTCCAACAGCGCCCGGATCACCACCGCTCCCAGGTCGTCGGCCCGCACCGTCGCGAGCGAACCCTGAAAGCGGCCGATCGGGGTGCGCACCGCGTCCACGATCACCACTTCTCTGAGCTTCATCTTCTGCCACCTCCCGGCCGGGATTCATGCTTCGTAACGGTAAAATCCACGCCCGGCCGCCTTGCCGGTCCAACCGGCATACACCATTTTCCTCAGCAGCGGAGCGGGACGATAACGGTCATCCCCCGTTTCCCGGTGAAGACCGCTCAGAATGTCCACGATCCGGTCGATGCCGGCCAAGTCCGCCCAGGCGAGCGGCCCGTGCGGCCAGTTGGTTCCTTTGCGCATCGCCAGATCGATGTCTTCCCGGGACGCCACGTTCTCCATGAGAGCGAACGACGCCTCATTCACCAGAAGGGCCAGCGTGCGCGGGAAAACCAGTCCCGGTTCGTCCCCGACCATCTCCACTTCTTTGCCGAGTTCGTTCCAGAACTCCAGGTGTCTTTCCCAAGATGCCGATTCTTCCGCCTGCAGAGGGCGTGACACTTCGAGGAGCGTCATCTCACTCAAAAAAAGCGGGGAAAATCCGACGACCCGCTCCGGCCGCTTCAGCCAGGAAGCGATTTCCGTCGCCGTTCTGTGCAACACGGAAGTGAAAACGGGCACATGCTCGGGAAGATTTTCTTCCAGGACCGTCAACCAGTCCCGGTGCCTTTCATCGGTTCCGGCCTCCAGATCGATCAGGGCGGCGACGCCGCTCAAATCCAGCGCCACCGTGTCCGGCACCTCGATGCCGCGATCGGTCAGGAAGCGAGTCACTTTTTCGTACAGTTCTCCTTGTCCAATCACCGCGACTTTACGACTCATAGCGGTAATGCCCCTTTCCGGTCTTCCGGCCGAGCGCTCCGCGTTCCACCATCATGCGCTGCGCAAAGTGGGGACGCAGGCGCGGTTCGTGGAAGTATGCCTCGTAAACGGAGACCGACGCGGCGTAGTTGATGTCGATCCCGATCAGGTCCTGCAATTGGAACGGCCCCATTTTGAATCCGGCCGCCCGCATGATCCGGTCCACCTGTTCCTTGGAAGCGATCCCCTCTCCCACGATCCGATACGGTTCCAAGTGAAACGGGCGGGCCACCCGGTTGACCAGGAATCCGGGAGAATCGGAAACTTTGACCGGTTCCTTGCCGATTTCCTTGAGCCAGGCGTAAGCCCGTTCCGCCAGCTCCGGATCCGTTTCGGCGGCGGAGATCACTTCCACCAGCGGCATCAGGGGCGCCGGGTTGAAGAAATGGAGCCCCATGACCCGGCCGGGATGACGAACCGCGGCGGCGATGGCCGTGATCGGAAGCGAAGAGGTGTTGGATGCGAGAACCGTGGATTCGGAAACCGATTGCTCCAACCGTGCGAACAAATCTTTTTTCACATCGAGCCGTTCGACGATCGCTTCGATGACAATGTCCCTGTCCGCCAGCTCTTCCACGCTTTCCGCATAGCGGATCCGACCGGAGACGGCATCGGCCTGTTCGGCCGTCAAACGGCCTTTTTCCACTTGTCTGGACAGCCGTTTGCGAAGCCCGTCCATCGCCCGGTCGAACACTTCCCGGGACAGCTCGAGAACTTGCACGTCATGACCTGCGGCAGCCAGTACTTCGGCGATCCCGATGCCCATGGTGCCCGCCCCGATCACCGCGGGGCGGGTGAATGCACTGCCGCTCACGATCAGGCCTCTTCTCCGATCATCATGGTGACCAGTTTGCCCGCGAAAGACATCAGATCCTTGGCTGCCGCACGGCCTTCCGGGGAGTTCATGGATGCTTGAAGCGCTTCCATGTTTTCGAAATACATTTCCGCCTGCAGGTAGTACGGAGACTCCGTTCCCATCGGGGTGCCGGCGTACCGGGTGACCGTCGCTTTGATCAGACCGGGCATTTTTTGGGCCAGCGGCAGGTGAACATTGAAGTAGTGTTCATCGAATGCCTTTTTGTCTTCCGGTTGTTTGTACAGAGCCACCAGTTTCACCATGCGGTTTTCAACCCTTTCGTTTGGTTCTGAGAATCATTGGGAAGCCTGACGCTTGTCGATGATGCGGACGGCTTTGCCTTCGCTGCGGGGAACGGATCCCGGGGGTTGAACGCTTGCCCGGGCGGTGAGCCCCAGCTCTTCCTTCAGCCGGTGCTCCAGCGTGCGGATGAGTTGTTTCACCGCTTCCGCGTCTTCCCATGCGGAGCTTCCGACCGCGGCAAAGAACTCCTCGGTCACTTCCGTCTCCACGGTCAACCGGTCCAGCTGTCCCTCCTTGTCCACCACCAGTCGATAGTGCGGAGCAATCACGGACATCGACAGAATGACCGCCTCGATTTCCGACGGGAACACATTCACCCCGCGAATGATGAGCATGTCGTCGATCCGCCCCTTGATGCGGGACATGCGCGCATGAGTGCGACCGCACACGCAAGGTTCCCGCGTCACGGAAGCCAGATCTCCCGTGCGGTAACGGATGACCGGAATCGCTTCCTTGGTGAGCGTGGTGAACACCAGTTCACCCGTCACTCCGTCCTCCACCGGTTCTCCCGTGTTCGGATCGATGACCTCCACCAGGAAATGGTCCTCGGCAATGTGCAAACCGTCTTTGGCCTGCCAGCATTCGATCGCCACGCCCGGACCGATCACCTCGGACAGTCCGTAAATGTCGATCGCGTGAATGCCCCACATTTCCTCCAGCTCGCGCCGCATTTCTTCCGTCCAGGGTTCCGCTCCAAAGATACCATATTCGACGGATGAGGCCCTCGGATCCTTGCCTGCCTGAATCATTGCCTCGCCCAGGCTGAGGATGAAAGAAGGTGTTCCCGCGATGCCCCGCGGACGGAAATCCTCGATCAGCGTCATCTGACGGGAGCGCGTGCCGCCGGAGACCGGAACGACCGTCAGTCCGAGTTTTTCCGCCCCATAATGCATACCCAATCCACCGGTGAACAAACCATATCCGTAAGCGTTGTGAAACACGTCTCCGGGTTTTCCGCCGGCGGCGACGATGGTTCGGGCACACACTTCCGCCCAGCTCTCCAGATCCCGCCGCGTGTATCCGACCACGGTGGGCTTGCCCTTGGTGCCGGAGGAAGCGTGAAGTCTGGCCACATCCTTCATGTCGACGGCAAAGAGCCCGAACGGATAATGTTCGCGCAAAT
This sequence comes from Staphylospora marina, assembly GCF_003856495.1. Lineage (GTDB taxonomy): Bacteria > Bacillota > Bacilli > Thermoactinomycetales > Thermoactinomycetaceae > Staphylospora > Staphylospora marina. Next base: position 650,456 of record NZ_CP034118.1, on the reverse strand, counting down.
CCGTCTTGCGGGTGAACGGGAGCCGGGTCAGGTCTTCCAAACCCTTGAACGAATCCGGATGGATCCCCGCCCGATCCAGCTGGGTTCTGTAAAACGGAACACGTTCATACACTCGCTTCAGTGTTTCCTTCAGCCGCCGGTTCTGCAATTCGGCAAGCTGTTCACGGCTCATCGATTCCAGTTCAGGCTGAAACACGAGGCCTCACCTCCGTCGTTGCATTGTTCAAAGTTGCCGGAAGTTTTCGTCCGCGCCTTTTCCCGGAGGGGAAAAGGCACTCGCCGCTGTCGCGGATCCGACTCGGACGACTTCAAACCTTTTTCATGCCTTCATACGGCTGCTTGCATTTCCTGCAATAATAGATCGCGCGACAGGCCGTGGGGCCGAACAGGTTGTCCACATCCCCGCCTTCCGCACCGCAGAAGGGACAGGGCGGGACATCCAGCGGAGAAGCCGGCGGTGCGGCAATGCCGAACTCACGCAGCTTCAAACGGCCGTCCGGTGTGATCCGGTCGCTGGTCCACGGGGGATCCATCACGAACCGGACCTGAACGTTCCGGACCCCTTTTTCCCGGGCAATGCGCTCCCGGACATTTTCGCGGATGATGTCAAGCGCGGGGCACCCCGTGAACGTGGGAGTCATTTCCACCTCGACGTCTTCGCCGTGAACGGTCACGCGGTTCACCATGCCCATCTCCACCACGCTGACGGTGGGGATTTCGGGGTCTTTCACATCCTGCAGCGCATCCCAGATCATTTGTTCATTGAGATTCTGCGTCATGGTTCACCCCTCCCGTGGTTGCGACGGATGTCACCATCTGGCGGCCGGGTCGAGGTCGTAAACCTCCGTCATCGTCGACAGCAAGTTTTTCATCTCTTCCCCGTGCTCGCCGCGGCGCCCTTTGAGCTCGGCTTCCGGAAACTCGCCGGGCCATTCGAGCCGGGCTTCGGCAAACAGTTCCCGGACCCTTTCCGTCCAGCGACGCTTCAACTCCTCCGAGCCGAAAGAAATGATGCCGGATTTCAGCAAGACTTCTTCATAAGGACCGAAATCAAACAGATCCGCCAGGTCGTTCCACACCTTCCGCACTCCGGCGGCCAGCCTTTCCCCGGCCTCTCCGCCGGCCTGTCCGAGGCGGACAAACCAAGTGCGCATGTGCAACAGGTGATAGAATTCCTCACGCCGGATCTTGGCCACGCCTTGCTTAAGCGGCAGGTAGGAGGAATCGCTCATCGCTTCGAGGCGCAGATCATCAAACAGGTCATAGAGGAAGTGACGTGCCACGGAGTATGCCCAGTCTCCGTTGTCACGCGCCACCAGCGTGGCGTTGAACCGATCACCGACGGAACGTTCGTAGGCCATGTTGTCGGGATCCGGTTCGCCCAACTCATGCAGCAGGTCGAAATATAGAACGGCGTGTCCCACTTCATCCTGTGCGACGGAGCTGAACGCCACGTCTCCCTCGATGTCCGGGCAGAGTCCCAGCCATTCGGAATCGCGGTGTCCGAGAACGAGTTCATCGTCGGCCAATTGATACAGCCAGCGCACGAGTGCTTGATGAACCTCCCGGTTTTGCATGACTTGTTCCGCGTTTTCAAACTTCATTTGGACTCACCTCCGCGCCGGACCTCGCTTGCTGCCTGCTTCTTTGCTTTGTCACGATCATGCACGTACCGCACGATCTCTTCGATGGTGATCTCTTTCTCTTTGAACATCCGCCAGAGACGTCCGTTTTCCGTGTACCCGGCGACTTCACGGTACCGGCGATCCAGCTCCCGGCTGAGGAAGTCGTCATCGTACGGGGCGGCAAAGATCTGGCTCTGGGGAACCACCCAGATGTTGACCGCCTTGTCCCGACGAAGATAATTCTCCCGGGCCGTCTGAAGGGCCACCTCCGGAGACGGAGCAATCAGACTGCCCACATGGACGTGATGATCCATGTGCGATTTTTGGACAAAGACTTCATAAGCTTCAAATACCGGTTTTTCCGCTGCCATCCGTTGTCACCTCACACTGCCGAAACTTCCCGGGCCCGGAGCATCGCCTCGCGCACCCAGCGTTGACCTTCATGGGCCATGCGGCGCAACTCCATGCGTTCACGCGACTTCGGTCCCTCGTTGAAGCGAACGATCCGACCGAATTTTTCCCAGTCGGGTTCGGTGTAGATCCATTCCTTCTTCTCTTCGTCGTAGCGGAGTTTCGGATCCGGAATGGTCAGACCGATCGACAGAATCCGCGGAACGTATTTGTCCAGGAACTTCTGGCGCTGTTCTTCGTTCGTCTTCACGCGGATCTTGTAGTACAGCATCCGTTCCACCGCCGGAGAAATCTCCTTCGGGCCGAAGAAGAACAGGAGCGATTCCCACCAGTAGTTGAGCGATTCCTGCAACATCTCCCGCTGCTGCTCGGTTCCCATCGCCAGTGCGAGAATGATGTTCTCCCCGTGCTGCATGTGGAAGCTTTCTTCCGCGCAGATCCTCTTGAGCATGCGGGCATAAGGAGCATAAGAAGTTTCCAACAGGGCAGCCTGGTTGATGATGGCCGCGCCGTCCACGAGCCAGCCGATCAGACCGGCATCCGCCCAAGTGCGGGCTTCCATGTGGAACACGTTGTGGAATTTCACTTTGCTGTTGTAGACGTCTTCAATCAGCTCTTCCCGGGTTTTGCCCAGCGGTTTGCACAGGTCTTCCACCACCCGCAGAAGGAGCTGTCCGTGTCCCATCTCGTCCTGCACCTTGGCCATGATCGCCAGTTTGCGACGGAGGTTCGGTGCCTTGGGCACCCATTCTTTCTCCGGATAAGCACCCATGATCTCGCTCACGGCATGCATGTGGATGAATTTGATCAGCAACATGCGGTACTCGTCAGGCATCCAGTCGGTTGCCTCGATCTTTTCCCCGCGATTGATGCGTTCCATGAATTCCTGATGACGAATGTCCTCTTTCATGCGGAGTCCCCCCTTTTGCCGTCAAACCCCTCCAGGAGCATGTCTGTGAACCGGTCGGCAATCTCCTCTGCAGACACTTCCCCGCCGGGACGGTACCACTGGTACACCCAGTTGCCGGCGGAAAGAATCAGGAGTCGCGCGAACTTCTCATCCATCATCCGGAAAGCTCCGCTTTCGATGCCTTCCCGGATGATCCGGTTCCACAGCGCTTCGTACTGATCCCGTTTCTCCCGGATGACCTGCAACCTGTCTCCTGAAAGCGCTTTCCACTCATGATAGAAAACGGTGGCCGCCTCCAGGTTTCGCTCGATGACCCGAATGTGGGCGCGCATGGCATTCCGCAATTTCATCAGCGGTTCGTCCTTGCTTTCGACGATGGGCCGCAGCGATTCCAGAAACGCGTTCGCGCCGCGGTCGGTGATCTCGTACAGGAGATCCTCCTTCGAATTGATGTGGGCATACAAGCTTCCGGACAGAATGCCGCAGGCATCCGAAATATCCCGAATCGTGGTGCCGTGATAGCCTTTTCGACTGAAGAGCCGGCAGGCGATATTCAGGATTTCTTCTTTGCGTCCTGGTCTAGGCATGGTTCATTCCTTTCCCAAAGCAAGCGTTTGCTTGTTTTTATCGTAATAGAATTTTCGGATAGTTGTCAAGGATGCATCGGGGGATTTTTTATAGAATATGAAATGGAAACATTTGAAAAAACAAAGAACCCAAAGGGGGTTTCATCCTTGATTCGAAGAGAATCGGTTTTGGCTCAGTACAAAGGGCCCAACCGGCTGGAAACGAGAATCCGCTTCCACCGGGACTGCAGCCGGGCACCCCACCCCTTTCCGGAGTGGATCCTCGACCAGATCCCACTGGAAGGCCATGAGCACATCCTCGATGCCGGCTGCGGCACGGGAGTCTTTCTGCTCCCTCTGGCCGAACGTCTCAAAGGCAAAAGCGGCAAAATCACCGGGCTGGATCTTTCCTCCGGCATACTGAAAGAATTGAAAGAGCGGGCCCAAGGTTATGACAACGTCTCGCTGGTGCAGGGCGATCTTCAGGAGAAGCTTCCGTTTCCCGACGAAACCTTCGATCTGGTGATGGCCCATTTCGTGCTGTATCACCTGGAACACATCCCCCACGCCATCCGCGAGCTGAAACGCGTCCTCAAACCCGGAGGCACACTGTTGCTGTCGACCGGAAGCCACAAAAACCTGTTCGAACTGGAACAAATCCACACCGAATGCAAGCAAATCCTGGGCTTTCCTCCGGAGGCCGTCCAGAACCGCAACGATTATATCCGCTTCTCCGTCGAAAACGGCGCTTCCTTCATTCGCCCCCACTTTTCCTGGTTTGAATTGCGCACCCTTTGCGACCAAATCGTGGTCCGTTCTTCCGAAGCGTTGATGGAGTATTATGCGTCCGGCATGATGGAACGCGGCTATGAAGAAGGGACCGAACTTCGCACACAAATCCCCGACTCCCTGATCGAAGAATTGTATCATGCCGTCAGAAAGAAAGTGGACCGCATCATCGAACGGGAAGGAGAATTCCGCATGCAAAAGCAGACCGGCTGTTTCATCGCCGTCAAAGAAGAAACGGACCCTTCCTGACGCGCCGGCATGCCCACCGGGGACAACAAAAAGGCCAGCCTGTTTTGGCTGGCCTTTTGATTCGTCAAAAAACGGCTTTCCGTCTCCAAACGGGGGCATCATGCCGATTTTTCTTCCTCCCGGACCGCCTCATCCTGCCTCCGTCTCTTCTCCATGTCCCTTCGTTCCCACTCTTCCTCCATCCTTTGCCACTCCAGTTCAAAGGCGAGACGCTGGGCATCGCTGAGCCAGAAATCAAACATGTTGGATTCCCTCCCGAAACGCGCGAACGGTTGCTTCCTGAATCCGATGATATCGAACGAACGTTCGTCATGCAAGTGCAAAAAAGACTCCGCTGCCTCCTTGACAACGTCTTCTCACCAAACACTTGCACAATTTCCAATGTTTGGACTATCATCGGTGATGAACAAAATGTGTCCCCTTCAGACAAATATCAGCACGGGAGAGTGAATCACATGTGGTTTCGCAGAAAAACCCGCCATCATGAAGACGAGGATGCGTTCATTTCGTTCCATTTCTGGATGACCAACCGGGAGATCGCCGATCTGGAAGAGATCGCCCGCCGGATGAAGAAAGAGCCGGCCGCCGTCGTGCAGCAGACGGTCAAACAGATGATCTCGGAGTGGCGAAAACAGGAGGAAAAAGCCTCCGCTTCCCGGATGTCCGCCCCGGGCAAACCCTAAACGCCGGACATGGCCCCGATTCCCGGAGATCTTCCACCCTGCACATTCCCCGGCAACCCGCCGAAGAAAGAGCCCGCGGAATGCCCGTGCCTCCGCTCATACCGGCTTGTGCGGGAGGGACAACGCCGGCACAAAAAACAGCCTCCGAAGATCACGGAGGCCTCCGTGCCGGTCTGTTTCGGGTCGGCCGCTTTGATGTGGGTTTCATCCCGAATCTTTTTCCTGAAATCGGGTAAATCATGTACATCCACAAGAAGAATCTCGCCAACCCGCGGGTAAATCCTCCGCGAGTCCTGCACCGTCGATTCGGATTGACATCGCTTTCGTTCACTCACGGCATCGTCGCGGGAAAGGAGAATGATCGCATGTGGAGATGGATTCAGACCCTTGTGATGGCGATCATCGCCGGAATTGTGTTCTTGCTGCTCATCCGGCACCTCTGGGGCATGATCCACTGACGGCCGGCCGTCCCGGCCGGAGAATCAACGCCGCAGCATCCGTCTCAGTACACCAGGTCGATGAATTCATCTTTGCCGATGTCACCGAAATAATGCTTCACGTCAATGTCGGATAGAGCCGCTTCGATCGCTTCCCGATCATACCGGCAGCCGGTCAGTCGCCGTTCGATGTCCGCCACGTCACCGATGCCGAAAAAGTCCCCGTAGATCTTGCAGCCCCGGATGATCCCCTTTTCCCCGACATCCAGCCGGACATCGATCGAGCCGATCGGGAAGCGCTTCGATTGCTGTACGTTGAATTCGGGGGATTCACCGAAATTCCAATCCCACTGCTGATAGCGTTGCCGGGAGATTTCGTGGATCTTCTCAAAGTCCGATTCCGTGAGCTTGTATTCCGGAATCGGCTTTTTTCCTTCAAAGATGTGGTCCAGCAACACCCGGCGGAACTCCTCGATGGTCATCGGCTCGGACAGATAATCGGCGATGTTGGCCACGCGGCTTCGAACGGACTTGATTCCTTTCGACTGAATTTTGTCCTGTTTCACCTGCAGCACCTTGGCCACATCGTCCAGCTTCACGTTGAACATCAGCGTGCCGTGACTGAACATGCGGCCCCGGGTGGCGTATTGGGCGTTTCCGGACACTTTTTTTCCGTCGACCAAAATGTCGTTGCGACCGCTCAATTCGGCATTTACGCCCAGCTTGCGAAGAGCTTCGATGACGGGGCCGGTGAATTTGCGGAAGTTGGCAAAGCTTTTTCCGTCATCCTTGGTGATGAAGCTGAAGTTGAGGTTGCCCAGATCATGATACACCGCCCCGCCTCCGGAAAGGCGACGCACCACGTGAATGCCCCGCTCCCGGACCACGTCCACGTGAATCTCTTCCACGGTGTTCTGATGCTTTCCGATGATCACCGACGGTTCATTGATATAAAAAAGCAGATAAGATTCGTTTTCCACGTCGAGATGCTTGAGGATGTATTCCTCGATGGCCAGGTTGATCCGCGGATCGGTGATGTTTCCGTTGTCAATGAACAGCATGGCGGATTCCTCCTCGCAGATGGTTGCCCATCCATTGTACGGAAAATCGGGAAGCTTTTCCACGTCACCCGGATCCGGAGATTTTTGTGCCCGCAGATGCCCCTTGATCAGGTAAGATGAAACAGGAAACATCACGACAAAGGAGGAACCGGCATGCTCCCCACGCTGGCGGACGCGGAACGGATGCTCAGAAAGCATTTCGGATATCCTTCCTTCCGCCCCGGACAGCGGCGCATCATCGAAAGCCTGTTGGCGGGTCGGGACACCATGGGCATCATGCCGACCGGCGGCGGAAAATCCGTCTGCTACCAGATTCCCGCCCTGCTGTTTCCCGGAATCACCGTGGTCATTTCGCCGCTGATCTCCCTGATGAAAGACCAGGTGGACCGGCTCCTGCTGCACGGCATCCCGGCCACGTTTCTCAACAGCACCCTGTCTCCGGAGGAAGCGGATGAACGAATCCGCCGGCTGATGGCCGGTGAATACAAATTGTTGTACATCGCCCCGGAGCGACTGGAATCGGAACGGTTTCACACCATCTTTCAACGGCTCCCCGTGGATCTGGTCACGGTGGACGAAGCGCACTGCATCTCGCAGTGGGGACATGATTTTCGCCCCAGTTACCGGACGATGGCCGAGAAAATCCTCGGTCTTCCCAAAAAACCTCTCATCATGGCATTGACCGCCACGGCCACGCCCGATGTGCGCGAAGACATCACCTCCCTCCTGGGAATCCCCCGGGACGCCGTTCACACCATGCCCGTGCGGCGAAACAATCTCTCATTCTTCGTTCGCCGCGAAGAAGACCGAACCGCCTTCATTCGCTCCCGTCTCGCCCGCTCTCCGGACAAGACCGGCATCATCTACTGCTCCACGCGCAAGGAAGTGGATAAGTTGTATACGGCGCTCCAATCTGCCGGAGTGGCCGCCGCCCGGTATCATGCCGGCATGGACGAGCGGGAGCGGGAACACGCTCAAGAACGGTTCGCCCGCGATCAGGTGCAAGTGATCGTCGCCACCAACGCTTTCGGGATGGGCATCGACAAATCCAATGTGCGCTTTGTCATCCACCACAACCTGCCGCGCAATCTGGAGAGTTACTACCAGGAAGCGGGGCGGGCCGGACGGGACGGAGAGCCGGGAGAATGCATCCTGCTGTGGAACCCGGGCGACATGGTGATCCAGCGCCACCTGATCGACCAGTCCGGGCTCTCCCCGGAGCGGAAAGAGTTGGAGAGGGACAAGCTTCGCTGCATGGTCCGTTACGCCGTCCACACCGACTGCCTGCAAGTGTTCATCGCCCGCTACTTCGGAGAAGAAGAGGCGGAACCCTGCGGCTTGTGCGGTCCCTGCCGGTCCGTACACGGGGAGAAGGAGGATGTGACCGGCGAGGCCCTGAAAATCTTCTCCTGCGTCAAACGAATGGGAGAACGCTTCGGCCTTACGTTGCTATCCAAAACGCTGCGCGGTTCCAAAAACATCCGGCTGAAGCAGTTCGGGCTGGATCGGCTTTCTACATACGGCATCATGAACGACCGGACGGAAAAGGAAATCCGTCATCTTTGCCACCGTCTGCTGGCGGAAGGCTACCTCGCCCAGACGGACGAAGAGGAGCTTTACCCGACGATCCGCCTCACCGCCAAGGCGGTGGACGTGCTGAAAGGAAAGCGGCGTGCCCTGGTGGCCGCGGAAGAGACCCACGGCCGCGAATCTTCCGAACGGCCGGAATCCGGTCTGTACGACATCCTGCGCGAGCTGCGCAAAGAGATCGCCGAACGGGAGCAAATCCCGCCCTACGTCATCTTCCACGACAGCACCCTCAGGGAAATGTGTCGCCGCCTACCCGTCACTCCGGAGCAGTTTCGGGCGATTCCCGGGGTCGGGGAAGCAAAACTGGCACGGTACGGCCAGCCGTTTCTGGACAAAATCCGCACCTTCGTCCGGGAAACGGCTCCCGGCTCCCCCCGTCGGCCCAAACCGGGTCCGTCCTCCAGACCGGAGGCCAAAGTGCCTACCCATGTCATCACCTGGAACATGTGGCGGGACGGCAAAAGCGTGGAAGAGATCGCCCGGCTGCGCAATCTGAAGCGGGGAACCATCGAAGATCACCTGTTCCGCTGCGGCATGGAAGGATTCCCCCTCGACTGGAGCACCTTCATCCCCGCCGAACACGAAGCACGGATCATGCAGGCCATCGAACGGCTCGGCGCCCACAAACTCCGTCCGATCAAGGAGGCCTTGCCGGAAGAAGTCAGCTACATGGCCATCAAGGCCGCCGTCGCCAAAAGGGAAATGCTGCTCAGGAGCAAACCTCCCGTGACCGGGAGCCGGTAAGGATGAACCATGCAACGCGGTGCCGGAACATGCCGCAAGAAAGCAAAAATACAAAAACACCGGGAACATCTTCCCGGTGTTTGTTTTTTCGGAAGAATCCTCCTCTCGACAGAGGGGAACCCACAGTTCTTCAATTCCTCCCGATTCCCATTCGGGCACCAATCCGTTTCTGTTTCATTTCAATGTTGGTTCTCCCTGAATCCCGCCTGAGGTTCCAACGCCATCAGGAGAGCAACTCTGTTTGTTCCGGGATCTTCGGGATCATTTTCCATCTTTTCAAAAGGGGTTCCAACACTTTTTTCCACAGTGCATACCCAACCATGGACCCGGTGACGTTCAGCAGGAAATCATCGATATCAAAAGCTCGCCCTTCAGCGTATTCATAAACCATTCCATCGAAATAAGACACGATGAATTGAATGGTTTCCAGCCCCAAGACCGTCAAAAAGGCAACGACAAACACTTGTTTTGCACTGGAAATGCGCGGATACAACAGCGGCAAAAACATTCCCAACGGAAGCAAGACCAACAAGTTGCCGTAGATATTCAAAGGAGTGATACTGCCTGTGATGGTCTCAAAGGGAATGAGATTGTATCTGGGGAATCTGTGCATTTCTTCAGGGAGCATCGGAAGATTAAAATACCGTTCATACGGGATATATGACACAATGTTGATATAGACAAAAAAGAGATAAACATAATATGCACTTCTCAGGAATCCGTAAAACGGATGGATTCGCTTTTCACGAACCAGGTCAAAGACAAAAAACGCAACCACAGGCACCAAATTCAATAAAGGATATAAAAACTTGTTGTCTCCATACAATGGTTCATACTCCGGGGAATACCACGAGTAGTAAGCGGAGTATGCATGATACAACGCATACAAAACAACAGGCAACAATACCAACAGTCTGAATATAAATTTTTTCAACCGACTCACCTAATCAATGTTCAGTGACCATTCGATATTCGTCAAGACATCTATGTAATCCTTTGTGTTCATGAGATGACAGGAAATTCGCATCATCCTATCGCCCATGAAATCTTCGATGCTTGCGACGAATTTTGAAAGATGTTTTACCCATCCTTCAAGGCGGACGGTTCCCTCGCCTCATCCCCAAAAATCTTTTGATATAATGAAATCGTACCTGTCGATTTTTGTCATACCCGAATGGGAGGGGTCCGAAAAACATGTTCAAAAAAATGGCGTCGGATATGCTTGGTCTGAGTGACATCGGAACCATCATCAAGCCTGAAGATTATGACAAGGTAGACGCGGACGATTACGTCATGCACGAGGACGGGGAAAAAATCTATTTCCTGATCAAGTCCAAGTCCGATGAGTACTGCTTCACCAACAAAGCCCTGATCCATTTGGACGGAACCAGCGCCACCAACAAGAAACGGACGTTGCGCCGCTGGGCGTATGACATCCATCCCGTTACCAAAGTGTCTCTGGAAACGGCCGGCAACCTGGACATGGATGTGGAGATCAAATTTCACATCGGCACCAACGCCTATTCGATCGACGTGCGCAAAGACCAGATCAACGAGCTGAAGGACCTGTACAAGGCTTTGCTGAAAATCGAAGAAATCCAGCGGGACAACAAGGTTCTGCTTGAGCTGGCGCAACAGAGCCTGGACGTGGCTTCCGGAACGCTTCGCACGATCCGCAATTCGGAAGAAAGCTTGGTCGGTCAGTTCAAGGAACTCAACGAAGCGGCTTTCTCCTGGCTGGTGGAAGCCAGAAACCGCTATTCGGTCAAAGACTTCGGCCACGTGTTTGAGTTGTTCATCAACAACTGACATCGAAAAAAAGCCCGGGCAATATTCCCGGGCTTTTTTGGTTTGTCACCGGCGCCCCGTGGCCGTCGCGTGTTCCCCGACCAACCGCACCTGCTCTCCGTGTTTGCGAATCACGATGCGGTGTGTTTCATCTCCGGCCGCCCGCAGCAACCGTTTCAAAGGTTCGTCCACCGGTTCGAAAGAAAGCACGAACGTGTCCCAGTGAATGGGCACCAACCATTTGGCCCCGGTGTCCAGAAACATGGACCATGCCTGTTCGGGCGTGCAATGGTTGGCTTGGAACGAGTCGGGACTGTAAGCGCCGATCGGCATGAACGCCAAGTCGATCGGGCCATGTTTTCTCAGTTTCACGAAATCCGGAGTCCACGCGGTGTCACCGGGGAAGAACAACCGGGTTCCCTTTTTTTCAATCAAATAGCCCGTATATTCGTAATCGCGGTTCCATGGGAACCGGTTCCCCCAATGCCTGACCGGCACCGCCGTCACCCGCAGTCCGTCCGGAAGATCGACGCGGTCTTCCCCGCCCAGCTCCATCACTTTTCCGAACCGCAATTTCCGCAACAGGCGGGAAGTTCCCCGGGCGGTGATGACGGTTGTTTCCGGTCTCGCCAATTTCTTCAGCGTCGGCAGATCGAAATGGTCCATGTGCGCATGGGACAGCAGGATCAGATCCACCTGCCCCAGGGCGTCCAAAGAAACGGCGGGTTCCGTGTGCCGGGCCGGTCCGATTTGCCAGTCGCCGATGCCGAGATGAACACCCACCTTGGGCCCCAGGACGGGATCGGTGAGGATCTTCACGCCGTACATGTTGATCAGGACCGTGGAATGGCCCACCCATCCGATCGTCACTTCGTCGTCATTCCAGGAAGCAGGATCCAACATGAGATCCGGTTCCTTTTTCTGCGGACGCGGTGCTCGCCGGAAACGGAACCACATCCCTGCAAGTGGAAGAACGAGCATCAGAATCAGCAGAACACCGATGATCCATGCAATTTCCATCGAAATCTCAAACTCCCGATACCGGTTGTTTTCCGGTTTGTTCCCGAACACCTGTCGGATGCCGCATTCCGTCCCGCGGAAACACAGGCGGCTTTCCCGCAGGCATATCCCCACATTTTTTCCCGTTCACTGTACCGCTCACACAGGAATCGGGAACCACCGATTTGTGAAGATTTGTTGAAGTCCGGGGGATGTTTGTTCCAAAGCCTCTCTTAAAGGATGCTCATCTCCGGGCGGATGGTTCCGCTTTCAGAACAACATGTCCTCTCACGCCGCCATGGTGGGCATCCATCTGTTCCTGTGATACCCTGAAAGAGAGACTTGGCCGAAGATGTCTACAGAAAGAAGTGTTTGCGGAATGATCAAGTTGTTTGTGAGCGATTTGGACAACACCCTGTTCACCGAAGGAAAAACGGTGCGCGAAGAAGACCGGCGGGCCATCCGGCGCTTGGCCGAATCGGGCGTCCGGATTTGCCTTGCATCGGGGCGCATGGACAAGGAACTGCTTTGCGTCGCGGAAGAATTGGGCGTCTCTTGCCACCGGATCAGCCAGAACGGGGCGTTTGTGTACACCCAATCGGGAGAGTCCCTCTTGTCCGTTCATTTTGAAGGAAACCTGGCCCGCCGGCTGTTCGAAGAATCCCTCAAGACCGGCGTGGCGGTGTTTCTCAGCACGGAGGACCGCATGCTCGTCCCCCGCATGACCGAGCAGATCCGGGCCATCGAGCACCGAATGTTGTTTCCGGTCGAGGAAAACCCCCGTGTGTTCGACGAGATCGGACGCTCGCTGAAGCCGAGCAAAATTTGCCTGATCGGACCGATCGAGCGGCTGCTCTCTTTGAGAAGCCTGGTGAACGACATGGTTCCCGGTCAGGTGGACACGTTCATTTCCGACAGGGACTGCCTCGACCTGATGCCGCCCGGCATCTCCAAAGGAAACGCACTGCGCATCCTCCGCGAACATCTCGGCATTCGCCCCGAAGAGACCGTCACCATCGGCGATTCCTACAATGACATTTCCATGCTGGAATCCGTTCCCCACAGCTTTGCCATGGCGCATGCCGACGAGGAAGTGAAGCGCCGGGCGGCGCGGACGGCGGAATCGGTGGCGGAAGCGGTGGAATGGGTGCTGGAACACATGAACCAACCGACGAAATGAGGGAAATCACATATGCGGTTCATCTTTCTCGGAACCGGCGCGGGCGTTCCGTCCCGCTTGAGAAACGTTTCCTCCATGGCCGTCGTGATGTCCGAATACGGCGGGGACACCTGGCTGTTTGATGTGGGGGAAGGCACGCAACACCGCATCCTGGAATCCCCCGTCCGTCTGCCCAAAGTATCCCGCATCTTCATCACCCATCTGCACGGGGACCATCTCTTCGGACTGCCCGGACTTTTGGGCAGCCGCTCGTTCCAGAACGACAAAGATCCGCTGACGCTGTACGGACCGAAGGGACTTCGCCGGTTTGTGGAAACCGCATTGGAAATCAGCGGCACCACCGTGCGCTTTCCGTTTGAGATCGTGGAGCTGGAACCCGGCATGACGGTGGAAACGCCACACTTCCACGTACGGGTGGGGCTTCTGGATCACCGCATGCCCTCGTTCGGCTTCCGACTGGAAGAGAAGGACCGCCCCGGAGAGCTGAACACCGCCAAACTGAAAGAGGCGGGCATTCCTTCCGGCCCCGTCTACGGTCGGCTGAAAGCGGGCGAAACCGTCCGATTGGAAGACGGAAGAATCATCCGGGGATCGGATTTCCTCGGCCCCGTCAAAAAAGGACGGGTATTCACCATCTTGGGAGACACCCGTCTGACGAAGTCCTGTTTTGAGCTTGCGAAAGATGCAAAGCTGCTGGTTCACGAGGCCACGTACCGCGCGGGACAGGAACATCTGGCGAAAACCTGGTTTCACTCCACCACGACCCAGGCCGCTCAAGTGGCCCTTGAGTCCCATGTCCATACGTTGGTCCTGACCCATATCAGTCCCAGATTTTCCGATGAAGACGGCGAACAACTGTTGCAAGAAGCCCGCGAAGTCTTCCCGCGAACCTTCCTGGCTCACGACGGCTGGATTCTGGATCTGTAAAAGCCCCGATGACGGGGCTTTTTTTCCGGGAACCTTCTGCCTCAAGGATTCCGTTCCAGCACGTTGACAAGCATTCGGTGAATCACTTCGTGGTCCCGCGGGTCATGAATGCGGTACTCATCCCCCGGCAGCGTGTACCACTCTTCGGCGCCGACATACGTGATCCTGAGCGTGAGGAGACCCTCGTCATCGCAAGTGGTACGAAGTTCAAGCTCCCCGCTGATCACGCCGACTTCTTTGGTCATCACTCCGTGCGTGGCGATGAACGTGGAAGACAACTCCTGCATTTCGACGATCACTCCTCTTCCCGCCGTGCCGCTTCCATGATCCGGTCCAGCAGCTTGGCGGGATCTTCTTCACAAATCAGCAGATCGGCATGATCCGCGGAAACGAATCCCGTCTTGACCGCATGTTCCGTCATCGCCAACAGCGGATTCCAGTAGCCCTCCACATTGAGCAGGCCCACCGGTTTCCGGTGAATGCGAAGCTGGCTCCAGCAAAGGGCTTCCGTCAGTTCCTCCCACGTGCCGAATCCTCCCGGCAGGGCGATGAACGCATCGGCCAGCTCGTGCATGGTGGCTTTTCTTTGGTGCATGTTTTCCACTTCGATGATCCGCTTGAGCCGGGTGTGGATCACTTCCGGCGGAAACAATCCCTTCGGCACCACGCCGATCGCTGTGCCTCCGCTTTCCAACACGCCGTCGGCCACGGCGCCCATCAGACCGGTGCTTCCCGCGCCGTACACAAGCTCCAATCCCCGTCGCACCAATTCACGCCCCAATTCCGCGGCCGTTTGTTCATAGGCCGGAAGTACGCCGCTTCTCGCACCCGCATACACGCAAATCCGGTTCATCCATCCACCTTCCATCCCTGATTTTTACCTATTCAAATATATCTGCCAACACAATCGGCACGCAACCCTCGTCCCCGGGTTTGTTACAATATTCTTGACAAGATCTTTCCGGAAAGGAGCCTGCCCGTTGACCCGACTCCTGATGCGTGCATGCATGGTCTCCCTGTCCATGGTGTTGGTGCTTCCCTCCGTGATGTGGGCCAAACCGTCCCCGCAAGACTCAGATTCCATGGAAAAACCGGAAAGGAAAGTGTCCGCCCTGTCCAGAGATTTCACCTCCCCTCCCGCTGATCCGTGGGATCCACCCCGACCGTCTTCCCCCGTTCTCCGGAATGCTCCCCCGCAAGCCGCAGGCATGCACCCCGAACCGCTGCGTTCGCTGGATGAGTCCGTTCGAGAAGCCGTCCGAGCCAACATGACGCCGGGAGCGGTGGTGCTCATTGCCAGAAGGGGAAACATCGTGAAGCACGAAGCTTACGGTCATGCGGTTCGATATGCGGACGACCGCTTCCTCCCGCACCCGACTCCCGTCCCGATGCGAAAGGACACCATCTTCGATCTGGCATCCGTCACCAAGATTTTCACCGCCGTCGCCGTGATGCAACTGGTCGAACAGAAAAAAGTCGCGCTGGAAGACCCGGTGGCC
Organism: Staphylospora marina; assembly: GCF_003856495.1. Classification (GTDB taxonomy): domain Bacteria; phylum Bacillota; class Bacilli; order Thermoactinomycetales; family Thermoactinomycetaceae; genus Staphylospora; species Staphylospora marina. Next base: position 634,998 of record NZ_CP034118.1, on the reverse strand, counting down.
AAACATATCCCGGAATTCGCCCAAAACGGGAAAGAACGGGTGACGATCCGCCAACTGCTCACACACACTTCCGGATTCCGTCCGAGCCTCCCCCTGGACCGGATGGGAACCGGGAGAGAAGACCGGCTCCAAATCGTCTTTGCCGCCCCGTTGGACCACCCGCCCGGAACCACGTATGTGTACAGCGATCTCAACATGATCGTGCTGGGGGCACTGGTTGAACGGGTTTCCGGCAAGCGGTTGGATGCCTGGATCGCCGAACACATCACAAAGCCGCTAGGCATGCGCGACACGCGGTTCAACCCTCCGGAGCAGTGGAAGCCCCGCATCGCCGCCACGGAGTTCCAGCCGTGGACCTCACGGGATCTGGTGTGGGGACAGGTGCACGATGAGAAAGCCTGGGCGCTGGACGGGGTGGCCGGGCACGCCGGACTCTTTTCCAGCGCCCGCGATCTGGCCGTGTTCGCCCACACCCTGCTGATGAAGGGGCGATACGGTTCCGTCCGGATTCTGAAAGAGGAAACGGTGGAGCTGATGGAACGAAATTTCAACTCCGCCTTCCCCGGCGATGACCACGGTTTGGGGTGGGAATTGAACCAGGGTTGGTATATGGACGCCCTCTCCTCTTCAGGTACCATGGGACATACCGGGTTCACCGGCACTTCACTGGTGGTGAGCCGCGACTTGCAAACCATCGTCATCACCCTGACCAACCGCGTCCATCCCACCCGGAATACACCGTCCATCAATCCGGTGCGTCGGGAAACGGCCCGCATGGCCGCCGACGCCATCCTGGTGTCCATCCCCGGTCGGGGATCCGCCTGGTTTTCCGGCTACGGCGATTTGCTGGACCGTCATTTGGTTGCCGAACTCCCGCCCGGGGCAAGGAGTCTGACATTCCACACCTGGTACCGGATCGAAGAGAACATGGACCACGGGTGGGTGGAAGCTTCCGCGGACGGCCGCGTGTGGACGCCTCTTCATGCGGGATACACCGGAGCCTCCGACTGGAACCGACAGGTGTTGCTTCTCCCGAAAAACGCCCGTTTCGTCCGTTTCCGCTACGTCACCGATCTTTCCGTCAACGGACGAGGATGGTATGTGAAAGACCCGGTCATCACCCTGAAAAACGGAAAAAGTCTCCCGCTGAACCCGTCCGGAGACGGCTGGCAGCGAAGAGACCGGTGATTTTCCGCACGGTTTGACACCGCGGGATGTTCATGCTTTGCGTTTGCAAGCGGCGATTCGGACGTGATTTCCCGCTCAGCATGCTTCCTTCCGGGTGTTCGGCTTCTCCGCCGACCGATGTTGCACCCGGTAGGCAACGGCCAGCACCACGAAACCGCTCAGCACGACGGAAAGGAAGTAAAACAGCGATTCGCCGCCCATCCACTCAATCAGCATTCCGCCGATCACGGGGCCGAGCAAACTGCCCACGCTGAAGTGAATCGAGGCAACGGCATTGGCGAGCGGCAAAAAACGCCCCGGAAGAATGTCCGCCAAGTAGGCAAGCCCCAGCGAATAGATCGACCCCAGCAATCCGCCCGTCAGCACGAACGCCAGAAACAGCGGAATCGGCTGCGCAAGCCACAAAGGGATCAGGGCCATCCCTGCCGCCCCGAGCGAGCAAATGACGGTCAGGACTCTCTTGCGCCCGAATCGGTCGCCCAGATGCCCCAAGGGAACCTGGAACAGCAGGCTTCCCCAGACAAACGCGCTGATCAGCAGCGAGATCCTGCTTTCCGTCATTCCCTCGCGCAATCCGACCACCGGAAAGTTGCCGGTCAGCGCCGTTTCGAGGAACCCGTAAAGCATCGCCGGGCAAAGCGCCACCAGCCCCAACCGGTAGACGGAGACGATCCGCACCTTGCCGGACGACTCCGTCTCATCCTCTTCTTCCGCCGGTGACGACAGACCGTCCAGTTTCCATGTGGCCCACAAGGCCACCAACAAAATCAGGATCACCACCGCAAACGGCATCCACTGTCCAAAAGGAAGCAGGTTCATGCCCAAAGGGCCGATCCCGAATCCGAGGCCATACGCCAACCCGTACTGCGAAATCCGTTTTCCGCGCTCGTGCTCCGGGGCGTTCGTGGTGATCCACAACGATGAGGCATAATGAAGAAGCGAGTCCCCCAATCCCAGCACAAATCGGAGAAAACTCCACAGCCACAACCCGGAAAACAGCGGAAACAAAACATTGGGTACCAGCGCGGCCAACAATCCCGCCAAAATCGCCGCCCGGTACCCGATCCGCCTGATGATCCCCGCACAGAAAGGAGTCATGACCAGGATGCCGAAATAGAGAAAAGCCGCACTCAGACCATTCCATCCGGGGCTGACGCCCTGCGCTTCCAACAGCGCGGTCAGAAGTGGAATGGTGAGTCCCTGCGTCACTCCGGAGATCCCCATCACCGCGATCAACAAGCGAAATCGGTTGAGACTCCAATGGCCCTGCACCCTTTTCACCCCCGACTTTCCGATATCGTCCCTCCTGATTATACGGGACTCGGGGAAAACCTCCAAATTTTTTCTGACTCCCTCTCTTTGGGAATCCCCTGCCGGAGGATCACCGACGCTCCGTTCGGAAGCGGAAACCGCGGCGTCACCGGAATCGCGCTCACAGGTGTTCGGGCGATGAAGCCCGGGCATCCTTCAAGTTGACAACACATCCACAACGGGAGGGTTCGTCATGAATTTGCCTTTTCTGGACTGGTCCGGATTTCTGAATTCGCTCCTCACCGGCATTCTGATCGGCGCCGGCGCCTGGCTCGCCCATTCGGCGGTGAAACGAATCATTGTTAAAGCCATGCAACACAGCCGCAAGTTGAACCAGGGACCGCGGCAGCGCCTGCAAACCATCCAGAGCTTGCTGATCAACTTGGCGTCCTATGTCATCTTCTTCGTGGCCGCCGTCTCCATTCTCGCCGAGTTCGGCTTGGACATCTCCGCGATTCTCGCCAGTGCCGGGGTTTTGGGGCTGGCCATCGGATTCGGGGCCAAAGATCTGGTGAGCGATGTGGTGGCCGGGTTCTTCATGCTGATGGAAGACCAGGTTCACGTGGGAGAACGAATCACCGTCGCCGGTCTGACCGGGGAAGTGGAACACGTCGGTCTCCGCGCATTGAAACTCCGATCGGATGAAGGAGACATCCACTTCATCCTCAACCGGGAAGTGAAGACGCTCACCAATCATTCCCGCGGAGACATGCTCGCCCGGGTTGATTTGCCCGTTCCCTCCGACATCGATCTCGAACGGACGCTCCTGGTCCTGGAGGAAGAATGCCTGGGCCTGAAAAGCAAGATCCCCCACATCCAGGATGGTCCCGAAGTCCTCGGCGTGGTGCAGCTCAGCGCCAGCGAGGCCGTCATCCGCATTCAGGCGCGCACGGTCAACGGCGAGCAGGAAGGCGTCGAACGGGAACTCCGGAAAGAAATGAAAAAAGCCTTGGACAAGGCCGAGCTGGTCAAACTCGGTTCCCTTTCCTGAGCTTGTCCAAAGAAAATCTCATAAGAATGATTTATAATAATAAAACGAATATTTTCATTCACGAGGTGAACACATGTACCATATCACGGTGTACGAACCGGACGGACAAGTTCTGCTCGACGAAGCAATCGAAGCTTCCTCCGACCAGGAAGCTCGTGACAAAGGCCTGGCCCTGATTGCGGAAAAAGGATATGATGCGAAACCGCACCGGATTTTCCACGTTTCCGGTCGTTTGGTTTCCTTCAAGCCCCATCAGGTGGATCTCAAAACCGGCAAGGCCACTCCGTGATCGGCACCCCTTCGGTTCCATCCGACCGATTCACCGCCGACTTCCCTCTTGACCTTTCCGTCGCGTCAGGGTGCAGACTGAAGGCGAACCCATTGTCAGGAGGGAAGCGCCTTGCCCGATCACGCAAAGATTTACGCGGAAATGGCGATCACGTATGATCGGATGATTTCCAAACAACCGGACCTGACGTCCGTTCTGGAGAACATCCGTCCTTTCTCCGGACTGGACGTCATTGATCTTGGAGCGGGAACCGGCCGGCTCACCTGCCTGCTCGCTCCGGTCGCCCGTTCCGTTCTGGTCCTTGACCAATCCCGGGCGATGCTGGACGTGGCGGCAGCCAAACTCCGCCAAGCGGGGCTCACCAACTGGAAAACCCTCGTTGCCGACCACCAAAACATTCCCGCGGAATCAAGCAGCGCCGACCTGGTCGTGGCCGGTTGGACCCTCTGTTATTCGGTCCATTCCCATGTGCCCGGTCACAAGGAAAACCTGGCGCGAATCCTGCGGGAAATCGAGAGGGTGCTGAAGCCCGGCGGAACCGTGATCATCTTCGAAACCATGGGCACGGGAACCGACAAGCCCCAACCTCCGTCGTTCTTGACCGAATACTACGAAGCCCTGGAACGGGATTACGGATTTTCCCGCACCGTCATCCGCACCGATTACCGGTTCGACGATCCGGCCGAAGCCGAAGAGCTCATGCGTTTCTTCTTCGGGAACGAACTCGCCGACACCGTCCGTACCAACGGGCTTGTCCGCATCCCCGAATGGGCCGGTGTGTGGTGGAAACATTTCCGTTGAAAAAGCAGGCTCCCGGAAGTGCTCACCAATCCTTCCGGGAGCCTCGTCTTTTTCCGACGTTCCACCCCGCATCCGCTTGATCCCTTTTTCCGAAATCACTCATGAAATCCGTCCCCGATTCGCCGGTAAACATCGGGCGCCATTTCCTCAGCGAAGCAGGCGAAGACCGTTCAAAATCACCAGAATGGTGCTTCCTTCATGCCCGATCACGCCCATGGGCAAATTCATCGACTGAGCGAAATTGGCGATCACCAGGAAAACGATCACAGACAGGGCGAACACCAGATTTTGCCGCACCACGTTTCGCAATCTGCGGGAAATCTTCACCGCCCGCACCACGCCGGACAAATCATCGTTCATCAGCACGAGATCGGCCGTCTCCAAAGCGACATCCGTCCCGGCCTTCCCCATCGCCATCCCGGCGGAAGCAGCGGCCAAAGCGGGGGAATCGTTCACCCCGTCCCCGACCATCGCCACGGTCCCGTATCGACGTTTCAGCGCTTCGATCATCCGAACCTTGTCTTCCGGCAACAGCTCGCCGTAAACTTGTTCAATTCCCGCTTCACGGGCCACCGACAAGGCCGTTTCCCGCTGGTCCCCGGTCAGCATGACCACCTCGATGCCCAACCTTTTGAGCGCTGACACCATGCGCGCGGCTTCCGGACGCAACCGGTCCATCAGGGCGATGCAACCGACAATCCGACCGTCCGCTTCAGCCAAAATCACCGTTTTTCCTTGCCGTTCCAGATGCCGGACGGTCTGCCCGACTTCTTCGTCCAAGTGTTGAAACCATTTCGGTTTGCCGATCCGCCATGGGATCCCTTCGTGACGGGCCGTGACGCCCCGCCCCGGATGAGCCGTCACCCGTTCCGCATGCCTCGGGGTCAGTCCCCGTTGCACGGCTTCCTCAACCAATGCTTTCCCGATCATGTGCTCCGACATCCGCTCGACCGAAGCCACCGCCTGCAGCAACTCCTCTTCGGTCATGTCCCCGAACGTCACCACGTCGGTCACCCGGGGTCTGCCCTCCGTGAGCGTTCCCGTTTTGTCAAACGCGATCGCTTTCACTTCGGCCAAGGTTTCCAGATGAGCGCCGCTTTTCAGCAGGATCCCCGAGCGCGCCCCGTTCGACATGGCGGACAACACGGCCGGCATCACCGATGCCACCAACGCGCAGGGTGAGGCAACGACCAGGAACACCATCGCCCGGTACAAAGATTCCGCCCAGCTCCAACCGATCAACAGCACCGGCAATGTCGAGATCAGCACCGTGACCAGCAGAATCACTCTCACATAGAGGCGTTCCACTTTTTGCAGCTGACGCTGTTTGCGCGGAACCCGGGTCCTCGCTTCTTCAATGCGTTTCATGATCCGGGCCATCAGGCTGTTCTCCGCCCTGCGGGTCACTTCAATGAGCAGCGCTCCTTCGCCGTTGATCGTGCCGGCAAACACTTCATCTCCCGTTTTTTTGTCCATCGGCAACGGTTCCCCCGTGATGGCCGCCTGATGAACGGCGGAAACCCCTTCAAGCACCCGGCCGTCCGCAGGGATGCGCTCCCCCGGCTTCACCAGAACCCGGTCTCCCTTCTCCAAGTCGGAAACGTCCACGATCCGTTCCTCTCCGGATTCGACCACCAGTCTCGCCGTATCCGGCTGCATGGCCAACAGCGAGGACAGATCCCGTTCGCTCCTGGCGTTGGCGTACGTTTCCAGCGCACCGCTGACGGAGAAAATCAGCACCAGCATCGCGGCTTCCGTCCAATACCCGATCAGGGCCGCCCCACCCGCAGCCAGAAACATCAGCAGATTCACATCCAGCTCCCGTTCTTTCACCAACGTCCCGATTCCTTCCCGTGCCTTGGCAAATCCGCCGATTCCCATCGCCAGCAGGTACAACCACAGCGACATGGTCGTCCCCTCCAGCCACCAGGCCGCCCCCAGCAACAGGCCGCACATCACCGACGCCGCCATTTCCCCATGGCGTGTTGCCACCTCCCGGAAAAATCCGGCCGTTTTCTCTTCCCGCATCGCGGAATGTTCTCCTTCCCACATCAACGCGGATTGCATGCTTGCCACCTCCGGCTGAGAATCATCATCATTTTCAAACCCCTCAAAACGGAACATGCGACTCCCTTCGGAGCCGCACGCCATTGAACATGATTCTCATTTTTGATTGACACCAACATTGTTTTGTCAGGGCAACATTTTTATAATCATTATAATCTAATACTCATTAAAAGTAAATCATTCATTCATCCCGTATCTGAAAAAAGTCTCCCGCTTGCATCCCCCGGATGCCCGTTGCCCCCGTTTCCAACTCACCAAGATTCTTCGTGCCGTTTTGGGAAACCGTTTTCAAAAATCACGATATCCATTCCAGTTTCTTGAAAATACCTGCGAAACAATCCCAAATCTGGTCATCCGATTCAAAATTGGCTTAAAATTTTTGTTGTCTAGAGTATTATTGCAATTTATAATTCTCGTAGGAACACCACATCATCGAAGGGGGTAACAGCAAATGAAGTTCCGCAAAATCTCGACCGCTTTCCTGTTTGCGGCATTGGCTTCCCTGCCGCTGGCGGGATGGTCTCCGGTTTCCACCGCTTCCGCGGCCAAGATCGATCCGCATACTCCCGTGGCAAAATACGGAACCGTCAATACTTCCGTCAAACCTGCAGGAATCAAAACCTTCAGCGACGGTGGCGCTTCTCTCGCCTATGAAGGAACCGGCCAACAAGTTTCCGCATCCCAACCGACTTTCAACAGAGTCAATCCCGCAGGAACGGGAACGGTGGGCACCCAATCCGTGATCGGCACCGACCAACGGACCCAAGTGACCAATACCACCGCATTCCCGTACCGGGCCATCGCTCACATTGAAAGTGACATCGGCGGCTGCACCGGCTGGATGATCGGTCCGCGCACCGTTGCCACCGCCGGACATTGCGTCTACGATCCCGGCACCCGCCGCTGGGCATCCTGGGCAAAAGTGTATCCGGGACGTAACGGCAGCAGCACTCCGTACGGCTATGCCAACGCCGTCAACTTCTTCTCCGTGAGCGGTTGGGTCCAAAACGGGGACACCAACTATGACTATGCAGCCATCAAACTGGACAAAGACATCGGAAACTCCACCGGATGGATCGGCTATCGCTGGCAATCCGGTTCCATGAACGGAATCGCTGAAAACATCAGCGGCTATCCCGGCGACAAAGCTTACGGCACCCAATGGCAGCATGCCGATCAAATCCGTGAAACCTACACGCTGAAACTGCATTACGCCAACGACACCTACGGCGGTCAATCCGGTTCTCCGGTCTATGAATCCTATCATTCTTCCTGCGGCGGCCCCTGCAGCATCGCCGTCCACACCAACGGCGTCTACGGCGGCAACCCGTACAACCGCGGAACCCGGATCACCCAAACCGTCTACAACAACTTCAACACCTGGAAAGCCCAATAATCGGTTTCCCGACCGCAACCGGGAAGGGAATCCGGAAGTCCATAACATCGGAGAGGTTGCACACCTCTCCGATTTTCATTTGAATCTGTTTGTGGGAGGTCATGAGCATGAGTCTTCCCGTCCTTCTCCGCATTCCCGCACTCCTGGCGGCGGGGCTGGCCCTGTTTCTGTCAGGTTGCGGATCCTCCGCGGGAGAACAACCCACCACGCCGGAAACTCCCGATCCTCCGGCTTCCAACGAGCGAGTCGCGTTCATCGGGACCGTTCTGGATGAGGAGCAGCGTCCGGTCAGCGGGGCCCTGGCCGTTCCCGAATCCCGGGACACCAGCCCGTATCCGGTCCCGGAAATCGCGGTGTACACCAACGAACAAGGCGTCTTCACCTGGCATCTTCCGCCCGGCTCATGGGACTTCGTGATTTCCAAACCGGGGTACGAAACCGCCCGGCATGCGGTGTCGGCAACCGCCGGTCAAAAAGAAGTCCGCTTCACCGTGAACATACGGAAAAAACAGTGACTCAGCCGCAAAAAATCCGACTGTTTTGTCACCCATGACAAAGTAAACCATGTCGAACAAAAAGGATTATGGCCCCTCGGGAAGGAAGTAATCATAGACAAAACCATTTTGTTCGACAGGAAGGGTCGGAAGAAACATGGTGCTGAGAAAACTGATCACCTCCCTCTATACGGGCCCATTGTTTGTGCTGGCATGGCTGCTGGCCACGCAGATGGTGTTTCCGGCACAAGACCCCGGGCGAACCGTTTGGGATGAGGATCTTGTCACATCACTGTTTTTGCTGGTTTCCTACGCATATCTGTTCACATACGGTCTCCTTTGCTCGCTCGTGATCGACATGTTGGTGGAACGGCTGGCGCCCCGGTTCCCTTCGCTGTTGAGACTCTTTTTGTACCTCTTGGCCGGACTGACCTTTTATGCCTGGTTGAAAGACTCGGAACACTTTGCGCCGACCGAGCATGCGCTCATCGCTCCCATGTCGTGTGCAGCCATTTTCTTCGCCGTGGAAGAAGCCCTCATCCGGACCGGCTGGCTGGAAACCCACAAGCGCTGGGTGATCACCTGCAGTGTGCTGCTGCCGATCGCCATGTCTCTCGGAACGGGCTGGGACCTCCTGGAATGACCGAAAAGCCGCACCGTCATCGCCTTTCAGGTTGTGCAGACGCAAAAAACCGGGAACCCGTCCCGGTGAAACCGCCTTCAGATTCGCCGGGACTGTTCCCTGCTCTGCCTCTTCAGTGGTGACTGCAATTGAAAAAAAACTGTTGGATCAATCCAATTCAAAACGGGATCCACTGGTAAAACGAATCAAGGATGATTTTCATAACAACAAATACATTTTGTTCTACGGAAATAAAAACGATATGCCGACAGAACCGTTCATTTATGATGTTCTTGGTATTCAAGATGGTGTCATCACTGAGTTTGTGGATGATGATGCCAAAAAGACACATGAAAGCTTGGCAGCCTACGGAATTGTCAAAAAGGGAAACGGAACATTTCTTTACGCAGAACCAGGCAGCGATCTTTCTGATCTCAACAAACATACAGACTTCATCATTTCAGGAATCAAACGTACTTTGCAGGACCATGGAACATGGCAAAACGCAACCACAGACCCCGACCATACATGCAATCTGTGACCAAGAGTACAGGTGTTTACAGATACCTCTTTCACGACCGATGATTCTCCGGAAACTGTACGCTGAATGAAAACTGATCATAAAGACGGACAAGGTCGAAGAACTTGATGGAAACGAAAAAGCTCCGTCCCGTTTCAGGACCGAGCTTTTTTCTCATTCCATTCGCTGAGCAACCGGCGTTCTTTCTCCGGGATCAAACCCGCGATGAACGCGTCTTTGTTCTCCGCGTTCAGCCATTGCAGGGTATCGGAAATCGTTTCGGACAGCGGGCGAAAGGACAGGCCGGTTTGCAATGCACGATCGATGTTCACCCGAAAGAAACCGACCGGAGGCTTTTCGCCGTCACTCAAACCCCTGTTCACCGGAAGCCACAGCGGCAATTCCGTCCAGGGTTGCACCTGTCTCTCCAGCAAAAACTCCTCGTCCACCCAAGTGAACTCGGCTTCACTGCCGGCGATGCGTCGGCATTCTTCCAGTATGTGCCCCATCGTCAAGGGCGTTTCGGGTCCGGTGACGTTCATCACTCCCGTTTGACGACGTTCCGCCATGTCGAGGATCCAGTTGGCCAGGTCCCTGACATCGATCCACTGGACGGGTTGCCCGGGATGCCCCGGGGCCAAGATTTCTCCTCCCCGGGCCACGCGGTGGATCCAATAGGGGAAGCGATCCATATAATCATGCGGACCGACGATCAGACCGGAACGAACGTGCAACGCTCTGCCCGGCATTTCCCGGTCGATCAGGCGTTCACAGAGCGCCTTCATCGCCCCGTAATGCTCCCCGTAAGGACCGTAGCCCTCTCTTTCCAGTTCCTCCACTTTCTTCTCCGGCAAGGTGTCAACGGGAGAACTCTCATCGATCCCGATCCGGCTGAAATCGGCGTAGACGGAGATGCTGGAGACAAACACATAATGTTCGGTCCGGTTTTTCAGGTACCTGACAGACGGAGCGACCGCCCATGGGACAAACCCGCACGTGTCAATCACACTGTCCCAGCGTCTGTCCCCGAGAAGCCCGATCGCTTCGACCCGATCCCCCAAGATGTTCTCCACGTCGGGAAAAAGACCGGGGTTTGCCCGACCTCTGTGAAACAAGGTGATTTCATGACCGCGTCTTTGGGCCTCGCGGGTGATGAATCGGCCCAGGAAACGGGTACCGCCGATGATGAGAATCTTCATGTCTTCCCCCCAAGACAGTCTGGAATTCCTTCAACCGGACTAAGCCGCCAATCGGGTCGACCGGCCGGGTTCGACACGCCCTGCCCGTTCGGGCTTCCAAAGAGCCCGGCTTTGGACAACTCCGATCACCATGGCAGGATCCGCTTCGTCCCGGAGAACCAGCTCCACCAGCCTCGCAACCTCTCCCTCCTGATACGCAGTCGCAACCGCTCGCAAAAAAGCTTTCACGTGTTCCTTCTCAGGGATCGGAAGCGTGCCTTTTTCCAGTTCATCCCTGACGGCCGCCAGAGACCGGCGTGCCCGACGAAGAGCCGCTTTCACCGCTCCCTCCGTCGTATCGAGCCATTCGGCCGTCTCCGCACTGGAATATCCGAAAACATCCCTCAGCAAAAACACCGTTCGCTGCAAGGGCGACAAATGCTTCATCAAGGCTTGGAACATCCACTCGATTTCAAACGACCCATGATCCGGCAGCGCTTCTTTCGGCCTCTCCCGGTTCAAAATCCGGGCCAAAACCGCTTTTCTCCGCACTTGGTCGATCCATGTGTTCTTCGCGATTCGGAGCAAAAATGCTTCAGGGTTGGCATGCCCTCGTCTTAACGTTCCGGTCGCTTTCAACCAAGTGTCCTGAGCCAAATCCTCGGCATCCCAATCGGAACCCGTCACGGCCAGGCAGTAGCGGTTCAAAACGGCCTGCAACCGTTCCAAACTTTTCCCGTCAACCCCCGGGTTTTCCGCGGATCCTCCGATGTTCATCCGGTCTCCTCCTCCCATTCGGTTTTTTTCCCGACCGATGCGAAGTGGTACACCCCATTTCTCCTTTTGAAGGTAAACGAATGAAACATGGAAATAGATACGCAACCCATTCAAAAAAAGCCCCCTTGGATTGCCAAGGGGTCCAACAATAAGTGTTTATTGGAAGGACATTTTTTGAGCTTCGACGGTCAGAAACATTGACATGTACTTCTCAATGGTCTCCAGCGAATGCATCGGAGCAGGATAAATGGTCGCATGCTTGTATGTGACGGAGGCTCTTCTCCATCGGTGCAAATGAATGACTGCATCGGTTTTCGCTCTTTTGTCCCAATGGGTTCCAACCGGGAAAAATTCCTGCAAGTTCGGTTGACGGAGGAATTCATCCACGGTAAATGATCTTTCGACTTTTGGCGAAAACCGAATGGTATCACCTTTTGGTCCCAAGCTGTAATAGATGTCTTCCGAAATGTAAAGCCCAGACGAAAAATGATCCATGGGTTTCGACTTTGTTCTGCTGATATACTCGGGTACTGCCGGCGATGTTGAATCACTCATGCGGATGATCTTCAACCGCGGATCATCCAGAAGAGCCTTGCGTTCAAATCGCCACTTGCCTTCCAGCAGGCATTTGTTTTGCACCGGGTCGTACAGTTTGGACAAAGTGCCCCGGTCAAAGACAACAAACAGGTTTTCGCAACCACTCTCCAACTCTATGCTCAATACCTCCTCAATAAAATCCACAAAATCCCGTTTGTTTTTGGTGCTTCTTTGGCAATACAAACTCCGTCTGAGGCCTTCGGCATTCAAAACCAACTCGTGTGCTGATTGCCATCCCAAACGGGAATCCTGCAAACAAAAATCCACTCGATTCCCCATCAGTCTGGCAATCCAAACTTTTGGATGTGTTGATTTTCCGCTTCCTTTTACAAACAGCCATTTTGATCCATCTTCAGGTATTTTCAGGCACTGACGAAACACTCCGAAGTCCTTGAGAAGATCTGAAACGGCACTGTGTGCCCGATGTGAAAGACTTTGCTCTTCGTCCGTTATGAACTGGGTGAGAACGCCTTCTTCCCAAAATGCATACCGTACGAATTCTTTCGGATCCAACTGATCTGATGACCACTTGTCTTTGTCTTTGATTTCAATGATGGCTGCTTTCAAATGATCTCCCGGTTCGATACATGTACGGATATACCTTCTGATTTCTGTGACGGTTCTGGAGGGATCGTGCCGGTTGATCTCCCGAACCACATGACTTTCCGGAATATGCCTGAGTCTCAGAATCAAGGGATGTTTGTCGGTGTCAAGCATAAATGAACAGTCTTCCATTTGCCTGCATCCCGACGACAATGGCAGAGCGTCCTCATCCGTCTTGGACAACGATTGGATCAGGGCGTCAAAATGGGATTTCGTGACATGGCACTGAACATCGATTTTTAACGGCTCGGATGTGACAAGCGGAAAGAATTTCACGTTGCTTGTTTTTTGCATGACGGTTTTGGTGGTCACCAGCGACGGCGGCAATGCCAACACATTCCGAACCAACTCATACAGCCTTCGCCTGTCCGGCAACCCCAATCCGGAAGCAATGATGTCATGACCCTGAACAAAAGTGTTGGGGTTATACAACATCAACGCAGACATTTCTCCCTGGTGATTCATCCAGGATACCGGATTGTTCAGCAATGATTCCCAAGTGAGAGGATGTTCGCAAACCCGATTCACATCCTCCACAACTTTGGGTCTCTCCCACTCCATCAATGCTGCGGATTCGCCACGTTGGTCGGCTTTTTTTGCTTCCAGCGACACAAAAGGGTGAAGCACACTTCGGTTCAACCGCAAAAATACACTGGTGCGTTTGATTCTCCTCAACATTTTTCGATCATTCAACGACCTTGAAACATATCGATGAAGAACAGGTTTTACGAACAGATAAAACCTGCCGGGTCGATGAGGAAACGTTTGGATGGAAAAATATACGGCATATGAATAGTACTTTCCGTCCAGCTCACAGGGTCTGGTGATACAACCAACCTCTCCGTATTTTTTTACAAGACAAAAATCGAGTTCCGCCAACACAACACCATTTTTGTCACGTACTTCATAGACCGGTCTCCGTTCGACGAATTTTCGGGCCAAATACCCCGGAAGCCATTCAAAAAGAAGCGGTCGATGCGTGACGTCAAGTTTTTCCCATCTTCCCGTGTCCCTCAGCCGGAAACCTTTTTCAGAAGCCCTCCCGTGTCTGACAAAGTGTTCATGAATCTCCCCGACCGGCAATACATCCAAGGAATAAAACATCGGCGCTTCCCCGATCACCGCTCTTCTTTTGAACGAACAGCTCAGTAGCTCCGGACGAAACAAGCTCAACTCGTCACCGATTGATCGAAGTTTCAGCTTATATCCCCCGTCTCCCGCCGACAGCTGCTCAATCCAACTTTCGGGGCAATAAAAAACATGTATATCATCCTCAGGCACAAACTCCGTCACATCCACCGCCATGAATTCGAGATAATGCTTTTGATCATCCAAATTCCTCTTCCTCCTCGTCCGCCCATCGATGCGAAAGCAATTTGTTCAGAGAATCCGTGAAAGGCCCGTAGAGGTCCCGGTACTCATCCCGATTTGATTCGCTCAACAACCGTTGCCACACTTCCAAGATGGTGGGTGCATGCTCGCTTGGTTCGTAAAAGGATGCATCGCAATAATACACGCGTGCCGGCTCTCCACCTCGAACCAAACGCCCGATCATCTGCCAGACATTCACGAACAGCACCCAAGCCAACACGTTCCTTTTCTGCTCCGGTAATCCCGACCAGTAGTCAGGAGTTGCGATCATATCCTGAAAAATCACATGTGCGGTTCTCCTCAATTTTTTCAACTTGGCGAGCGGTGATGCATGTCGGCTTCTCTGGATTCGTTCCAATTCTCCGTCCATCAAACTGTGCAAGGCGATGAGCATGAATTCCACATTTTCCGGTGAGGGATAGGGGCGAGCCAGAAAAAACGCGGTTCCAAACAGAGCCTTTCCGTTCGGATCCACCAAATTCACCCCCCGGTTCAAGGCGCCAATCGGCGCAATCAACACATCTGAGGATGAAGCCTGTTGGATCAACTCGCTTCGGGTGATTTGCCCCGGATGAACCGATTCCTTTGCCAAAGAATGAATGTTCAATCCATCCCTGATCATCAGCGGTTGAAGCGTTTCCCGGACAACCTCGCAATCGTCATATGAATTGACAACACACAGAATCCTTCGCTTCCTGCCTTCTTTCTTCCATCTCTCCATCTCTTTCGGAATCTCTTCCATGATGCTTCGGGTCAGCGACTTCAGGTTGCGAACCCGTTGATTCAAGGGCTGACCGGAGATCTTGATTTGCGTTTTGTTCCAAAGCATCTGGTCCAGTCGTTCGGATTGGTTGGGAGATCTCAACAACCATTGGGGACTCCACGAAAGAGTGTAGGGAGTGTTCACCGGTGACAAGGTGGTCCCGGAAAGCAAAACAACCGACGGCCCCGGCCCCAATCCGGCGTGTTCAAAGAAAGAAGGCCATTGATACAACAATTCACGTCCCACCGCTTCATAGGCAAACATTTTGATCACGTGCGTCGTCTTCCCATGTTCGGATCGGTCCACCCACTGGTACCCGATCTGCACTCCGGTCATGGCACGAGGGAGATATGAAACCAGAACGTTCTTCTTCATCCGGAACGGAAGATCCGCAGAGAAATCTTCCAGTTCTTGCCGAACCTCATCTTCGTTTCTCTCAAGATAAGAAAGCCAATATTCCAAAGAACAAAGCCAAAATCCAAAACGCCATTCGGCTTCCAAATTCTCCGCTTTTTCGTCCGTCAGTACGATCAGATCCGTATTCAAGACTTCTTCCAACTTTCCTTTTCCATCCATGAATTGTCCTATTGTTCTGGCCAATTTTTCGTCGTGATTCCATACCTGATGGTTCGGATCTGGATGAGTGCTCCACTTCTTCAACAAACTCTTGATATGTTGTTTGTTCTTTTCCGGTATCATCCAAGATTCCAAATTATGTTGCAATTGATCCAACCATGCGTTTTTGAATACGGTCTGTCTCTTCAACCGATTCCTGAGTCTTGCATTCGACTCGACAACCCGATAGACAGCCCTGGCAGCTCGAACAAAACTCATTGTTGCATTTATGTACTCGTCGACAACTTTCTTGTGAATACCGGAAGTCTGACGAATCACTTTTTGAAGCACTTTTTCAACAAGCGTGTCGGGATCTCCGACCAAGGGAATCTCCATCATAAATGCTTGATCCAGGTTGTACTGCACGTGATCAGCTTCATCCACAAAGACAACGTCCGTAAGTTCATAAAACAACTCATATACCGTTTTGCGCGGAAAACGTTGAGGGGGAGCCATCATGTGCACCAATGCCGCCGGAGTTGCGATGTAGACATCGGCTTGTTCCAATTCATGATAATGATGATACAAACCGCATTGATTCCATAGCGGACACATGAACTGCCTGTTCTTTTTCCTGTTGGATTCCTGGTCTCGGAGATTAAGAGAAGTACAGGGATACCGGTCAGACGGTGTATGGTCACCGGCCAACGCGTGAATGGCACAGAAGGAGGATACATCTTCCAGACGTTGATCATCAATGAGTTGTTCGATCGATTGGTTGGCCATGATTCGCTTCTCATATTCCGCTCTTTCACTTTTGCCCACGAAGGTGACCACGCGGAGTCCCAGATCCCGAAGCTCACGCGCTTTGTCAAGGACATCATCCACTCTGGTTTCAACAATCCCGACTTTGGCACCCTCATAAACGGCAAGAGCATATGCCTGAGCCGTTACAAACGTCGACTTTCCGGCTCCCAATCCCCCAAGGATGTGCAGAATGTTTGCATACTCAAACGATTGATCAGGAGACAATGGAACCAACTCAATATTCTTCAAACGCTCCTCGTATACAGGCTTCTTTCCTTTATCCTGAAGACGTCCATCCATTTCCCTTCCGATGGGACCAAGATCATTCCTCATCTTTATTCCGGTTTTTTTGGTTCTCGGAAGAACCCCGGTCTTGAGCGCAGTCGTTTGCAACCCCTCGGGTATTTTCACCGGAATTGCCGCTTGGCCTCGCAAATAATCATACGTTTTTCCTCTTTCAGCCAACTTTATCCTGACTGGTACACAAGGAATCTCCTGTTCGAGCATCATGCGGTAATACCATTCGCGATCGGAACAGGAAACGGGAGAAAATTCCATCTTCTCAAGCTTCGTTCGGGATCCGATATGTACATCAAACAGCCGATAGTTTCTCGGGATTTGCTGATATTCGCCGAGCCAGTCTTTCCATTTCTTGAGTTGATAACCCCTGGTCAACACACGGATTCTTTCCGCGACCCGTCTGATTGAATCATGTTCCGCATACAACTTGTGCCATCCGCTGGCGAACACTTCTCCATCCTCCAACGGAAACCAAGCGTCCAATTTGTGTTCATGCATGGCAAACAGCACGAATTCCACCGCCAACATCCGTCTCACGGCTTTCTTATCCGGGAACATCCTTTCCACATATTCTTTTGAAGTCAGCTCACAAAGCCATTCAAACACATTGAATCTGTTCACGACGTTCCTTCTCCTTCAAGTACCTGATGATTTTCCTCTCAGAAATGATTTGCAGATCCTTCCGTCCGGACAAACGGCTCTTCAGCCTCTTCACATAAAGAGGTCCGCCCTCTACTTCATATTCTGAAGGGATCACGATGACCTGTACATTCTCTCCATTTTTCGATAACTCAAGATGCTTCGCCAAACCGTGCGGACTCAGGTAACTCTTCACATCAAACAGAACCCTGCATCCTCCAAGATCAACCCGGATGTCTCCGTCGTGATCAAAATTGGGGTACAATTCGGCTTGGGGATATGTTTTTCTTACTTTTTCGTAAATTCTCTGCTCCGGTAACCCGGGAACAAGCACCGAGCGGTGAATCCCCGGCTTCAATCGATACACACGGCTGCCCTTTTTGAAGCGAAAGGCTTTGGGATGTATAAACCCGTGCTTTGAAACCTTCCAGCAAGCATTGTATGTTCCACACCGCCATTCTCCCCGTTCAAAATGCAGCGTCCAGCCACAACGTGGACACTTCCGGTATTCTCTCCAGTCGTCGATTCGTTCGTAACACTTCATCAGTTGTTCCCTGATGATCAAATCCTTTTCATCGGAAATGAGCCGCACATAATCCTCCTGGTCCAAGACTGCAAACTTTGATTGGGTCAAGATGGAGCGAAAACGGACATACCCTTCTTCCGAATGATGTTGTTTGCAATGATCTCTCACCTGCAATACCGGACGTGTCTGATAATCATCCGTTGAACCGAACCTTTGCGAGAAGCAAAAGGCAGCGAAACTGATATCTTTGATTCTCCGGTCAAAAACGGGTTCGGCCAAATTGAACAAATCCTCATGCGAGGAATCCACCCAAGTGCCGACGGGTCGCGCAAGCCATTCAAACCATTGGTTGAGAGCTGACGGTGGCTTTAAACCCCTTGACATCAAATAAGCGGCCAACGCATTCATGGCTTTTCTTACAGACTGATGATCTTGCTGATCGATATATTTCCTGATTCCATCCATTTGAAGAGTCAGCAACTCGTGAATAATATGATCGTCCATCCCCTTCACCTCGGAAAATTTTTTCTCGCGGAAGCAACGAATTCCTCCTGACATAAACAGAAAAGAAAAAACGGTCATTTCGGCCCAATATGATGATCAACGAAAGCATGAAAAAACTCCCTCATCCCAAGATAAGGGAGTGAAAAGATCCGTCTTAATCAACCGGTTTTCACTGACCGAAGGATTCACCCATGTTTCGATTCCCACAAAGTCACCCGAACAAAGCCGGATGATTCATCCATTCATCCATCGGCCTCGAACCTTGTGTTTCCACCAGACGCAAAAAGTAACGATAAACGGTCCGCACGGTTGACAGATCCGGGAATTCCAGAACTCTTGCATATCCCTTTTTGAAGCTCCGCGTCGCCTGTTCGTCAAAAATCATTTCAAGGGTGAGCAATTCCAGTTCCCGCGGGGCGATGACGTAACTCTCCGTATCCACAACCGCCGTCACCCGCTCACCGTCGGTCAGGAATTGAGACGGATCCGTATCCATCATGACGAAAGAAGACGAGGAGGGGGCAGGCAGCAATCGGGCTTGCTGACAAATTTCCGGCAACATGTCCCGAATCCCACGGCTCTTGTCATCCGGTTCCGAATAAAATTTCTCAACCAGCTCCGTCATGCACGCAATCAGGCATTCATGGAAATCGGTCAACGGTTTGCGCGTACTTCCGGAAACGTCGCCGAAATAGTCAAACGACCGGAGATGAATGTGTGCGATGGATGCTCCGAAGTCTTCCATCAGATGGTCCGGCATTCCCCTGAATGTGTCCAATGCTTTTCCCGGCAATTTTTCCACGATCACGTATTCATGTCCCTGAAGCGACGCCTTGTCCAGAACCTGCGGAACCGACAGGCGGGTGGTCATCGAAGCCAGTTCACGATTCAACTTCTCAAGCACAAACACCCGGCGGGGATCAATGCCGAACAAGATGTGGTTTCCGTACCAGTAAGGGACTTTCTCCAGATCGGTGATGGCCGACGTGCGAACGATGACTTCCCCCTCATCGGTTTGGGCGAGCCACACATGACTTCCACCTGTGATGTAACCGTCATCTTCCTGGAGCAACTGTTGGTTGAAAAACTTCTTCTTGAAAACGTCAGACAGATTCATGATATTCCCCTCTGTTTTGTTCTCTGAACTCTGAATGAGATTTCAAAATTCTTATTTGAGGTGTATTCATTGAGGCACCGACATCCCCCACCCCTTCTTCGCGAGGTTCCCGTACTTTCAATCCTCTTAACTGAGGTGTATTCATTGAGACCTCCCAACCTTTTGCCTTGCAGTTAAATGCCCGCACCTTTCAATCCTCTTAACTGAGGTGTATTCATTGAGACCACCCGGTCGTAGCTCAGCCCTTCCCGCAGCATCCTTTCAATCCTCTTAACTGAGGTGTATTCATTGAGACTCATGTGCTCCGTCCGGATTTGGTCCGCGAGGGACCGGCTTTCAATCCTCTTAACTGAGGTGTATTCATTGAGACCGCAGAATTGGCAGGGCGTCTGTTGGATGAATCCTCCACTTTCAATCCTCTTAACTGAGGTGTATTCATTGAGACGATGTTCGCACATCTGAACTATGACGGCGGCTTCATCCTTTCAATCCTCTTAACTGAGGTGTATTCATTGAGACTCTACTGGATTCCAGGTCCGGGCAAACCGTATATCCTTTCAATCCTCTTAACTGAGGTGTATTCATTGAGACGGCGTTCGCCGAAACCCTTGTTTTGATTGCCTTTCTCTTGGACTTTCCGAACACTTTTTCATTCGGGCGGAAATTTAGAATGACTCAGTCAAACATCACGCCGTTCCCACACCTGAAACCTCTTATCCCATGCGGGTTTTAGCGTTTCCGAACACCCCCGGGGATTTTTTCGAAGCTCCGGGTGTTCGGAAAAAGGCCTGAGCATCTTCGAGCGGATCAAGCAGAGTTTGACCCAACCCCCAAGCTGTTTTGTATCCAAACCCCATCAACGAGCCTTGCGCAACCAACCGCCAAACCAAAAGCTGCTCCTCTTTCGGCAGAGCCTTGATGTTCATGGTTATTTTTCCCTTGAATCCGATGACATTGAATTCTCCAAATGAAACTCTCTCAGTCGCCACCACCAAGTGTTCGATCCGAATCTGATGAATCAGCGGTTCAAGGTTCTCCCATTCGACCCGCTTCCCTCTGCAGATCTCATAAGCTTTAATTGCGCTGGAAAACAAGCGCTTCAGCTCCGGCAGGGGATAGTAATTGCCCCTTTGATAGAAGGTCGTCGGGGTCAAGAAATGCAAGGTTAGGTTCGATGAAAACTTTTCATCAATCCGGGATTCGGAAAACGTTTGGCAATGAATCTCTTGGATGGTTCCCTTCCAGTCGATCAAGTCGATGTCGGACTGAAGCAAAAAGTAACGTTGAAGACAAGAAATGACATCCCGATCCGGCGTATTGATCCACACTTCCCCTTTCTCCAGCAACATATGTGTCGAAAAAATTTGCCGCTCCTTCCTGTCATGCAGGAGCTGGGACAACGTGGTAGATTCACGCTGGATGGATTTCAGGATAAAAGCATGAAATCGCCTGGACAACACCCCGACCGCATTTCCACGATACAGTGAATCCACTTTCAAACGTAAACGGTACATGGTATCCTCCTATAAAATCGGATTTGTGTCTTCCTCCAGACGCTTCGTAAAACTACCTTTATAAAAAGCTCGTCGAGTACATGACTGACACAGCGTGTACACGGAAAGAGAGTCATCCTCATCCAACAGCGATACAAGGCGAAACTCCAGCTGCAACCAGTTTTCTTCATCGCATTCCACTTCAAATACGGAATATTGCACCCGCTGGCCGTAATCTTTAAGGAGTTTGAAGACTTTGTTTCTTCTGCGGTCGTCGATTACATCATAACAGACCACCCGTTTCATGGCATAGCCCCCTTGTGTTATTTGGCCAAGAAGGGGTAGTAATCGTCCGCCTCCCCTTTAATAAATTTGGCAAGCAAGATGGCTTGTTTGTGGAAAATCTCACGGTAACTCATTTTTCTTTGCAACAGCTGATGAAACACTTCGTCTTTTCTCCTGCGGTCAAATTCCTGCAAAAAACGTTTCCGGGCATGTTCCTTTAAACGAGACTCCCCCACGTCATCATGAAAGTCTTTGCGTTTGACCACTCCCTGGTTGACCATTTTGACGACCAGATTGTCAACCATGATGCAACGGAACTCCTCCATCAAATCCAACGCCAATGATTCCCTTCCATATCTCTCACGGTGGAGATACCCGATATAAGGATCCAAACCGGCAGCTTGCAGGGCTCCCGTCAGTTCCGCCTTCAGCAGGGCATACCCATAGTTCAACAAGGCATTTACCGGATCTTTGGCCGGCCTTCGGCTTCTTCCTTCAAACGAGAAATCGCTTTGCTGAATCAGCATGGGAAATGCTTCAAAATAACGCTTGGCCGCCATTCCTTCAATCCCGCGCAATTCATCCAGATCTTTCGCTCTTAAAGCATGGTCCATTGACTGCTTCAAGAACAAGATGACCGGGTCCAATTCCAATTCACGGCGACGTGCAAATCGTTGAAGGCTGGTCCGAGTGTTTTTCAATTTGGCCAATACCAAGTTCCGCGCGATGTGAAGGCTCTTTTCCTCGGACAGATGCGCTTTCACTTGAGCGATCCGCAACCGAACGTTTTTGTTTTCGGGCCCGACAAACCGGCCAATCATGCGGTTCCCAGAAAAATACACTACATCAATGCCTTTTTCCGCAAGCAACATTAACGCATCTGTTGTCAACGTTGAGGATTCATGAATGAAAAAGCGGGAATATTCCTGTACCCTTACTTCCCGGATCAGAGTACGATCCTTGTAGATTTTGAGCCGCTCTGATTCCTTTCGAACAAAGCAATAAGGCTCGCTCAAGTAAAACGTTCCCATGGCACTTTCCCCTTCAATCTGGCTCTTTCCTGCGGGAGGCAATAGTCAACCATGCTGCACTTTTTGCATCTGAACCACTCATCAATGCCTTCAGGGGGCTGATCCTGAAGGTGCAATGCACGGATTGCTTTGATCGTCTGTATGGTACGCTCCCTCAAAGCATCATCAAAAATCACCTTTTCCCGTCGGAATGAACCGTAATAAAAGAGATATCCAAACGGAATCTTTCTGCCGATCCACTCTTCCAAAGCCAGACCTTGGGCGCAAAGTTGCAAGTGATTGTTTTCCCAGCCCGCCTGTTTTCCCCGTTTGTATTCGACGGGATACAACACCCCTTCTGCCTCTTCAATTACATCACATCGAACCGACAACCCCAAACGTTCAGATCGAAGATAGAGGGAACGGTAAAGTTGCCGTTCCCCCCGATGTTCCCTGCCGGCATGGTCAACGTGTTCGTGCAGCAATTTTCCGTGAATGGTGTAGACGTTGTGATAAAATACGCGTTCGACGTACTCGTAGTAGCAGCGACGGGGACAGTACGCGTATGCATTGATGGCATGAGCCTCCACAAAAATTTCCATTTCAGAGAACCTCACTTTTGACCTTTTCCCAAGCGCTCCATAACTGAAAAGCCTCTGAATTGAACGCGATGCTCCAGTCCGCTCCTTGCAAGGTTTTGGCCGGATACAGCCGGAACAGAGGTGGCAGGCGAAGTTGATCGTTCAACTCGCCAACTGACCGTTTGACGATATACACGATCCATGAAGTTCTTGCCATGGACTGAAAGAGCATGTTCAGCTGATCATTCAGCTCTGCATTATCCGATTCAAGCCGCAGGCGATCCAGTCGAACCAGTTGTTCTGTACAACGGGACGCTTTGACAGGAAGCCTCCAAACCAGTTTGGCCGGATTCTCCCGAATCCCCGTAGCCACTGCATATCCCAAAACATTGTCCCGCTTGAGCGCTTGCAATAACTCTTCCCGGTCCGGTTCGGCAACATGCTCCTTCACTCGCCTGACCAGCTCTTCCCTGTCCACGAATCTCACCCGTCGTCGCCGGAGCACGAAGCTGTATTCATACCGCTTGAGGGGGGTGTCTGGAGCCGTTTCATCCCAAAACCAGATATCCGGATAAAAGGTCTCCGACTCTTCAGCTTCCCATCCGAAAATCTGGTACTCCAACGTGTTTTGTCCACGGAAGCTCAAAACCGGTTCCAAAAGTTTCTCTCGTTTCCATTGCCGGTATTGCCGCTCCAACTCCTCAAATCCCACACCATACATGCGGTCGGCAATGCTCTTGATTTCTTCTAAAACCGGATTTTGTTCACGATTCATGTGATGCTTTCTCTGCAAGTGAACACTGTGAACCAAATTCATACCGCCCACTTTTTCAATATAACGGGAGAAATCCTGGAAATATTGATACGCCCTTGTGACTATCTCTTCCAATTCAGACCTTGAAATCTCGGATTGGGTCTTTTCCCGAATTTGCTCGGCCACATAGCCCGGCACGTAAGCCCAAACGTGAATCGGTGGATCGGGGTTCTGGCGGCTACCCCGACCGATACGCCCCAGTCGCTGCATGAAGCTCCCGGGATCGCGTGCTTCAAACACCAAAAAATCTTTGCGTATTTCACCTTGGAAGTCGACTCCCACTTCCACTGTTGCCGTGGCCACCGTGATTTGCTTGGTTAAAGCTTCCCGGCTACGGCTGCGGTCTGACAAGCCATGAACTTCTCCGACGTCATACCCCTTTTCTCTCAAAGAGTTAGCCAAGACCTGCGCTTCGTGGATGGAATCGAGAATGATCAACCCCTTCGCATTCGGCCATTCAGAAAGATAGCCCTCGATCTCGCTCCAGTTCTTCAGAATCCGTTCACCGGTGTTCCAAGCTTGGAGATAACTTGAAACCACATGCAAATCGAGCGGTTCCAAAAAGACTCTCTCTTCATACACTGGCGGATTCTCCTCCGACAGCCAACGTTCCACTTCCTCCTGGACATTCCAAATCTCTATCTGCGCCCCTTCAATAAGCCGGAACACGTCTGGCCTAGGAGTCGCGGAAGACAGCATAAAAGCAAATCCCTTATTCGGAAAGGAAGCAGTCATAAGTGCAATCCATTGAGCAAGGAAATTTACTTGAGCGATATTGTACAGATGAAATTCATCAAATACCTGCAACGCATATTCGCCGAGCCGGTAAAAAGCTTCCACGCGCTCCCCCTGCTTGAATGCATATAAGCGCTCTTGGGCGATCAGCATCAAGTGATCCGGGTTGGTCATCACGGCCCGGTGAAACCGAGTAGACATCCGTTTGATCTGTTCCAGCTTGCTTTCACCTGACATGCGAGCCTTTCTCATCTCTTCCGCGGTCCAAAGGGAGATCTCATCCCAGATTCCCAAAGGCAGCCCATGTTTCAGGGATTGAAACTGATCCTTCACCAGTTCGTTTACTGGATAGACTCCCAAGGCCCTTGCTCGGGGGTTTTTGGTCAAATATCCGTAGTTGGCCAGAGTCTTCCCTGCTCCGGTCCGTGCCCTGTTCCAAATGATCGTCTTTCTATTCCCTTCCAAAGCTCTTTCTGCCAACCGAAGTTGCACAGCCTGGTGCGCATAGGGACGGATGTTACCAATAAACGGTAAGTCATATGTTTTCGCTGTCTCTGCCAAAACACGGATCATATCCTTACCTCCACCAAAATACGGCTTCCGGCAAAAACACCTCGCCAACCCAGTATCCTTCCACTTCGTTTTCCCACTCTGCCCCCATTACCAACCGTGTGGGCAATACATTGTACATGGAAGTGAAGTAAGTCGGGATCTTCGGGAGATCCTGTACATTGATCATGGCAGGACAGTGTTTCCCCTTCCCACGTTCTGGATCGACCTCTTCGACTTCCAGACGTGCCTGGCTCATCCATTTTCCAAGCCGGATTCGGCTTGGAAAAGAGAGCGGATTGTAGCTTAGGGCATACGTTTCAAACCTGGAACCCGGTCGGATGCATTTGATGAATCCCCAGTTGGGATATCCCAGACTCTGTGCCCGTGTCATCAAAAAAGGTTCGGGAGTCGTGTTGTATTGCATGAGCCGGTGCGTCACTTCCACAGGTGACGCAGGAAAGATATATATCCCCTCATGATTCAGCGGCTGCAGATGCCTTTCGTACTCAGGGGCTTGGTGCTCATGATAATAAGGAGAAACCGCCCAGGACATCGCATAGGCAAGCGCGTAGTTATGGAGGAGGGGAGCGGTCTCGGCGACCTTCCCCTTCTCCATGCTGGAGAAAAACAGGAAATCCTCCAGCTCAATCACGATTCGGTAGGCAAACCGTTTCTCTATTTGGACAGTTTCTCGAGATACGCTCGATGATCGTTTTCCAGTTCCCGGAGCCATTCTTCATTCGCCTCCTCACTTCGCCACAGGTCACGCACACTTGCAAGAAGCGCTTGAAGCTCCTCACCTGCACAAATTTCGACGGGGAGATACGACTCACGTGCTTCCTCATGCAGCACATCCAGCACCGCTTCCACCACTTCGGACCGCTCCAGCGGAAACTCGTTGAGATTTTCTCCCTTTCTCTCTAACAACCGATCGTAGACGCCTTGGGTCAAGGCCAGATTGGAAAGTACTTCCCCCCTGCTGAAGAGCATGGCCACCACATGGTTTTGGACGAATCCCTGGCGATTACTCTCCGCCCCGTAACGGGTCGTGGCCAAGATGTTGCGCAAGATGTACATAAATTCAGAAGGTGTCACATCAACAGCCGTTTCAATGGTAGGAAAAAACACTTGCGGCCGAATATGCTCCCGTTCAGCAAACGCACTTCCCGAAATACCGCCTCTGGTGGTATCGCTGATCGCATTGAGAGTGATCGAGCGTTGCATTGCCTCGTAGGAACGGATCGCAAATCCGGAATCGGTCCACACGCGCGAACGCTGTGCCCCTTCACCGCTGGTGGCCGCAAATCCGTAAATCAGGCAGTCGGGGCACTTCCCACACATCTGTTCCATGTATGCGCACTTCTCTCCCCAGCCGAGATCCCGGTTAAACGCCCTGCCTGTCCGGCGCTCGGGTGCAATTTGCTTGCGCTTTTGCAGAAGTACACGGGAAATCAAGTCCTTGTTTTTCCGTCCGCATCTCACCAGTTCCACATCCAAGGTTTGCCCTTCCGTCGTCAACACTGCGGTTGAGTCGAACTCCCGAACGATCACCAGAGAGACACATTGCCGTTTCGGAAAGAGAGGAATCTCGTTCGGAAGTTGCTTCTCCAATCTTTTTTTTACAAACGAATCCTTCCAGCTCGTTTGCGTGATCATGCTTGTTCCCTCCCGATGTTCTCGGCTTTTTCGGCTTGTTTCTCACGAATCTGTTTCAACCGTTCGAGGTGAGTCTCAAAAAAAATTCCGTCTGCCAGCTGGTTTTGTTTCTGGTTGAGTTTCGCAATGTTACCACCGCAAACTTCCAGGAAAAACCGGTCGTAAACAAGATCTACGAACCGAATTACAGCCTCCTCATCAATTCGTGGGACATATCCCGAACCTTGTTGATTGATGAGCCGATCCAACCTTTTCGTAATCAACCCGCACAACTCGCTCTTGTCCCGTTTCTCCTTGATCCCCTTTACTGCCAGACGAAACAGGTTCTCATAACGATGTGCCCTCCCCTTGTGTGAGATATCCGGCTTGTACAGCTCAAGAGAGGCAAGTGCAATCTCTCTCGCAAGTCCCATTTCCTTCCCTCCTCGCCCAAGATTGATTTCCCGGCACGACCGTACAAAAGCATCGGTCGCATATGGTTGCTCCATCAAGAATC
This sequence comes from Staphylospora marina, assembly GCF_003856495.1. Classification (GTDB taxonomy): domain Bacteria; phylum Bacillota; class Bacilli; order Thermoactinomycetales; family Thermoactinomycetaceae; genus Staphylospora; species Staphylospora marina. The sequence goes on along the minus strand of NZ_CP034118.1, from coordinate 607,960 downwards.
TTTTGAAAAAGCAGGCCCCTGCCATGGGGTGTACATCCATCAGATGCAATACGGAAGAGACATGTTTGTCGGTCGGTTTGGAGAAATCAATCGGATGCACCGTTTGATGGATCTCCCAGATGTAAGCCATGCGATACAACATCACGTTCACCTGTTCAATCGGGATTACGAAGTCCGTCGTCCCACGGCTTTCGGCCCCTTCCAACAACCGGGCCACTTTATAGGGGGGAGCATCCATATGGATCGCATAATGGACTTCACGCACATCCGACAGAAACAGAAACGGTTTCTCCGTCAACAAAATACGAAAACCATACAACTTGTGAAGAGAGAGTGCGGCCGTGAGCGCCTTCATCCAGGCTTCCTCCCGGGTTCGTTCAAGAGTGTTACTGTAACAATCATAAGTGAACATCAACACGTTCCCGGGGGGACTTGCTTTCAACACATCTCCCGTACTCGGAGGACGTTCCCGTTCGGCCAACTCCTGCTGGAAATATTCACTGTACAGTTGAAAATGGACTCGCAAGTGATCCCGGAGATGACCTTTTTCGTCTTCCACAAAAGGAACCTGCCATGTGTGTTTCAGTTTGCCTCGGCGGTGTACATAAATGGAACCGAAGAAATGTTTCAGCTCCTCCTGCAGCTCAAGCAAACCTTCCTCTGTGATTTGAAAGGACGGAAAGGCAAAAAGGTAAATCTGCCGCGATTTGTCCCCTCCCGCAAAACTGTCAACGGAAAACACTTGCCGGAGTATGAATTCAAACGAACACACGCTACACCAGTGCAGTGCCGCCACATCGCTTCGCTTTCCAGGCTCCCATCCCTTCGGCAAGATCCGGTTGCTGAAGACATTGACGCTGTCTTGGATCACCTTTCCTTTCACCTTTGGCTTAACCCCCGCCAAAATCTGCCGGTTGCACAAGTTGCAAATCCGTTTTTGGGACCGTGTTTTCTTCTTCAGCAACTCCTTCGAATCCAGTCGATTCAACTCCCGGTTCCGTTCCCAAGAAACCACCAGCTGCTCACGGAAGTAGGTCATCAGATCCTCATGAATCTTCAGCTCGTCCCCAATGATCTCCATCACTTTCTCCGGCGTGACTTTCCCCTCGAGAAAGCCCTCCGCCATCTTTCTCACTGCCAATCGCCAATCTTCGATCGGCAAATGGGCAACATTCTTTCCATCCACTTCAGCGTATTTGATATAGCGGTAAGCCAACCAAATCGCTCCATCAAACCGTTTGTTGTTGCTGTGGAGAGAATCTGGAACCAATTCGACAATATCATCCGCATTCAAATTGAGATAGTTTGCTAGATGGAGCAACACTTCTGAAGGGGTGCTTCCTTCCAATCGCTGAATCAAGCGTTGGAGGGCTGCGAAATATCGGGCCGTATAGAACCACTTCTCCCGGAACTCCTCATCAAAGGAGGAATCAACCTCAAAGCGCTTATACAGTTCATTCAGATTGGTCACACCGTAGGACGCCAGTTTTCCTTCATCAAAGTTCTTTTCCGGAAACGTTTTGCTTCCACCTGATGCCTTTAGAAAGATCTCATGAAACAATCTCGCAAAGTCCTGAGGCGAAGAATGCAGCAGAAATGCCAGAGGCTGACACTGCAAGGTGGTGCGGTCGAACAGTTTTTCCCGGTTCACCTGATCGGCCGCATTTGCAATGGAACGGAAGAACAATTCTGCCAAATCGTCGATCAACAATGATTTTTCCGGCAATTCCTCTCCGCCAAAGGTGATGTACAACGTCCCATCTCCAAACCGGAGCCACGGAAAATAGCCGTGTCTTTTCATCAGCAGGGCCATGCCATTGTGCATCTGTGTGGTGACCATGCCACGCATTTCCTGGACGTAGTGATAGACGATCCGCATGTTTCCCGTTAATTTGGGCGGGAGCAACCGACAGAGATGTTCAGTCAGGTTGTGAAGCGTCCGCTTTTCCATGCACTCGGCAATACATGTGATGGAGGCAGCTTGATCCATCAACTTGACCCAGTCGCGGATCGAGGACCAATGGTATTCACCTGACAATACGCCCAAATCCCCCAATTTGGGAGAAAAACTGGAAACGCCTGCCACTCTGAGGAATGCGGCAGGCGGAACATCCGTCCCCACCGCTTCGCAAAGGATGCTGCAGACCCGCTCAATTTCCTCCAATGGAATTGAGTACTCACCTGACCCTTGTTTCTCAACGGAAGGATCTTTGTGCAGATCGTGCACGACAAAGGCAATCAAAGCGATTTTCAGCTCTTCTTCATCCATGTGAAAACCGAGAGAATCCAAATGGCTTAACAGGGCCTGACAGGCTTCCACACCGGTGCGAATGTGATCCCACATCGATTGGTCCAACAGGTTGCGTTCTGGACGATAGTTGTACGATTTTGCGATCGCCTCGGACAAATCCATCTCTTGGAATGCCAGAAGCAAACGATCGCTGAATTCCCGCAGTTCCAACTTTTCTCACCTCCCACTGCCATTATGCTGCCTAGGGACTGATCAAAGCAATAGATTCAGTTCGTCTAAAAATGAAAAACGGAATCTTTAATGATTCCGAAAAGTAGAATGTGATAAGAAACATATGCCTACAGGGTAGATCCATAAAATAATAAAGCGGTATCCGGCAAGGCGATCACCCCCCGCTACCATACCGCTTAAGAAACATGGTTTTTATCTCTTCCCAAAGTTCCTTTCGTTTCTCCGCCGGTTTTATCAGTTCGACCGCACTCCCCCATCCCAATACCCATTTCTTGATTTCCATCCAGCTGGTCATGCCCGGAAATATGATCTCTCCCACGGCCTCGCCCGCTTCGATCGGACGGATGACTTGATCAGGATGCCACTGTTTTTCCTGAATCCGTTGAAAAACATTCTGATCGTAAATCCGAATGACATAGTCACACTTATTCCGACCGTGTTCCGCTTCTAACATCTGTCGGATATAGTTTTGGACGTGATTTCGCTTATAAGGCCAAACTTCTTCTTTCTTTCTTCCAAGCGGAGACGAATGAATGGTTCGCACCATATCTTGGATCCTGTCCAAACGGATATGAATCAGTTTTTTGTAAGAAACGTCTGGTGTCTTCATTAAATGTCCAATGAGGTAAAACGTATGTTTGGCGTAAAAAACCCCAAACGGGTCGAAATATCGAATGTTTCCCTTATGCTTGAAACGTAGCATTTTGTTAAATCGAATGGCTTCAAACACTTCTTGCAGTGATTGATAAAAATGGCTCCTACTCTGAGGATACCCGTACTCGCTCACAAAATAGAAATCCGACCATTCTTTCAATCTGCGGACGTCTTCCTCACTCAGAACGGAATACGCATGTTCCAACAGTTCTCGATACGCTTTTTCCCCTTCTCCCTTTAACATGGGCTGTACTTGCCGCAGAGCAAGAAATAAATACAACCGCACCTCAGGAGACAAGTTGGCAACAGCCCGAGCAAAATTACCTTCAAAATAACCCCGGCCTCGGATGATGTATTCCTTCTTGTTCACATGGTTCAGCTTTTTGATGAGGTAATTGAGATCCTTACGAAGTTTCTCCTGAGAAATGCCATAACGTTTAGCCGCATCCTTGATCCCATGAGGACCAGGATCCCGTAGCAACTCGGCGATGATCCCAATCAGCCGATCGCGGTATTTGGCATGAACCTGGTGAACTTTGGACATGATGGGTTTCCTCGCAGGTAAAGAGTTTTGTTTAGAGTTGCTTTTAATCTTCTTGCCTGAGGTTTATTCATCAAAACATGAACGGGCAGACCAAAAAGGGATATGACAAGATTAATTCCAATCCTGTTAACAGAGGTGTATCCATTAAGACATTGCTCCTGAAATCCGCCACGCAAATACGCGAATTCCACGTATTTGCCGTCAATGCTTCAATCCTCTTATCAGAGGTGTATTCATTGAGACCGCCAGGAGCAGCGAAAGCAGTGTGATGATGCCAGTTTCAATCCTCTTATTGAGACAGCGTTCGCCGTAACCCTTGTTTTTAACTCTTCCAGAAGCCGAGACTCTTCCTCGTATAATTCATCCAGTCTCATTTCCAATAATCTTCTCATCACATTTCTCCTCTTAGAAGTTATAAACGCTCCTATTCAATTCTTTTCCTCTCTGCATTTAACAAGCGTCGGTAATATCTCTGCAAATCAGAAAATCCGAGCTTCTCAGAACATAAAACGGCTTTCTCTAGTAGGAGAATAGTAATGTTTTTGCTCTTCTTCAACATGGAATCCGCTTTTTCAAAAGCCGTTACCGAAAGTTTCCGATCATCTTCTTCATGTAATCCCAGGCTGATATCCAGCAAGGTCTCAATAAGGGATCTGCCCAAACCCGTTTCCTTCCAATTCAGATGTTTCAGCAGCGGTTCCCATGTCAGTGCAGTGTTGAAGGCATTTGCATATTCGCCTTTAAGACAATATAATTCTGCTATATCTTGAAGCAAAGAGGCTTGATCCCATTCTTTGGTTGATGTTTTCAAAGATTTTCTTCTATAATGAATCGCCTTGTCATAATTCTTTATTTTCTTGGCGTAATAATACAAGCTCGCGTCACTGATTTCTCCCGCTTCTTCCATCAACCGGAACAATCTTTCCGCTTCCTGGTCATCTCCAAAAATGATCGCCCGATCAAACAAGGTTTCCACACGTTCATCCTCAATTCTGGTTGGAAACCTGAGACTTAATTCATAAAAAAATTTTTCAATATCCTCTTCTGTACAGATACTCCGAAGGTGATCTCTATTTTCAAACAAATACGGACGATCCTCCGTGATTCCATGCCTTTCAAGATACCTGCATGTGGCTTCCACGCCTGCAGAAAACAGAAATTGAACATCATATCCGCAATACGTATCAAAATCAGCAAATTTCGCCTCTTCAAACAGCCAAACGTTTTCCGGTTTCCTGTATCTCGCAAGCAAGTAGGAAATCAAGATCAGGGAGTCAGCAGAACCTGAATACGGATCATTCCTTCTGCTGACCACCTCATTTTTCATCAGGAATTTCACCAGTTCATAGTCATCATCAGGTTTCCAATGATAGTGCAATTCAATGGCCAAAGCATATCTTTTCTTTACGTTCAGATCTTGTTTTGAATCACTGTCTTTCAAATAGGCAAACTCATTCCAAAGATCCCGCGATTTCCTGATCAAGTCCAAATTGTTTGTAATATCTTTTATTTCCACAGATCATTCTTCCTTTTACAAAAAGTTGTAACCTCCCCTATGATATATCAAACCGCCGTTATATCACACCCTAATTTCAGGTTCAGTTGGTTTATCTTACCATAAGAAAAAAAGCGAAGCTCAATTTTGAAGCTCGCTTTTCATCTCGAACGAACCGGAGGTTTGCCCACGTCCGTGATTAAAGTCAGGGGGACAGTCAATTCTTCATTGATGGGCGTTTGCCTGAGTGAGCCGGGAAACGTAGCGAGGAACCAGTACATAGGTTTTGCCTTGGATAATTGAGCAGTTACTTCCTTCCAGCTTGCGCATTCAAGTGTTGTTCAAACATGTCAATAATCGTAAGAAATCTTTCTGCTTCGCGGAATACGTGATCCGCCAACAAAGGATGAATAATGCTTTTAATTCGACACGCTTCAATCAATTCGCGTGCAGTCTTTTTGAAATCTCGCAGGGATTTAACGGATACTCTGTTCTGATCCAAAAATTGATCCAGGAGTGGATATGTCTGCGATTGAGGACGCATGGATTTCAGATCTCTCGCTTGAAACAGCAACTGATCAAAGTCGTGACTAAACTCCCGTGCTTGATCGACCAGTTTCCGTTCAGACGGATCGAGTAGATGACCGATAAACTTCGCATGGTCAGCCATAATGCGCAAGAAAAACACATTTTCATCAATAATGGCGTCAGGTAAAGGCTCCAAAGTGCCTGTATTGAGTTCTCTCAAACGATTTCTGAAATAATTGGCTTCTCTGCTTACATGGTCAATTAACAAAGGAAAATTGTTTTGTCCTGGAAGCTGACAACGTAATACCAGCCCCAAAACCTTTCTCTTAAAGGCCCAGATACCTGAAGCAGCGTTGTAAACCTCTGTATTGAAGCTTGCTATTGTCTCCGGATCCGCATCTGTTGAAAAGGAATGAGATCTGTCTTCTATATGTTGGAACAGATCATAAAAATAATTGGCTTCTTGAATTAATTGAGTATCTTCACATCGGAATCCTAATCTGAGAAAGAAGGCGTGTTCCTTCATAATACGGGACCAAAATCGAATTTCATCCAAAGATCGGGCTACAAAACCATCTGACATATAAATTCCCCTCGCTTTCATTTGAAGAGACCGCCGATTGTTCAGCGCAGAATGAAGAGTCGAAACGAGATGGAGAGGAGCCGAATCTTTCCCCGGGTTGAATGAGAATGAACGGATGATGATGACACCGTACATGTTCGGAATTGCGACAACTCCCACAATTGCATCGGCTGTCGATGGTTTACCATATGTGTCTGTTTGCGTAGATAGAACTTCATGAACCCCGAAGCAAACGGGCATCTGCACCATCATTGGAAACATATCCAATTCTGTCAATCGATCATACGGTTTCAGCATTGCGGGTGCCGACCCATTTCCGAAAATCATTCAAAGAATTTGTGATTATATTCACATTGCCTCTGATAAACACGTTCTATAATATAAACTATAAGTATGTGCTTGAAGCCGGGTGGGAACAACTCTGAATACAAGAAGGTTCCACCACGAAAAACAACGTTCCAAACAAGTTTTTGTAAGCAAGCGGACTTTGGCCTTCATTCCTGTTAAACTGTCTTGGAGCACTTTTCCATTTGCTCTCGATGCGCAACACGATTGTCCCAAAAAAGCCGCCGAAAACCATTAAAGAGGTCGATCACAATGAGCAAACCATTTAATGACGTATTCCTGAAAGCATGTCGAAAAGAGAAAACACCGTATGTTCCCGTTTGGTATATGCGCCAGGCCGGCAGATATCAGCCGGAATACCGGGCCATTCGGCAGAAATATTCCTTTTTCGAAATGAGCGAAATTCCTGAGGTATGCGCGGAAGTGACCCGCCTTCCCGTGGAACAATTGGGTGTGGATGCCGCCATTCTGTTTGCCGATATCATGACCCCGCTCAAGCACATTGGCGTGGATGTGGAAATCAAATCGGGCATCGGTCCCGTCATCGCCAACCCGATCCGTACGGAGCAGGATGTCAGCCGCCTGGGAGAGCTCGATCCTGAAGCGCATGTGCCGACGATTTTGGAAGCCGTCAAAATCCTGAACCAACAATTGTCGGTGCCGTTGATCGGCTTTGCCGGCGCTCCGTTTACACTCGCCAGCTACATGATTGAAGGCGGTCCTTCAAAAAACTACCATAAGACAAAGGGATTGATGTATGCGGCCCCGTCTGCCTGGCATGCGCTCATGCAAAAGCTGGGTGACATGACCGTTGTGTATCTGAAAGCGCAAATTGCCGCCGGAGCCCACGCCGTGCAAGTATTTGACTCTTGGGTCGGCGCTTTGAACGAACAGGACTACCGGACGTATGTGGCTCCGATCATGCGGTATATCTTCAATGAGCTGCGAACAACGGGCGTTCCCGTCATCTATTTTGGCATCGGGGCAGGACATCTTCTGGAAGAATGGAACCGGTTGCCCGTGGATGTGATCGGACTGGATTGGCGCACGTCCATCCACTCCGCACGAAGCCGGGGAGTGGACAAGGCCTTGCAAGGAAACCTGGATCCTTCCCTTCTTTTGGGTTCTTGGGAGCTGATCGAACAAAGAGCCAAGGAAATTCTGGATCAAGGCATGGAACAGCCCGGTTATATTTTCAACCTCGGGCATGGCATCTTTCCGGATGTCAAGGTGGAAACGTTGCAAAAACTGACTTCCTTTGTCCATGAATATACATCGAGGTGATGGCCGTGGCAAAAAAAACAGGTTTGTTGGTGATGGCTTATGGCACGCCGAGAAGCCCCGAAGAAATTGAACCTTACTATACACATATTCGCCGTGGCAACAAACCTCCAACCGAGCTTTTGGAGGACCTGAAGAGAAGGTATGAGATGATCGGCGGTGTTTCGCCTTTGGCTAAGATCACCGAAGATCAAACCGCCGCATTGGAGAAAGAATTGAATTCCCGCTCTAACGGACGTACCTTTCAGGCGTATGTCGGTTTGAAGCATATCTCTCCGTTCATTGAGGATGCCGTACAGCAAATGCACGAGGATGGAATCGAAGAAGCGGTCAGCATCGTGCTGGCCCCGCACTATTCCACCTTAAGCGTGAAATCCTACAATGAACGCGCCAATAATGAAGCGGAAAAACTGGGCGGCCCTCGGATCCACACGGTGGACAGCTGGTACGACGAACCCAAATTCATCGACCTTTGGGCCAAGCGGTTGAAACAGACGTTTTCCACCATTCCGGCGGAAGAACAGGAAAAAACCGTTGTGATCTTCTCGGCGCACAGTTTGCCGGAAAAAATCCTGCAATTGGGAGATCCTTATCCGAAACAGCTGGAAGAAACGGCCCGGCTCATTGCCGAACGGGCACAAATCCAACATTACGCCATCGGTTGGCAAAGCGCAGGAAACACTCCCGTGCCATGGCTGGGTCCTGATGTGCAGGATCTGACGAGACAGTTGCATGAGGAGAAAGGATACCGTTCCTTTGTGTACTGTCCGGTTGGTTTTGTCGCCGATCATCTGGAAGTTCTGTATGATAACGACATCGAATGCAAACAGGTGACGGAAGAGCTCGGAGTCCGTTATTACAGACCGGCGATGCCCAATGCCGCCCCGGAATTCATCCAATGTCTCGCCGATGTGGTGGAAAAACGCCTGGCCGCTTTGGAGAGGATTGAATCATGACAACCCAAAAACCCCGTGTCGTCATTGTCGGCGGAGGGATTACCGGGTTATCCGCCGCCTTTTACCTGCAAAAAGAACTGAAGAAAAAGGCGCTTGATTGGCAGGTTACGTTATTGGAATCTTCCAACCGCCTGGGCGGAAAGATCCAAACCCTGGTTCGTGACGGTTTCGTCATGGAACAAGGCCCCGATTCCTTTTTGGAACGGAAAAAAAGCGCCGCTGAGCTTGCAAAAGATTTGGGTCTTGCGGACGAACTGGTCCATAATCGGACGGGACAAGCCTACATTCTGCATCGCGATCAGCTCATGCCCATTCCGGAGGGCGCGGTGATGGGTGTACCGACCAAACTGAAACCGTTTGCTTTCACTTCCCTGGTTTCTCCCGCCGGCAAAGTTCGGGCGCTGGCGGACTTGTTTTTGCCCCGTTCGAAACAACCGGAAGGTGAAGATCAATCCATTGGCTCCTTCTTCCGCCGCCGTTTGGGAGATGAAGTGGTCGATCGGATCATCGAGCCTTTGTTGTCGGGGATCTACGCCGGAGACATCGACACGTTGAGCTTGATGTCCACACTCCCTCAATTTGCCGAGATGGAGAAGAAATACCGCAGTTTGATTCTGGCAACGAAAACCATGCGTCCTCCCCAATCAACGGCGTCGAAACCGAAAGGGGTGTTCCTCACCCTCAAAAAAGGGCTTCATTCCATGGTGGAAGCGATCGAGGAGCAACTGACGCAAGTCCACGTGATCAAGGGGCAGCCGCTGAAACGGGTGGAAAAAACCGATCAGGGGTATCTGATCCGGTTGAACGGCGGTGAGCCGTTGCAAGCGGATGCCATCATTATGGCCGTTCCGCATCGGGTGACACGCCAAGTCCTTGGAAACGCCGACTTTTTGGAACCTCTGCATGACCACCCCGTCTCCGTGGCAACCGTCATTCTGGCGTTTCCGGAAGATGCGGTTCATCTGTCCAAAGAAGGAACGGGCTTTGTGATCCCCAGAACGGAACCTTATACCATCACCGCTTGCACTTGGACACATAAAAAATGGCCGCACACCACTCCGCCCGGAAAAGCGTTGCTCCGCTGTTACGTGGGGCGCGCCGGAGATGAAGAGATCGTTGACAAGCCGGATGATGAAATCGTGGATGTGGTTCTCCGGGACATGAAACGCGTTTTCCCCGTCACCGGCGATCCGGAGTTTACTTGTGTCACCCGCTGGAAAAACGCCATGACCCAGTTCGCCGTCGGGCATCAGGCATGGTTGAAACAACTGTACGAAGAGATGGAAAGCCGTTATCCCGGCGTCTTTTTGGTTGGCTCCTCGTATGCGGGATCCGGTATTCCGGATTGCATCAATCAAGGCAAAAAAGCGGTCCGGGATGTGCTGAGTTATCTTTCCAACGGCGCTTGAAAAGATGTGTTCTCCAAACCGGCCGGTCGCTCACCGGTGAATGAAAACAGCGCGGGCAAAGACTGTGCAATCCTTTGCCCGCGTTTTATGTTTTGATTAATCGGCCTGAAGTTGTTTCGCCAATAGTTCTTTTTCTTCGGGTGAAAGCAAGCGTTCCGCCATGGGGAACAATACGTTTTCCTCTTTGATGAAGTGATGGAACAAGATCCGGTAAGCTTCCATCATGAAAGAGCCGATTTCCTTTGCCTTCTCGGAAGTCACCGGCGCGGTCGCCTGGTCAATCTTTGCGATAAAGGATTGCAGATATTTCTTTCCTTGTTCATGTTCATCTTCCATCACTGCGATCGGTCCGGACTCTCTTCCGATGTATTGAGCCATCATCGGAAACAGGACCCCTTCTTCCCTTTCAGAGTGAGGCTCCAAATCCTGTTCAAAGAGAATCGCTTTTTCTTTCAGTTCGACCAATGCATCCCGCCAGTCTTCAATCCGGGATTCTTCCCCGATTTCCCGGGCCGCTCGATACAATTGTTCCAGTTGCTCCCTCAAAGGAGTATGTTCTTGCTTCAGTTGCTTCAAAGCCGGACACAAAGAAACGTTTCCTCCCATCATGTGACTGCAATGAAAAGGCATATCGTTCATTTTTGTCCCTCCTGTTTTCATGTGGATTCCACCCGTTCACCGTCCTGAAAAATCCATGATCTGTCCCTGAAATGAACCTTGGTTCACTTGCCTGCCATCACGCGCGGGAACATCACATTGTTTTCCAGATGAATGTGTTGGAACAAGTCGGATTCCAACTGCTCCAATTTGATGTAAGACAGGGCATACGTCCGGCATGCTCCTTTCGGCAACTGATAATGATTGGTCACCTTTCTCATGTTGCGAAGGAGTTCGCCGGCTTTGTTGTGCTCGGCCTCCAACTGCTCAATCGCCTGTGCGGCTTTCTCCAAGGCCTCTTTCGAACCCGTCTTTTCATATTCTTTCAAAAAGGGGAAAATTTCTTGCTCCTCTTTGGGCAAATGTTGTTCCAGCTCTTCCTTCAACTCGTGAAACAGCCGGTGCAGTTCGGCAAGCTCCGGATGATCCATGCCATGCCTGTCAAAGACTTTGGTGACAAACGCGCTCAGTACGGGGAGTTCGTTGTTCAAATACTCATGATGTGTGCGGACGATATGGTCGATCAATGCGGAAAAAGATTTCTTGCGCCAATCGATCGCTTGGTCGCTCCGCTTTTGTTCCTTCAAGTAAGCCTCGTTCAGCTTTGCAAGGAACTCTTCTTCATCGATCTTCTGCCGGCTGAGCGCTGTTTTCAGGATTCGATTGCCTCCACAGCAAAAATCAATACGATATTCCATAAACAAGTTGCTTGCACTTGGAAAGATGGTCACAATCTCACCGATTTTTTCTTCTCCGTTAAATTTTCGGGTCATGTTCATTCCCTCCCTTTCAAGTCTGATTATACGATGACCATTTCCATGGCTCTGTGAACCGTATCACGTTTCCCGTTTCCAAACAGCCGGCCATCGGAGAACCCCTTGCCGGCCATCCCCGGAAAAAGGGTAAAATGAATTCAGGAGGTTTTCCCATGACTGAAAATCTTGATCTTCTGCGCTCGGTCTCTTTATTCCAGGAACTTTCCGATGAGGAATTGGAGAGGATTCGGGAGATTGCCTCCCATCGCCGCTACAACAAAAAAAACATCATCTTTGTCGAAGGCGATAAAAAAACGGCCATCTATTTGATCCAGGATGGAATCGTGAAAACCTACAAAACCGACGAAAACGGACACGAACATATCGTCAGTCTGCTTCAGTCGGGCGATTTGTTTCCTCATACGGGTTTCTTCCATTCCTCCCCCTATCCGGCAACCGCGGAGACGATCACCGATACGCGTTTGATCGCGATTCCCGTCCATGAGTTTGAGGAACTCGTGATTTCCACTCCGGCCATTGCGATCAAAGTCATGCGGGCCATGAGCGAAAAAATATGGGAACTGCAAACCAAGCTTCAGGAGCTTACCGGGCATGATGCGCAACATCGCGGCTTGTTCTTCCTGTTGAAGTTGGCCGAAAATTACGGAGAAACTTTGAACGGCTCCGTTCACATCAACATTCCCATGACTCACCAGGAGTTTGCCAGTGTCATCGGCACCACGCGTGAAACGGTCAATCGCTTGTTGAATCGACTGCGAAAGGAAGGACTTGTGGAAATGAAGCGCAACAAGCTGATCATTCACGACTACGATGCACTCAAACGGCGATGCCACAAGTGACACACATGATGTCACCTCACCGAATGCGAAAAACGACGGGGACGTGGAAGGAGAAACATCAACCCTCGGGATGAGCGTGTCGAGGGTCTTTTCTTTTGTCAGGGCAAATGAACGTGATCAATTTCACAAAAAACGGCCCGCATGCATAGAATCAATACCGGAGATATCGTTGGTTTCAGAAGTTGGCGACAAGCAGATTGTATTTTATTTCACATACATCTACACTAAACAGTAGATGCACCCCTGAGGAGGTCGATGCCATGCGAAATCCGAAGGAACATTGCCTTTCCAAGTTCCCCGTGTTGCACAAACTTTGTGAGCAGCGCATTCAAGAGATCATGGAACATGCATTTTTCCGGAAGTATCAAAAAGGTCAGATCTTGTTCATGGCGGGAGATCCGCGGGATCGGATCTATTTTTTGCAGAGCGGATATATCAGGCTGGTCAGCATGAACGACGATGGTTCCGGACAATTGTTCCTGTATCTCAGGCCCGGCAGCGTTTTCCCCTATATCGGACTGTTCCGGGACGAGTATTACCGTTTTTCCGGAGAAGCCGCCACCGATGTGGAACTGCTCTATCTCCCGATGGCCAAATTTGAACGATTGATCCGAAACGACCCCGAAGTTCTGGTCAATGTGATCCGCGTCATGGGCGACAAGATGCATGAACTTGAGGTACGGATCCAAAAATTGACCCGGGTGCATGCCACCGACCGGGTGCGGCAACTGATCAGTCTTCTCGTCCGTGACATCGGGGAGAAAATCCATGCCTCCGCCTTCCGCATTCCCTGTCCGCTCACCACCACCGACCTGGCCAAAATGGCCGGAACCAGCCGGGAGACTGTCAGTCATGTTCTGCAGGAGTACAAAGCTTCCGGCAAGTTGGCCATTCGATCAAAAATCATCACCATCACCGATCCCTCGTTTTTCGGGATATGACACGGATTCGCCTCCGCAACCGGCGTTTGGAACCCATGACATCTCCTTGAGAAGACAAGAAACAAAACCATCACCGAATGATTGAATTTCCGTGAACACACCCTCTTTTGTGATATTCATCACATTATCTCCTCGGTTTGTCTTGCTCTGATGAAGAGAGCATATCGGTTTTGTCCATGGGAATGTACTTCCCGTTTGTTTTGACATTTCCGTGAATACAGGTGTTTATATGAAATAAATCACAAAAACCGAACGCAAAGTGTTGTATCTTGAGAGCGAAGAAAGCATCGGAGAGGAGATGGGAGCCTTGGCACCTGCCAGAAGCAAACCGGCCAGCCACGTTCCGGGAAAAAACGCGTCCTCCCTCAAAGGCACGTTGGTCGGGGTATTGTTCGTCGGTGGTGTCATCGCCGCAACCTGGTTGTCCGTCTTTTTCCTGTTTCTCAGTCGAATGCAGTAAGGCGAAAAGGAGGGCTTGAAGATGCACCTTCACCGCTATGAACGTATTTGGCTGTGGATCGGAGGAGGGACCCTCCTCTTGTTCCTCACCGTCATCGGCGTGCAAGCATTCGCCATGGGAGGGCATCCCCCGGGCGGCATGGACACGGTGGATCCGGAGAAGGTTACCCGGGAGGCGCCCTTTGACCAACCCACCCTGACACAAGTGGGACCGAAGGAATACAAGGCGGTCATGGTGGCCCGGATGTTCTCCTTTCAACCCCACCGGCTGGAGATTCCGGCGGGTTCCACCGTCCATTTTGAAGTCACCAGTCCCGATGTGGTGCATGGGATGCAAATCGCGGGAACCAACGTCAACATGATGGTGATTCCGGGACACGTGAACCGGGCGTCCCATACCTTCAACCGGCCCGGGGAATACCTCCTGCTCTGCAATGAATACTGCGGAGCGGGACACCAGGCGATGGGCACACGAATTGTCGTCAAGTGACCGCAGATGACGGAAACCGGATGGAGTGTGATCCGCATGGTAAGGAGACAGCGTGAAAGATCGGGCTTCCGGTTTCAACCGAACGATGCCCGATTGATTCTCGCACACATGGTCGTCGCGTTTCTGGCCCTTTTTCTCGGTGCGATTGCCGGGTTATTGCAAGGGTTGGTCCGGGGCGGCGTGGTCGATCTGTTGCCGGTGACTTACTACCAGCTCCTGACCGCTCACGGCGTTTTGATGGCTCTGGTGTTTACCACTTTTTTCATCATCGGCTTTTTGTACTCGGGCCTCGCCCGCACTTGCGGCGGCCTTCTGTCCGACTTCGCTCGTCGGTTGGGCTGGATCGGATTTTGGTTGATGACGGCGGGGACCGTTGTGGCGACTGCCCTCATTCTCGCCAATGAGGCAACCGTGCTGTACAGCTTTTACGCTCCGCTGAAAGCCTCTCCATTCTTTTATCTCGGACTCACCCTGGTGGTCGTCGGAAGTTGGATCGGTGCCTGGGCCATGTTCACTCAATATCGCCGGTGGAAAAAGGAGCATTCCGGCAAACTGTCACCGCTGATGGCCTTTATGGCCGTGACGATCATGGGGCTGTGGCTGATCGCCACGCTGGGTGTGGCCGTCGAGGTGTTGTTCCAGCTGATCCCCTGGTCCTTCGGTTGGGTCGAAAAAATCAACATCGCGCTGAGCCGAACGCTGTTCTGGTATTTCGGCCACCCGCTCGTTTACTTTTGGCTGCTTCCGGCCTATATGGTGTGGTACGTCAATATCCCCGGGATCATCGGGGGAAAAATATTCAGTGACGCGCTGGCCCGACTCGCTTTCGTCCTCTTTCTCCTCCTGTCCACGCCGGTCGGCTTCCACCATCAATTGATGGAACCGGGCATCTCGCCGGAGTGGAAATTTTTCCAGGTGATTTTGACCTTCGCCGTGGTGGTCCCGTCACTGATGACCGCCTTCTCCATCCTGGCCACGTTTGAAAACGCGGGCCGGGCCCGCGGCGGAACGGGCCTCTTTGGATGGATTCGCAAACTCCCTTGGGGAGATGTCCGCTTTGTCGCCCCGTTTGTCGGCATGGTGTTGTTCATTCCCGCCGGAGCGGGCGGAATCGTCAACGCCAGCCACCAACTCAACCAGGTGGTTCACAACACCTTGTGGGTCACCGGACACTTTCATCTGACGGTGGCAACGACGGTGCTGCTGACCTTCTTCGGCGTCAGCTACTGGCTGATTCCCGCATTGACCGGCCGCAGACTGACACCGGGCATCAACCGGTTGGGGCTGATCCAGACGGCCATCTGGTCCGCAGGGATGCTGGTGATGTCCGGTTCGATGCATGCCGCGGGACTCTTGGGCGCACCGAGACGAACCGCTTTCACCGTATACGGAGGTCACGAAACGGCACTCGGTTGGCTTTCCTACCAGCAGGCGATGGCGATCGGAGGGGCGCTTCTGTTTGTCGGTGTCCTGCTCATGCTGTGGATTGTTCTCCGGCTGGCTTTCTTCGCACCGCGCGCCGAAGGGGGCGTCGACTACCCGGTCGGCGAGGTGGCGGAAGGTGCCGAACCGACGCCAAGGATTTTGGAACGCTGGCCGGTGTGGATCACCGTTGCGTTCGCCCTGATCCTGATCGCATACACCGGACCGATCATGCACATGATCCAACACGCGCCTCCCGGCTCCCCGCCATTTCAACCTTATTGATCATTTCACAAACAGAATGGAGGAATTCCCATGAACCAAAGGAAAAAAAACGTCATGCTCAGCGGTCTGTTGGTTTTGGCCCTTGCGGCCGGCTGCGGTTCCCAACCGGAAACGAACAGCGGCAAAAACACGCCCCCGTCTTCATCGGGCCAAGTCGCAGAAGCCGGTGTCGAAGAAGTTTATCAGCAATCTTGCGCTTCCTGTCACGGACTGAGTCTGGAAGGCGGGATCGGCCCCAGCCTGGAAAAGGTCGGAAGCAAACTGAATGAAGAACAAATCCTGGAAGTGATCACCAAGGGCCGCGGTCAAATGCCGAGCCGATTGGTCTCCGACGATGAAGCCAAAAAGTTGGCCGCCTGGCTTGCCGAAAAAAAATAAGGCTCGGATGTCTTTCCCGATTCAGCCCCATCGCACAAGGTTACAATAAGAAGTGGACGAAGAATCGCGGATCCTCCGATCCGGAAGAGGAAGTGAATGCATGAGCGAAGCGGTGAAAACCTACGAAGGATGGTATGCATACCACGATTTTCGCAAGATGGACTGGAACAGATGGAAATCGCTCAGCCCTTCGGACCGTGACCAGATGACCCGGGAGCTCATGGATACCATCCGGCAATTTGCGTCGGTGGAGGAGAACCGAAAGGGCAGTTACGGCCAGTACGCGATCCTCGGGCATAAGGCGGATCTGCTGTTCATTCACCTGCGGCCCACCCTCGAGGAATTGAATGAAGTGAAACATCAGTTTGACAAAACGGGTTTTGCCGGCGTCACCACCACTCCCTACTCTTATGTCTCCGTTGTTGAACTGAGTGCATACACCATTCCTCCGAACACGGATCCGATGAGCGATCCCGCATTCCGGGCGCGTCTTGAACCGATCCTGCCGAAAACCGGGTATGTGTGTTTCTATCCGATGAACAAACGGCGTTCCGGAAACGATAACTGGTACATGCTCTCATCGGAAGAACGCAGAGAAATGATGAGAAGCCACGGAATGATCGGTCGTTCCTACGCCGGAAAGGTTCGGCAGATCATTACCGGTTCGGTCGGCTTTGATGATTGGGAATGGGGGGTTTCCCTGTTCTCGGATGACCCCTTGAACTTCAAAAAGCTGGTATATGAAATGAGGTTTGATGAAGTCAGCGCGCGATTTGGAGAATTTGGCCCCTTTTATGTCGGTTGCAGATTGACCATGGAGGGGTTCACCTCTTTCCTCAGTGAAAACATGCAAAGATGAGGATGAAAAGAGACAAACCCTCGGCCTGGGAAAGCCGGGGGTTTGATGATTTGGATCACCTTTCCTCCAGGAATATGCCGTAGACGGACCGCTTTACCTGATACTTTCCGTTTTCGAGATCCGTCACGTACTGCTCCAGCCACTCGCGAAAACTGCGGGCCTTCACGTAATGAACATCTTCATGTGTATCATGGGTGATCACCTGTCCCATTGTGCCGCCCTCGTCGGGATCCAGGTCCAGCGCGTGATACGATTCCCAATTCCGTACCAGAAACGGGATCCACCTCTCATGGTACACACATTCCTTGACGGGTCCGACTGATTCAAACCTGTCTCCTTCACGCCATTCGCCCCAATCCACCAACTCTTTCCATTCACGCAAGATGTCTTCAAGGGGCAAGAGGATCGACATCCCCTTGTAGATGCCGCATGATCGTCGGATGTCTTCCCCGTTGCGGATTTTCAGGGATTCACGAAAATCCTCGGGAAACCGCACTCCCAACACCCGCTCCGCCTCGGCAATTTCCTCTTCCGTTGCCCCCGGCTGCAGGTGTTCGAGCCATTCCGGGACGTTCACTTCCATCCAGCGCTCCAATCGGTTCCACAAATCTCTCATCCGGTTTCTCTCCGTTTCTCCGCAATTGCCGCCCGCTTCATGGCATCAGAAAACATCGACGTTCACTCGTTCAGGGTGACGGGCGAGCCCCCTTCGTTTTTCTTGTTCCGCTCTTCGGCGAGAACGGACAAAATGCCAGAGACCAAAATCAAGATTCCCCCGGCGATGGTGTACACATCGATCCTTTCATTCAAGACGACCTTGGAAAAAAACACGGCGCTGAGCGGATCCAGGTACATGATCAGCCCCACCTGTTTGGCCGAAATCGACCGGATTCCCGAAAAAAACAGGGCAAGCGCAACCGTGGTGTGCACCAAACCGATGATGACCAGAAACATCCAACCGGTGACATCCAACTGAATCGTCAGCGGATTTCCGATTTCAAAAATCACGAACGGAAGCAGCACCAACGTGCCGATTCCGGTCTGAAAGAAGGCCATGGTCCACGAGTCCAAACTTTCTTTGATCGCTTTGGACGTCACGACGGCCAGGGCATACACGAAACCGGCGGCTACTCCGTACATTAGTCCGGTCATGTGTGATGTTCCCCCCGAGGTTTCCGGGATGAAGACCAGGTACAACCCAAAAAAGGAAAGCGCGATGAAAAACAATCCCTTCAGGTCCAGCCGTTCCTTCAAAAAGATCCATCCGAGAACGGCCATGAACGCGGGAGCCGTGTAATAAGAAAGAACTGCATTGGTGATCGTGGTCAGTTTGAGGGCCTGGATGAACAACACCCAGTTGAAGGTGTAGAACAACGACATCAGAAAGACCAGCCAGACGGTTTTCCTGTCTTTGAGAACCAAGCTTTTCAGAGAAGCGGTCAAAAGCAAAATCATGAAGATGGAAACGGCGGCAACAAACACTCTGAAAAACGTGATGGTCATCGCCGGCAAGGGAATCCGGTTGACGAACAGACCGATCGAGCCCCAGATGACGGCCGCAGACGCCACTTGCAAAGGGCCGAGCGCATTCAACATGTTACGGGTGAAGAATCTCAAACGTTAGCCCCTCCTGCCAATGAGATGTACACGCGTTCCACCGTGGGAGATTTTCCCCTCCTTTTCAAGGTGACGTGACCGATTTCACCGGTTCTCTTCACGTGCGTCCCCCCACAGGGGATTTGGATGCCTTCGCACTCCCAGATCCGGGCCTCCGGTTCATTGACCGGATTCAGCATCCGGATTTCCACATCCTTGTCAATGAAATCATTCGCCAGCCGCTCCACCTGATCCAAACGATCCCGGTCGAAGCGTTGCTCGGTGAAAAAGTCAAACCTGGATGAATCCTCGGCGATTCGGCAACCTTTGACCGGCATTTTTCCGAATACCTCAAACATGAAATGATACACGATGTGGGCGGCCGAATGCATTCTCATCAAAGTGTACCGTCTTTGCCAATCAATGTGAAGGCGCACTTCCTGCCCCACTTCCAGTTGTTCCGGTGCCTTTTCCAGAATGTGTGCCACTTGAGATCCGACTTTGATCGAAGGAAAATCCGGATGGGTGAAGAGCCGTCCCCCCGATTTTTGAGCATCCACCACCCGGAGGTTTTCGATCCATCCCGTGTCCCCCAATTGACCTCCGCCTTCGGGATAAAACACCGTCCGATCCAGAAACACCGTGTTTTCCTTGATCTCCGTCACCGTTGCCGTGCACTCCCGCAAATACGGATCTTCCACATACAACCTCAGCGTCATGCGGATTTGTCCCCCCGATAAAATGATTCATAATAATAATTTTTGCTTTATTTTAAAATTCCTTCAGAAGCATCCAAGTCCGCTCTATTGGAAAATGGCCGTCTCCGTCCATGACAGCGCCGGATCCACGTTTTTCCCTCTTTCCGGACATGCCGGCTCGCTTCGGGAATGGCCCGATTTCCTTTGATCCCCTCAACATTGCCGAATGGGCATAAATTTTTTCCGATTCAACGATTGAATGTTACTTAATCCTATCCTATAATATGATTGAGTAACACAAACCGAGGTGATGCCTGTTTTGGAAACAGTGGAAGCCATCAGGGATCGGGAAAAAATCGATGCCATGAAAAACTATCTGAAAGAGCACTCCGAAAGGGATCATTTGCTCTTTGTGCTTGGGATCAACACCGGTCTGAAAATCACGGAACTGCTTCACGTGAAGGTGCATGACGTGATGTCAACGGATGAGATCCCCAAGGAAT
Organism: Staphylospora marina; assembly: GCF_003856495.1. Lineage (GTDB taxonomy): Bacteria > Bacillota > Bacilli > Thermoactinomycetales > Thermoactinomycetaceae > Staphylospora > Staphylospora marina. The sequence goes on along the minus strand of NZ_CP034118.1, from coordinate 587,780 downwards.
TCCTGCAGATTCCCGGATCCGACAAGGAGATTTTCCTCAATCCCCGGGTCAGGGCAACCATTCTCCGGTTTGTCCGAATGAATCAACTGCACCCCGACGATTATCTGTTTCAATCCCCCAAAACGAAAAAACCGATCACGCGACAACAAGCGTATCGAATTCTCCAACAGGCCGCCAAGGCCGTGGGCATCGAAGGGAAAATCGGAACCAATTCGCTGCGCAAAACCTTCGGGTTTCATGCCTACAAAAGAGGGATTGCCATCTCTTTGCTGCAGAAGTATTTCAATCATGCCACTCCTTCGGAAACCCTCAGATACATCGGCATCTCCAAAGACGAGAAGATCCGTACGGAAATCGACGTCGACCTTTGAAAGAATGGAGGAATGAATGATCCGGTGCCGACCCGGATCCCATCTTTACACGGAGAGGAGAATCCGGATGGACCATATCAAAAACATCGGAAAAGAAGTCATGTTCGCCGTTCTTCCCATGACCGCGGTCATTTTTCTCCTGCAATTTACGGTCATCTGGTTGCCCGCCGAGATCTTTCTGCAATTCATCACGGGCCTGGTCATGGTCGGATTGGGGTTGTTCCTGTTCTTGGTGGGGGTGGACATCGGGCTGCTCCCCATCGGTGAGATGGTCGGGTCCTCCTTGTCCAGACTCGGGAAATTGGGACTGATTATTCTGTGCAGCATCATCCTCGGCTTTGCGGCGACCGTCGCCGAACCGGATGTCATCGTGTTGGCGTCTCAAGTGGACATGGTGACGGGCGGCAGCATTCCCAAAATGATTTTGATCGGCACCGTTGCCCTCGGAGTGGGACTCACCGTGGGACTCGGTGTGTTGCGGATCATCCTCAACATTCCCATCACGTATCTCTTGCTCGCGGGATACGCTCTGGTTTTCGTGTTGTCCCTGTTCGCTCCCATCGAATTTGTTCCCGTTGCCCTTGACTCGGGCGGCGTGACCACCGGTCCGATGACCGTTCCGTTCATCATGTCTCTCGGAATGGGCATTGCATCGGTGCTCGGCGGCAAAACCGCTTCCACGGACGGCTTCGGCCTGGTCGCCCTCGCATCGATCGGTCCCGTCCTTTCAGCCTTGCTGTTGGGGGTGTTCTACTCATGACCCATCCGTTCCACGGTTTCGGGGACACCATGTTGGAAGTCGCTCTGGCTTTGGCCCCGCTGTTTGTGGTCTTTTTGCTGTTTCAATTCATCCGGCTGAAATTGCCGTGGAAAAAAGTAATGAACATCCTGAAGGGGTTTGTCCTGACCTTTTTCGGGCTGGCGTTTTTTCTGCACGGCGTGCACATCGGATTCTTGCCCACGGGTGAACAAATGGGGATGATCCTGGGAGATCTGTCCCACAACTGGATTCTGATTCCCGTCGGCCTTGTGCTGGGATTTGTCGCCACCTTTGCGGAACCTGCCGTGAGAATTTTGAATCAACAGGTGGACAAAGTCTCGAGCGGTTCCATCCCGGAGAAAGTCATGTTGTACACCGTGTCGATCGGCGTGGCCGTGTCGGTGGCACTCTCGATGCTGCGGGTCATTGCGGGCATTCCGCTCTGGTACTTCATCATTCCGGGTTATTTGTTGGCCTTTGTACTCACCCGGTACACCAAAGACAGCTTTACGGCGATTGCCTTTGATTCCGGAGGCGTGGCGACGGGACCGATGACGGTGACATTCATTCTGTCCATGGTGGTGGGAGTGGCCACGGTCCTGGAGGATCGCAACCCTCTTCTGGAAGGATTCGGCATGATTTCCCTGGTCGCCCTGGCCCCGATCCTTTCCGTGCTGACTTTGGGAATCCTGTATGGCAGGAAGGAGAAAGAAAATGAACGCAGCATCGAGTCATAAATTGATTGTGACCGTTGTGAAAAAGGGACTGGCGCGAAAAGTGGTCCCGGCTTCGAAAAAAGCCGGTGCGGAAGGCGGAACGGTGTTGTTTGCCAAAGGAACGGGAATTCATGAAGCCGCTTCGTTCCTGGGCATTCCCATCGAGCCGGAAAAAGAACTGATTTTGACATTGGTGCCCGCCGACAAGCTGGATCCCATTCTGTCCGCCATTGTGAAAGCCGGTGATCTGGATCGTCCGGGCTACGGGATCAGCTTCGTGCTGGACACGAAGAAAATCGCGGGAATTTGCCATCTGCTGCAACCGTATTCCTGAAGGGAGGACCCGTTCATGGCCAACCCGAACATCAAATACGACCTGATCGTCACGATCGTCAACAAAGGGTACTCGGAGAAAGTGGTGGAAGCATCCAAAAAAGCCGGCGCGGAGGGAGGCACCATCCTGTTCGGCCGGGGAACCGGAATCCACGAGAAAGCCAAACTGTTCAACATGGTCATCGAGCCGGAAAAAGAAATCATCCTCACCTTGATCGATCGCCGGAAAACCGATCAAGTGTTGGAGGCGATCACGCAAAGCGTCCAACTGAACAAACCGGGGAGAGGCATTGCATTCGTCCTCGAAGTGGATCGTACGGTCGGAATCAACCACCTGCCCGACCAAACAGGAAATGACGATCAAAAGAACAAATAAGACGAATGGAAGACGTTTCCTTCCGGCGTGTGCAACCACATCAAAAAAAATAGTATAATGTCACCGGACGTTATTTCATGGGAGGGGACTTTTGAGCATGTTCAAAAAATTCCTGGCCAGATTGGGGAAAGGTTCTGCCCGCGTGGACCTCGTGCTGGAGAAAGATGCATACAGACTCGGGGAAGAAATTCGCGGAGAATTGGTGATTCAGGGCGGCACCGTTGAACAGGACATCAACAAGATTGACATTGATCTCATGGTGTACGTCCGCGGGGAAAAGCTGGAGCAATCCGCGCTGGTCAACCGGTTTTCCTTCCCTGAAAAATTCACGATCGGTCCTTCTGAAGTGAAGTCGTTTCCCTTCCAATACACGCTTCCGGAAAATCTGTTGGTTTCCGGATACTCCGTCTCGTATGCCTTTATCACCCACCTCGACATCGCGGGCGGCGTGGATTCTTCGGACCGGGATCCCGTCACGGTGCTGCCCCCGACGAGGCTCCAGCGCGTCCTGGAAGCGTTTCAATCGCTCGGATTCCAAGAAAAATACGGATCGCGCAGCTTCGATGGCCATTTGCAAGAGTTTGAAATGCAACCCACCGATCTGTTCAAGGGAGAGGTGGAGGAAATCGAGTTTTGTGCCGTTATCCAAGATGACGGGATCGCCCTGCTCCTCGAAACGGATGTGCTCACGTTTGCCGGTGAAAAAGAAATCAAGCGGGAGCTTTGGTTGGAAAACAGCCTGCTCGACAACCCGGATCAACTGGCCGAACATCTCCGGCAGGTGATCGCCGAAACCGTTCAACAACCCCACGTGTTTCCGGCTTACGACAAAAAACAGTTTTCCAGCAAATTCTCCTCAGCCGCGGGAGCGATCGGCGCGTTCGCCATCGGACTGATCACGGTCGAGCTGCTGGAAGATGCGCTGGAAGATGCCATTGAAGAGATCTTCGATAATGATGATGACGATGACGAAGAAGGAGGAGACCTCTTCGGGAACTTCTTCGGCGGTGATGAGGAGGATTGATGAAAAAAGAAGCTTGGGGATACCCCCAAGCTTTTTTGCCTGGTCCGAACGGACATCGGTGACGTTCATTCCCGACTTTCCGTCCGCTGGACTTCCGCGGGCGATACTCCTTCCGCTTCCATGGCATCCCGTTTTGTCTTGTGAACGGTGCCGAACGGATGCTCGGGCGGGGCATAAATCGTGTAAAGTTTCAGCGGCCTTTTCCCCGTATTGGTCAGGTTGTGCCAGGTTCCCGCGGGCACCATGATGGCATCCCCCTTGCCGACTTCCGTCACGAAATCCAATTGATCTTTTCGCGCGCCCATTTGGACCAGCCCTCTGCCTTGCTCAATGCGCAGGAATTGATCCACATCCGGGTGCACTTCCAGTCCGATGTCCTCCCCGACATCGATGCTCATCACGACGACCTGCAAATGGGTGCCCGTCCACAAAGCCGTGCGAAACGTGCGGTTTTTCTTCGCCGCGTGACGAATGTTGATCACAAACGGTTTTTTCCCATGGTCTCTCCATTTCACGGTTCGCTCCGGACGGCGGTACATCATGCCTTCCAAAGCATACGTCCGGCAAGCCGAAGCGTTTTGCAAACAAACCCGGGCACAGTAATGAGAGTCCGGATCAGGGTGTTTCAAGCATTCTTCCGCGCATCGCTCACTGATCCTTGCACAGAGGAGCAGCATCTGCCCGGTGGCATGACTGGATCGGGCCAGCATTTGGGCGGTAAGGCCGCAGATATCGGCGCAATCACGGAGAAGACGGGCTTGTTTGTTTCGGTCGGATGCCCCGGACGTGGAAGCCGCCATGGTCAGCATCCGGTCGCAAACGGACTGGCAATGTTGGATGAAATGCAACAAGGACATGTCAGTTCCTCCCGGAAACATGATCTGTAAACACATATGCCGGCAAGAAGAAAAGAATTCTCCCGGGAAATGACCAGGGAACAAGGGCAATCAACATGTACACCTTCACGGAGGAGATCCACCGATATGTGGGGTTTGATCATCACCGTTTTCATGCTGCTGTATTCGTTGATGTGTTACTACATCGGCCGCAGGGGATGGAACACGTTCGTCAAAACAGCTTCCCGCGGAACCCGGATTCTGTTTGTCACGGGATTCTGTCTGCTGGTCTTGCCCTTCCCGCTGGCGGAAATCGGGGAAGATGTGCTGCCTCCCGCCGTCGTCCCCTGGTTGACCATTCTGGGCGGGTATACCATGGTGGCGGTGTTGTACGGATGTTTGCTGTTGCTGGTGCTCGATGTTCTCCGGCTCATTGACAGGAAAGCCGGCTTTTTGCCCGCGGCCGTCAAAGAACATCAAAAGGCGCCGCTGATTGCCGCGATCGTCCTGTTCGCCGTTGTCGTGGGCACCGTTGTTTACGGGGGCTTGAACGCCCGCAATCCCGTGGTGACCAAATACGAGGTGACCGTGAACAAAGACGCGGGTCCCTTCCGGGAACTCAAAGTCGCCATGGTCTCGGACATTCATTTCGGTCCCATCATCCAAGTCCGGAGGCTGGAACGCTTGCATGAAATCATCCGGGGAATCAAGCCCGACATCGTGCTGCTGGCGGGTGACATCACGGACGGGAGCCTTCCGCCGGGAGAAGCCGGGAAGTTGGCAGAAGCGTTGGGGCGCATCAACGTCCCTTACGGGGTTTATGCCGTTCCCGGAAACCATGATCGGGATTTGCGCGACCATGACAGCGAACTGATGCAAAAATTGAATGAAGCGGGAATTCAGGTCCTGAAAGATCGCCATGTCAATGTGAAAGGCGGCTTTACTCTCATCGGGCGGGACGATCCCAACCGCCGCAGCGTGCCGGCAAGGATGCCGCTGAAGGATCTGATGAACGGAATCGACCCGTCCAAACCTCTCATCCTTCTCGATCATCAGCCGATCGATCTGGAAGAATCCAGAGCTCACGGCATCGACCTGCAACTGTCCGGACACACCCACAAAGGCCAGATCTTCCCCGCCGGACTGATCACCGGGATGATCTATGAAACGGACTGGGGTCTGCTCAAAAAAGGATCCCACCACCTGATCGTTTCGTGCGGGTTCGGGACCTGGGGGCCTCCGCTCCGCATCGGAAACAGACCGGAAGTGGTTCAAATCACGATGAAATTCAAATAAAAATCATGAAACGCCCGCTTTGCGGCCCGACTCCCGGGCCGCGCGAAGCGGGCGTTTTTTTGCGCATGCTTCCGCCTCTTGCCGCAATACGGCGAATGATTGAAATGATGGAAATAAAACAACATTCCTTCTTGGGGTTGTAACAGCTGTTTATGTTGTTATAGAATTGTCTCATATTGTTATAGTATAGAAATCGAAATGGAGAGGGGAGGCAGGGTTCCGTGAAACCAACAGATCAACAGAAAACGGAACTGACCAGAGGTTTGACCGACAGGCACATCCAGCTGATCGCGATCGGCGGTGCCATCGGGGTCGGGTTGTTTCTGGGGTCGGCCAAAAGCATTCAGGTTGCCGGACCGTCCCTGATGTTTTCCTATGCCCTGGCAGGCATCATCATCTTTTTCATCATGCGTGCTCTGGGTGAACTGATTTTGTACAAGCCGGTTGCCGGTTCTTTCAGTTCCTACGCGCATGAATTCGTGGGCCCCTGGGCCGGGTTCTTCACCGGATGGAGCTATTGGTTCATGTGGATCGTGACCGGCATGGCCGAGATCATCGCCGTCGGACATTACATGACCAAATGGTTTCCCAACTTGCCGCAATGGATTCCGGCTCTGATGTCACTCGTGTTTGTCTATCTGATCAACCTGGTGGCCGTCAAATTTTTCGGCGAGTTCGAGTTCTGGTTCGCCCTGATCAAGGTCGTCACGATCATCGCCTTGATCGCCATCGGACTGGTGATCATCTCCGTGGGACTGGGCAACATCCCCGCCACCGGCGTGTCCAACCTCTGGAGTCATGACGGGTTGTTCCCGAAAGGCTTTGTCGGCATGCTGCTCTCACTGCAGATGGTGGCATTCGCCTTCCAGGGCGTGGAGCTGGTGGGAGTCACGGCCGGCGAAGCCCAAAATCCCCAAAAGTCGATCCCGTCCGCCATCAACAAGGTGCTTTGGCGAATCATGATTTTCTATGTGGGTTCCCTGTTCATCATCATGTCGATCTATCCGTGGAACCAACTGGATCCGACGCAAAGCCCGTTCGTGGCCACGTTTGAGAAAATCGGCATTCCGTTTGCGGCTGACATCATCAACTTCGTGGTCGCCACGGCGGCATTGTCCTCCTGCAACAGCGGGGTGTTCAGCACCGCCCGCATGCTGTACTCCCTGTCTCTGTCCAAGCAAGCGCCCAAGGCGTTTTCCAAGCTGAACAGCCGCCAGATTCCGGCCGTGGGTCTGACCGTCTCGGCCCTGACTCTCCTGATCGGCGTGGTGCTGAATTATTTCGTGCCGGAGAAGGCTTTCGTGTACGTGACCAGCGTGGCTTTGGTCGGAAGCTTGTGGACCTGGGGGATGATCGTCGTCGCCCACATGAAATACCGGAAAGCCGTCAAAGAGAAAAACCTGCCGGAAGTCTCCTACAAGATGCCCGGAGCTCCGTTCACCAACTGGCTGGTCCTGCTGTTCCTGGCGCTGATTTTCGTCATGCTCGGCATGGACAAAGACACGCGAATCGCCATCTATGTGGCTCCGTTCTGGTTCGCGTTGCTGACGGTCGGTTATCTGTACAGCAAAAAACGAAGCGCTGCCGAAGAGAAAAAGGAGAACGCCGTCTCCGGCGAGCCGTCGACCGGCCGCGTTTGATCAAAAGGACCACTTCCTTTACCCGCCAAGGCGGGTTTTTTCTTTTCCCAAAATCACGGATGTCCCTTGATCAAAACATACACGTTCATCTATTCTATATATGAACAAATGCTCATATGAACATAAATAAGTGGTGAGTCTGATGAACAAGCATGAACACGACTTTCTCACGGATGAAGCGGTGAATCAAACCGTCCTGATCTTCCGGGCCCTGTCCGATCCCACCCGCATTCGGATTTTGTATCTCCTCGCCGAAGAGGAATGCTCCGTCGGACATATCGCCGAACTGCTTGACCTGTCCCAGTCCGCCGTTTCCCATCAATTGGCTCTGTTGCGCTCCCTGAGACTGGTGAAGTCACGCCGCGAAGGCAGGACCGTTCTCTATTCCTGCGATGACGAGCACGTGATCCGGATGCTCCACCAAACCATCCGCCACGTCCAACACGACTGAGACGGAAGGAGAATGTCCCGTGCATCATCATCACCATCACGGTCATCACCATGACCATCATCATCACGGCCACGACCATCATCACGACAATCGAACAGGCCTTACCATCGCCCTGGCCATCACGGTCACCATTTTGCTTTTGGAATTTGTCGGGGGGCTGCTGACCAACAGCCTGGCCCTGTTGTCGGATGCCGGTCACATGCTGGGGGACGCGGCTTCACTTGCGCTCAGTCTCGTCGCGATGTGGCTGGCAAAGCGTCCTCCGTCACCGCGAAAAACGTTCGGATACTACCGGTTTGAAATCCTCGCTGCTTTGTTCAACGGTCTGACGCTCTTCGTGGCCGCGGGATGGATCGTTTTGGAGGCGTGGGAGCGTTTTTGGAGCCCTCCCGCGATCAACGGTCAAACCATGATGCTGATCGCCGCGATCGGCTTGTTCGCCAATCTGGCCAGCGCCTGGGTGCTCATGCGCAAAGGGGACGTCAAAAACAACGTCAACCTGCGAAGCGCTTATCTGCACGTCCTGTCGGACGCATTGGGCTCGATCGGAGCCATCCTGGCCGGATTGCTGATGTCAGCCTTTTCCTGGTATTTGGCCGATCCCGTGATCAGCGTGATCGTGGCCATCCTCATTTTGAGAAGCGCCTGGGGAGTTCTCTCCCATTCCCTGCACATCCTGATGGAAGGAACGCCGATCACCGTGGACAAACACAAGGTGGAAGAAGTGTTGACCGCCATCCCCGGCGTGATCAACGTGCATGATCTGCACATCTGGACGATCACCTCCGGGCTGGATTCCCTCACCTGCCATCTGTTGGTGAGAGAGGACGCTCCCCACCAGGACATCCTGAAAACGGCGATCCGTCAGATCGAAGAACATTTCTCGATCCATCACACCACGATCCAGATCGAAACCGCCGATTTCCACCACTCCCGGCAGCATGTTCACTGAAACCGAAAAAGATCCGCCTGGTGTTTTGGCCGGCGGATCTTTTGGTTTTCCCGAAAAGAGAAATCCACTCATCAAATCATTCCATTTTAATTTTGTCAACAGGCATCTTGACGAATCTGTGTTTTCATTTTGTTGAACCATTTGTTGAAAGCGTTTTACGATAAAGCCAACACCGGGATCCATTTCATCCCTTGGAAAGGAGATCATCATGAGTCAAGCCAACCAGGCCATTGACCGGAACAACCGTCTCCAGGTAGGCGTTCAAAAATTCGGCCGGTTCCTGAGCGCGATGGTGATGCCCAACATCGGAGCGTTCATTGCATGGGGTCTCATCACCGCCCTGTTCATTCCCACCGGCTGGATTCCCAATGAGCATCTTGCGCAGCTGGTCGGACCGACCATCCAGTACCTGTTGCCTCTTCTGATCGGGTACACGGGCGGCAAGATGATTTACGACGTGCGTGGCGGTGTCATCGGTGCACTGGGCACGATGGGGATCATCGTCGGCACGGATATCCCCATGTTTCTGGGAGCCATGATCATGGGTCCCCTGTCCGGCTGGGTGCTGAAACGGGTGGACGACCCGTTCAGAGGAAAGATTCCCGCCGGATTTGAAATGCTCGTGAACAACTTCTCGGCAGGCATTGTGGGAGCGGTTCTCACTCTCTGCGGATACGTGGCCATCGGCCCGGTGGTGGCGACGCTCACCCACACACTCTCCGCCGGCGTGGAGGCGATCGTGAAAGCCGGACTGCTTCCGCTTGCCAGTCTGCTCATCGAGCCGGGGAAAGTGTTGTTCCTCAACAATGCGATCAACCACGGTGTGCTGAGCCCGCTCGGTTTGAAAGAAGCGGCGGAGACCGGAAAATCCGTCTTCTTCCTGCTCGAAGCCAACCCCGGTCCGGGGCTGGGCGTGCTGCTGGCCTTCTGGCTGTTCGGAAAAGGATCGGCCAAACAGTCCGCACCCGGTGCAGCAATCATTCACTTCTTGGGTGGCATTCATGAAATCTATTTCCCGTACATCCTCATGAAACCCCGCCTGATTCTGGCCGTGATGGCCGGCGGCATGAGCGGTGTGTTCACCTTCCGGACGCTTCAGGCGGGACTCGTGGCCGTGCCCTCCCCCGGCAGCATCTTTGCCGTTGCCGCCATGGCCCCCAAAGGAGGACTCCTTCCCGTATTGGCCGGCGTGACGGTCAGCTTGGCGATTTCCTTCCTCGTTTCGGCGGCATTCCTCAAAATGAGCAGGGATCCCGAAGAAGGCGACCTGTCTCGGGCGGCCGAACAAATGGAAAAACTGAAAGGGAACAGAAGTGACGTCGTGAACCAGATGATGAGCCGAGAAGAAGCCCGCGACGTGAAAAAAGTGGTGTTTGCCTGCGACGCGGGCATGGGCTCCAGCGCGATGGGCGCGTCCATCTTGTGGAAAAAGTTCAAGGACGCCGGCATCGACGTGGAAGTGACAAACTCGGCGATCAATGACATTCCGCAGGACGCAGATCTGGTCATCACCCAGAAAACCCTCACGGACCGGGCCAAAGCGAAAGCTCCCCGGGCGGAACACGTGTCGGTCGACAACTTCCTGAACAGCCCCGTGTACGACGAACTGGTCCGACGTCTCGGCAAGTAATTCGCGCGAATCCGGTGAACGTTTTCGCCGGATTCCCCGGAATGGGGGGAAACAGACGTGATCATCTCTTCCAGGCAACGTCAGATCCTCGAAATTCTGCTTCGGAAGCGAGAAGTCACCGTCCGGGACATTGCGGCGGAAACTCATGTCAGCCCCCGCACGATTCATCGGGAACTCACCTGGCTGGAGAAACGGTTGGAACCGTTCGGCCTGAAACTGGAGAAAAAAGCGGGTTCCGGCCTGTTTCTTCACGGAACGTCGGAGCAACGGACCCGATTGAAACAAACCCTCGCGAAACTGAAGCCCGTCGAGTACACGGCGGAAGAACGGAAAATCCGGATTCTGTGCACGCTGTTGGAAGCCACGGAGCCGATCAAAACATTGGCCCTCGCGCACGAATTGAAAGTGACGCCGGCCACCGTCAGCCATGATTTGGACGCATTGACCGATTGGCTGAGGTCTTGGGGCCTTTCTCTGATCCGCCGCCGCGGCTACGGCGTGGAGATCGCCGGACCGGAGTCATCCAAACGAAAAGCCATCCGTTCCCTGATTTCGGAACATCTGGACGAATCTCACTGGATCCCGATCCTGAAAAACACCCGTCCGGATGTTCCGGATCCGCTTCCGGATGCCGCTTCCGAACGATTGCTCCGGATGATCCCCCGGGAGACCCTGATCAAGGTCGATGAAGAACTCCGCGCGGCAGACGGGATTTTCCCCACACCACTCGCCGACAGTGCACGGATCGGTATGGTCATTCACCTGGCCCTGGCCATGGAACGGATCGCCAAGGGCGAAACCGTCGAAATGGATCCGGAGGACTTGGAAAAGCTGGCCGGTACCCCGGAGTATCGGCTGGCCCGGGAAATGGCCAGGCGGTTGGAAGGCCGCTTCGGCCACCCCGTTCCCCCCGAGGAAATCGGCCATGTGGCGATGCACCTGAAGGGAGCCAAGCTTGGACACTCCCGGTATGAACCGATGGAAGACTCCCGGGCGGAACTGACGGCGACCGCCGGGAAACTGATCACTCTCTGCGAAAAGAAACTCGACGCGGATCTGTCGGACGACCGTTCCCTGCTCGAAGGGCTGGTCGTCCACCTGGAACCGGCGATCCACCGGATGAAGCGCAACATGAAAATCCGCAATCCCCTGCTTCCCCGAATCCAAAAAGATTACCCGAACCTGTTCCGGGTGGTCCGCGAAGCGGCCCGCTCCGTCTTCCCGCATTTGGACGTGCCCGATGAAGAAATCGGGTATCTGGTCATGCACTTCGGATCGGCATTGGAAAGAGTGGCCAAAAAGAACCGGCGTCTGCGAATCCTGATCGTCTGTTCCGGCGGCTTGGGGTCGTCCAAACTGCTGGCGAGCCGGATTCAAAGCTCCGTCCCTGAGGCGGAAGTGCTCCGGAACGTATCGGTCTTCGAAATCGATGACATGGACCCCGGGGAATACGACCTCATCGTGTCCACCGTTCCCATTCCTTCGAGAAAACCGGATGAAGTGTTGCTGATGAACCCGTTGCCGACGGATGAGGATCTGGAAAAGATCCGGCGGATTGCCAAGGAACGCTCATTCAAGATTCCCTGCCGGATCGACAAAAGCCCGCGCATCGTCCGGGAGTTGGACGAATTGCAACGGGTTCATTCCCTGCTCGGCCATGCGCTGGATTTGATGGACCGCTTCTTCGTGACGGAATCATCGGTCCGAAGCGGAAATCTGGAAGAAATTCTCCGCCAGGCCTGTCTCCTGCTGGAACAGAAGAACATCCTCGACAGTGGCAAACCGGTGGTGACGCGATTGCTTGAACGGGAGAAACTCGGAGGACTCGGCATTCCCGATGCCCGTCTCGGCCTGTTCCACTGTCGCAGTGATCATGTTCTCCACCCTTCGTTCTCCGTCCATCGGCTCAACGATCGCGTTTCCGTCAGATCCATGGATGACGGCCGGGTGGACATTGACAAGATCGTCCTGATGGTGTGCCCGGCTTCCGGCCCCCGTGAGGTCGTCGAACTGTTGAGTCACATCAGTTCGCTGCTCATCGAACCGGACACCGTCCATGTGCTGGAATCGGAGGATGAATCGGGCATTCGGAAACATTTCGCCAACCGCCTGTATCAATTCTGCACATCCGACATCCACACCGGAGAGGAGAGATCATCATGACCATGCTGTCCGCAGAGAAAGTGCTGCTGAACGCAAAAGTCAAAGACAAACGGGAAGCGATCGAACTGGCCGGCCAACTGCTGGTCAAAAGCGACCACGTGTCCGCAGAATACGTCGCCAAGATGCACGAGCGCGAGGAAGAACTGTCCACCTGGATCGGCAACGGAGTGGCCATTCCTCACGGGACCGCCGATTCCAAAGCATACATTCATTCCACCGGCATTTCCGTGGTGCAAATTCCGGACGGGGTCGATTTCGGAAACGGCAACACCGCATACCTGCTGTTCGGCATCGCCGCCAAGGGAGACGATCATCTGAACATTCTCGCCCGGCTTGCCCTGCTCTGCTCGGACGAGGAGTCCGTGAAAAAAATGGTGGCCTTCAACAACGCCGATGCATTGATCTCCTTCATCGGAGGGGATGAAGCATGAAAGCCGTTCACTTCGGAGCCGGAAACATCGGTCGGGGATTCATCGGAGCGTTGCTGAACCAATCCGGCTGCGAAGTCTGTTTCATCGACGTGGTTCAGGAACTGGTGGACGAGATCAACCGCCGACGGGAATATGTCGTGGAAACGGCCGCGGAACACCGGGAGACGTTCATCGTTCGCGGCGTCCGGGCGGTATCGGGGCTGGATCCGGAAGCGGTCTCCAGGGAAATCATCGATGCCGATCTGGTGACCACCGCCGTCGGGCCGGCCGTCCTGGAGCGGATCGCTCCCGTCCTGGCCAAAGCTTTGACGGAACGGCTTCGCACGCATGATCGTCCGCTCAACATCATCGCCTGCGAAAATGCCGTCGGGGCCAGCACGATGCTGAAATCGTACATTTTCCAACACCTCGATGAGGAGATCCACGCCAAGGCGAAAAAGTGTATCGGCTTCCCGGATTCGGCCGTGGACCGCATCGTGCCCCTGCAATCCAACGAAGACCGGTTGAAAGTCATTGTGGAACCGTTTTATGAGTGGGTGGTGGACAGGTCCGGCATCCGGGGGGAAATTCCGGAGATCAAGGGGATCACCTGGGTTTCCGACCTGACGCCCTACATCGAGCGAAAATTGTACACCGTCAACACCGGGCACGCCACGGCCGCCTATCTGGGATACCTGTTCGGGTTCCGCACCATGGATGAGGCGCTCCGGAACCCGTTTGTCCGGGAAACCACTCAAAAAGCCCTGGAAGAGACCGGACGGCTGCTGGTTCTCAAACATGCGATCGATCCCGAAGATCACCGGCGGTATACGGAAAAAATCATGTCCCGGTTCGCCAATCCCCACCTGTCGGACGAAGTGACGCGAATCGGCCGTTCTCCCATCCGAAAGCTCGGTCCCGGGGACCGTTTGATGGGCCCCGCCGTCCAGCTGCTTGAACACGGAATGGTGCCCGAGCATCTGTCCGTCGGGATCGCCGCCGCCCTTCTGTTCGACCATGAGGAAGACGAAGAAGCGATGCGAATCCGCACCCTCCGGGCGGAAAAAGGGCTGTACAAAACCATCCGCCAAGTGACCGGAGTGCAGCCGGATTCTCCGCTGTTTGCCCGGATCATCGAAAACGTGGAAAAGCTGGAATCCATGAAAAAACGGTGATTGAACCTGCCTTTCATCAGACCTCTTCAAAATCCGTGCGCAAAAAGCGGGTTTCGTCAACCGGAACCCGCTTTTTCGTCTTCTCGAACGGAAATTGACTCATATTCAAAATAATGGTTGCATTTCAGATAATATTGAGTTATTTTAATATATGGAAACCAATGAATTAGCATGGATGAAGGAGGTCACCTCATGAAGCGTGTTCTTGTGCTCATGACGGGTCTGGTCGTGGCGCTGGCGGGAATGTTGGTGGCTCCGGCGGAAAAGTCGTATGCGGCTCAAGATTTTTATGGACCTGCCTCCTTTACTACGGAAGATGGCAAATGGGATGGAAATATCACGGTGGACTCCACATATAGAACGGTTCGTTTGACCATTGACCAAAATTTGATGAGGATTTACAAGGCAACCGACATTCCGAAGCCATGGTCTCCGGCCTCTCTGACCGCCCGTCTTTGCAGCGCCTCTTCGGGGAACTGTACATCATTCAAAACCTTTGGCTCTTCACGTACGATTACCTTTACCAATATGCTTCCTGCCAAGTACTATATTGATATCCGCGATCCGTGGACAGACTCTTATGCAGTCGGGAAAATTTCCGCAAGAACCGAAAAATGAACAGGGCTTCGTGCTCAATCGCAGAGGGCATCCCCGCCCTCTTTTTTTTTGCGCAACCGTCACCCACCAAAAAGCCGACGGACATCTCATCCGCCGGCAGTGCACATCCACCCTTTCCCGGATCCGATGATCAGGAAGGCATCGGAGTCGGCGTGGGCGGTGCGTATCCTTCTTTGTACTTCTGATCGATATATTCACGGATTTCCTTGACCGATTTGCCCTGTTTCTTCAAAGCGGCGGCTTCTTCGGCGATTTCCAGACAGGTGCCGCACTTGGTTCCGTGGGAATCCCAGACGATGTTTCCGTCGGATTTGATTTCATGAACGAAGCAGTCGCGATTGCTCCTGTGCCCCACGCTTTGTCCGCAGCCGCAGTAGCACGGGATATGGTCCAGCAAGGAGGCGTTCTCCGCCGCCGTTTGATACACCTGAACGACCCACGGATCCGCACCGCTGAGGAAAGACGGCAATTCACGAACGCTTCCCGTTTCTTCCCGCAGATCACCGGCAACGTGTTCGGTGGATGAATGATGTTCCGATGTATGACCGGAATCCGGTTCGGCCGCGCAACCGGTGAGATGCACGGTCATCAGCATGCCGCCCAAGAGCAACAGCCATTTTGTCGCTTTCCGTTTTTTCATGAATCCTTCGCCTCTTCTCCTCCAAAGAGTCTGTGGCACCTCTTTCGGTTCATCACCAGTATATCAGAAGCTTGGACGGATCACCTTGATCATGAAGAAAAAACGACACGTTGCCGTGTCGCAAGAAATGTCATTAAGAAATGTCATTATTGAATCAGGCCTTGCTCTCTCAGCCAGTTTTCCGCCACATCGCGGGCTTTCTTTCCTTCGAGATCAACCTGGGCATTCAACATTGCCATGGTCTTTTCATCCAGTTTTCCGGCGAGGAGATTCAGCACTTGCTCCAGCTCCGGATGGGCCTTCAGCGTGTCCTGCCGGATGATCGGAGCCGCGTGGTAAGGCGGGAAAAACTGTTTGTCATCCTTGAGGATTTTCAGGTTGAATGCGGGAATGCGGCCGTCCGTGGAAAAACCGTCAATCACATCCACCGCACCTTCCTTGACGGCGCCGTAGGTGAGTCCCGCATCCATGCCTTTGGCCGATTTGAAACGGAACCCGTAGGTTTCCTGCAATCCTTTGTATCCGTCAGGACGCTCCAGAAACTCCTGGGTGGAACCCAGCACGAGGTTCGGGGCGTGCTTGAGGAGATCGGAGAACGTTTCCACCCCCAACTTTTCGGCGTGATCCGTTCTCATCGTCAACGTGTAGGTGTTGTTGAAGCCGAACGGCTCCAGCCAAACCACACTGAATTTTTCCTCATACGCCTTCTTCACTTTCTCATACATTTCCTGCGGATCGGTGATCGTCTTCTGTTTCAGGGTGGCGGTCCACCCCGTTCCCGTGTATTCCGGATACAGATCCACGCTTCCGTTGATCAAGGCGTTGTGGACCACTTGCGTTCCGCCGAGAAACGTTTTGCGTTCCACCTTCAAATCCGTTTTGGCTTCGATCAGGGAAGCCATCATGTGGGCCAAAATGTCCTGTTCGGTGAAGTTTTTTCCGGCCACCACAATCTTGTCGTCATCGGCAGATCCGCATGCGACCAGCGGAACCGCCAGAACCAATGCCAACATCAGAAGAATCGCTTTTTTTGCCTTCATGATCCGCTCCTTTCCGTCATGGCTCTCCTCAGTTCTGACTTTGCTTGATTCCTTTGGGCGTCACCGTTTTTTCCAGCCATTCCAGCAGGGCATCGAAAACCAGTGCCAGCAGGGCCGCCGGGATCGCCCCGGCCAGGATCAGTTCCGTGGAAACCATGGAGATGCCGCGGAAAATCAGATCCCCCAAACCTCCCGCACCGATCAAGGCGGCGAGCGTCGCCACCCCGATGATCATCACGGTGGCCGTCCGGATCCCGGCCATGATCACGGACAAAGCGAGAGGAATCTGCACCTTGAACAACACCTGAAAATCGGTCATGCCCATCCCTTTGCCCGCCTCGATCATGAACTTGTCGACGTTCATGATCCCGGTGTACGTGTTGCGCAGAATCGGCAACAACCCGTAGATGGTGAGGGCCACGATCGCCGGCGTCCAGCCGATTCCCAGAAGAGGAATCATGAAGCCCAGAAGCGCGAGGCTGGGAATGGTCTGGAAAACGGAAGCCAAACCGATGATCGGGCCGGCAAGCTTCTGATGACGCGTCAGGAAAATTCCCGCGGGAACCGCGACCAATATGGAAAAGAGAACGGCGGCGAAGGAGAGTTCGAGGTGTTGCAAGGTGGCCTGAATGATTTCTTCTTGCCGCTCGGCAATCACGTCCAACAAAGTCATTCCCGCTCCCCCCTTTCACTGGATCTTCTTGAACCGGCTCAACCGCTTCACGCCGATGAATCCGCGAACGAAGTCGTTTGCGGGTTGTTGGAGCATCCGCTCGGGCGTGTCCACCTGAACGATTTGCCCCTCTTTCATCAGCACGATGCGATCCGCGATTTGCAGTGCCTCATCCATGTCATGGGTCACGAACACGATGGTTTTTTTGATCTCCGCCTGCAATCGCACCAGTTCTTCCTGCAGTTGTTCACGGGTGATGGGATCCAGCGCGCTGAACGGCTCGTCCATGAGAATGATGGACGGTTCCGCGGCAAGCGCCCGGATGACGCCGACCCGTTGTTGTTGCCCGCCGCTGAGTTCGGCCGGATAACGGTCACGGTAGACATGCGGATCCAGCCCGACCAACTCGAGCAATTCATCCACCCGTTTTTCGACCTTTTCAGGGTCCATGTTCTTCAACCTCGGCACCAGTGCCACGTTATCCTTGATTTTCATGTGCGGGAACAGGCCGATCTGCTGAATCACATATCCGATGTTTCTCCGAAGCTCCACCGGATCGATCCCGGAGATGTCTTCCCCGTTGATGAACACCTTCCCGGAGGAGGGCTCCACCAGCCGGTTGATCATTTTCATCAGGGTCGTTTTGCCGCAACCGCTGGGGCCGATCAGGGTGAGCAGTTCTCCTTTCCGGATATGAAGATTGATTTCTTTCAGGGCGACCGTTCCGTCCGCGTACGTTTTCGTGACGTTTTCGAACTTGATCATCCGCTTCACTCCAGTTAAAAATTTACAAATAAAAAAATAGAGATTTATATCTATATGTGAATTTCCGCAACCGACAAACCCGGGAATCATCACCGAAATATCACCATCAATCCGATTTGTTCTTTCCGGCGGTGAATGGCAATGATTTTTTCGGGACATCAAAATTATATAAAACAACAATTTCATGAACAAATCGCATTATATCAAATATTTTTGGATATACCGGTATATTTCCGCCTGAGTAGAGATCGCTTCAGGGATCCTCAGAAATCCTTCCATATCGTCCGATTTCCTCCCGATCCCGGCAACTCCGGCCTTGCAAATCCGGGGATGGACCTGCCCAAAAACAAAAAAAAGAGTATGATAGAAGTTGAAATGAAAAAAAGGCGACAGGCCGCAGTCATCAAGACGGGTGGAAGGAAGTGAACGCATGAGTCAAGCAGTAACAACCTACGAAGGCTGGTATGCCTATCACGATTTTCGCAAGATTGACTGGACGAAATGGAAATCCCTCAGCGCCGAAGACCGTCGCCAACGGGTGGAGGAGTTGTTGGACACCGTCCATCAGTTTGCGGAAGTGGAAGAACATCGCCGGGGCAGCTTCGGCCAATACGCCATTCTCGGTCACAAAGCCGATCTCTTGTTCATCCACCTCCGCCCCACCATGGACGAACTGAATGAAGTGAAATTCCGTTTTGACAAAACCGGTTTTGCGGAAGTGACCACCACTCCCTATTCCTATACTTCCGTCGTGGAACTGAGTGCCTACACCATTCCTCCGGGCACGGATCCGATGAGCGATCCGCAATTCCGGGCGCGGCTGGAACCCATCCTGCCGAAGACACAATACACCTGTTTCTATCCGATGAACAAACGCCGCTCCGGCAATGACAACTGGTACATGCTGTCGAGCGAAGAACGCCGTTCCATGATGAGAAGCCACGGCATGATCGGACGTTCCTACGCCGGAAGAGTGCGCCAGATCATCACGGGCTCGGTCGGTCTGGACGACTGGGAATGGGGCGTGTCCCTCTTTTCCGATGATCCGCTCTCCTTCAAAAAGCTGGTGTACGAAATGAGATTCGACGAAGTCAGCGCGCGCTTCGGCGATTTCGGTTCCTTCTACGTCGGCTCCAGGCTGACTCCCGAAGCTCTTCGCAACCTGCTCGAAGAACACATCCAAGGATAAGGATCATTCCGGACATGACAAAACCCCCCGGCAGTTGCCGGGGGTTCTTCGTTTTGTCGGATCAAGTTGTCGGTTTCACAGCAACCATACGGAAAGAATGAGAAACTGCGCCGAATTGGCAAACTCGATCATCCCGATGCGAATCGGTTGGAGAGGTTTTCCGCCCCACCGGTACAATCTCACCAGCGAAAACAGGAAAGGGATGAACAACAAGGGTTGGCCGAACAAAGCGGGGATCGGAAGCATCAACCAATGATACGTTTTGGCGTAGCCCATCCATCGCGGATTGTTCTTCTCCCTGAGAATCGATTTGACGAAAAAGACCGATCCCAGATAATATACGGCACTGTGCACATAGACAAACAGTGCCGATACATCCCACTTTCCGGTGCCGAACACGCAGGCGGCCACGGCTCCCACGGAAAACGCGTGGACGGCCCCCACGTTGTTGGTCATCGCCCGCTCGTTCTTTCTCTTGACGTGCCACAGATGCATCACGAACGAAATGCACAACAGCGGAGCCAACCACACCAGAGACGGTTCATTTTTCAACGGGATGATCAGAAAACACAGTCCCAACACGGAGTATATGACGGCCCAGCGAACAAATCGGCTTTCCCTCCGTTGCCTCTTGATCCATTCCTTGAACGAGTATGTGAACAGGTAAAACATCAGCCATGCCAGGAACAGCAACAAATGGCCCCAGCCGGGATCTCCCGCAAAGGTTCCCAACAGAAACGGCACCGTCAGCATGGCCCATCCTCCGTGCTCATGAGGAATCACCGGTTTCATGCCAGTCCCCCCTTCTCTTCAAAGGGTACTCGGTCTTTCGGTTTTTTTCTATGAAAAAAGTCACACCCCGAAAAGGGAATTTCGGGAGCCGATGAGAATATATGTTCGCACGACTTTCCGGCAAGCGGGTGTATCATCAGACGGATGAAAGCAAATCCTATGGAAGACGCGGATCCATGTCTGCCCCGTCTGAAACGCTCAACGGGAAGTTGATCCCTTCAGAAAGGATGAACCCCATGCCGCTGAACGTTTATCTGAACTTTCAAGGGAAATGTCGCGAGGCGATCGAGTTTTATGCGGATGTGTTCGGCGACCCCAATCCGCAAATCATGACTTACGGTGAAGCTCCCGGAGACCATCCCGTCCCGGAGGGAATCAAAAACTGGATCCTGCACGCCAGGATGACGGTAAACGGCAGCCCCCTGATGCTTTCCGATGTCTGGCCGGACCATCCGTTCACCGTGGGCAACAACATCTCCATCGCGCTCCTGAGCAAGTCCGCAGAGGATCTCAAAAACTGGTTCGCCAAGTTGAAAGAAGGCGGAACGGTCCATCTGGAGTTGCAGGAAACGTTTTGGAGCAAGCTCTACGGAAGTGTCACGGACAAATTCGGAATCCATTGGCAGCTCAACCTGGACAGCGAGGAATCCGGCTCCTGATCGAAAACTGTTCAAGAACGCTCCCGGAGCCAGCGACACACAAACGAGCATGCATCCGGTTCCATGGATGTCAAAGAGCGAGGTCGTCTGAAGCCTCGCTCTTTGACGTTCAGGGGGTCTTTCCTCGCAGATGGATTTGGTTGATGAATCACACAGAAACTGCCTGGCTGATCCCTGCTTCGTTTCATTGCGATGGCAAAGGCACTCCGCAGGGATCAGCAAGCTTCCTTTTGGTTTGGTTGAAGCTCATCGGTGAATCACACAGAAATTGCCTGGCTGATCCCTGCTCCGCTTCATTGCAGTGGCAAAGGCACTCGCAGAGACCATCCCAAGCTTCCTTTTGGTTTGGGTAGTGCTCATCAGGTGAATCACACAGAAACTGCCTGGCTGATCCCTGCTCCGTTTCGTTGCAGTGGCAAAGGCACTCCGCAGGGATCAGCCAGGCTTCCTTTTGGTTTGGTTGATGCTCATCAGGTGAGTCTCACCGAAACTGCCGGGTGTGATCCCTGCTCCGCTTCATTGCAGTGGCAAAACAGGGAACACACCCGGCTATGCTCCTTTTGGCACTCACAGGGACCGACTTGCAATCGACCACAAAAAACGATTTGAACCTACTTATTTCTTACATACAAAAACAACTTTTCTATCTTATTGAAAATATTGGAAGTAAATTACTGTAAATAGTATGTTACAATGAAAAACGATTCCAGAACGAAAGGGAGGATTTGATGCGCAATCAGAACTTCTTCAAGAAGCTGGCTGTGACTGCCATGGCTGCCGTTTTCGTTGGTACCGCTCTCCCCCTCTCCGGTACAGCGCATGCCATTTCTGTCGGGGACATTTTCGACCGAGTTGGACTGAAAGTTCCGAAGAAAGTCACCACCGTCCGTTCCACCCCGGTCGAAAACGCCACCGGTTCCACTCAAACTCCGACGAAGCCGGCTCAACCCGTGACGACCACCCAACCGGCAACCGGTCAAACTTCCACTCCGTCCACGCTGCAAGCCAAACGGGAAAAAGTGGTGCAAACCGCCATTTCCCTGAAAGACAGAGTGAAGTATGCCCATTGGTCCCAACGGGATGAAACCGGCCCGATCATCAAAACCGACTGCTCCGGCTACACCTACCTGGTGTACAAGCTGGCCAACGTGGGCGTGACCCTGGTCAACCGGGATGACGACGCTCAGGCCAAAGTCGGACAAAAAGTGGCTTGGGGTCAGTTTGAAAAAGGCGACCTGCTGTTCTTCTGGATTGACAAGCCAGGTGATGTGGGTCACGTCGGAATCTACATCGGAGACAACAAAATCATTCACAACTTCGGATACAAGAACAACGTCGTGATTTCCACGCTGAACAGCGAATACAAAAAACGCTTCATGGTGGCCCGCCGGGTTCTTTACTGAAGCGTTTCGGGATCACCCTCCTCCTTGCCTGCAAGGACGGAGGGTGATTTTCATCTGTCAACAGGCTTTACACCGGTTTCCAAATGTGGCTCTGAAAGTGGCGATACATCCGCAGCATCCGGTCCTTGTACGGCCCCGGGGGTTGGGTTTTCAACGCGTTTTCAAGCGGCACCACCCGGCAAATTCTCCGTTTTCCGGACCAGGTGGCATGGACCCAGGTCGGCACAAACCGGACCTGCCGGATCGTGGTGGATCCGCCAGGCGTTTTCCCCACTTTGAGGCGGACGATGACCCCCGTCAGCGTGTGATCGTTTTTGTACAGCCTGGAAGAGATGAAGTTGCCCAGCGAATAGATGGCAAAGCGTTTTTTGGTCACTCCGTGAATGTCTTTGACCTCCCGGAACACGGCCGGCTGGATGACATGCGGGTGAGCTCCGAGGATCACGTCCGCCCCGTGCCTGAACAGGGTGGACACCAGATTCTTCTGGAATCGGCTCGGATACAGGTGGTACTCATACCCGAAATGCAGGCAAACCACGACAAGGTCCGTCCCCTGTGCTTTCATCCGCCGGATGTCGTTGATGATTCTGCCCGTGTTCAGCCAATTGACCGCCCACCCCTGATCACGCGGCGGGCGAACGCCGTTTGTGCCGTAGGTGTAGGCAAGCGTGCCGATCCGGATTCCCTTGACGTTCCTGATGAGCAGGTTTCGTGATTCGGCGAAGGAGCGGGCGGTGCCCGTGTGAGCCAGCCCGTGTCGGTCCAGGACATCCAGCGTTCGCCTCAGCCCTTGGATGCCGCAATCGAGGCAATGGTTGTTGGCGGTGGTCAGGACGTCGAATCCGAGGCGCTTGAGCGTGCCGGCCAACGAATCGGGACAATTGAACTTGGGCCCTCCCGACTTGGGGACAAACTTGGCCTGGGGCCCGGACAACGTGGTTTCCAGATTGCCGATGGAAAAGTCCGCCGCGAGATACGGAGCCACCGGCTTGAACAACGGGTCAAAATCATGGCCTCCCGAAACTCTCGCCGTGGCAATGATCTCCGGCCGCATCAGCAGATCCCCGACGGCGGAGACGGTGATTTCCGTTCCCATTTCAACCCTCCCGTTCCGGCAACACAACGGTTCTTCGACCCGGGTGTTCGGGACATTCGCTTCTTTTGCGCGAACCGTGTGTATGACCGGTGCACATTTGCAAGTGGTGAATATGCTGAGACTGCCGTACCGATGATGTTTTTGCCGGAATAACAGGGAGGAGCCGGATGATGAACAGGATCGGATACAAATGGTGGGTTCATTTGCGGTTGATGAAAGACCCGGTGCTGAGAGCTTCACTGCCGCGAACGGTCTTGTATTCGCCCGAAACGTTCAGACAGATGCTCGCTCGTCACAAGTCCCTGATCCTGAAGCCTTCCGGAGGGAGCCAAGGGGTCGGGGTGATCCTCATCACCGGTCGGGAGGACGGAAGCCGGATCGCCCAAATCCACAAAGAAGTGCGGGTGTTTCGGGACACCCCCTCCTTGACGGCATGGGCGGATGCGATCAACAAACGATCGGAGACCCGGTACCTGATCCAGCAATGCATTCCGCTCGCCCGCCTTGGCGGAAAGCTCTTCACGATTCGCACCATCACGCAAAGAAAACCCGGCCGTCCCTGGGTCTTGACCGGTTGGGTGGCCAAAACGGCGGGTCCCGGCCATTTCATCACCAATTCCCGTTCGGGGGGCGGTGTCCATTATGTGGAGCAGGCACTCTCGCAATCCAATGTACGCCGGCCAAGTGAATCGGTGCTGAAGGATTTGCGGAATCTGACCATGCAAGCCGCCCAAATCCTGGGGAAATGGGAACCGCGCCAACCGGTGATCGGGTTTGACCTGGGGGTGGACACCAACGGTCACGTCTGGATGATCGAGGCCAATCCGGAACCCGGATTCGGAGCGTTTCGAAGGCTCGATCCCAACATGTACCGAAGGATCATCCAATTCTGAGCAGGGGTCGGATTCCGTTCCGCCCTTTTTTGCGGAACGGAATTCAGCCTTCTGCCGTCTGGCCGGCGATGATTTCCAGATCCAGCGTGATCTCCCGCGGCCGCCTTTCCAGAAACGCCCGCACTTTCTCCTCCGGGACGTTCCAACCCAGCGGAGTCATGAGCACCAGCGCCTCCGCGTCTTCCCGGTTCAGGGGCACCGCATGACGCAATCGCATCCGATCCAGCATCCGGAAGCGCTCACGGAACCGGTCGACGACGGCTTCGTTGGAATACGCCTGCTTCCCGGGATCATCGAAGAACGATTTCCGCAGCTCCAGCAGGTAATCGGGACCGGGAACCACTTTGACCAACAAACCGCCGGGCTTCAACAACCTGCGGAATTCCCCGTAATTGGACGGCGAAAGAATGTTCAGGATCACGTCGAACGAACCGTCCGCGAACGGCGTGCGGGCCAGGTCCCCCACCACCCAGATCTGCTCGCGGTAACTCCTGGCGGCCGTCATGATTCCTTCCTTGGCCAGATCAACGCCGAATCCCGTCGCGTTCCTCCCGCGACGGACAAGCTGCCCGCAGATTTCCGCCAGATGAGTTCCTTCCCCGCATCCCGCGTCCAGGATGCGCAGCCCGTCCCGCTCGGGGGTTTGTTCTGCCACGAACGCCGCCACGGTCTCATCCAACCGGCGGAACCATCCTGTTTCGGCCAGAAGCTTTCTCCTCGCCTCGAACAGCTCTTTGCCGTACTGGGTTTTGACCGAGGTTCCGGCCAGATGGACATACCCCTGCCTGGCAAAATCAAAGGTGTGACGGCGGGTGCACACCAGGCTTTTTCTGTCGGTCACTTTCATGGAAGAGCCGCAATGCGGGCACTTGAACATCCGTTCATGGACCTCCGCCAGATCGGCGGCCATTTCCTTTCTGCTGATCAAAGACACGGCTGCATCTCCTCCTTCATCCCGTGCAACATCGCTCCACCGATTTTCCAAACGCCCTTCATTCATGATACCTTGTAATCAGGAAAGGAGCGAAACCATGAACTTCAATCTGAACGAAACGATCGAGATCCTGGAGCGGACGCCCCGGGTTTTGGAAGCACTGCTCACCGGCCTTTCGGACGGTTGGCTTGAAGCCCGTGAGGGGGAAGAAACCTGGAACCCGGCCGAAGTGGTGGAACATCTCATCGAAGGGGAGAAAACCAACTGGATCCCTCGACTGGAAATGATTCTCCGGGAAGGTGAAAACCGTCCCTTTCCCGACTTTGACCGGTTCGCCCATCTGAAGCGGGAGAAACGGACACTGGAAGACATGCTCGCGGAGTTCAGGCAACTTCGACAGGAAAACATCCAAAACATCCGCAACCTGGTCCGGTCCCAAGCCGACGAGGAACGGACAGGCACCCATCCGGCATTCGGAACGGTGAGACTTCGGGAACTGCTGGCCACATGGATGGTCCACGATCTGACCCACCTGTCGCAGATCCTCCGGGTGATGGCCAAGCGATACCGGGAAGACGTGGGTCCGTGGATCGAGTATCTGAGCATCCTGAAAGCATGACGAAGAAAATCAAGCCCCCGCACGGTGAACGTGACGGGGGCTGCATCTGTTACGTCACCCGATGAAGATGCGTATCCTTGAAGTCCGTCGGGTACTTCAGGCCAAATCCCATGAACCGGTCCAGTCCGATGTGCGCACACCAGTTCTTCGACAACCGGGGGCAAAAAATGCATAACCCCTCCGATAAGGAGGGGGCTGGAAATGACAGCATACCGTTCCGTGACCCGCAAATCGAAGAACCGTCTTCCTCGGGGTTATTGAACATCGGGGTGGATCACGATCAAATCCTGCACCAACATGTTTCTCTTGTTCGGGAGTTCAAACACTTGAACCCTTTTGCCCGTTTGCTTGTCGTAGACCCCCACCCTGCCGACAATGTTTCCCGTGGGATTGGGATCATTTTGGTCTTGGGACAAGACATAGAGATGCCGTGAATCCATGTCCACATTCAATACCGCTTGATCTGATGTCCGGATGTTTCTTTTGATTTGCAGCGTGTTTCGATCCAGGACACTGATGTGGTTCCCCAGAGCGTAAGTGACAAAAATCTCCTCATCACCCGCCAACAAATATTGCGGACCATGGTACGGCAGGTTGATTTGTCTGATGCTCCAATCTTCTTTTGATACGAGCGTGAGAAAATCCGATTGGTCCGATCTCGATGTCAACAGGATCTTTCCGTCTATGGGCAGGATGTCATCCGGGACAACCTGTTGAAGCGTGATTTCTTTGTGGATTTCCAATCGATCTTTCTCCAATACATACAATTTTCCATGAGTTTCATTGATATCTCCGAACACGTAGACATACTCTTCATCCACTGAGACCGCCATCAACATGCCGGGCAACTCTCTTTTTTTCGATGTTTTTCCGTCTTTCAGTTCAACGGTGCCATAATGGAAGGCCGTATTGAAACCGGTAACCGTTGTGTCCCCATGCACAGCAATGTCCAATGGAAAGTCCAACACGGTTGTTTCCGACAAGGAGCCGTCCGGCCGGATGATCGCCATGTAGCCGTCAAATCGAACCGGCAACAGCCATTCGTTCCGGGGACCACGCTCAATCTGAAAAATTCCCATTTTCCTGATGCGATGGGAGTCGGTCACTTTCCCGTTTTTGTCCAATACCACAAACTCGCTGTCTTTTTTGGTCGCGTCCGTGTAAATCACCCCAACATGACCGTCGGACAAGTCGATGTTTGACGGAAATCCGCAGCCTGCAGCCAAAGCGATGAGCATGCCGAACAGGATCGACGCAAATTTTTTCATCGCGACCTCCCAAAACGTTTGAATTTCGATAAGTCAACCGACTCCCAACCATCTTCAACAATCGGAAATTTGGCCTGATCGGTCACATCTCTGACGCATCTTTTCATTCTTTTGTTCCAACTTCATCCACATGAGGAGCCCATCCGCCAACCTGGGTCATCAAAAAAATGTTTCCATACCGCCCTCCGGCGGGTATGTTCTTTTCTGTCTCCTCCTCAACCATTCTCTCTTCCTCTCTTGAAACCTGACCCCCGACCGTCGTTTCCTCTGCAACTCACCAAATCATGCATCCATCGGCACGCATCCTTCACTCATCGGAAATGCCGCACCTCCCTCACTGTGTATTCATCCCTTCTGTGTATTCATCCTGTCAACATTGAAAACCTGATCCAGGAGAGTGAGAGACATGCTGTTGATCGATTTCTCACCGGGAGACGTTCCCGTGAAACTGAATTCCCTTCAATGTGTGAAAGTTCGGCGCGTGAAAGCGGCACAAATGCTGGAGTCCGCCCAAAATGAGAACGATCTGCCTGCGATCGGTCACGCCCTGCTCGAAGAGCTGAAACAAGCCCAAGTGGAAGGAAAATTCTCGGTTGTCGGCGTACCGGCGAAGGGAGAGATTCTGAAGTTCATCGGCATGATCCAGGTCCTGTACGGAATCAAGGGATGTTTCCCGTTTGTCGTTCAGGAGAAAAACGGACTGTATGATGTGGATCAAGCCATGGATTTGTATGACCTCATGGATTCCGCCCGATGGATGCGAATTTGAGGGTTTATGGAAACGTTGCTTTGCCATCACAAACGAAAAGTCGCCTGCCGAACCATGCCGGCCGACGACTTTGCTCTGTTTTCACAGCAACTCGATATATCCCGCCGTTCCGTTTAGGCGGATTCGCTGGCCGTCCTTGATCCGTCGGGTCGCGTTTTCGACGCCGACAACGGCGGGAATGCCGTATTCCCGGGCAATGACCGAACCGTGCGTCATCAGGCCGCCCACTTCGGTGACCAGCCCCTTGATGGAGACGAACACCGGCGTCCAACTCGGGTCGGTGAACGGAGTGACCAGGATGTCCCCCTCCGCGATGTCGGCGTCTTCCACCCGCAGCACGACCCGCGCCCGTCCTTCGATGATCCCGGAAGAAACGGGAATGCCCGGAATGGCTCCTTCCGGAATCCGGTCATCCCGAATTTCCCCGGAGATGCATTCCCCTTCCGACGTCAGAAGCCGGGGCGGTTGCAATTTTTCATACAACCGGTATTCCTCTTTTCGCCTGCGGATGAGATCCGGATCCAGGTTCCGCGAGAGAACCGCTTCCTTCAGTTCCTCCATGTACAGATAAAAAATATCTTCCCTCTCTGCGATCAGCCCTTCTTCCACCAACCGGTCCGCCTCTTTGAGCAAGGCCTGCTTGTAGAGAAACAGCCGCTTGACCATGGCGAATTTGGGATATTCCCGGTACCCGGTGAAATTGCGCAGAACACTGATCCACTTCCGCGCTTTTTCAGCCTTCCGTTTCCCGCCCGGCAGGGATTCCAGCCGTTTCAGGATTTCGCGCTCCTTGTTTTGTGCCTCGCTCAGGCCCTGTTCCCATTTTGCCCGGCTGGCTCCCGGTGCGAAATTGCGGATGTTGCTCAAAATGACCGTTGCCAGCGTGGCGGGTTGTTCCTGCCATCTCGGCCGGGTGATGTCAATCTCCCCGGTGCAACGCGCCCCGTATTTGTCCAGGAAGGCCCGGATGGCATCGGCCGCTTCAGGACCGCCCGGCAATCGGGACAGATCCTCGAAAAACGTGTCATTGCTTGCGCGCTCGAGGTAATCGATCACGTCCGGATACGGCCGGATCGCATCGGCCACGTCCAACAATGCCAGCCCCATTTCGGAAGTGACATTGTACGGGACGGACTGGCTCAACACATCCGCCGTCCCCGGTTCCCCCAGCCATTTTTCCAGCTTGCGGGAGAGCCACCTGCCCGCAAACACCCCCGTGAGGATGGCGGCGTAACTCCCGGGACGGATGATGACCCGCTCCAGTTGGCGGCAATCTTTCTCAATCAGCCGGAACAGCTCTTCTCCCGAAACCCCTTCGATTTGCCGCCGGAGTTGTTCGTTGGATTCCTCCCCCGCGGCGATGAGTTCCCGGACGATGGAAATGTCGTTTTTCCGGTAAATCCGGTACGCTTCCGAAAAAATCCTCCAGGAAAAACGCCCTTTCCCGAAGCTCATCACCGGCTTCCCTCGCGGGAATGACCGGGCAAACTCTTCGCGCCGGAGAACCTCCAGGATCGCGTTTTGGAGCAACGGATCATTGTTGCCCATGGCACTGATCAGCAGTTTCCGGGAAACGGGAGACGCCAGATCATGGGAAATGTCCATGAACAGCCTTCCTCCCGCCTCCACCGTCGGCACACGGGCGGACATCCATTTCAGGATGGACATGCCCAGCGGCTTGATGGGATCCGTCATCATTTGTTGGTGACCGAAAGACAAATAGACCCGATGGCTGTCATCCGGCGCCTCCGGAACCGGGAACAGGGTGGTGATGGGCCGGCTTTGCAGAATGTGGATCTCCCCGCTAGCCAAGCACCACTCGATGTCCTGCGGTTTTCGGAAATGAGCCTCGATCCGCCTGCCGATCCGTTCCAGTTCCAGGATTTGTTCATCCGAAAGCGTCTGCTTGCCGGACATCTTCGGATCCAGCTCTTTCACTTCCGTTCCGCCGTCCTTTACGGAGAAAACGCCCTTTTTCTTGTCCGCCACCGTCTTTCCGATGATGTTCCCGTCGCGCACCTTGTACTGGTCGGCCGTTACCAGACCGGAGACGAGAGCTTCCCCGATTCCGAAGCCGGCGTCAATCACAAGCACGTTCCGGTTGCCGGTCGTGGGATCGGCGGTGAACAGAATGCCGGACGCCTCCGGGTAGATCATGCGCTGGATGATCACGGCCAGGCGCACCTTGCGATGGTCAAAGCCGTTTTTCATCCGGTACAGCACCGCCCGCTCCGTGAACAACGAAGCCCAGCACTTTTTGACATGCTCCGTCACGGCTTCCGTGCCTTTGACATTGAGCCACGTGTCATGCTGACCGGCAAACGACGCATCGGGCAGATCCTCGGCGGTGGCGCTGGATCTCACGGCGAAACCGGCATTCTCTCCCCACTCAGAAAGCCTCGCGGCAATGGCTTCCCGGATGTCTGCGCCGAGCTCCGTCCCTTCGATGAACGCCCGGATTTCAGCGGATAGATCCCGGATGCGCCCGGTGTCGGTGACTTTCAGCTCGGACAATCGCTCCACCATGGACAGAAACTCCGCATCTCTGCCGATCTCCCGCTCAAACGCTTCCGTCGTGACGCAGAATCCCTCCGGAATCCGAAGGCCATCCACCCGGGCCAGCTCCCCCAGATGGAAGGCTTTTCCCCCGACCAACTCCAACGACTCCCGATCCATTTCCCTGAATCCAAGAACGAGGGATGACATGCACGGATCTCTCCTTTGACCACTTTTCTGGTTCGTCCCGGACCGTGTCCGGATACAGTGGATCTCATCCACTCATTTCTTCAATCTATTCCCTCTTCTCCGAAGTCAAGATCATGGAAAAACAGAAAATTGGTCCATGATCTCACCACACTCCGGCACGGGACATACCGCATCAGGGAGAGAGATGCAAAAAAATCGCCTCCCGGTTGAAACCGGAAGGCATGAGTCCGCGCCTTATTCCCAATCCACCAACTGCATTTCGACGTCCGTCGCCACCCGCAGCTTGTCCCCGTCCGGATGCAGCCCGATGGCCAGAATCTTTCCTTCTACCTGAACTTCCCGCAACACAGACCCCGTTTGAACATCCAGGAATAACAATTTGCTTTCCGGGGTGGCACAGGCGATTTTGTCCCCTTTGACCACCAGACGAGAGGTATCAGGGAGCTTTTTGTCGTCCCTTTCGATCCCGGAAGTAAGCGTCACGCTCCACAACATCCGGTTCTCTGACACCGAACAGGCGATCAGGCGGTCTTCCACCACACTTCGTCCGTATACCCAGTCGTACACATTCACATAAAAAAACACGCGATCCGAATCCGGATGAAACGCCGTTCCCAGTACGGCATCAATCCTCTCCCAACTCCGATCCCGTTTCAACGGAAAACAACAGAACCATGTCCGCTCTCCTCCCCGGAACGGGAACGGCACGATATTCAGACTCATTTCATAATCGTCTTCATATGGATGCTTCACGACAAAGGCCCATTTTTCTTCGTCAGGAGAAAGGAGGTCTCCTCCTCTAAATCCATCATGTATTCCCAGATCTTCCATCGAAGCAAACCCGGATTTCCCCGATTTCCACTGAAACCAGGCATAACCTACATCCCAATCGTCTTCACATTCCACAATCAACATCCCGCCATCCGAGGTGAAGCCTTTGTTGTAAGTCCAGGATTTTTCCCCTTTCAATGTGCGGATGACCGACAAATCGTCGAACCGCCTCAACTCCACCCCGAACACCCTCCGGGCGATCATGGCAAACCACTTGCCATCCGGGGAGAGTAGCAAATCATGGATGTCGTGCTGGTCGGTCTGAATTCCGCACACCCACTCCAGTCGGGGCGTGTACCTCCAGCGGCTAAGCACACCTCCCTGTTCGGCGATCACCAGTTCATCCCGCCAGGGGTGAAGAAGGATGATTTGCCCGGATTGCTTATCTGGATCCGGTTTGGAATAGTTCTCAATCGGCTGATCGCCCGTGAAACCCGCAGACTCCGCCAGAAACTTGAACATCTTTCTGCTCGAGGCGTAATGTTGCGGCAATCGCCCGTGGATATCCCTCATCCGAACCAATTCATGAAAGCCGGGAATCTGTTTCATCACCGGGATCCATTCTTCGGATGCACCCGCCAAGTTGTGCAAGATGTTGTGAGTCTCAATGATGGTGGGTGCGCCGGATTGGAGCAACAAGAAAAAGAGCTCTTTCGCAACTGGAAACGGTACTTTACCATATTTCTGAGAATCACGCACCTGAAACAAACCGTGTTTCATATCTGCCCCCGCTTCCAGCAGGCAGCGCACGATCTCCACATCTCCCCGCTGGATCGCATATTCCAGAGGGAACTCACCATGTGCGGTATTGGCATTCACGTCAGCCACTTTTTCCAGCATGCGGCGGATCAGCTTAAGCGGACCCTCCTGAACGGCCCATTTCAAAACTCCTTTCACATCCACCGGAACCCCACGATCCAGCAGTTCTTCAGCCAAGTCGAATTGCCGATTGTATATCGCCATCTCCAACAGCCCATTGTTATTGTGATCCCGGACGTACACATCCGCCCCACTTTGGATCAGAAAGCGAACTGTGTCCCAGTTGTGCCGCCGAGCACCCCCCAGCACCGGCGTCCACCTGATGATTGGATCGATGTTCACATCCACCGGAATCCCTTGGTCCAGAAGGTACGAAGCGATTTCCGGAGTTGGCGCTGCATGGAGCAGTGTTTCCATTCCCCATATTTCTTTTTTGGAGGTTGCGTGAATCCACTCCGGATTTTTCTCCAACAGAGATCTCAGAGTCTGGAAGTCTCCTTGTTCACAGGCTTGGAACAATTCTTTCACGGTCATGGTTGATCTCCTCTCCAGCATCAGGCTCCGGCCGGTTTCCACTCCACCAGATGCATCTTCCGATCCGTCGCCACCCGCAGCTTGTCCCCGTCCGGATGAAGCCCGATGGCCAAAATCTTTCCGTTCACCGGAACTTCCCGCAACACCGATCCCGTTTGAACATCCAGGAAAAACAACTTGCTTTCCGGGGTGGCACAGGCGATTTTGTCCCCTTTGACCACCAGACGAGGGGTGTCGGGGAGCTTTTCGTCGTCCCTTGCGATCCCGGTAGTAAGCGTCACGCTCCACAACATCCGGTTCTCCGACACCGAACAGGCGATCAGGCGGTCTTCCAACATACTTTTTCCGTCTTTCCAATCGGACACATTCAAATAAAAAAATACACGGTCTGAATCCGGATGAAACGCCGTTCCCAGTACGGCAATAATCCATGCAGGATACAGATCGAAACTACAGGATTTCTTCCATCCCTTCTGATCAAACGGCGTCGGTACCACGTTGAGGCTCATTTCATATTCGTCTTCATCCTCCTCCATCACGACAAAAGCCCACTTTTCCCCGTCGGAAGAAAGGAGATCCCCTCCTCTGGATCCATCATGTATTCCCAGTTCATTCATCAAAGCATAACCGGATTTCCCCGATTCCCACTGAAACCAGGTATAACCGAGATTCCCCCCATTTTTACATTCCACAATCAACATCCCGCCATCCGGGGTGATCATGCCTTTGTTGTAAGTCCAAGGTTCTTCCCCTTCCAATGAGCGGATGACCGACAAATCGTCGAACCTCCTCAACTGCACTTCGTACAACTTCCGTGCGGTCATGGCAAACCATTCGCCATCCGGGGAAAGCAGCAAATCATGAATGTCGTGCTGGTCAGTTTGTACTCCGCATACCCACTCCAGCCGGGGAGTGTATCGCCAATGACTGAGCACACCTCCCTGCACTGCGATCACCAGTTCATCCCGCCAGGGGTGAAGAAGGATGATTTGCCCGGGCGGCTCATCCGGATCCGGCTTGGAATGATCATGGATCGGCCGATCGCCAAAAATCCCCGAAGACTTCGCCAGAAATTCAAACATTTTTTTGCTGGAGGCGTAGTGTTGCGGCAATCGCCCGTGATGATCCCTCATCCGGACCAGTTCATGGAAGCCAGGAATCTGTTTCATCACCGGGATCCATTCTTCGGATGCACCCGCCAAGTTATGCAAAATGTTGCGAGTTTCGATAATGGTGGGTGCACCGGATTGGAGCAACAAGAAAAAGAGCTCTTTTGCAACATGAAACGATATTTCTCCCCGGTCATAAGGATCACGTACATGAAACAAACCACGTTTCCGGTCCGTCCCCGCTTCCAGCAGACAACGCACAATCTCCACGTCTCCCCGATCGATCGCATATTTCAGGGCAAACTCACCAAGTGCGATATCGGCATTCACGTCAGCCATTCTTCCCAGCATTCGGCGGATCAGCTGCAGCGGTCCCTTTTGATAGGCCAATTCCAACGCCGGCATCGGCACTCCTTTCACTTCCACCGGAACGAGCCGGTCCAGCAGTTCTTCGGCCAAATCGAATTGACCATCGTCAATCGCTGCTTCCAACAGCCCCATTTTTCGCGAATCCCGGACGAACACATCCGCCCCTCTTTGGATCAGGAAACGTACCGTGTCCCAATTTTGCCGCCGGGCCGCTGCCAGTACCGGTGTCCACCTGATGTTCGGATCAACGCTCACATCCACCGGAATCCCCAGGTCCAGCAGATACGAAGCGATTTCCGGAGTCGGCGCTGCATGGAGCAGGGTTTCCATTCCCCATATTTCTTTTTTGGAGGTTGCATGAATCCACTCCGGATTTTTCTCCAACAAAATCTTCAGAGTCTGGAAGTCTCCTTGTTCACAGGCTTGGAACAATTCTTTCACGGTCATGGCTAAGCTCCTCTCCAACTGAAAGAACCGCCTCCCGGCCGAAACCGGAAGGCATGGGTCCGCGCCTTACTCCCAATCCACCAACTGCATCTCGACATCCGTCGCCACCCGCAGCTTGTCCCCGTCCGGATGAAGCCCGATGGCCAAAATCTTTCCGTTCACCGGAACTTCCCGCAACACCGATCCCGTTTGAACATCCAGGAAAAACAACTTGCTTTCCGGGGTGGCACAGGCGATTTTGTCCCCTTTGACCACCAGACGAGAGGTATCAGGGAGCTTTTCGTCGTCCCTTTCGATCCCGGTAGTAAGCGTCACGCTCCACAACATCCGGTTCTCCGACACCGAACAGGCGATCAGGCGGTCTTCCACCACACTTCGTCCGTCTACCCAGTCGGACACATTCACATAAAAAAACACGCGATCCGAATCCGGATGAAACGCCGTTCCCAGTACGGCATAAATCCATCCCGGATACAAATCAAATTTACAGGATTTTTTCCATCCCTTCTGATCAAACGGCATCGGGATCACATTCAGACTCATTTCATAATCGTCTTCATCCTCTGACATTACGACAAAAGCCCACTTTTCACCGTCGGGAGAAAGGACGTCTCCTCCTCTGAATCCTTCACGGATTCCCAAATCCTCCATCGAAGCAAACCCGGTTCTCCCCGATTTCCACTGAAACCAGGAGAAGTTCCAGGCGTCACCCCATTCCACAATCAGCGTGCTGCCATCCGGGGTGATCATGCCTTTTTCGTACGCGCAAGATTTTTCCCCTTTCAATGTGCGAATGACCGACAAATCGTCGAACTGCCTCAATTCCACTCCGAACACCTTCCGCGCAGTCATGGCAAACCATTCGCCATCCGGGGAGAGAAGCAGATCCTCGATGTCGTGCTGGTCAGTCTGAATCCCGCACACCCACTCCAATCGGGGAGTGTACCGCCAGCGGCTGAGCACACCTCTCTGTTGGGCGATCACCAATTCATCCCGCCGGGGGTGCAGAAGAATGATTTGCCCGGGCGGCTCATCCGGATCCGGCTTTGGATGGGCATGGATCGGCCGATCGCCAAAGACCCTTGAAGACTCCGCCAGAAACTCAAACATCTTTTTGCTGGAAGCGCAATGTTGCGGCAATCGTCCATGACGACTCTTCATGCGAACCAGTTCATGAAAGCCGGGAATCTGTTTCATTACCGGGATCCATTCTTCGGATGCCCCCGCCAAGTTGTGCAAAATGTTGCGAGTTTCGATGATGGTGGGTGCGCCGAATTGAAGCAACAAGAAGAAGAGCTCTTTCGCAACAGGAAACGGTACTCCACCATACTTCTGAGAGTCCCCCACCTGAAACAAACCATGTTTCGGATCTGCTCCCGCTTCCAGCAGACAGCGCACGATCTCCACGTCTCCCCGCTCGATCGCATATTTCAGGGGATACGCACCAAGTGCGGTTTCGGCATTCACGTCAGCCACTTGTTCCAGCATGCGGCGAATCAGCTTAAGCGGACCTCTCTGAACGGCCCATTTCAAAGCTCCTTTCACATCCACCGGAACGCCCCGGTTCAGCAATTCTTCGACCAAGTCGAATTGACGGTCGAATATCGACAATTCCAACAGCCCATTGTTATTGTGATCC
This sequence comes from Staphylospora marina, assembly GCF_003856495.1. Taxonomy (GTDB): domain Bacteria; phylum Bacillota; class Bacilli; order Thermoactinomycetales; family Thermoactinomycetaceae; genus Staphylospora; species Staphylospora marina. The sequence goes on along the minus strand of NZ_CP034118.1, from coordinate 551,895 downwards.
CGGACGAACACATCCGCCCCTTTCTGGATCAGGAAGCGGACCGTGTCCCAATTGTGCCGCCAGGCTGCCCCCAGCACCGGTGTCCACCTGTTGTTTGGATTGATGTTCACATCCACCGGAATCCCTTGGTCCAGCAGATACGAAGCGATTTCCGGAGTCGGCGCTGCATGGAGCAAGGTCTCTTCTTGATCCCAGCTTTTTCGAGTTGCGTGAATCCACTCAGGATTCTTATCAAGCAGGGTCTTCAGGATCACGAGGTCTCCCTGCTCACAGACTTGAAACAATTCCTTTACGGTCATGGTTGAACTCCTCTCCAACTGAACGAACCGCCTCCCGGCCGAAACACGGAAGGAATCCGTTCATTCTCCATTCCACTCCACCAGATGCATCTGCCGATCCGTGGCCACCCTGAGCTTGTCCCCATCCGGATGAAGGCCGATGGCCAGAAGCTTCCCATCCACCGGAACTTCCCGCAACAGATCACCCGTTTCCACATCCAGGAAAAGAAGTTTTCCTTCCGGAGTGGCACAGACGATCTCCTCCTCCTTGACGACAAGCCAGGATGACCGAATGGAAGGGATCAAAAATCTGTCGACTCCCGATTGAATCGTTACATCCCAGAGAATCCGGTTTTCTGACACGGAACAGGCAATCAAGCGGTCTTCCTCAAAGGAGCGGTTTTCCGCATTGAAATAAAAAAACACGCGGTCTGAATCCGGATGAAACACGATTCCAAGTACCTCTTGAATCGATTCGACATCCACCGGAAAACAACAGGACCGTGTCCGCTCTCCTTCCCGGAACGGAAACGGGACCACATTCAGACTGACATTGAGGCAATAATAATCATCCCTGATGATTACAAACGCCCACTTCTTCCCTTCAGGAGATATCGCGTTCCCGTCCCACTCGTTGCTCTTGATCTTCAGCTCTTCCATCGTAAAGTGGCTGAATTGCTCCGAATCCAACCGAACACCGGTCACTCCTCTTTCCGACCTGTCCTCATATTTCGTCGTCATCATCAACATCTCTTGGCCAGGCGCCCAGTTTCCGTTCAAAAAATACCAAGAGCCATCCCCCTCCAAACGACGGGAAACCTTCAAATCATCAAACCGCCGCAACTCCGCTCCCCACAACGTCTTTGACAACATGACGAATTCATTTCCGTCCGGAGCGAGGGACAATCGGATGTCATGGTGACTCGTCATGACTCCTCCCACCCACTCCAAACGGGGAGTGTAACACCAACGGCTGAGCCCGTCTCCGGGGTGGACCATGATCAGCTCGTCACGCTTGGGATGAAGAAGTACCTGCCGGACTGACTCTATATCTCCCAACTCTCCGGGACCATCTAACGGACGATCTTCCTTGAACCCGGCGGACGTTGCCAAAAAATCATACATCTTCTTGGAAGAGGCAAAGTGCTGCGGCAATCTCCCGTTGTCATCTCTCATCCGGACCAGCTCTTGAAAGCCGGGAATCTCTTTCATCACCGGAATCCAATCTTCGGATGCAAACGACATGATGTGCAGGATATTGTGATGATTCTCACCGATGATGTGCGCACCGGATCGGAGCAACAAGAAAAACATTTCTTTCGCGACAGGAAACGGCAATAAATGTAATAAGTCTCTTACCTCGAAAAACGCGTATTTCCGGTCCGCTCCCGCCTCCAGCAGCAATCGCACCGCCTCCAAGTCCCCCCCGCCTGATCGCTGTTCTCAGGGAGGATTCACCGATCAAGGTCTTGTCAGTCACTTTTTCCAGTATCCGGTGCGTAAGTGTCAACGGGCCCTTCTGAACGGACAATTTCAAAGCCGGCACGGCCCCTCTTTCCACTTCCACCGGAACTCCCCGCTCCAGCAGTTCTTCGGCCAAATCGAATTGACCATCGTCAATCGCTGCTTCCAACAGCCCCATTTTTCGCGAATCCCGGACGAACACATCCGCCCCTTTCTGGATCAGGAAACGTACCGTGTCCCAGTTTGAGCGCCGAACCGCCCCCATTACCGGCGTCCACCTGCTGTTTGGATCGACGCTCACATCCACCGGAATCCCTTGTTCCAGAAGATACGAAGCGATTTCCGGAGTCGGTGCCACATGAAGCAGCGTTTCGTTGCCTCGGGTTGCGTGAAGCCACTCGGGATTTTTCTCCAACAGTCTCTTCAAAGTCTTGAAGTCTCCCAGCTCACAGGCTTGAAACAATTCCTCCATGGTCACGGATGATCTCCTCTCCATCCAAGATTAAACCACCTCCCGGCCGAAGCCGGAAGGCATCGCTACGTTCATTGCTTCCACTCCACCAGATGCATCTGCCGGTCCGTGGCCACCCGCAGCTTGTCCCCATCCGGATGAAGGCCGATGGCCAAAATCGTTTCCCCGTCCATCCGGAGTTCCCGAAGCAAAGATCCCGTGTCAGCCTGATAAAAAAGCAACCTGCCGTCGAGAGTCAGGCAAACCGTTTCCTTCCCGTTCATCAAAATCCGCGTGGTCCTGGGACAGTTATTCCGGTTGATCTTTTTTTCCAAGGGAATACGGACGTCCCACAACATCCCTCGAGGAAACAGCTGATCAGATGTTCATCACAACGACAGGTCTTGTAATATCGCTGAAACTGTTGACCCACAAGTGCCTGCCATCCGGGAAAAAAACAGCGAGTGATATCCTTTCATCCGCTCATCCGTCAGGAGCCTTTTCACAGACAAACCGTCAATGTTTCGGATCTCGACTCCTTTGATATGCGGGGCCGTGATGGCAAACCTCTCTTTCCCGCTCGATGAAATGTTCTTTGCGTGAATCCACTCGGGATGTTCACGCAACAATTGCTTCAATGTTTCCAAATCACCGTTCCGACAAGCCTCAAAAGCAACGTACTCTTCGTCCACGTTGTTGGATCCCCTCCGAATGACTGGTTGTACCTATTTATTCGGAAGAAGAAAACGATTTGGTTCATAAAATGAACCATATACGACCAAAAACCAACCAACTTCCAAAGACCTCCGTATTCACCGGCATCTTGATAAAAATCTTTGATCACCAAAAGACAGAACATAAACAATTCTTCATGTAAAATGAATATAAAAGAATCCCCTCCTGTTGTTCCGGCCTTCGATCATCGTGAGAAGGAGGCTTTCCATGAAACGTGTCGATTTCGGCAAAGTGGCCGAAGTGTACGCCAAATGGCGAGACGGCATTCCCGAATCGGTGTTTGATCGCTTGTTGGGAACCGGTGTCCTTGACGAAAAAGTCCAAGTGGTGGATCTGGGATGCGGAACCGGGCTTTCCAGCCGGGACATGGCCATGCTGGGATGCCTGGTGACCGGGGTGGATCCGTCTGCAGAAATGCTGGAAGAAGCCAGGAAGCTCGACGCTGCCTTCGGCTTGCAGATCCGGTACATTCACGCATGCGCCGAAGAGACCGGTTTGCCGGATGCGTCCTGTGACGCGGTGACCGCGTTCCGGGCATGGCACTGGTTTGACCGGACGAGAGCCACCCAAGAAGCGAACCGCCTGCTGAAACGGGGCGGTTGGCTGGTCGTCTCCAACTCCGTCTTTGCGGCAGACAAACACCCTTTGCTGAAACAAACCATGGAGATCATCGCAAAGCATTCGCCGGACGGGGAGTTCAAAAGCCCCGGCAGCCTGTCGACCTCCAAAGCCCGAAAACACGGTTTTCCTGCGGAATGGTTTGATGATTGGGAAAGAGCGGGATTCAGGATGAGCGATGCGTGGGAAACGGCTTACACGGTTCCGTTCAGCCATGAAGGATGGAGGGGCAAGGTGCAGTCCATGTCCAATCTTGCCGCGATGTCACCGGAGGGGCGAAACCGGGTGGATGAGGAGCTGAAAAAACTTCTGGAGCAGAATTACGCCGGCCAGGCACTGGATTTGCCTCACATCTGCTCCACCGTGGTGCTTCGGAAACGTTGAAACGAATCCATCTTCTCTGTTGGACCCTTGCAACAAGACAGGCTGTTGGTCCGTTCGATCAACAGCCTGTTTCACTGAAACCGGCAATCCGTACAATCACTGGCCGGGGTGCAGGACACCAAATCATTCATCCCCGCTTCCTTTCAGTTGCAGGGAGTGTTTCTCGATAAATTCCTGCTGTTCTTCGATTGAAACGATGGAACCATCGCTGCCCACGGAAGTGTAAGGGCCCATGTTTCGGATCTTTTCCATGTCTTCCTCGGTGAATTTGTGTTGTTTGACTCCATGTTCTTGTCGACAAACACAAAGGAGTTGTACACTGTGTGGATTCGGAAGATGTTTGTTTTTGTCTGTACGTTTTTCCTGACAGCGTGTGGAATGAATCATCCGTCCGCAGAGCCAGCACCCAAATCCTCAGAGCCCTCACCCCAAACGGTGCAAGTCACGTTCGTGGCCGTTGATTCCGCAGGAAACCCGATTCAACGGGAACTTTCTTACAATGTTCGCAACAAGAAAGCAGAGGTGGTACCAGCGATGATCCAAGTCACCAAAGACGGCACGGTCACCACCAATTTGATTCCCGGGGAAGCATACAAGGTGACATTCGGAAACAGCGTCCGGGAAATCACCGCTCCGGCCAAGCCGACAACCATCACGTTTGTGGTCACCCAGCCATGATAAAATCCCCCTTCCCGCGGCGTGTAGGATTGCCGCAAGAAGGGGGATATTCATGATCCGGTTCCCGTCACTTGAAAACCCCGCTTGATGGAGTCCCTCGTCTCCGGACTCATCGGGATACACCGAACAAAAATTCGCCTTCCCCATTCCACCCCGTCCGAAATCATGATATCTTTGAAGAGTGTTTCATTGCTGAAAAAAATTTTGGAGGGGGTCTGGTTGCTCAAACATTTTCGTTGGAACCGAAAACGGGTGTGGATCCCTCTTGCATTGCTGGCGATTGTGTATGTGAACAACAGCTCTCTGCTGACGGAAGCGCCGTCCGGCCAACCGCGGCTTTTGGCGCACCGGGGAGTTCACCAGACGTTCCCGTTTGAAGGACTGCAGAATGACACCTGTACGGCGGAGCGAATCCATCCTCCGGAACATTCGTATCTGGAAAACACCATTCCGTCCATGAAAGCCGCTTTTGAAGCGGGGGCAGATCTGGTGGAATTGGACGTGCAGCCCACGACGGACGGAACGTTCGCGGTGTTTCACGACTGGGTCCTGGAGTGCCGCACCAACGGAAAGGGAGTGACCCGCGAGCATTCCATGGCGGAGCTGAAAAAGCTGGACATCGGATACGGGTACACGGCGGACGGCGGAAAGACCTTTCCCTTCCGCGGCAAGGGAATCGGGATGATGCCGTCACTGGATGAAGTGTTCCGGGAATTTCCGGATCAGCCGCTTCTCATCCACGTGAAAAGCGAAGACCCGGCCGAAGGGAAGATGCTGGCCGAATTCCTGTCCAAGCTCCCCGAATCCCGCCTGGAGAATCTGGCGGTATACGGCGGAGACCAGCCGATCGAAGCTTTGAAACGGGAAATGCCGGAGCTCAGGGTCATGTCCAAACAGACGATGAAAGAATGCCTGATTCCCTACATCGCCATTGGCTGGACGGGATATGTTCCCGATTCCTGCGCGCACACGCAGCTGCATCTCCCGGAAAAAATCGCCCCGTGGTTGTGGGGATGGCCCAATCGCTTTCTCCAGCGCATGGAAGAGCGTGACACAAGGGTGATCCTGGTGGCGGGTGGCGGCGGATTTTCGGAAGGCTTTGACCGGGTGGAAGATCTGGAACGGATCCCGGCTGAATTTTCCGGCTGGATCTGGACCAACCGGATTGACCGCATCGGGCCGGAGCTGAAACAGTGAACGCTTTTTTGCCTTCATCATCACCATCAATAGACATCAGGAGAGTGCATCCAGATGAGCAACAAAGAATTGAAACAACTGGCGAAGCAATCGCTCAAGGGAAATTGGGGAACGGCGATCCTCGGTTATTTGTTGCCTTCCGTGTTGACTTTTGTTCTGATCGCATTGGTGGCGGTTATGATTGCCGAATCTCCCACTGAAACCCAGAACGCAGCCGCGGGATTGACGACTTTGGTCTGGATCGTCTTCGTCGCCGGCGGCTTGAACCTGGGGATTTCCCTGATTTTCCTGAACATCTCCCGGCAGGAAACCGCCCGCATCGGACAAGTGTTCCACTTTTTCACCAACGGAAGACGGCTGTTGCGCAGCATGGGCTGGCTTTGGCTCCAATCCATTTATCTCTTCCTTTGGAGTCTCCTGCTGGTCATCCCCGGGATCATCAAAAGTTATTCATACGCCCTCTCCCACTGGATTTTGATCGATCATCCGGAAATCTCGGTGAACGAAGCCATCACCCGGAGCCGCAAAATGATGGACGGGTACAAATGGAAACTGTTTGTGCTCCAGCTCTCCTTTATCGGTTGGTTCCTGCTCGGATTTTTGACGAGCGGATTGGCCTTCTTTTACGTGATTCCGTACTACCACGCCACGATGACCCAATTCTACCGCAAACTGAACGGCGAACTGAACGGTTGATTTGCCGGGGGCGGTACCAAGCCCGTCCTGTGACAGTTCAACAAGTCAGGCCGCGGATCTTTTCCGCGGCCTGTTTCATGTTCACCATCACTTTCGGACATTATTTCCCGGTTTGTTCGATTCGCTTTGCTCTTGCTTCGTCATAGTTGCCCTCATACCGGGTGAGGGTTCCGTTTTCCAGCCAATACACCGGAGCAAACAGTTTGTTGAGGAAATAGCGGTCATGGGATACCGCCAGCACGGTGCCTTTGAAACGGCGAAGCGCGTCTTCCAACGCTTCGCGGGAATCAATGTCCAGGTGGTTGGTGGGTTCGTCGAGAATGAGGGCGTTGATGTCCTGGTGCATCAGCTGGGCGAGTCGGAGCCGCATGCGTTCCCCGCCGCTGAGGTCACGGACCTTGCGGAACACCGAGTATCCGTAAAACAGGAACCGGGCCAGAAGATGGCGTGCTTCCCCTTCCTCCACCGGCACTTCCTCCCGGAACGCCTCCAGCACCGTCATGTTCGGATCGCCTTCCCAGCCGTGCTGGGAGAGAAGATATCCGACCCGGGCGCCTTTGGCGAGAAACAGCTCGCCGCGATCCGGGGATTCCACCCCCGCGAGCAGGCGGAGCAACGTGGTTTTGCCGGATCCGTTGGGTCCCACGATTCCGACCCGGTCTCTTTGTTTGATCTCAAAGCTGACATCCGTCAGCACCCAATTTCCTCCAAGCATTTTTCCCATCCGGTTTGCGGCGGTGATCATCATCTTTCATTCCTCCTCCGAAGACAAAAAAAATCCGCAGGCAAGCAACCCTCACCTGCGGATGGAATGTCGTCAACGTAATCATGAATATCTCGCAAAAAGAGATGAAGGGAACTTGCTCATGGTCCGGTCTTGTTCAAATGGCCAAAAAAGGGCATACGAATCCCGTTGACGACAAATGCATAGGTAATATTGGAAATTTCCGCCACAAACCAAGCCATTTGACCGGTACGCATGAGTCCCTTCACCTCCGTTCTTTCGTTGATTTGGAGTGTTCCAGTTTAACATTATACATTTTTCCCAAACGATTGGCAACTGTTCCGGCCATGCATGCGCACCAAGAAATTCCCGTCAAGGAAACCGCCGGATCACCGGAACCCATCCCCGTCCTTCCGCGCACAATGCGGCAGCCACTTCCTCCCCCAGCACCAGGTCGACGACGGTCCACGGTTTTGTCTTGTCCGGTTCTTCCTCCTCCCCCGCGATCCATACGCGGGATTCATCCATCTCTCCGGTGAGCCCTTCCCCCGTCGCCTTCAAATACGCTTCTCTCCGCGTCCAACAGATGAAAAACGCCGCCCATCCCTTTTCCTCTTTCAGCCGGAGATAGCGACCGGTTTCAGCCGGCGTGAAAAACCGTTCAACCACGGAATCGGCGTCCGGAAACTCCCGGACCGGTTCCACGTCCACCCCCACTTCCCGGTCGGACGACACGGCCAGGACAAACCAGTCACCGGCGTGGGAGAGATTGAACCGGATGAGATTCCCGCCGGTTGAGGAGACGAGGGCCGGCTTTCCGTTCGTCCCGTACCGAAACCGAAGGCGTTCCGGGAGAATTCCTGTATACTCCGCCAACAACAACCGCAACATTCCGCGAGACGTCACATATCGGTCACGATCACGTTCGAACCGGAATCGATCCGCCCGCTCCGCTTCATCCGGAGAAAGCAGTTTGCGCCAAACGTCCCGGCGCCGTCCATTCGCCCGAAACGAGGAAACCCACACATGAATCTCGCCGCTTTCCGGCCTTTCCCGCATTCATCGATCACCACCGGACCGGTTTTTTGGAACATCATGGAGCAACAAAATCCATCCAAAAAGAGGAAATTTTCCAAGTCGCATGGAATCCATTTTCCCAGTGTCTTTGAACGCCTTCGCCACCGGAAGCTCCCGCTTCCCCAATATTCTAACATGTACAAATATGGTTCTTGCCGGATTGAAAGGAATATGCGAACAATACATGAAACCAATTACAGATAACAATCTTGTTACACGTACCACCGACTCATTGGAAACATGAATTGTTCGTGTTACCATGGATGTTGGTGCAAAGACCATCAGATCAGAAGGGAACTGTTGATATGGAGAATCGTTCGAGAAAGCAACGACAGATGCTGCTTTCTGCACCAAAGCCCATCAAACATAACCTGTTGGAGAATTTTTACACAGAGAACGGTCCCTCCACCGATGAACGCTCACACCCTGCACCAATCGGTCATGCATGGGAGCCGACTCCCACCCGCCTGCGCCAAAGAAATGAGAAAAAGCCGAATTCTTACAAAAAATGGTCTCTTTTGACAATCCCGCTCATGTTGTTGCTGATCATTCCCATCTGGTTTGTCTTCAGCCCCACACAACAAGCAGGCGGACAACGGGCGGACAGCAAGGTCCAAGCCGATACCGCGATGACGGAGGCGGAACACACGGAAGAAGTGCCGGAATCGGATTTCTCGGAGCTTCCGGAAGAAGAAACGGTGGAAGAACCGGAACCCGTCCCGGTGACGGAAACCAAGGAAGAACGACCCACCACGGAAACAAAACCCTCGGAAACTCCCAAGGAAACGCCCAAGGAATCGCCCAATCATTCTTCCAACGAATCTTCCACCGTCTCCAAACCGGCCGATGACAAAGGCTCCTCTTCACCGCCGTCCCAATCGCAACCGTCCAATCCTTCTTCGGAAGATCCAAAACCGCAAGATCCTGACAATCCTCCGCCCCCGACCGATGATCAGCCAAAGGAACCGGAAAAGCCGAAATGCAAACCGTCCATTTGGAACTTGTTCATGTGCAGGGATTGAACCGTTCCAGAAACGAATATGCGGATGTTTCCCTCCGGTCGATCCGGTTGTGGGTCGGCCGGGAGTGAAGATCGTCCTTCCGGGGACGATTTTTTGTTTTTCTCTTCCCCGTTGCCGAAACCCGAAGAAAGGGATACAATCAAATTAAAACCGACTAATCCAATGGGATTTTATAAAAATACGGAATGAAGGAGCAAGGAACAATGGCCCTCGGAGCAAGGTTCAACGAGCTGTTTGAACGTTGGGCAGAAGAATACGATTCGGCCGTTTCCGGTGGTCATCCGGAATATCGGGAAGTGTTTGAGGGATATGCGGAGATCCTGAAGACGGTTGTGAATGAATTGGCGCTCCCTCCGGGCAGCACGATCCTGGAGTTCGGTCCGGGGACCGGCAATTTGTCCAGACTTCTCGTGGCGGCCGGATACCGGGTGATCGGTGTCGAACCGTCCGCTGCCATGCGTGCGCAAGCCGCCGCCAAAGTGCCGGAACTGGAGCTGGTGGAAGGGCATTTCCTGTCGGTGCCGGATTCCGTGCCGACGGTCGACGGAATCGTCAGCACCTGGGCGTTTCACCATTTGACGGATGAAGAAAAAGACCGGGCGTTGGCGGACATGACCCGCCTTCTTCGCCCGGGTGGAAAAATCGTGTTTGCCGATACGGTTTTTGTTGATGAACAGGCGCGCGAAGCGTTTCAAAAAGAAGCGGAAGACCGGGGATTCCTTGAGCTGGCCGAAGACCTGAGACGCGAATTTTATCCGGTGATCGGCCGGTTGGAAGAATCATTCCGGAAGGCCGGATTTCTCGTCCAATTTCGTCGGATGAACCGGTATGTTTGGCTGATGTCGGCCACCATCGCCTGAGGCCGGCTGATCATCCCTGCTTGCCCGTTTGACGGACATTCCCGCGGAGACCGCCAGCGTGATCAGGGGCAAGCTCCATATGAAGACGGCGTACGGAAGCCAGGAGAGAGCAGGGATGCCGATGACCGCGACAAACAGGATGGCCAGAAGGTTCCAGGGGATCATTCCCGGAAACAAAATGGCGGAATCCCCCATCACCCGCGCCAGCTCTTCCCGGGATCGCGTCGTTTTCCAATGATCCAGGAAGGACCGTCCGGTCAGGATGATCGGCATCGTCTGGTTGCAGACCGTGGCGGCGATCAGCCCGGAAGCGACGACCGTCCGCCACGCCAAGGAAAACGGAGACCTCTTGTTCCGCAGCCAGCGTTGCAGGAACGGCCTGACCATATTCAAGCCTTCCAATACACCGTTGAAGGCTCCGGTCATGAAGATGAACAAAAGAAGCGGCAGCATCGATCGGACTCCGCCCCCCAGTTTCTCGCTGCCCTCCCACAATTGCATCAACAACTCCCCGGGAGGCACTCCCCGGTCCAGCGACATCCACAGAGCCGCCGCCGCACTCAGAACAAACCCGTATTTCACCGGTTTCCGGAACAACACGGGCAAGAGCAACAACGCCGGCGGCAACCCGTGCAGCCACGAAAGTTCGACGGGACCCGCGGCTGCCTCCCCGGGGGCCACCCGGCTCAGCGTCCAATCCTGCCAGAGGAAAAACATCAGACTGATGAAAACCGCCAATGCAGTCGTCGGAAGCATGATGCGAAACAGTTTGCGAACCGGCACCTCAACCATGTCCGCCAACAACTGGTGAGTTCCCGAAAACGGAGAAGTCCGGTCACCGACAAACGCTCCCGACACAAGTGCTCCCGCGACCAGTTCCGGAGGCAGCTTCCACGCGGCAGCCACACTCAAAAGCGGAATGCCGAGCGCGCTGAGCGAACCGACCGACGTGCCGAGAAGCATGGACAGCATCATCATGAACACAAATGAACAGGTCAGAAACCAATCCTTCGACAGCCATCCGAGAAACAACCCCACCAACTGGTCCACCGTCCCGCTCGAATCCCACAGGGGGAGCAGGATGGAGACCAACAGCAGAATGATGAGCACCTCCCGGGTTCTCATCGCTCCGCCGCGGCTCATCCCGAACAGCTCCCTCCCGCTGACTCCTTTGCGAAGACACATGCCCCACAGAAGAATCAATCCGGGAAGCAATCCGACCAACAACGGAACTCCCGTGTACGCGGCCACCAGGATCCCCGTGACGGTGATCGCAAACAGACCGCCCAATTCCCGTCCGGAAAAAACCGGAGATGGACACATGCTCCCCACTCCTTGCTTCAGGATTGGGCGATTTTATGTCGAAAGAATCACCCTGCCGTCTTGATTTCCGCTTCCACCGGCACATTTCCTTTTCGCACCAGCTTGTTCCAACCGACAAGTACACCCTTCAGCGACAGGTACAGCGATTTGAACACGATGTACGTCATGAATTGCCTGTACACGAACCGCTGCAAGAACAGCCAGATCAGCGGTTTCGGGCTCTCCTTTTCCAGACTGAACGCGAAAAAGGCCGTCAACAGGTCAAACACGAGAAACACCACGTAGAAGAGCATGGCCCTCTGGGCACTGGACGTGAAAAAGCCGACAATGGACAACAGGTCCACAAACGGGGACAACACCTGCACCCCGTACTGGAACAACCACATGTTGGGCAGGGTGATGTAGCCCAGCGTTTTTTGCTTTCCGGAGAACAACGCTCCGCGATGTTTCCAGAGACACTGCAGGGTCCCGTAAATCCAGCGGGTACGCTGCTTGAGGAAGCTCCGGACATCCTCGGGAGCTTCCGTCCAGGCGTAGGCCCGGTCCTCATATTGCACCTTGTAACCGAGCCGCAGGAGCGTCAGCGTGATGTCGGTGTCTTCCGCCAACGTGTCATGCTGATAATAACCCGCTTCCTCCACCGCGCTTTTTCTCCAGGCCCCGATCGCTCCGGGTACCACCGGAATGGCGTTCAGTTCGTCAAAAGCCCTGCGCTCCAGGTTGAATCCGGTGATGTATTCCACATGCTGCCACAGTGTGAGCAGATTGCGGATGTTGCCAACCTTGACGTTTCCGGAAACAGCCGCCACCTTTTCGTCGACGAAATGGCGGACCATCAGGGTGATGGCATCCGGCGCGATGATGGTGTCGGCGTCGATGGAAACGATGATTTCCCCTTTGGCGTACTTGTATCCGACATTGATGGAATCCGTTTTGCCGCTGTTCGGCTTGGTGATGACGCGAATGCCCGGCGTTCCCGCAAACTCTTCCCGAATCACCTCCGCCGTCCGGTCGGTGGAACCGTCGTTCACGATGATGACTTCAAGCGGACGGTAATCGCTGGCAAGAACGGAGCGAATCGTTTTGTTGATCACTTTTTCTTCGTTGTAGGCCGCGATCACCACGCTGACCAGCGGGTTGAAATTGCTGCGGACCACGGTAAAGGTCTGCGCCCGTCTGCGCTGCCACAGGTTTTTCCGTTGTCTGAACGCAAAATAGATCAGCAGAGCCACGCGGACAAATCCCATGACCAGAGCCGCCCCCAGGAACAGGGAGAACGCCTGCCGAAAGATCCCCAACGAGGCAAACACCGTTGCGGATACTTCCGCGTACACTTTTTCCTCCGGTTGAACGCGAGGCATCACTTGATCCACCGATTTGCCCAGCAATTCCCTGGGGGGTGCGAAGACGAAGCCTTGCTGCTTCAGGGTCCGGATGATTTCCGGCAAGGCCTTGACGGTGCCGCTCCTGTCTCCGCCGGCGTCATGCAGAAGGACGATGTGTCCGTTCGGAAGCTCTTTCACCAACTGCCGCTGAATCTCTTCCGGCTTGCTGAAGTACCAATCCTTGGCGTCCACACGCTCCCCGACGATCACGGATCCGCCCTGTTGCGTTCTTTTGAGAACCGTCCAGTCCCACTCGCTGACCGGAACCACTCCTGCCTGATAAGGCGGTCGAACCATCGTCATCGTGCGGCCGGTCAAGCCTTGGAACAGGCGTTGAGTGGCGATCATTTCCAGGCGGGCGACGGTTTCCGACACCCGACCCAGATCCGCGTGGGTGAAGCTGTGATTGCCGACGTCATGTCCCTCTTCCACCATCCGCTTGACCAGCTCCGGGTTTCGAAGCGTATTGAGCCCGGTGACGAAGAAGGAAGCCTTCACATTGTGTTCCTTGAGAATATCCAGGATATCTTCGGTGTAATCGGGATCCGGCCCGTCGTCGAACGACAACACCACGGTCTTTTCGGAAGCGGGGATTCCCATCTGTTCCACCGTGAGCGGCGTGTATGCTTTTTTGTACGTCACATCCACGATCCAGCCGTTCACGTTTTTTTGGAACGTTCGCTCTCCGTGACCGGACGGGGGAACGATGCGCAAAATTTCCCCGTCACCCTGATACAGGGGGATCTCTCCTCCGAACGTTTGCAAGGAATCGACGTTCCCCGGCTTGCCGTTTTTCCCGAAGACGTTCCACACGGACAGATCCTCCGATCCGACCCGCCACAAGGCCACACCGCTGACTCCGGCCTGAACGGCCGCCGTCATCTGGTTGTGGAAAGTGGCTCCGTCCAAGAACCAGATGACATGTTCCTCTCCGTTCTTGTTGTAACGGACATAAGGCGTGTGACTGACGGAATCCCAGAAAATGCGGAGCCCGTGACGGTCCACCAGTTTCATGATTTCATGGAACGTGAGCGGCTCGGCCGGCTCTTCGCTCCCGATCGTCCAATCATATCCGTAGTTCCCCAGGCTGACCACCAATTTTTCCTTCGGGACGGGCATTGTCTCCAACGTTTTCCGGACCCAGTCCAACGACGCGAGCGGACCCGGTTCTCCGTCGGCGAAGTTCTCCTCGTACAACATCACCACCAGCTTGTCCACCGCTTTCCCCAATTCCCGGTAGTTGAACGCGGGATCATCCGCCGGCACGTCCTGTGTGACCAAGAGCCCTTCGCTGCGGAAAGCTTCGGAGAGTTCTTTCATGAAATTCGTCAACAAGTTTCTGTCGTCCGGGAGCACCGCATCGAAATCCACGTTGATCCCGTGATATCCGCTTTCTTTCACATCCGCCAGAAGTGCCCGGATGAACGCCTCTCTCCGTTCGGGAGAAGAGAGCAACCGGTGAAGCCACTCTCCGTCCCACTGGCCGTTCCGAACGTTGTGGACGAGCGGCAGGATCTTGACACCGTGTTTTTTCGCCAGTTGATCCACTTCCGGTTGTTTGCGGATTTCAGGAAGAAAATCCTCCCCGATGGAATACCACTGCGGAATCAGCACATCCAGATTTCTGATCACTCCCCTTCTTTCAGCTCCACGAATCCCCGGGGATCCCACGGAGCGTAAAATCCATAAGCTTCGGGCTTTTCGGCGTCCGAAAATCCGGCTTCTTTTGAAAACAGACGCCGGAGTCCGGCAGGTTCCCGCTCCGACCGGGTCAGCTTTTCCGTCACCGGAACGATGCGCACATCGTGATCCACGGACACGTCGGGAACGACGGCATCCAACCTGAGCCCGTCCACAAAGACGGTCAGGGACATCAGGGAGATGGTCAACAAGATGATTGCACACCGGGTCAGAAACCTCCATCTCCGCCCGTCATCCTGAAACACGAACCTGCGGGATTCCGGTTCCTTCCGCTGCTGCCGATCCTTGAACAGCAAGAGGAACACCGGAAAAAACAGAGCTGCCATCAATACGCCCGCAATCCCTTTCCCGAGCGGATCATCCGGAACGAATCCGTCAAACCCGGCCTTCAAGCTCACCCATTCCACAAAAGGCAGCAACATCCATGTTCCGAAGCCGACCGCCAGCGCCAACAGATTGAGACCCAACAACCAAGCCAACACCAACAACAGCCAGATTCCCCACCCTTCCGGGGAGACTCCGGCCAACAACAAACCGACGGAAGCAGCCACAGCCCTTTTGACGGGAGGCCCGACGAAAAAGGGCGCGAACAAAAATCCGGCGATTTTTCGCTTCATCGCACACCATCCTTGCACATATTCATGGCAGTTCCAATGACAAGCTCCCTTTGCCCCGTCTCCATTGGAAATCTCCGACAATTGATCGAAATATTTCAGAAATCATTGTTCCTGCCAGTTGGAATTGATAGAGTTAGATATAGATTTCATTGAAAAACATTCTAACACAGGCAAGCGTTTGCAAATAAGGAGACTTTGCGGATGATCCGGTTCTTTCAATTGCTCCTGCTGTTGCTCGCCGTCATGTCCTTTTTCTTCTTTTCTCCCGTGATGTTGCTTCTGTTGGGAGTCTGTGCGGCGGGAGTGGGGGTGATTTCGGTCATTCATCCGGAGCGGGTGATGTTCCGAAAAGTTCGACTCCCCTCTTCGATCCGGTTGATCGGAGGGGCTTTCATCCTGGTCGGATTGTTCATCGTCCTGAGCGGCGGGGCTTTGGCCAAGGAGATTTATTTCAAACCGGCTTCCGATCGCCCCCTTACGCCTGAATCCGGATGGACGCATATGGAATCCACTCCTCCCCGTCCCGGGAAACAAACTTCCTCCGATTCCAAAGCGATTCGTCCCTCCGCCGGAGAAAAGACGCGAAACCAAACCGGAATCCAAAAAGAATCCGGGAAGACGGAAACCTCTTTGACGGACAAGGAGAACGCCGACACTCCCTCCGCCCAAAAAAAGAAACGTCCTTCCCGTTCGGAAGCGGAGGACGGAGAGAACTCTTCCGCAAACCGTACGGAACCGCGGAATGAGGATGACCGTTCCCGTTCGGACCGTCCAAACAAAAACGATTGGCGACGGGATCGTTCGAAAACGCGGGACGGAAAGAATGACTTCCGGCCGGATCAGAACCCGTGACATGAACTCCGGGTGCCTGATCCGGCTCTTTTTTTTTTGAAAAAAACGGGCGGCACGACATAAACATGAAATGGCGTCATGGACGTTTGCACGGAAATCAAAAAAGCCCCGCGACCGGGTCGGATCCCGGAATCCGCGGAGCGGCGGCAGCCACCGAACATACGCGTACAGGGGAGGAAACCCGGATGGCGGAACTTTCCATCGAGCAAATGGTCTCGATCGTCCGTGAAGGGCTCGGCATGGCCACCAGCCCCGAAAAAGTGGTCATTGTCGGGGCGGGAATGGCGGGATTGACGGCCGGTTCCTTGTTGAAACAAGCAGGATACCGGGTGGTGATTCTGGAAGCGTCCTGCCGGATCGGCGGAAGGGTATACACGATTCGGAGACCGTTTTCACCCGGCCAATTCTTTGAAGCGGGAGCGATGCGCATCCCATCCACTCACAAGCTGATCCGGGAATACATCCGCAAATTCGGATTGTCCCTGAAGCCTTTCATCAACAGCACCCCGGAAGACCGGATTTACGTCAACGGCGTCAAAGTGAGGCGGAAGGATTATGAGGGGAACCCCGACATCCTCCGATATCCCGTGGCCCCCAATGAACGGGGAAAGACGGCGGAAGAACTGGTCAGGAACATCATCCGGCAGGTGAACGATCTCTATCACCGCACCCGGCCCGAGCTTCGGCCGGAACTGACCCGAAGACTGGAAAGCCTCCCCTTCGACTCATTCCTCAAAGACAATCCGTACGGCATCGAGCTTTCCACCGGAGCGGTCGACATGGTCCGGGTCCTCCTGGACGTGCAGGGGTTGGCGGAACTCTCATTTCTGGACAATATCCGGATTTTGAGCCAATTCCTCGATCCCACGATTTCGTACGATTTCATCGAAGGAGGCATGGACCGACTTCCCCGCAGCATGTACAAGGAAGTCCAAGAGCTTGTCCGCTTTCGGGAAAAACTGTTTCACATCGCTTCCCACGGAGAAGAGGTCACGCTCTACACGGAAAACACGCGCACCGGCGCCGTTTCTTCCTGGACCGGGGATTACGTCATCATCGCCATTCCGTTTTCGATGCTCCGCTCGGTGACCGTGGAACCCTATGACGCTTTCTCCTACTACAAGCGAAAAGCCATCCGGACGCTGCACTACGTCCCGGCCACCAAGGTGGGCATCGAATTCAAAACCCGTTTTTGGGAACGGGAAGGCATGGATGGAGGTCAGACCGTTACGGACTTGCCCACCCGTTTTACGTATTATCCCAGTCATGGAATCGGCACGCCCACTCCCGCAGTGGTCCTTGCCAGCTATACCTGGGAAGACGACACCCATCCCTGGAACAGCCAGCCGGAAGAAGAACGCCTGAGACTGGCGCTCCGAAACCTGCACCGGATTCACGGGGACGTGGTGTACCGCGACTTTGTGACCGGCCGTTCGAAAAGTTGGATCCAGGATCCATTTATCGGGGGAGGTTTCGTCGTCTTCAAGCCGGGGCAGGAATCCGAGCTGGGACCTTATATCGCGGTTCCGGAAGGCAGGGTTCATTTCGCGGGCGAACACACCTCCACGGTCCGTGCGTGGATCGAAGGCGCCATCCAGTCGGGAATCCGTGCCGCGTACGAGATTCACCGCGCGTCCGAATCGGACGGACAACATCCGCCGTCAGCAGGGTGAAGGCGGGCCAACGGCTGTTCCGTCAGCTCGCCGAACCGCCCGAATACAGATCCTTGTACTCTTCCCTCAATCGGGACTTGAGGAACTTTCCTGCCGAAGTCCGGGGGATTTCATCGACGAACACCATTTCATCGGGCAACCACCACTTGGCGAATTTCGGAGCGAGAAACGCATGAAGCCCTTCCAGCGTCAGGTCGGCTCCCTCTTTTTTGACCACCACGGCCAGCGGTCGTTCCTGCCACTTGGGATGGGAAATTCCCACCACGGCGGCTTCCTTCACGGCAGGATGGGCCATGATCGCGTTTTCCAGATCGACGGAGCTGATCCACTCACCGCCCGATTTGATGAGATCCTTCGTCCGGTCGGTGATTTTCATGTACCCTTCCTCATCGATCGTCGCCACGTCTCCGGTCCGGAACCATCCGTCTTCCGTGAAGGAATCGGAACCATCGGGCAAGTTGTGGTAGGCGGCCGCCACCCAGGGACCGCGCACTTCCAGCTCTCCCATCGACTTGCCGTCCCAGGGAGCCTCTCCGTTTTCCCCCACCACCCGAATCTCGACGAACGGCACGGGAATGCCCTGCTTGGCCCGCCAGGCATACTGCTCATCTTCGGAACGCTTCAACAGATGCGGCTTCAAAATGCCCACCGTTCCGACCGGAGCCGTTTCGGTCATTCCCCAGGCATGAATCACCCTGACACCGTGTCGGTCCATTCCCCGGAGCATCGATTCGGGAGCGGCTGATCCGCCCACCGCCGTTCTCAACCCGTCCTGCAATTTCCAATGACCCGGATTCTTCTCCAACTCCTGCAGGATCCCGAACCAAATCGTCGGAACACCCGCCGCAAACGTCACCTGCTCATGCTGCATCAATTCCAGCAGGCTGACGGGATCCAAATGCGGACCGGGATAGACCTGTTTGGAGCCCACCATCGTCAGCGTGAACGGCAGCCCCCAGGCATTGACGTGAAACATCGGAACCACCGGCATGGCAGAATCCTTGATGCTCAGGCCCATGGTATCCGTCATGGCACAAGCGAACGAATGGAGAATCATGGACCGGTGCGAGTAAACGACTCCCTTCGGTCTTCCCGTCGTCCCGGACGTGTAACACATTCCCAACGCATCCTGTTCGTCCAGGTCGGGGTATTCGAAATCATCCGGGGATCCGGCTCCCGCAATGAACGCTTCATAATCCGTGTACGGCTCGGGGACGGGCTGGCCGGTCAGCGGCACCACGATGATTTTTTCCACCCGGAGCTTGTCCTCAAATCGTTTCAAAAGAGGCAGCAAGACATCATCCACGATCAGGAACCGATCTTCGGCGTGTCCGGCAATGTATGCGATTTCATCCGGATGCAGACGAAGATTCAGCGTGTGCAACACTCCTCCGGAGACGGGAATGCCGAAATACGCCTCCAAATGGACATAATGGTTCCACATCAGCGTTCCCACCCGGTCTCCCTTGCGAAGTCCCGCCTGGATCAATGCCTTGGCCAGTGACTTGGCCCTGCGCACAAAATCGTCATACGTATACCGGTGCAAGCTTTTGTCCGGCATGCGCGAAACGATTTCGGCGGAGCCGTGAATCAGACGGGCCCTCTCCAAAAGATGCGGCAAGGTCAGCGGATAATTCATCATGGTTCCCTTCATGATGTCATCTGCCCCTTTCTCTCTTCCAATTCGCTTGTATTTACTATTTTAAGTATATATTCTTATTAATCAACACAATAATGAATATTCACTCTCAAATAAAAAGAACGCTCCCCATTCGGGAAGCGTCTCTGTCACGGACATGGCGCGGCTCAGGAAGAACCCGCCGGCGCCGAATTCTGTCCGGCCGGCTTTTGCTGCGTTTGTTTCTGTTTTTGCTCCTGAACCCAATTCACCAGCGTTTGGTCTCCGCTCGACTTGGCGGCTTCTTCCGCGTTTTGCCAATCACCGATTTTCACGCAAGCCTCCACCGCGATTTTATATCTCCGGGGAGTCATGTACGTCTGTTTCCACATGCCGGCGATCGCTTTCGCATTTCCGATGTGAACCGCCTTTTCAAACTGCAATTCCCCCACCCACGGATCCGTCTCGGCCAAACGGTCCAGGAATTCGGGATCCGTCTGGTTCACCTTGTCGACTTCCCCGATAAAAAGGAGCATTTCCAACGCCGACTTCCGGTCTTCGGGAGACAGCGCCTTGAGCTCCTCAACGTCCAGCTTGGCCAATTCCTCACTCATCAGCCGGTAATCTCTGGCGGAAACCGCCCGCAACGCATCAATGTATTCCCTCGGGAGGGATCCCTCGGCATGAACGGGTTCTTCCGAACCGCCGGAAAACAACATCATCATCAACGCCATCAACCCGGCGATTCCTCCCCCCAGCGAAATCCAACCGATGATCTTCTGCCGTTGCATCTGATTCTCAGTTCCGCTGGCCATGATCGTCCCCTCTCCTGTATTGGTTTGCTTCCACCCAGGAAAATCGCAGCCGGCTCACATCACATCTCCTCATTCTGAACCGATCCGGATCTTCGAGAAAGCGTGCCGCGAATTCCTCTGATTCTGCATAACGGGATAATCTGATCATCGCACGAAGAAACTCGCGGTCCATGTATTTCCTCACCTTCGCCAACGTCACTCCGTTGACGGCCACGTCCGGTTCATCTTCCCCTTCCAGCCAGCGATCCAGGACCGGCTGAAGACGATCGTCCAAATTCCTCAATTTTTCAATGACATATTCGGTTGATTCTTCGGGATAACCGGCCCGCTTCACCAATTCCCTTTTCAAAGCCTGTTCATCAAAGCGCAGGATTGTGAATTCCTCCTTTGTTCCACGTCATCTTCTCATTCTGAACCGCTCAGGATTATTGAGAAAGCGTGCCGCAGATTCTTCTGATTCTGCATAACGGGATAATCTGATCATCGCATAAAGGAAATCGCGGTCTATGTATTTCCTCACCATCCCCAGCGTCACTCCGTTGACAGCCACGTCCGGTTCATCTTCCCCTTCCAGCCAACGATCCAAGACAGGCTGCAGTCGGTCATCCAAATTCCGCAACTTTTCCATGATAAATTCAGCTCCGCTTTCGCCATAATTGAGCCGTTTCATCAATTCTCTCTTCAATACCTCTTCGTCAAATTTGAGCATCGCGGAGCCCCTCTCCCCGTCAACGTATTCTTCCGAATTGTATCGGATCCTCGAGAAATAATGCTGCAAATTCTGCAGACTCCGCAAAACTGGAGAGATAACGCATGGCCCAATAGAAATTACGGTCAATGTATTTCCTGACCATCCCCAACGTCACTCCATTGACGGCCACATCCGGTTCATCTTCCCCTTCCAGCCATCGATCCAAGACAGGCTGCAGTTGATCATCCAGATTCCGCAACTTTTCCATGACAGATTCAGCCCCTCTTTCGCCATAATTGAGCCGCTTCATTAATTCCCTTTTCATTACCTCTTCGTCAAATTTCAACATCATAAATCCTCCTTGTTGATTCATTTTTTTATTACATGTTCAAACCCATGTCTTCGTCCCCACGGTTGGATCGATCATTCGTACCCCGGAGTGCAAGATCCCTCTCATTCTTCTGATCATTCCTTTCAGTCTGTTCAGCAATGCGGAGCAAGACCGTTCACGAGTTTTTTTGGGTCGATGTCTGCTGTGGTGTTGACGGATTCGCCTTTTGTTGACCGCCGGATTGCTGCTGTGATTGTTGTTTTTGCACCCATTCCACCAGACGGTGGTCTTTGCTTTGTTCGGCGGTTTTCTTTGCCTCTTCATACTTGCCGAGATGGGCGAAAGCCTCCACGGCGATTTTGTAACGGCGGGGAGTCAGGTAAATCTGGTTCCACAGTTCGGTGATCAATCCGTTGTCTTTTTGATAGACGGCTTTTTCAAATCGCAGCTCTTTGATCTTTTGCTCTTTCCGCGCGAAATTCGCCATAAACTCCGGATCCACTTTGTTCACGCGGTCGATGTCCCCGATGAACACAAGAAGTTCCAATGCACTTTGCCGGTCATCCGGGCTCAGGGATTTCAGTTCCTGATCATCCAGTTGCTCCAGGGAACGGGTGAGCCACCGGGTATCGCGGATGGCCATCGCCCGGAGACTGTCCACATACTCCCTTGGCAAGGCCGATTCTTCCGGGGGAGCGCTCTCCGGATCCATCCACAATACCGCCATGAGCGCCAACAGCCCGACCACCCCGCCCGCCACGGGAAGCCAGGGGATCGGTTTTTTCTCCGAAGCTCCGGCCGCCTGGGAAGCCTCTTCCTTCTGTTCCATCTCCCGCGCATGTTCTTCGATCGCTTCGTCCATGACTTGCTGCAACTCTTCCAACTCGCGGGCCTTCAGCAATTTCCTGACGAGCGGGCGGTAGGCTTCGATCAACCGGCGAGCGGCATAACTGTTCCCGTTGAGCAAGAGCTCCTCATACTTTGAAGAGGTGAACAGGAGCAGAATCAGCCGCTTCACCTGTTCCGCCAGCGATTCTTCCTCATATCCCGGTGCCGGCATCTGTCCCTTCAGTCCCCGGTAAAGGACCAACACGGTGCCGTCTTGCTCGTGCACGAAGAAATTCATGGGGTGAAACAGCGTGACCCATTGCGGCCTGTGCATGAAATAGTCGGCGATCAGCAGCAAGTTGCGCGAAATGGTCAGCCGGACGGAAACGTCCTGAAACCAATCGTTGCGGATCCGATCAAACGGTACGAATTTCTCCTCGGGAACAAAGTGCAACTCCAACTGGCTTTCGTCTTCCGTAAACCGGGCTTTTGCCCGGAAACCGATGCCCGGTAAATCCTCGATTTCAATCAACTCTTCGCGGGTCACGTTGCAATCTTTCGCGGGAATGCGATAGAAGATCTGATCTCCGTCAATGGTCAGAGTCCCGTCTCCCATTGGTATGCGTTTCATCCCACATCCCCCTGTCTCCGTGATTTGTTTCTTGGATGTTGTCACCCGACTGCGGATTGTTCTTCCTCCTGCAGCTGTTTCCGTTCAATTTCCTCAACCTGTTTTTCCAGGTCTGCGATCAACGCGTCGAGGTCTTCCATGGTCATCTCTTCCATCTGTTGCGATTCCGGGCGGTCAGGTTCTTTTCGGACGGGTTCCGTTCGGACCGGCGTCGGTGTCTCCCTGGCCGACAGGGTTTTCGTTTCGTCCTCGATCCAAGCCTCTCCCCGCTCCAGCTTCAAAAAATCAAAGCGGCTGGTTTTGTTGTGATCCCCCAACAACCCTTTGAAGAACCGGAACTGAAATATCTTTTTCAAGCGAATCGGGTTCAACCCGGTCACCAGCAGAATGGACGTGTCCCGTTCCATTCGCATCAGTTCGTCGGGCGTGTAGAGGTTTCGCTGCGCAAAACTTTCCGAGCTGGATTCACTGCCTCCGCCCTTGCCTTTGGAAACGGACGACGAAGACGTTTTGATCGTGGTTTTTCCGATCAGTTCACTGAAATACTCGGCCGTCAATTTGTCGTTGACTCCCAGCAAGAGACGGAGCGAGCAGTTGGCCAGGATGGCCTCGGCCTTTTCCTTGTTGTATTTGTCAATCAGCTGACCGAACGACTGCACGATGGTGCTGCAACTGATTCCGTAGCTTCGGCAGGTGGCGAGAATCTCTTCGTAGCCCGGGATTTTCCCGAGGTTCGGAAATTCGTCCAGGAACAGATTGACCGGCACCGGCAAACGGTTGAAGTGGTGGTCCGCCACGTCGTACAGGCGTTGGAACAGCTGGTTGAAGAAGGTGCTGATGAGCGGCTCCCAGGTGGAGTCGGCCACGGGGAGGATCACATACAAAATCATTTTCTTTTTGCCGATGTCATCGAAGCGGAAATCGCTGGTGGACGTGAACCGGCGGACATCATTGCTGTCAAATTTGCTCAAGGTGATCCCGAGCGAAATGAATATCGAGGCTCTCGTCCGATCCTGGGCCATCCGGACGATTTGATAGGCCCGATAGGCCGGATCGTCCGGAGAAAGCCTGGCGAAAAACTCGTCCATCTGTTCCGGCGTCTGCCCGTGTACGGTCAGGATTTCCTTCACCTTCGCCATGGTCGGATTTTCCGGGCAGTGATACTTCACGTAAAGGAGCAGCGTTTTCAGCAGAGCGACTTCCGCCCGGGTCCAGAAATCCGCCTTCTGGTCCTGTTGGGCGTTGAGTACGATGGTGGTGGCCACCTGCTCGGCATCCACTTCCTTGGTGATGTAATCGATGGGATTATAGCGGTCGGAGACTTTCATCTCCTTGAAGTTGACCAGACGGACTTCATACCCCTGTTCCTTTTTCAGGCGATACGTCGCTTCGAAAATCTCTCCTTTGGGGTCCGTGACCACCATGGACCGATCGCGCTCGTGAATGATGTTGGTCAGCACATATCCTTGCGTTTTGGCCGATCCCGGTGGTCCCACGATAAACACGTTGCGGTTGGGAATGGAGGTGTTCTCCGGCAGAATGACGGGCCGTCCGTCCAACAGGCCGAAAATCAGTCCCCGCGGATTTTCCAGATTTCGCTCGGGTGATTTGTTCCAGGTTCTTTTGCAAAACTGCCGGTCGTCAAAAATCTCCTCCGGCCTGCTCTCCTGGCTGGTTCCGTATGCTCCGTAATCCGCCGCGTTCCGGTAACGGCC
Source organism: Staphylospora marina (assembly GCF_003856495.1). GTDB lineage: Bacteria > Bacillota > Bacilli > Thermoactinomycetales > Thermoactinomycetaceae > Staphylospora > Staphylospora marina. The sequence goes on along the minus strand of NZ_CP034118.1, from coordinate 527,531 downwards.
ATCCCCTCCGAACATCTTGAGCAGCCGGAAAAACAACCAGACAGCCCCTCCGGCCACACCGATTTGCAGCGTGAGAAACATTCGTTCACGGAATGCCCGCTCGAGCATCTCCGGTGAGAGAGAAAGCAAGGCGCCCTGAAATTGGTCCAACGCGGGAAAAGTGGCGATCAAGGCAATCAACACCCACTCCACTCCCGCCACCGCGAGCAATGTCGCGACCAGGGCGCCGATCAAACTTCGCATGTCGGCTTTTTGCATCGCACCATGTCCTCCCCTTCCCTGATCAGGAAAACCTTCATTCATCGTTCCAAAGAAATAGCATCCTTACTGCCTGCGTCCCTGTCCGGTCGGGAACGATCTTGATCAGACCGGGATCGGTCGGACGTTCGCTCCTGATCCGGAGTTTCCCTCTTGCCTTCCACCGCGTGGATCAATTGTCCCGATTTGATAATCGCGATCCGTTCCCACGTCTGACGCAGACTCAGTCTCTCCGTTCGCACTCCCGGACTGATGGATTGAAGTTCCTGCTGCAGCTTCAGTTGAAGCCTTTTTTCCAGTCCCAAACACTTGTCTTTCCGAAGCAGAACGGCATCTCTGTCTTTCAACAATTCGTCCCGCTTCCCGACAAACTCTTCTTTGCCGATTTTCCCTTCCATGTGCATCCGGTACAGATGGCCGAGACGTTCGTTGATGTCTTTATCCATGCTCCACAGATTTCGCTTGACTTTCTCCACCCGTTCCACGATTGCGTTCACCTGAACCAACGTACCGGCAGGACGGTCCATGACCTGATGAATCAGTCTGGCTTTCAGACGCTCATGAAACGTTTCTTCCGCGGATCTCCCCGTTTGGATGGAGGTCTGCCGGGCTTGTTCGAACTCGAGGACCCATTCTTCCCGTTCCATCGTTTTGAGGGACACGAACGCCTCCGCCTTGGTCAGAACGGCATCGGAAGGTTGCCGTTCGTGATCCTTGAGCTCTTTTTTTACCCGCTCCTCCAGTGAATTCAGCGTTTCCCTGTGTGCCGCGTATGCTTCTTCCGCCGACCTGTTCTCCCGGTGTTTTCGTTCCAGCCACAAGCGGAACCATTCCGCGAGCAGCTCCGCCACACCGTCACTCACACGATCCCGCAACACGTCCCACGCCGTCATGGTTCCCCTCCCGAGAAATATTTCAATATCTTGGATCATGCCGAAAAATTTTACTGTACAAAAACAACAATGTCAAAGTAAAATTAAATAACGCAGCCAGTCGTTCCTCCATGAAAGAAAGGATGACGGAATTGAAAAGAAACGCTTGGGTGCTTTTCTTCATTTCGGTGCTGGTTCTCGCGGCCGTCACGGGATGTTCCCAAGACGAAGATCAGTTTCGCGGTGAATGGACCCGCATCAATGATGATGATCCCATCTGCCCTTCCGCACTGAAATTTTATGAAAATGGCTTGCTCACCTTGGTGATTGATCATGGCATGGATTATACCGGTACCATCAAGAAGATGGAAAACGACAATTACGCATTTGATCTGAAGGTCGAAACAAGAGTCATTCAGCTCAAACTTCAGGAAGATCAGACTGTGTTCTTGTCAAGAGACGGTAAGGAGAAATGCATATACAAGAAGAAACAATGACGAGGAAATCAATCCTACTTGTTATTTCCCTCTTGGAACATGGATACTACTCATTCACGCAGAAGGATATCCATTCAAAAAAATCAACGATTTCATGTTGATATGAATGCTTGAATATACCTAGCAACGCTCTGAACGCTCTGAAAGGATGTCAGAATTGAAAAGAAACGCGTGGGTGTTCCTTGTCATTTCGGTGTTGGCTCTCATGTCCGTCACGGGATGTTCCCAAGACGAAGATCAGTTTATCGGGGAATGGACCCGCATAACCAATGATAATTGGCTCTGCCCCATTGAACTGATATTTTATGAAAAAGGATTGCTCCATATGGAACGAGAAGACAATGATGACGTTACCGGGACGATCAAAAAACTGGAAGGCGACAAATATACATATGATCTGAAGGTCTTGACTGAAGTCATTGAGCTTAAACTTCAGGAAGATGGTACGTTGCTTCTGGTTGATGGCAAACTTAAATGCACATACAAGAAGAAACAATAACCAGGAGAGGATCTCTCCTGGTTATTCATTTTCTCATCAGCCGGCTCAACACGGCTTTTCCCATCTCCATCCCGGACTTTGCGGCTGCTCCGACCACTGCTTGCCCAGCTCCCGTGGAGTACATCAATTCCTTGAGGTACGAAGGTGATTTAAGGGTGAGAACCATCATCCCCATTCCCCAGATGAAATTGGTCAGGCTGGCATCGTTATCGATGCGCACATCGCTGAACAACTGGATGGTGAGGGACAGCATGATGATTTGGAATACCTGGGTAATCAGAATTGACAACAAGCTTCGCCACCATGCGGGAAACAGATTGAAATTTTCATTCAGATTGGTGGCGATGGCAAAGGGACCGGAAATGAACAGGAACGCCAACTCCGCTGCCCGGATGGCCACCTGAATGGCCACAATGATCAACAAGATGGCAAATATCAGGGCCAAAATGATGACGAACCCCCGTTGTATTTTAAACACCTGTAACAACAAATTTGTTCGAGTGACCGACAACTCCAATTTCGCGAACCCCATCATGGTATCATTGGCGACTGCTGTCATCTCAGTCATTGCCCATGTATATCCGGTACACATGGTCACCGTAATGATCAACTTGACCAACATCCGTTTGAAAAGCACCAAATCTTCATCCACCCAGTACATGGCAAGGACCCGCACCAGATGGAAGAGGAAAAAAACCGTAATGAATGACCAAGCCGCTTTTTCAAAATATCCTTTAAATTCTCTTACCTTTGTATTACTGAGTAACTTACTCGGTTCTTTGGCCAGATTCGCAATGAATTCAACCCCTTTTTTCGTGGTGGATACGGCAATATTCGCCAACCACTGATCGATATGGCACCCCGGATCAAATGTACCGCATTTGAAATCGATCTCTTCCGCACTGGCGACGCCGGGATTGATGATCAGGAGAACCGCAAACATGCAGAACAGAAGGAGCCACTTCCGGAGCCTACTCATGATCTCCCCCTCCCGGCCGGTCGCTTTCTCCTTGCATCTCCTCGAAGTCATAATCGTCCACTTTCCAACCATCCCCCTCCCGGATCACGTCCACTCCCATTTCATACAAACCCGTCGTACCGCCGTTTCCGACGCTGAAGTCGATGCGGAAGCGGACGATCACGTTAATTTTGTCCGTGTTCACCCGGTTCCAGTAGGTCCTCATAATGGTGACGGACGGTTCCACTCCCTCGGCCGGTCCCTGTTCGCCGTGCGGATCCTCTTCAAAGATTTTGTTTTGGGCTTTTCTTGTGGAAATGGCCCGGATGTTCTTCTCCTGTTCCGGACCCGGTTTTCCCATCAGGGCAAGAACGAACTCCCTGGCAACCCCGGTGGCCCGATCGTGCTCCTGAAGCTTGTCCACCGTCTCTTTGAGCCGGCTGTTCTCCGAGTACAAAACGGCGTTGCCGGTCAGGGAAACGACCAACAGCGCCCCCAAGATCGTACCGTAAACCAGGGCTTTGTTCACCCAATCACCCTTTCCGTTCAGTGCTCCAAAAATGGCAGCGGATCAAACCTTCCACCATTGATCCGAACTTCAAAGTGCAGATGAGGACCGGTGCTGTTGCCGGTGGAACCGCAAATGCCCAGTTGTTGTCCTTGCGCCACCTGATCGCCGACGTTCACATTCCTTTGGGTCATGTGGGCGTACAACGTTTGGACCCCGCCTCCGTGATCCACCAGCACCACTTCGCCGTATCCGAAGAACCCGGATCCCGGTGTCCCGAACAGGGAAGCCGCCACTCTTCCACTTTTGGAAGCCACGATCGGGGTGACCCCTCCCTGGCATGCAAAATCCAGCCCTGTATGAATTCGGCCCCACCGAGGTCCGAACTTGCTGGTAATCCGGAAATTCGTCGGTATCGGTCGAAGAAATCCGCTTGCGGAAACCGGACCCAGATTTTCCAGATCCACAGGAGAACAGTCATAGGACAGACCCCCGAGTTGATTGACATACCTGATCACATTGGGAATCCAATGCCGGTTCAGCCCGTTCGGATCGTTTTCATCGGGAACCGGGGCATATTTGGGGCCGATCTGTTCCGGTGTCTTGAGGCCTTGCCGGATGTAATTCTTCGCCAGATTTTCGGTCATTTTGTCGATCCCGTCGTCCAAGGTGGGAAACTCCATGAAGCCCCCGTTGGCATACAATCCCCCCGGGTTGTTCTTGGTGCGTACCATATGGGAAGTACCCATTCCGGTCTCGTGGAAGGCGATGGCCGCCACGAGCACGGGATCCACCCCGTGACGTTTTCCCGCTTCGATAAAGGCATCCGCTTTCCCCTCAAAAACTCCCTTCCCGAGGAGTTTTTTGTTCAATTCCTCCACGGTGGGAGTTTGGCCGGAAGGTCGGCAATGGACGGCTTCCGCGACTTGCTCTGAACCATCGCTGCTGCCGAAAACCCCTAATATGATCACAACCAACAAGCCGAGTGCCACATACGCTCCGTACCTGATCAGTTCTTTGATCACCAGGGCTTTTGAAATCACATGGTGTCCCCTTTGCGACCGTATTTGCGCTGGTACCATTTCGGATCCCAGATTTTCAATTCTTCCGGTGTGAGCTCCACATACAGGTTGACTTTCTTGGAGCCGACCACATAAATGCCCCGACCGGCACTTTTTCCTTTCTCCTCCTCCTTGACCACCAGCAACCGTTGCTCCTCTTCCGAAAACACCTCGGAAGTCCGCTGCATGATGGCGTTCATCTCTTCACGGAGCATCGGAAGATACAGTTTGGAGATGGAGTTGAGAATCACCGCTTCCCCGTAGTTCCGGGATCCCTCGACGGCGGACAGGAAGTCCCCCACCTGCTGCGTGGCGCTGGTCACGCCTCCCTGGAACGAACGGATCAGCTTGTACATGTTGGACAAGAACTTCATGGCCAGCGGATTTCGCGGGTCGGCGAGCACGTGGGCTTCATCCACGTAAATTTGCGTGACGGTCGTTTTGTCCTTGAGCGCGTCATCCTGAAGGAAGGTGAGGATATTGAACATGGCCACCTGTTGCAAATCCGACTCATCCCGCAAATCGGAAATATCGAAGACAATGAAATCATTGGACAGGTCCACGTTGGTGTATCCGTTGAAACATTTGGCGTAGGATCCTTCCGCATACGGATAGAGCACCTGATACAGGTCCTCCAGCAACCGGTACTGCTCCGATTCTTCCATCTTCTGCGCGATTTTCCGGTACAGGTCGATCATGATAGGAAAATCTTCGCGCCCTTTGGTCGAAAAATCCGTGTCCCAGGTGATTCCCTTGTCCGCGTACAATTCCACCAGCAATTTTTCAAGCAGCGCCAGTTCCACCTGCTTGTTTTTCAGGTCCTTGTAAATCAGGGTGAACATGGTTTTGAGGCGGCTGATCTTCTGGTGCAGCAGCGACGCGGCCACTTTTTCTCCCGTTTCATCCTCCGGGATCAAGGAGTACATGATCTCGAACGGGTTGATGATGTTGCCGTTCAACGGGGAAATCTTCACCCATTCCCCGCCCAGCTGTTTGGCCTTGTCTCCGAATTCCCCTTTCGGACACACCACCCGGATCACGGTTCCCTGCATCCACCGACGGATCATGTCCCCGAACAAATAGGTGGATTTTCCCCCGCCGCTGGTGGCGATGACCACTTCATTGCGATTCAGCAACTGATCATGGTCCACGATGACGATGCTGTTGGTTTTCAGGTTTTTCCCCTTGATGATGCCTTTCTCGGAGAAAATCTCACACTCGTCGAACGGAAACAGGGAAGACAGGGATTCCGTGTCAAAGTTCCTGTATGTCATGTCACTGAGAAGGTTTTGTCTCAGCGGCAGCACCGATTGAAAGGCCGGCAACATCCGATAATGGGGAATCAGCAGTTTCATCGTCTTGCTGACGTGGTTTCTCACCAGCAGCGTGACTTCATTCAGCTCTTCCAGACTGCTTGCCTGGATGTGGATGTACATGTGTTCGTTGAACATTTGCGACCGGCCGGAAGTGAGGTTGTCCAGCAAGATCTCCGCGTCTTTCAGGTCATTGGTGATGCGGATCTCGTCCATCGGCCGGAGGCCGGGCTCGTTGAGCCGGGAACGGTATTCGATGACCGCACGGTTCAAAGACTTGATCATCGCTTCACTGTCCGTGGGCTCGATGTGATGAATGATGGACACGTTATGGGGAATATTGTGCAGGTTTTGCAGGAAATTGGCCTGCACGTCGTTGGTGAAATAGGAGACGCAGAGAGTCCGGCAATAATTGCCGCCCAACCGGATATAGTTGGGTTGCTCCTCGATGCTGTCCGGAGAAATGATGTCCAGGAAGCCCCGATTGTCCCCGATCAGACTTTCCAACGTTTGCGTCGGCTCCTCTTTTTTCTTTTTGAACCAGCCGAACATGCGCTTCACCCCCGATCAGAGTTCTTCCCGTTTCCGGATGGCTTCCGCGGTTTCCAACAGGTTTCTCGGTCCGATGATGTACGGATACTCTTTCCTGTCTTCCATGTGATACAATTGAGCATTTTCGTAGTCAAAGAGCATGTGCAGGTATTTTCGGAGTTCCTGGTCCGTCAGCACGTGAACCTCCAGCTTTTGCCGGAAAAGCATGTCCTCCAGATTCAGCCTGAGTTCATCCACGCGGCGTTTCAGCTCGCGGACGGCTTTTTCTTTGTCCGCTTCCCCGGAGAACGGCTCGTCGATGATGATGTACCGGTTCCGCTTGATCATGTCCCGGTCTTTTTGAAGCTGTTCGGCGTATTCAATGTAACTCTCCAGCATGCGTCGCTTGAACGGGTTGGTTGTCGTCTTCAGCCGGTCCGTCAGTGAGGCAATGTACTTTTTCAGATTCACCGGTTCCGACACCCGGGCGATCTGGATGGGCTTTTTCAGTGAACGCAGGAAGTTTTCATATCCTTCCAGCACCTCTCTCACTTCGGAATGACTCATGAGATGCGTGTTGACCGCGGTCACGGACACCACTTTGACCAAGCGATTGTCCGTGGTTTCGATCATCGAATCGTAGATGTTCCGGACAGGAATCAAATCCTGAACGGTCATTTCCGGAGCTTTCTTCTTTTTCGCCAACGACTCTCCCCCCTATCTTCGTTTTTTGAAATAATAGATCCGCTGCCTGCGGTCATACTCGACTTTGTACCGGATGTAGTCAAAGAGCGTGATGTTTTTCCGTTCCATGGGCCGGATGAAGATCAGGCAAGCCGTCGTCAGAGACGGCAACACACTGAAAAAAAAGCGGATCTGAAACGGAAGATCCGGCAGGACATACATAAACAACACCACCGAAACGGCAACCGGTGGCGTCAAAATGATCAAATCTTTCAATCTGACAAATCTCCAGATATGTATGCTCGAATCAATCTGATTGGGGATTTTGAACCGCTTTTGTTCCTGCAATTCAACCCCTCCTCAGAATTTGACTTCCAACCATTTGATGATTCCCTGAGCCATGAAGGCAATGATGGTGACGATCGAAATGGAAATCAGGCTCTTCTTGAAACGTTCCCGGTTATGTTCTTCCGTGGACAGATACATGCCGATGGCACTGACCAAGATTCCAATGATGGCCAGTGGGGTGATAATGTCCAGCAAACCGCTCACGACGTCTTTCATCAGAAAATCTTCCAGCTTTTTGAAGGGGTTCAAACCGGTCACCTCATCTTACAACAAATTTTTAAAATAGATTATAAATGAATTCAAAAATCGTTGTAAATAAATGATCAATAAAATTTTTCATATAGAAACCCGTAATCGTTTTCATTCATTCGGAAAGCAACCGGAAAAATATTATCTTTTTATTGGAACGGTGTCGGAATGGCAGCCACAAAAAAAAAGCCGCCCGACTTGCGGGCGGCCATCCATGTCCAAACAGAAGACGCGAATCCTTCAAGGAAACATGGTTTCAAAATCCTCCAAACTTCCTCGAAATGCGTTCAAATCAACCCAGGTGTCAATGCCGTCGACATGCCCCCGGTTGGCGTATTGCCAAAACAGCCACTCCTTTCCGTCCAGGTCCGGGTGCGTGTAAATGTCGCGAATCCAAACCGGATGTTCCCCGAAATCACGGGAAATGTACGTTCTCCAGGTGTCGTACGTGACATAAAAGACGGGCGCTTTCCCGTAGTGCTTCTCCAGGCTGGACCGAAGCGTCTCCAGCTCGTTCCGGATGTTGTTCCGATCGTGTCCGAGATGGATTTCCACGTCAATCACCGGTGGCAGGCTGTCCGGTTCCTTGGGGACGGTCCGGATGAAATTCTCCGCCTGCTCCAGCCCGGTGCTTTTCGTGGTGAAAAAATGATACGCCCCCACCTTGAGCCCTTGGGCTTTCGCTCCACTCCAGTTCTCCCGGAACCGCCGGTCGACCAGCGTCTTTCCCTCGGTCGCCTTGATGAAAACAAAACGGATGTCCTCGTCTTTCCCCACCCGCTCCCAGTCGATCCGCCCCTGATAATGGGAAACATCCAAACCCCGGACTTCGTACGGCATGGCAAACAACTCATTGTGCCAGATGTAGCCGTTCCAGTTCAGCCAGCCCAAAAGGGGGAGCAGGGCTGAACCCCCCAAAAACCACAGCCACTTTTTCATGTCACATCCGTCCCTCAATGCCGCGAAGCGCCCATTCCCCGAGGCTGTCATACTTGCGGAAGCGGGCCAGCACCCGCTCCACGGTGGCGATCCGCTCATCCAGATTGCCGCGCAATTCGATGTACGGAATCCGCCGTTGTTTGAGATCGGCGATGATCCGTTTCTGGAAAACGGCTCGTTTCACTTCTCCGGACCGGTCCCAGGTGTCGTCGTACGGAATGTCATCCGCGCACAAAAAGACCAGATCATAACGGGACGCCGCCATCCGGGCGAGCTCTTCCAGCTCCGGCAGGGCAAATCCGTGATAATCCAAGGAAAACATGTACGTGGTGATGGCGTTCGTATCGACGAACAGATACCGGTTGGCCGAGGTGAGGAGCCGTTCTTCGCGCTCCAGATGACCGCGTGCAATCTCCACCAGCTGTTCCGGAGTCAGGCGGCGGTCCACTTGGTGAGCCTCCCAGTATTCCCGGCCGTACTCGGGCATGCAAACGGTGCCGTACTTGCGGGCCAACGCTTCCGCGAGCGTGGATTTTCCCGTGGACGGCGCTCCCAGAAACACGACGCCGGTGATCAGATCCCGGTACACGAGCGGGTGCACGTAATCGCGCCATTTGAAGGGATCTTCCCGGACCAGGGTTCCGGACACCGGAAAGACGGTCCGGCCCGGGTCGACCTGACGGTTGATCGCCCCCAATCGCCGGCTGACATGTTCTCCGTAAAACTCGCTTGAATAGAAATGGGTGATTCTCCGGCCCTTGATTCTCCGGAGAATGTATTCTTCATGCATCGTCCGGATCTTTGGAGTGTCTCCGACTTCCTGCGGTCCGTCCCACGCTTCCAGCACCACCGCTTGCGGATAGAGACGGCGGAGCCACTCCGCCCGCACGCTGAGCGGAATTTCCGTTTCCGCCGCATCATAGATCAGAATGACCAGTTCATCCACTTCGGAAAGGGCCGTCTCGATCATGTACTGGTGTCCTTTGTGCAAGGGGGCGAATTTTCCCAGGGTAAGGCCCGTCCTCTTGATCCTCATGCCGTCAGCTCCCTGTGTTTCTCTTCCTTCATGTCCCGATCGGCGCCACGGCTCCAGGAGATCCATCCGTACACGCTGTTCACCAGGTACGCGGACCACATCGCCACCATGGTGGCCGCCTCTTCCGCACCATCCGTCAGGCGGAGGCTCCACATCGCAACGGAAACCATGTTGATGATGATCCACAGCGCCCACTGCTCCCGATAGCGAAGCGCCATCAGGATTTGAGCCGCCACCGACAACACGTTGGTGAGAGAATCCATGTACGGCGTCTGTTGCCCCGGAAGCGTTGACAGCCACCACCCGTACCCCCAGGTGCCCAGTGCACACAACACTCCCAACGCGATTCCTCCTGCAGGCGAGATCTTGCGCATTTGCACCGTCTCTTCATTCATGCGTTCTCTCCACAGCCACCATCCGACGATTTGCATGGGGAAGAAATAAAGCGCATTCAACATGGTCTCTCCGTACAACCCGCTTTGCCAACTGATCCACGCATGCCCCAGCGTGTTGTACATGCCCCAAGCATACGTCCAGATGCTGCCCTTCGCCGCCAGCACCACGCAAATCACGCCGGAAAGAAAGACGGAGAATCCGAACAGCGTATCCTTCCAAAGCACGGAAAGAATGAGTGCCACGCCGGAAAATGACAAAAGCCAGATCTTTTCAAACCAATTCCAGTTTTTCAGCGGCATGCCTGTCTCCTCCTGATTCTGTCTGTTCGATTCACGAGTCGGAACATCATCCCCATGCAAGGATAGATCACGGGATTCCCCGCATCGCACCCTCGTTCGACTTCTAGACACGGTCCGGTCTTCCAACAGTGACGTTCACACATTACATGCTAATTCCATCAAAATCTTTCAAAACCTTCTTTACACTACAGGTATTCCTATAAAACTCAAAGAAATAATAGTTAGTTCACTAAATCAGTTGCATTTTCGAAAGGCGGGACCGGTCTTGCTCGACATTCTGATTCTGTTTGGCATTTTCGTCATCTTCATTCTGGTGGATTGGATTGTCCTGAAATCACTCCCGAAACAGGTTCTTGTCTATGTCATGTCTGCCCATGTCATTGTGTTCGTGATTTTGGCTTTGTTGACATATACCGGATTCATTCCGGGCATTACGGAATTGTTGGCGGAGAAGTGATTGCGGTCCTCCTCAATGAGTCAGGCGAAAAACAAAGTTTCAGAATAAATCCGCCCGGGAAAACATTCCATGTCCATGACGCCGGCGTCGAACCCTTGACAAAAAAAGGTGGGATTGATTTTGATGGATTACCTGATTCTGTTCGTCATCGTCGCCTTGCTCTGTGTGGTGGATGTTGTCATCATAGCCAAGTTCATGACCCCAAACTTTAAGGTTGTCATAGACAATAAGCTTGTCATAAACAAGAAGTTTGTCGTTTTGTATGGAATCTTTGTTCATATCGTTGTTTTTCTTGCGTTGGCCTACATGACCCACTTGGGGAGATTGCCCCGCATTTCAGAGTTGTTGTTCGGCTGACGAAGCCGGCATGACTTGCCATGCACCATTCACGTGCTGAATCTTCGGCTCCAAAAACGGCCGACCCGATCCGTCGGGCTTGAATGGAGCTGATGTTTCAGCGCGTTTTTTATTTGACCGGGAGTCATCGGCATCGGACGTGCGTGTCCCATGGATGAATCCAATTGTTCTGCTGATTATTTCAAAATTTCTTTTAATATAAAGGAAATGTTTTCATTATTGACAAAACATTGCAATTTCAACTACTATTTTTAACAACTATTCATGTTTCACTATATTTTCTGCATGATGCACGGCACTCCTTGGTTGCATCCCCTCATTTTCCCAACGAGAGGAGTGAATGCCTTGGAAGAATTTTTCCAGTTTCTGTGGACCGGAGTGACGATCGGAAGCACCTATGCCGTGGTGGCATTGGGATTTGTCACGATTTACAGCGTGTCCAGGGTGGTCAATCTGGCCCAGGGAGAGTTTGTGATGCTGGGCGGGATGCTGTTGTACACGCTGCTGGAAGCGGGTCTTCCCCTGTGGGCGGCCGCTGTTTCCACCGTGTTGCTGGTGGCTCTCCTCGGTTTTCTCATCGAGTGGGGGCTTGTGCGGAGAGCGGGCAACGCCGACGAACTCAGCCTGATCATCCTGACGATCGGGGCGTCGATCTTTCTCCGGGGCGTGGCCAGCATGATCTGGGGCAAAGATGCCGTCAAAGTGAGCTCTTTCACCGGAGATGATCCCCTCATGCTCGGTCCGGTTCCGGTCACCCCGCAAACCCTTTGGATCGTGGGAACGGTGCTGGTACTGGTGATCCTGCTCTATCTGTTCCTGGAAAAAACCCTCACCGGCAAGGCATTCCAGGCCGTCGCCTCCAATCGCACGGCAGCACGCCTGATGGGCATCCGTCCTCTCCGCATGTCCGCCCTGTCTTTCGTCATCAGCGGCGTGCTGGGCGCGGCGGCGGGCATCGTGATTTCCCCCGTCCTTTATCCCGCGTATGACGTCGGCACGCTGCTCGGCGTGAAAGGGTTTTCAGCGGCCATTCTGGGCGGACTCGGCAATCCTGCCGGTGCGGTGACCGGCGGAGTGTTGATGGGAGTCATGGAGTCCTTCGGAGCCGGATATGTGGATTCCGGCATGAAAGACGCGATCGTGTTCGCCATTGTGCTGATCGCTCTCCTGATTCGGCCGCAAGGGCTCTTCGGAGAAAAATCCGTCGGGAAAGGAGGACTTTGATTGCGGGCGTTGGGTCTGTTCACGTTGGTTGTTTTGCTGTTCCCCTGGCTGACGGATTCCTCGTACCTGCTGACGGTGGCCACGTTCACCGGCATTTACGCCATCGTGGCGGTGGGGTTGGGCCTGTTGATGGGATATGCGGGACAAATCTCGCTCGGACAGGCGGCGTTTTTCGGCATCGGGGCGTACACCTCCGCCGTGTTGAGCGTGAAAGCGGGTTTCAGTCCCTGGCTCGGCATGGTTGCCGGAATGATTCTTCCGGGATTGGTGGCGTTCCTGTTGGGCAGAACCCTGTCCAGACTGCGCGGGTATTACCTGGCGATGGCCACGCTGGCGTTCGGCATCGGCATCCACGTGTTGCTGAATGAGTGGACGAGCCTGACCGGCGGAGCTTCCGGCCTGTACGGCATCATGAAGCCGGAGCTGCTCGGCCTGAAAATCAAAACGGGGATTCCTTACTACTACTTCGTCTGGTTTTTCGCCCTGCTCGCGGTGTTCATGACGCTCAACATCGCCAGGCACCGGATCGGCCGCGCCCTCTCCTCCATTCACGGCAGCGAAGCGGCTTCGGCGGCCATGGGAGTGGCGATCGGCAAACACAAGATGCAGGCCTTCGTGTTCAGTGCCATGTTGGCGGGTCTGGCCGGCGCCCTGTTCGCTCACATGGGATACAGCCTGTCTCCGGAAACGTTCGGGCTGTCCACGTCGATCCTGTTCGTCACCATGGTGGTGCTCGGCGGCATGCGTTCGGTCTGGGGAGCCGTGGTGGGAGCCATCCTCATCTCATCCATCCGGGTGGGTGTCAAGTTCCTGGGGGAAGAAATCCCCGGGATCACCAGTGAATTTGAACTGGTGCTTTTCGGTCTCATCCTGATGCTGGTCGTCCTGTTCCTGCCGCGGGGACTTGTCCCCGAGCTGAAGGAGCGTTTTCAGAATCGGTGGCGAAAACCGAAAGCGGCGCTGGCGGCCGGATCTGAAAAGGAGGGATCCGCATGCGACATCCGCTCCTCCGTCTGACAAAAGTGAGTCGCCGATTCGGCGGACTGGTGGCGGTCGACGCGGTCGACCTGGACGTCTCAAAGGAAACGATCACGGGACTGATCGGGCCCAACGGCGCCGGAAAAAGCACGTTGTTCCATGTCATTTCCGGAGTTCTCTCACCGACGGAAGGCGAAATGTTCTTTGACCAAACACCGATTCACGGCCGGGAGCCGCATGAGATCGCCGCGCTCGGCATGTCGCGCACGTTCCAGAACATTCAGATCGTCAAGGAAATGAGCGTGCTGGAAAACACGCTGATCGGATGTCATTTGCAAGGATCCGCCGGATTTTTGAAAACGGCGTTTCCCACACGCGGCGTGCGGGAGGAAGAACGGCGTTTGATTCGCTCCGCTTTGGAAGCGCTTTCATTCGTCGGATTGGAGCAGGATGCTCACAAACCCGCCCACTTGTTGCCTCTCGGGCAGTTGAGATTGCTGGAGCTGGCCCGAGCGCTCGCTTCCCGTCCCAAGCTTCTGCTTCTGGACGAGATCGCCGCCGGTCTCAATCATACCGAAACCAAACGGATGGGTGCGCTGATCCGAAAGATCCGGGAACAGGGTGTCACCGTCCTGCTGGTGGAACACGACATGGATCTGGTCATGAGCATTTGCGATCGGGTGGTGGTGCTGAATCAAGGTCAAAAAATCGCGGAAGGAACGCCGGAGGAGGTGCGCACGGACGAAAACGTGATCCGCGCGTATCTCGGGGAAGAGACGGAGGTGACGGGATGAGCGAGACCCTTTTGTGCACGGAAAAATTGTCGGCGGGCTACGGCCCCATCCAGGTGCTCAAAGATGTGTCGCTGGAAATTCGCTCCGGCGAAATCGTGGCCATGCTGGGGGCAAACGGTTCGGGAAAAACCACCCTGCTGCGGGTCATTTCCGGGCTGCTCCCGAGCATCGCCGGAACCGTCCGCTTCCGGGACCGGGACATCCACCGGCTGCCGGCGGAAGATCTCGTGAAAATGGGCATCGTTCACGTACCCGAACACCGGCAAATCTTCGGAACGCTCACGGTTCACGAGAACCTGCTGATGGGGGCATGGACGTTGCGAAAAGCCGGCAAACGGGAGATCGAAAAGCGGCTCGGGGAAGTGTATGAACTGTTTCCGGTGCTGAAGGAACGGGAGAAGCAGCTGGGGGGAACGCTCTCCGGCGGCCAGCAACAAATGCTGGCCATCGGGCGGGCCATGATGTCCAAACCCGTTTTGCTTCTCCTGGACGAGCCGTCCCTGGGCCTTTCTCCCCTGATGACGCAGGAGGTGTTCGCGCTCGTCCGGAGACTCCGGGACCAAGCTTCCACCTCCGTGCTGCTGGTGGAGCAAAACGCCCGGGGAGCCCTGCGCATCGCCGACAGGGCGTACATCTTGCAGACCGGTCGGATCGCGCGGGAAGGGGACGCCGCCGAACTGGCGAAAGACCCGGCGATCCAGGACTCTTATCTCGGCAAATCTTTGACATCCTGAAAAGGAGGCTTGCAAATGAAACGCATGTGGCGAATCTTGTTGTCGACAAGTCTGGCAGCCGGTCTGGTGATGGCCGGTTGTTCGGGAGGAAGCGGGCAGGGAGAGGCTCCCGAAGAGTATGTGATCGGGGCCGTGGTCTCCAAGACGGGAGCGGCCAGCCCGCTGGGGGAACCCGAGTACAACACCCTGAAACTCCTGGAAAAACAGGTGAATGAACAGGGCAAGATCAAGGTGAGACTCGTTCTCGTCGATGATGAAAGCGACCCGCAAAAAGCACAGGAAGAAACCAACCGGCTGATCCACGATGAAAACGTGCTGGCTCTCATCGGCTCCACCACCACCGGTGCCAGCCTGGCGATGAAAGGACTGGCCATGGAAAACGAAGTTCCCCTGATTTCCCTCGCCGCCAGCGTCAAAGTGGTGCAACCGGTGGAAGAATCCACTTGGGTGTTCAAAACTCCGCACTCGGATGAACACGCCGCCGAACGGGTTCTGGATTGGGCCAAAAAGAACAACTGGACCAAACTGGCCATCATCCATGACTCCAATGCCTTCGGAACCAGCGGCAAGGAAGAACTCTCCAAACTGGCCGGCAAATACGGCGTCTCCATCGTCGCCAGCGAATCGTACAACACCAAGGATCAGGACATGACGGTGCAGCTGACCAAGATCAAAAACTCGGGCGCGCAGGCCATGATCGTGTGGGGAACCAATCCGGGACCGGCCATCATCGCCAAAAACCGCAAAGCGCTCGGCATGACCATGCCGTACATCGGCAGCCACGGAATCGCCAACGAAGCGTTCATTCAGCTGGCCGGCGATGCGGCGGAAGGCGTGGTCATTCCCACGGGCAAATTGCTGTTCCCGTCCGAGATTCCCGACAGTGACCCCCAATCCAAAGTGCTGAAGGAATTTTATGATCAATACGTGTCCGTCCACCAGAGCGAACCCACCAACTTCGCTTCCTATGCCTATGACGCGTTCCATCTGATCATGGATGCCATCGAACAGGGGAACACGACCCGCGAAGGCATTCGCAACTTCCTGGAGAACACGCAAAACTGGGCAGGCACCACCGGCGTGTTCAACTTCTCCGCCAAGGACCACAACGGCCTGACCTCCGAAACGATGGTGATGGCCGAAGTGAAAGGCGGCAAATGGGTGCTGAAAAAATAAGAAAAACACCCGATCCATGTGGAGATGGGCAGTTGAATTTCGGACATTTCAAAGGCCAGGAGATCAATCCTGGCCTTTGTTCATCCATAAGATTCCCGCCATCTGCTCCGTGATGCAACGAATGAATACCAAGTTTTCCGGCATATCGTTACAAACAAAATGACAGGAAGAAAGCCGTCTTCTTCCTTCCTTCGGTCAGTGAATCCATGTCAGCGAGCCTCCGGGAAGAGCAAGTCCGCCAGCCCCTCCGGCGTGATCTCTTCAAACGAGGAAATCCGGGCCTCGATGGGTGGAAAGTCCATTCTTTTCGACTTCCCCGGTCTCTCCAAGGCACGCAGATACAGTTCCGGATCAGGCTTGATCCTTATTACATCATCCCGGTATACTTGATACCATGTCGTTTCCGTGTCCACAATCAAACCGTCAAAATCGAAGATCAGCGCTTTCACGGGATAAATGCCCCCCATTCTGCACATTCTAGGCTCCAAAGACCTCATCCGGGGGGAACGCTTCATGGACCAAGGACAAATCCAGGACACCCTTGACCAGATTTTCACCAGCGAAGAACTGGGGCAGATCGTTTCTTCACTGAAAAACGCGTATTTTGATGGGACCACGGCCCAAGATCCCGACCGGAAGATTCACATTGAAACGGCTTTGCAAAAAATCGGTTGGGTGATTGACGAGGATCAGCCGGAAAAAATCCGCACCCTGCGCGATTACGAACTCTGATTTCCCTGATCCGGCGGAGTCGAATCAGGAAAACATCATCCGAAGTCTGCTTCCGATCCGCATGGGAAGCAGACTTTGTCTTTTTCCAAAACCCTTCATTGAAAGGGTTTGTGAGCCACCACCCCACGGGTAATACAACTGCAATCCAATCTTTGAACCTGATCAAAAGGAGGAGTCGGGTGAGAAACCTTTTGAAGTCCATCTCCGTCTTGTCTCTGTCCATGTTGGTGATGGTCGCCTGTGCTCAAACGAAACCTTTGAAAAATCGTGGTGATCTGTCGCCGAGAGTACCATGTATGGAGCAAAAGGGCATCAAATATGAGAGAAGAGCAGATGGTTTTTATATGAGTGACAATGCTTGGGACAAATTCATCATGTTTTGCAGCTGAATCTTCAAGAAAGAAAACAAGCCTGCCGCAGGGCAGGTTTTTTTGCCGCCAAACCGTGCTTGGATCGACGGGAAAAAAGATGGACGGTTGACCGTTGCCGATTCGCCTCCGGGTGCATATCATGCCGTGACTGAAAACGGAAAGGTGGGTCGAGCATGTACTATTATTACGACTACGAAGACCTTTACGCCAGCCAACAGCAATTCCCGCCGTTTTTCAACCTCAACCAGCGGGTTGCGGTGCTGGAGGCGGAAGTTCGGCGTCTGAACCGCACGGTTCAGCAGCTGGAACGCCGGGTGGATCGGCTGGAGCGGGGACAATGGAGACCGGCTCCCCGTCACACCGACAATG
This sequence comes from Staphylospora marina, assembly GCF_003856495.1. GTDB lineage: Bacteria > Bacillota > Bacilli > Thermoactinomycetales > Thermoactinomycetaceae > Staphylospora > Staphylospora marina. The sequence goes on along the minus strand of NZ_CP034118.1, from coordinate 509,891 downwards.
AGTCCTGGTCCGACTGAACGGATCAAACGGCCCCGAGCCCGGCCGGTTTCCTGAAAAACGGTCACATCCTGTCATGCGGCAGGAACGCATGACCCATGATCCGGCATTTTTCCTTCGGCTTCGGGAAAGGATTCTTCCCGATTCCTGCCGGCTCCGGAGAATGATGCCGGCTCCCGCGCCCCGGTTTGCCCGGGGCGTTTTTCATTGCGACAGACGGCGTTTCGCATGCTCCAGCATGTCCCCGAGCCGCTGAGGGTTCGGAGCCGACCCCTGTGCGAGATGGGGTCTCCCGCCTCCTTTTCCACCGGCGATTTTGATGCATTCTTTCAGAAGGTCAGACATGTTGACATCGGGTCGGGAGCCACGGGCGAACACCAATTTGGCGGCGTCTCCTTCCATCGTCCCCAGCAGCGCGACCCCTCCCCGCTCGGAAATGCGCTCGGCGATCCGTTTCAATTCGTCGACCGGTCGATGTTCCCAAGCGCGACAGACAAGCGGAATTTCCCCGGAAAGCCGCTCGCCGGACAGCAGCAGCTCGTCCGCTTCCCGTTCCGCCAGCCTTTCCTTCATCCTGCGCAAAGCCTTGTTGGCTTCCTCTCCCGATGCGCGCAGTTGACGCACGCGTTCGGGAAGCATGTCCCATCCGGTTCCCGTCAGCATGGATGCGCTCAGGAGCCGTTCGTTTCTTCGCAGGAATTCCGTCAGCGCCCGCTTCCCGCAAACAAATTCCACCCGGGTTCCCCGCTTGTGCCGTTCATGGCGCAAAATGACGATCATGCCCACCTCACCGGTACGGAGCGGATGAGTTCCGCCACAGGGAGAATGGTCAAACTCACCCGCGGACACGATCCGCACCGGTCCCGACACTTTCGGAGGATTGCGCAGGGAAAGACGCTTCAACTCCTCCTCATCCACAAAGCGCGCGTGAACCGGAACGTTGGACCAGACCATGAAATTGGCCCGTTCCAGCACGTCGGTCACCTCTTTCTCCGTCAGATTCGGACGGTCCACATCCAGCGTGCACGTCTTCTCTCCCATGTGCACGGAGAGCGTTTTCGCCCCCAACACGTCTTCAAACGCGGCGGACAACAGATGTTGGCCGTGATGCTGCTGCATGAAATCAAAGCGCCGCTCCCAATCCACCATCCCCGTGACTTCCTCTCCCGGTCCGGCGGGCATGTCCCGTTCCAGGACATGCCACACGTCACCGCTTTCCCTGCGGACATCCAACACCCTCACGCCATCAAGCACGCCGCGGTCCGCCGGTTGTCCGCCTCCTTCCGGGTAAAAGGCGGTCCGGTCCAGCACCACCGCCGGTTGACCCCCGACCTCTCCCCTTTTCAGAACGGTTGCCGAAAAACGCATCTGACGGGGATCTTCATAATACAGAAGACGCGTGCGCGGAGTTTCCTTGTTCATTTTCATCCGTTCCTTTCCTGCATCCCCCGCTTCACATACGTTTTTTCCCGCCGACATATACATCATCAATAAATCCCGAAACGGAGGATGCATGATGCAGATTCACGTGGTAAGTCCCGGCCAGACACTGACCGGGATCGCGGCCGCCTATTCGACCACGGTCGAGGCAGTGGTCCGTGCCAATCGGATTCCCGATCCGTCGCGCCTCGTTCCGGGGCAGGCACTGGTGATCCCGATTCAGGGCCGTTATTACTGGGTTCGACGCGGAGATACGCTGACGACCATTGCCCGCAGATTCGGAATCCCGGTGCTCAGGATCGCGGAGGCGAACCGGATCCCGCTGAATGCTTTGCTGACTCCGGGGATGCGCCTGTTCATCCCGTCCGCTCCCCGGCGAACTGCCGAGATCAACGCGTACGTGGAACCTTTGGGCAGAGAAGTTCCCGAAAGACTGGTGGCCGATGCCCGGGAAGCGGCCCCTTCCCTGACCTATCTGGCTCCCTTCAGCTACCGGGCACGTCGGGACGGTACGCTTCAGGCACCTCCGCTGGACGATTTTCCGAACATCGCCCGGCAGAACCGGGCCTCCCTCATGATGGTGGTGACCAATCTGGAAGGGGACCGGTTCAGTGACGAGCTGGGTCACATCCTCGTCACCGATGAAAACGTGCAAACCCGGTTGCTCAATGAGATTGTTTCCACGGCGCGGCAGATCGGGTTCCGGGACGTGCATTTCGACTTCGAATTTTTGCCCCCGGAAGACCGGGAAGCGTACAACCGGTTTTTGCGAAGAGCCCGGGACCGGCTGCATGCGGAAGGACTGCTCATCTCCACCGCTCTCGCCCCGAAAACGTCGCGCACCCAGCGCGGTCAGTGGTATGAAGCCCATGATTACCGGGCACATGGTCAAATCGTTGACTTCGTCGTCCTGATGACCTACGAATGGGGATACAGCGGCGGTCCGCCCTTGCCGGTCTCGCCGATCAACGAAGTCCGCCGGGTGCTGGATTACGCGGTCACCGAAATCCCGAGAAACAAGATCATGATGGGACAAAATTTGTACGGATACGATTGGACGCTTCCTTTCCGTCCCGGAAATCCTCCCGCCCGCGCCGTCAGCCCGCAGGAAGCGATCCGCATCGCCGCGCGGGAAGGCGCCGCGATCCAATATGACACACGGGCGCAAGCTCCCCACTTTCGCTATACCGACGACCGGGGACGATCCCACCAGGTCTGGTTTGAAGATGCCCGGTCCATCCAGGCAAAATTTGATCTGGTCAAGAGAATGGGCTTGCGCGGAATCAGTTACTGGAAATTGGGACTTTCCTTTCCGCAAAACTGGCTGTTGATCGGAGAAAACTTCCAGGTGGTGAAGAGAGGATGACTCTCCGCAAAAAAAACAGTCCTTCGAATGATCATTCGAAAGACTCCTCCTGAAAGACGGCATTCAGATCGATGAGCAGATCCCCGAACAGGGAAACGGCAAACACATCCCCCTTGACATACACTTGCCGGTTCCCGAACTTTCCTTCCTCCAGCAGAAACACTTCCACGTTTTCATGATACGGATCGACAATCCAATATTCCTTCACGCCGAATCTCTCATACAGTTCGAATTTGACGATCTTGTCCCGTTTGGCCGCCATGCCCGGCGACAAGACTTCCACGATCAGATCGGGGGTGCCGTTGCATCCCCGTTCGTCGATTTTTTTCCGGTCGCACACCACGGTGAGGTCCGGCTGCACGATGTTGAAGGTCTCTTCATCCAAACCCGATTCAGACAGTCGCACTTCAAACGGAGCGATGTAGACCTTGCACCGTTTTCCTTTCAAATACTGATGAAACAGAGCAAACACGTTGCCCAGAACTTCCTGGTGCTTGGATGAGGGGGCCGGAGCCATGTTGTGCGGGACACCGTCAATGATCTCCCAACTCTGCTCATCGTCCCATTGCAAATAATCGCGGTACGAGTATTTGATTCCTTCGTGAAACGTGGGGGCTTTCACGGTGTCACCTCCCTGTATGGACATTATACACCAAACCCCCTCATGCATTGCCCGTATTTTCAGGCATTTCATTTTGGTATAAAATAATCCGGAAGGAAACAGATCGGAGAAATCGAATTCAGCTTGGAAACGGACCGATCGTGACAGCAGATGGAACGGAGGGAGAACTTCATGCCGAAATCGGAAGACGCCCGGGAATTTGTGATCAAGGGATGGCTCTACGAACCCGTCACCCTGATCTGGCGGGAAGGCACTCTTTCCAGTGACAACCCCGAGATCCTCGCATCCGTCAAGGAAAAAATCCGCAAACTGGAGGAAATCGGGGCCTTCTTCCTCTGTCCCGAGACCCGTCTGTGTTATACGGAAAATTATCTCGCGGACCCTTTTTCGGCCTATCTCGTTCTCAAACACGTGCTGGAAGTGGTTCATGAAGCCCCGGACAAAGCGGAAGTCCTGGCCATGTCCCGGCTTCCCGCCGCAAAAAGCCTGCCATGTCCGTAACGAAATCCGTGAAACGTCTCTTCGGACCTTCCGGAGCACTTCAGTCCTCTTCTTCGGAAGGTCCGTTTTTTCCCGATTCGTTCTTGGATTGAAACACCGCTTTGGCCAATTTTCGGGCGGCGATCGACAATTCGTGCATCAATGCTTCATGCGTGACACATTCCCCATACGGTCTGCGCCTTCCGCATCCCGGACAGACGACCTTGTCTTTGACGGGAGTATCGTCGCGCAATCTGAACCGTGTCCCGCATTCCGGGCACTCGAGATCATGAATGATGGGCAATGATTCCGGCAAATGATCCCACATGAACCCTTCCTCCACATCTGATACTTATTCGATATAATAAAATCCTACAAAATTAGAATTAGTTGTTCCATTATTCTGATAAATACCTCTTGGTTCATCCGCTGACAATCCCCTGTTGTGTTTCGATCCCGGTCTGGATAATCCTTCCGGCCGGAATAAAATGATTTCATCATGCGAATCACATTCTTGAGAAGGTGCACGGAGACATGAAGATTCACGGATCGTTCCGATTTTCCGGAAAGCGCTTCAACGCATGTCGGAGGATCCGTTCAGACGGTGAACATGTTCAGATCTCTTGTAAGAATAGTATACTGATTTCATAGATTTTTTTCTATGAAATGACCCATAAATTTCACAGGATTTTACTTGACGTTCCCGATCTTTTTTCAGGAGACATGAGAACCCCCGTTTAAAAAGGTTCGGTTGATGCGATATAATGAAATAGTTTCACTGAACCGGATGAATGGCTCTGGCATGGAGAGGCCGTTCGGGTCGCTGACCCAAGCCCCCACGAAAGGGTGACCTGTTCGCATGCTGCATCAGCTTCTCGTCAATTTTCCGCTATGGACATCACTGACGGCCATCCTGCTGGCACAGATTCTGAAAGTGCTTTGGAATTTCATCGTCACCCGCAGCTGGGACTGGAACTGGCTGCTCAGTTCAGGCGGTATGCCGAGTGCTCATACGTCCGCCGTGTCTTCGTTGGCGGTGGCCGTGGGACTGTATCGCGGATGGGATTCCGCCGCTTTCGCCGTCAGCAGCGTGTTGGCGATCATCGTGATGTACGATGCCACCGGTGTACGTCGTCATGCCGGCATGCAGGCACGCGTGCTGAATCAGCTGGTGGACGATTTTGCGGCATTGCTCGGGGAACTGCGCCACATCAAGGATTTTTCTCCCAGAGAGACGGGTACGAGACTGAAGGAAATTCTCGGTCATCAGCCGATTGAAGTGTTTACGGGCGCCTGGTTCGGCATCGCCGTCGCACTCGTCATGTATTGGCTCTGGGGTTGACGGAGGGATTGACCATGCGCATCATTTCCATTTGCCCCAGCAATACCGAATTGATCTGGTTTCTCGGTGCCGCCGACAAGCTTGTCGGTCTGGATGACTGGTCCGACTGGCCCGTCGGTCTGGGTCACCTTCCCCGTGTCGGTCCGGATCTTGACATTGACATGGACAAGGTGAAAGCATTGAAACCCGATCTGGTCATCGCCTCCCTGAGCGTCCCCGGCATGGAAAAGAACGTGGAACGACTGGAACGCGAAAAGATCCCGCACGTGGTGCTCAACCCGACAACATTCGCCGACATCGCCGAAGACCTCGGCCGCCTGGGAGCGGAATTGGGGATGCCGGATCGCGGAAAGGAAGAGGCCCGTCGTTTCCTGGAAGAGGTCCGTTCCGTGGCTTCACGCATTCCGAAGAATCCCGCTCCCGTCCGGTTGTACTGGGAATGGTGGCCCAAACCGGTGTTTACGCCGGGGGGACGCAACTGGTTGACGGAACTGAGCCGATTGGCAGGTGCCGTCAATGTGTTCGAAGACGAACCTTCAGGCAGCGTCCGTACCGACTGGGAAGAAGTGAAGCGCCGGAGGCCGGACCGGGTCCTTGCGGTGTGGACCGGGGTTCCGAGCCATCGGGTCAAACCGTCCCTGATCACGTCCAGACCGGCTTGGCAGGGTGAACCCTTCGCCGAAGAATCCCGTGTGCACATCCTCGAAGAAGGCTGGTATTGCCGGCCTTCTCCCCGCCTGCTCACGGGCTTGAAACATCTGGCCCATCTTCTGTATCCGGACCGGTTTCGTCCGGTGGTTCCGGACGATCCCTACGCCTCCAACCATTTGTGACAAAAAGCCCCCGCGCGGCATGTTCACGAACGCCGCCGGGGGTTTTTTCAAAGCACCATCAGGGATTTGGGCTGAACCCGGATCCGCACGGGAACGCGCCCGACAACCTCTCCGTCCACGTGCAACATCACGGGTTCTTCTGAATGGATGTGGATGTCCGTTCCCCTCAGAAAATGCACGGAAGGATCTCCCGCATGCTTGCCGCCGTACACCTTGGGGAACACACGCAAGAACCGGGAAGCCGCCAGGTCCTTCACCAGGCAGATGTCCAGCTTTCCGTCATCCGGCACCGCTCCCGGGCAAATCTTCATTCCGCCCGCATAATTGGGGATGTTGGTGACCGCCACCAACCAAACGCCGTCATGTTCTTGTTTTTCCCCGTCCACCGTCAGTTCCAGCCGATGCGGCCTGAAACCGCGCAGTGCCTTGATCGCCTCCAGGCCGTATGTAAGCCTTCCCAACCAGCGATTGGGGCGGTTCCGGTTGACCGTGTCCGCCACAACGGCGTCAAATCCCGCTCCCATGAATCCGATCATCTTCCGGAATCCGAGATCCGCCGTGTCCTGCCAGACCGGCCTGTCTTCCAGAATCCGTTTCAGTGCCTGTTCGGGATGAAGCGGAATCCGGTGGGCAAGGGCAAAATCATTACCACGGCCGGCCGGAATCAGCCCCAAGGGAACGGAGCTGCCCGCGAGGATCCCCCCCACCTCGTTCACCGTTCCGTCTCCGCCCACCACGACCACGGCTTTGGGTGCCAGTTGATCCAACATCCGTTTCAACCTGTCCCCGACAGGGTCTCCCTGTGTCGTGAAAATCACCCGATGGGAGACTTCTTGTCCACGCAACAGTTTTTCCGTGAATTGCCACGTTTGATGCCCCAGGCCATGGCCCGAAGCCGGATTGACGACAAACAGATACACGCCTCTCCCACCCCGATGTTCAAACTTGTGACCTGATGCCGCCTTTGTTCAGCAACGGACGGTACAACCTCCCCGTCACCGCCCGGCTGAGAGCGGGAAACCATCCGCGAATGCGGAATGCCCAGCGAATGCCGGAGGGAATCACGCGAAAACGGGGGCGATCCATCAGTTTCATCGCTTCTTCGGCAACGGTGCGGGCATCAAGCATTTGCCGATAAACAACCCCCGGAAACAGATCGCGCGGATGATCGTCTCCGAAAAACGGAGTGTCCACCGGTCCCGGACACAACACGCCAACCCGGATTCGCGGCGCGTACTCCATGTGGACCGATTCGGAAAAACCGATCAGAGCGTATTTGCTGGCCACATAACCCGCCAGATTGGGGATGCCCGTGAGTCCGGCCACCGACGCAATGTTGATGATCCTGCCTCCACCCTGCTTCAGCATGACGGGAATCACCTGCATCGTCGTCCGTACGGCTCCCAGATAATTGACCTCCATCATCGCCCGGTACTCATCCATCGGCACATCCAAGAGCCCCCCGAATTTACCGAACCCGGCATTGTTCACCAACACGTCGATCCTGCCCAGGCGGCCTGCCGTTTCCCGGATCAATCGGGACACTTGTTCGCCGTCGGTCACGTCACAGCGGAAGACAAGCCCCGTCCCGATCTCCCGTCTGAGTTCCTCCAGCACCTCGATCTTCCGCGCCGCCATGACGGGAACATCTCCTCTTGCGGCCAAAAGCCGGACCAATTCCGTTCCGATGCCGCTGGATGCACCGGTCACCAATACGATTCGCTGTTTCATGGGGGATGACCTCTTCAGTTCATCGGAACCTGGGGAATGATCTTTCCTTCGATTCTTTGGAAAATGTCTTCGAGGTTCCGACCCGTGATGGTAAGCCCGTGGTTTTTGAGTCCCACCACCGCCGCGGCGGGGTCATCCGCTTGCCGGACGAGATCGGCCACCGCTTCCGCCAGTTGAACCGTCCCGCAGGGATAGTTGATCTCCGTGGACCGGACTCCCTCCATCCAGGCATGAATGTGCACGATGGCCCCCACTTCCGGATGCTCCGTGTAAATCATCCAGTGTTCGATTGCATCCACGGAGGCCCGCTTCGGTTCCACATGGGGAGGAACGCTGATTCTCATGGCGGCTTTTTCTTCATCGAAATCCTTGATGAGCAAAATGTCCCTTCCGATCTCCCGCAGATCGGCCTTGTTCACTCCGCTGGCACTCATCCAGAAGCGATTCCCTTCCTGCCGGACACTCAAATTGCCGTAACTGAGGCCGCCGATCCCGTAAAGCCGCTTGATGTGACGGAGCTCCCGGGGAGAAAGGAGTTCCTCGATCGGAAAAGGAGCCGGCAGCAAATTCATCCGATCCAGTTTTTTGCCGGCCTCCGACAAACTTCGGGTGGCATCATCCCCGTGGTGGAGATGTTCCGGCAAATCCGGTTCGAAAATGTTGTCGATGACCAACCGGGAGGTCGCCAAGGGGAGAAGACGCTCAAACACTTTGTCGAAACAGGCCCCGTCGGCCGGATCTTCCGGAATGGAATAACATCCCTGCTCAAGCGTGACAAACCACATGTTGGCGGGATCGGCCGACCGGTCCAGCCAGATCAGCAAATTGCCCAACGAACGCACCAGTACCGGATACGCGGTCCGCAGCACATGACCCATCGGCCGGTCCGATTCAGCCACCGTCACCACGAACGTGCCCTTCCCTTTCCGCCGGAAATGACGGGGATGGTCCGGATCCACCGCGTTCAGCACGATGCGGATGTCTTCGCCGCTTTCATCGCCGGGCACGTAGCCGGTCGCTTCCAGCCGCTGTTTCATTTGCTCTTTAAACCGCTGAAGAGTCGGGGTTCTGTTCCAGTCTCCGGCCAGATAGTACCTGTCCATGAGGATCTCCCTCCTTGCATTTTCACAAGGTAGTATGCTCCTCGAAACTGGAACACTATTCCTTCTCAGGAAATGAATACAAAAAAGCCCCCGCCAATCCGGGAGCCGAACGTCTCGTTTCGGTTGATGCCGTTTCCCACCGTTCCCCGATTTGAACGGGAGACGGCGACAAACGGCACACCGGTTTTTCGTTCAACAAGCGGGAGCCCTCAAAACATCTTGTACCCTTTGGCCCGGAGCGTTTTGATGGTCCAGATTCCACCAACGGTTCCGGCCAAACCCGAAAAAAACAAAACCATGTTGACGACCGTGAAGATTTGAGTCACATCCTTGCCCACGTAAATCACCACGGCCAGGAAAATCGCAAGCGGAAGCCAGGTGGTTTTGAGGATCATGTTCAAAATGAAGCCGATTCCGAAAAAAAGCACGAACAGAAGCGGAATGGCAACGATCAGTTGTGCCAGATACATGGGACCGCCTCCTTGGGACGGGTAAAATCAAGCGTTGATTCCGTCCCTTATTGTACCGGACGGGTTTCGGACGGTCAAATGAAAGGGGTTTCGAACAAAAAAAACCCCGGAACATCCGGGGGGAGGGCCAAAGTCTCCCGACGCCGTTCCTTGCTCCGTTTTCTCGCGGGACGCAAGGCGGGATCATGGAAAAAGTTCAACAGGAAAAAGTGCATCACTCGCATCAGGAAGACTTTGGGTTTTGTTTTTCAATATTGTGAACATTCAGGATAAAACAGGCAACAAGAACCCCTTCAGGACTGCTTTCCTGTTCCTTTGCAGGCATGACAGGTTTCCGACCCGCCGAGGAGAAGATGAACGTAGCCATCCCCGCCGCAATACACGCAGGTTTTCTCTTTCAATGCCGTTGTTGTTTGGTTTTCCAAATAAATCGCCCCTCTTCCTTTTCTGAATATTATATATGATACATGAAAAAAAGAGAAGTTCCAAGTTAAGGAATTTTACGTCGACATTTCGAATGTAAGCGATTCCATCTCCTTCTTTCATCCGATTTCTTGGATTTCCGGATCATCTTCCGAAAATACAGAAAAAAAACAGCCAAAGGGAACGCTCCCTTCCCGGTCGTTTTCCACGCGCGCATCGGCACGAAGATACCTGCCCGGTCGGGGAGCGTTTGTTTCCGGTTGACCGATCAAAGTTTTCCTTTGCGAAGAACCAGCGAAATGCCGCCCAGCAGGAACAGCCAACGCAGGTCGACGATCTTTTTCATGAATGCGGCGGACCAACCCGTCATCTTCTTGTCTCCGAGGATTCCGATCGCTTCTTTGTTTCCCAGGGAAGCGATGGTTCCTTTCGGCTCGTATTTGAACGGCTTCAACTCACCGCCGCGGATCAGGGATGCGATGTTCTTGGCAAGATGTTGTCCTTGTTGGGTGGCCATTTGGGCGGTCGGCGGATACGGGCGCTCCTGCTCGTTGAACACCAGGGAGCTGTCTCCGATGATGAACACATTGTCGTATCCGGGAGCACGCAGATACTCGTCCACTTTCACGCGACCGCGCATGGTCTCGATGCCGGATTCCTCGACGACTTTGTTTCCGCGGACGCCGCCGGTCCACACGATGGTGGCCGCTTTGATCTCCTTGCCGCCTTTGAGGATCACGCCGTCTTCGGTGCATTCTTCGATCGGCGTGCTGATGAGGAATTCGACCCCTTTGCTCTCCAGGTATTTGACCGCATAGTCCACCAGTTCCTTGTCAAAGCCCGGAAGCACGGTGGGCGCCGCTTCCACGTTGATGATGCGCACTTTTTCCAGCGGAATGTCGTATTCACGGCACAGTTCCGGCATGCGGTCAACCAATTCTCCCACATATTCGATGCCGGTGAATCCGGCACCGCCCACCACGATGGTGATCAGGTCTTCCCGCTTCTCCTCCTGGTAACGGGAGAACATGTACTCCATATGTTCACGGATCATGCGCACGCTGTTGATGTTGCGGATGAAAAACGCATTCTCCAAGAGACCCTTGATGCCGAAAGTTTCCGGCGCGCCGCCCAATGCCACGACCAGATAGTCGTAGGACAGCGGTTCACCGTTTTCAAGGTGAACTTCTTTCGCTTCCGGCTTGATCGCCGAAACGCGATCCTGGATGAACTTGATCCGGTTGGTATTGATGACCGAAGAGATCGACAGGCGGGCATGGTCATGATGGGAGGTTCCCGCCGCGGGCTCATGAAGCTTGGTGGTGATGTAGTGATAGGAGTTTTGGTTCACCAGCGTGATGTCGGCTTCGTTGTAACCGAGCTCCTTTTGCAGCCCCTTGGCCGTCATCAGTCCTCCGAATCCTGCACCCAGGATGACGATTTTCGGTACACTCATGCTGATCACTTCCATCCGAGATTTTGTCCCGTCGTGGGGAGAAATGTAAAAGATCTCACAAAGTGTGAGAAAGGGCTTTCAACGTTCGTATTGAATCATGCCATTGTTTATGATATGATTTTCACGATCTTTTGGCAAGGACTTTTTGTTCACATGATTTCCGTTTATTTTTCCCAGTTTCGACAAAAACACGAACTCATGTGGTAATTTTTGAACTGCATGACCAACCGTCCTGATTTGCGTTATGATATTGTTGTCGAATCTCATTTTTTCACTGTATATTTTAAATATTCGGAGGTGCGAATGGCATTGGTGCATACAGATCAACGGGACGTCACGGACATTGCGATCATCGGCGGAGGTCCCGCCGGCCTGTTCGCCGCTTTTTATGCCGGCATGCGCCAAGCTTCGGTCAAGGTGATCGAGAGCATGCCTCAACTCGGCGGTCAACTCTCGGCCCTGTATCCGGAAAAATACATTTATGATGTCGCCGGTTTCCCCAAAGTGACCGCACAGGACCTGGTCAACAACCTGATCGAACAGGCGAGCCGTTTCCAACCCGTTTGGTGCCTGGACGAGAAAGTGCTTCAGGTGAAAAAGCTGGAAGAACGCCTCTTTGAAATCGTCACCCAGAAACAAACCCATTATGCCCGCAGCGTGATCATCACCGCCGGATGCGGCGCGTTTGAACCCAGAAGATTGGATGTGCCCGGAGCGGAACGGTTTGAATCCTCCAATCTCCATTATTTCGTCACGGACAAACAATCTTTCGCCGGGAAAGACGTATTGATCGCCGGCGGCGGAGATTCCGCGGTGGACTGGGCCCTGATGCTGGAGCCGATCGCCAAAAGCGTGACGCTGATTCACCGTCGTGACAAATTCCGCGCCCATGAACACAGTGTCCGTCAACTGCAGGAATCGAGCGTCCGGATCATCACGCCCAGAGAAATCGAAGAACTTCACGGCGATGAACGGATCGAACGGGTCACGATCGCGGACAAGAAGAGCGGCACCCGGGAAACCCTGGATGTCGACGCCTTGATCGTCAGCTTCGGCTTTGTGTCTTCGTTGGGACCCATCAAGGAATGGGGACTTGAAATTGAAGGCGGTTCCATCAAGGTGAACTCCCGCATGGAAACCAACATCCCCGGCATCTATGCCGCCGGAGACATCGCCACCTACCCCGGCAAGGTGAAACTGATCGCCGTGGGATTCGGCGAAGCGCCCACCGCCGTCAACAACGCGAAACAATACATCGATCCGGATGCACGACTGCAACCCGGCCACAGCTCCAACATGAAGTTCTGACGAAAACCGTCACGACGATGCATCCACCCGGCCTGATTTCTTGAAGTCGGAAACCATTCATGCCATCCCCCCCGATTGCCAAAGACTAAGAAAAGCAAGAGGGGGGATGTTTGCATGCGTCTTACGTCGGTATGTCCCGTGTGCAACGGATTGGACGTCTTCAGGGCAGGGTGTCCGAAATGCGGGCATGAGTTGGCGGACGCCGGGCGGGTATTGGATTTGTTCGGCGATTACAGCCCGTACCGCCCGATCGATGATCTGAAGATGACGGACGGGCTGCATGATCTCGAATCGCACCGATGCCCCCACCAAATCTGGTGTCCGTCCTGCGGACACAAAGAAATCCGGTTGATCGGAGAACTTCCGCTCTGAAAGCGAATCTTTCCGAAAAGAAAAAAACCGGTCCGTTTGCACGGACCGGTTCTTTTTTTTCAGCAATCTTCCGGTTTTCCGGCTTCAGTGGCGGTCCGGAACGAAGAACCGCAACCGCAGGTGGCGATGGCATTGGGGTTTTCAATGCTGAATCCCCCACCCATCAAAGACTCTTTATAATCAATCACCGTTCCCTTGATGAACGGTTCGTCGTTTCGGTTCACCAGCACACGGACTCCGTGAAATTCCAGCACTTCATCCTTGTCGGTCTTTTCCTGATCAAACCCCAGACCGTAAGAAAGCCCGCTGCAACCTCCGTACTGGACACTGAACCTGAGGTACAGCTTCTCCGGATGTTCTTCCTCCGCCAACATTTCGCGAACTTTCGCGGCGGCTTGTTCCGTCAATTCGATCACGGGCCTTTCCCTCCTTCTCCTTCCAGTATACCAGTCTGCCGAAACGGGACTCAAGAGAAGGCGGAACCAACGCAAAGATTCACATCGCCCGGACCCGAAAGTACAAATAGTCAGGCGTTTCCCGGACCTGACATCCTCCATGCGCACAACAATACCGGCTTTCCCGACGGTTTCTCTCCCGAGCCGCCCACTGCTCCCATTCGTTGTGCAACCGGTCCAGCTCCAGGCTCAGCCGGTACACCGCCGGATGACCGATTCCCAACTGTCCGGCCGTTTCCTCCATTTGTCTTCGCACCATTTCCATTCTGTGTTCCAAAGTCCGTTTCCAAACATCAGTTGTCAAACGGACCGCCTCCTTTTGTCTTGACCCTTTGATTGTTTTTCTTCATAAAAAATAGGCACATGTGTTCGAGTTTTTTTGTCACCCCAAGTATACACCGACATCAGTCTTTTGAAAAGGAGGAAATTTTACATTTTTCCTCCCGCTCTTCCGGGATTTGACCAAACCGGAAAGAACGACGGCATCAGACAGAATCCGTGAAGATCCGAAACCGCCGGGGAGAAGTTCCCGGTTCATTTCCTTCTCGGCCCGCCTGTGTTAGAATGATAGAAGCATCACCACCTCTTCCGAGTGGTTCGGAAGTGGTGCGGCCTGATTTTGTGCAATTTTTCACACTCCGGATCGGGGCACCGTCCACGAACGAAAATCGCCGGATGTTGCCCTGTTATCTTTCATGCAAGCATCAAGTCGACATGATGTCATCCGGGAGGAGGACCCTCATGATTCAAACAACCCCTGCGGACCGCCGGATTGCGGAAATCGCCGAAAAAGTGCGGGCCGGTCAACGCCTGACTCTGGAGGACGGTCTCGCCCTGTACGAGTCCGAGGATCTGCTCACCGTTGCCCAGTTGGCCAACGAAGTCAACCTGCGAAAAAACGGAAACCGCGTATACTTCATTCAAAACATGTACATCAACCCGACCAACGTGTGTGAAGCCAAATGCGCGTTTTGCGGATTTCGGCGGGATCCCGGAGAAGAAGGCGCCTACACGATGTCCACGCAAGAGCTGCTGGAATACGTCAATCAGCGGTATTATGACGGAATCCGCGAGTTTCACATCGTGGGCGGTCACAATCACGTGGTAGGTTTCGATTGGTATCTGGAGACCATTTCCACGCTCAAAAAACACTTTCCGCATGTGACCATCAAGGCTTACACGGCCGCGGAAATCGAGTTCTTCTCCCGGATCACCGGCCGGAGCTTCGAAGCGGTGCTCAAAGAACTGATCGATGCAGGCCTGGACACCCTGCCGGGAGGCGGAGCGGAAATCCTGACCGAACGATACCGGTTGAAAATGAGCCCCGACAAGGCGAGCACCGACGATTGGCTGGAAGTTCACCGGATCGCCCACAAACTGGGGCTGAAGACGCACGCCACCATGTTGTACGGTTCGATCGAAACGAAGGAAGAGCGTCTGATTCACATGCTGCGTCTTCGGGAACTGCAGGATGAAACGGGCGGCTTCATGGTGTTCATCCCGCTCGCCGTTCAGCCGAAAAGCGTCAGGGCTTCGATCAAGCGGCGCACGACGGCGATGGATGACATGAAAACCATGGCCATCAGCCGGTTGATGTTGGACAACTTCCCCCACATCAAGGCATACTTCATCAACATCGGCACGCAGCTGGCCCAGCTCTCCATGCACTTCGGGGCTTCCGACTTGCACGGCACGTTGATCGAGGAGCGAATCAGTCACGCCGCCGGGGCCCTGACCCAACAGGCTCTGACCAAAGATGAACTGATTTGGCTCATCAAAGGGGCCAACCGCATCCCGGTGGAGCGGGATACGTTCTACAACGTGATCGAAGAATACAAATGAAAAAACAAGGCTTCCCGGTGAAAGGGAAGCCTGAGATGGATGACAATCCCCTGGCTCTTTTCGCAAGAAAAGCACCAGGGGTTACATGTTTTCAGACCCGTTTTCCTCAATGAGGCGTCTCTCTGAGTGATTGCAAAGAATGATTCATTCTGATTTAGTAATAAACGAGAGTGAATTTATCGAAAGAAAGGTGTATATGGTGACAGATACATGGAAAACAGCTTTGAAGAAAAGATCATTCTGGACTGATTATTTTTGGATCACAGAACCTTCCAAAGTGGATTATTCATGGCTGTCCATTCCTTATCAAGATGATCGAACCTATCCTGAATTGGAACATGAAATACGATTTAAGGCATCTGAATCTTTTCAATTGGGCTTTGAAGTGGATCCATACTTTTGGTATTGTTCATTGAAGCTGTATCACGATACGGTTCCGGAAGGGGTCGAATTGGGGTGGATGGATGGATATTGTCCTCATCCCCATGTTCTTCGTTGGAGTGAAATTGAAAAATTGGGAAAGTTACTTTCGCCACAGGTACCGGAGTGCCCAAGTGCTCCTTTTTTATTGCTGAGTCTGTTCACGTTGATCACGACGGATGAAGAGTTGGAAAAAGCGCAGAAACAATCGGAATCAGCCTGGCGCTCCCTGAACCTGTTTTCCGATCAAGAGTTGAAAGTGATTCTTGAAACGTGTTGTCATCGCGTTCAAGATCAACAATGGAAATATGATCAAGACTTTGGATGGTATTTGGAGGGAGAGGATGCTCTTACTTTACGCCATCCTGACTTGAAGGAATTTCCCGCAGAACTGTTCCAAGAGTTTTTGCACCAGATCAACAATCAATATTCGAAAACAAATTGAATCACTATGTAAAAGCCTCAAGGCTTCCCGGTGAAAGGGAAGCCTTGCTTTTTCAGTACCTCACTTCCATTTCCTCAATGGCCTTGAGGATTTTCTCCAACAGCTCATCGCCCGTTTCCGCGGACACGATCTCGCCGTCAACGAGCGCGTACGGCTTCTCCGCACACAGGCCGCAGTTTCCGAGGCACCCGTACTCCAAAACATCGATCTCCCGGTTTTCTTCCAGTTTTTTCTTAACGGCAAGCACTTCATCGGTGAGGTTGTTCACGCAAAATTCCACGAGCGGAAACATCTATGGTCACTCCGTTTGCTGTCAATTCTTTTCCCCACCCGTATTATACACTTCCGTCCGGAAAACCGGAGCAATGAAAAAAATCCCGCCGGCTTTGTGCAAACCGGCAGGATCCATCGGTGAAACGAACCTGTCGCGGATTCCGGGTCGATCCGTTCAATCCCGGTCGATCGGAACGCAACCCCGTTTTTCCAACTCTTCCCGGATCTTTTTCAGTTTGGGATTCCCTTCGGCGATGATCACTCCGTCGATCACCACGACGGGATACCAGAGATCTTCTTCGATGACCCGCTTCGAAAAGGCGGCTTCCTCTTCTCCGTCCGGTTGATGGATGTCCACATGGCGAACGGTGACCTGCTGACCGTACTTGCGTGCGAGAGCCGCTTCCAACCAGCTGGCCGTTTCCCGGGAAGAAGGCAGATTGACACAACTTGGGCAGATCGTTTCCGCCCCGTACACCAGCACTTCGATCTGTACGGACATGAGAATCTCTTCCTTTGTCAATGGGGATCAGCCAAGCGCGCGGCCCAGGTCTTCGATCAGATCTTCCACGTCTTCCACGCCGACGGAGATCCGGATCAATCCGTCGGTGATACCCAATTCGGCGCGACGCTCGGGAGGAATCGAGGCATGGGTCATCCGGGCCGGAACGGAAATCAGGCTCTCCACCGCGCCCAAACTTTCCGCCAGCGTGAAGAACCGGGTGGATTCCAACACCTTGTCGGCCGCTTCCGCACTGCCGACATCGAAGGAAATGATTCCCCCGAAGCCACGGGCCTGCCGAGCGGCCAATGCGTGGCCCGGATGATCCGGAAGCCCCGGATAAAACACGTTTTTCACTTTGGGATGCTCGCGGAGCCATTCGGCGATTCTGCGGGCGTTCGCTTCATGCTGTTTCATGCGCAGCCCGAGGGTTTTGATGCCCCGCATGAGCAGCCACGAATCCTGCGGTCCCAGGATGCCCCCGATGGAATTTTGCAGGAAATGCAGCTGTTCCCCCAGCTGTTCATCCTTCGTGACGAGAAGGCCGGCCACGACGTCACTGTGTCCGCCCAAATATTTGGTCGCGCTGTGCACCACCACGTCCGCTCCGAGATCCAGCGGATTTTGCCAGTACGGGGTCAGGAACGTGTTGTCCACGATCAGGAGCAGTCCCCGTTCTTTGCACAAATCGGCCAGCGCACGGATGTCACTCACTTTGAGCAACGGGTTGCTGGGAGTTTCCATGTACACGGCGCGGGTATTTTCGCGGATGGCCGCTTTCACTTGATCCAGGTCGCTGGTGTCCACGAAATCGGCATCGATGCCCAGCCGGGAGAAGACTTTGCTCAGCACGCGGTACGTGCCGCCGTACACGTCATCTCCCACCACCAGATGATCCCCCTGGTTGAACAGGGAAACCAGCGTGGAGATGGCGGCCATGCCGGAAGCGAACGCCAAACCGCGCGCTCCGTTTTCCAGTTCGGCAATCAGGCTTTCAAGCGCGGCGCGGGTCGGATTGCCGGTGCGGGAATACTCATAGCCGGCATGTTCCCCGACACGGCGTTGTTTGTAGGTGGAAACCTGATAGATCGGCACGCTCACCGCTCCGGTGTGCGGATCGCCGAACACGCCGCCGTGGATCAATTTTGTATCCATTTTCACGGCTCATCACACTCCGCCCTGATAAATTTTCTTGCTCAGATACCGTTCGCTGCTGTCCGCGAATATGACGGCGATTCTCGTCCCGGGAGCCGCTTTTTCCGCTTCCCGGAGCGCCGCCCAGCATGCCGCTCCCGAAGAGCTTCCCACCAGAAGCCCTTCATTCAGGGCCAGCTCTTTCACCAGACGAAACGCATCTTCATCCATGACGGTGTAGACCTCATCGATCAGCGAACGGTCGAAATACTCCGGAAACATCTCCATCCCGATTCCTTCCGTCTTGTGCGGACCGGGGGCCCCTCCGGCAATGATCGAACCTTCCGGCTCGACGATCACCGCGCGCAGACGCGGATTTTTTTCCTTGAGATAGCGGGCCGCTCCCATGAACGTTCCGGAGGAACCGGCACCGGCGACAAACACGTCGATCTTCCCGTCCATCTGTTCCCAGATCTCCGGGCCCGTCGTTTCATAATGGGCCTGCGGGTTGGCCGGGTTGGCGAACTGTTGGGGCACCCATGCTCCCGGGATCTCCCGGGCCAGCTCCATCGCTTTTTCGATGGCGCCTTTCATGCCCCGTTCCGTCGGCGTGTTCACCACTTCCGCCCCGAGTGCGCGCATCAGCTCCTGCTTTTCCTCGGAAAACTTCTCGGGGACGACAAACATCACTTTGTAACCGGTTCCAACGGCTGCCAATGCCAAACCGATCCCGGTGTTGCCCGCGGTCGGTTCGATGATGGTGCCGCCGGGCTTCAGTTTCCCGCTTTTTTCACCGTCCCGAATCAGCGCCATGCCCAGCCGGTCTTTCACGCTTCCTCCGGGATTGAAAAACTCCAGCTTGGCGTAAACATGAACGCCTTCGGGAATCCCCATGCGTCCCAACCGGACCATCGGAGTATGACCGATCAGTTCCTTCACGTTTTCATATATCCTCTTCATATGGAAATGACTCCCTTATACTCGGATATACAAACATTCGGCACGGCAGGTGCCACCTTCATATTATCAGTTTTCAGATCGGGAAAAAAGGGCAAGACGGGCATCGCGGCCTCTCCCCGTTGATTTTGGCCGGAAAAACCCCTACAATGAACATGAAACCCCGGATCCGCCCTTGGCGGTTTCTTTTGTCCCGACAAAACCGGGCTTGACAACACGGAAAGGGGAACGGCTCACATGGCCATCGAAGAACGCGTGCAAGAAGTATTGGATAAATTGCGTCCCTATATCCAACGGGACGGCGGTGACGTGGAACTGGTGGAAGTGGAAGACGGCATCGTCCGCGTTCGACTGTTGGGCGCCTGCGGCAGCTGCCCCAGCTCCACGATCACGTTGAAAGCAGGAATCGAACGGGCCCTGATGGAAGAAATTCCGGAGGTCCGTGAAGTGGAACAGGTTCTGTGACGAACCTGCATGACCCGAGGGTTCGGGCGGGCTTCCAAGCGCGTCCGAACCCTTTCGTTTTCCGGACGTGTGAATCACATCCTTTTCAATCCGGAGGGAATGCCATGGCGATTTCGGAGCTTCGTGAGGGCTGGTGGCGCCACCGCAAAGTGTTGTTGGACCTGTTGGAACGGTTTGAGGAGGATCACCTGTCGTTCAAACCTTGGGAAGGGGCCATGACATTGGGGGAACTGGCGCTTCATGTCGCCCAATCCGCGGAAATGTTCGTTCATCTGGTGGAAGGGACTTCATACGAACCGTCCGGTCAGATCGAACCCGCATCGGCCGGTGAACTGCAATCTTTGGTCAGACAAGCGACCGAACGAACGGAAGCCGTTTTCGCTCGCATCCCGGACGATCGACTGAATCTTGCCATCGATTGGGGTCCCTACACGGCCACGGGCAAAACCTGGCTGGAAATCATGCGTGACCACGAGATTCATCACAAAGGTCAGCTGTTTGTTTACGCCAGGATGCTCGGCATCAGCGAACTTCCGTTTTTCCTCCGGCAGCCTCCGAAACGTGAGGCCTGAGGAACCGGACCTTCGAAAAAAGCGGCTCCCGCAAAGGGAAACCGCTTTTTTTCGGATTCTCGCTCCGAAACATGTGACGGGTCAAGCATCTGCCACCGTTCCGGTCTATTATTTTTCCTCGTTGTACAGATGGCAGGCCACCCAGTGATTCGGGCGCACTTCCTCCCAGGTCGGCACCACTTTCGCGCAGATGTCCATCGCTTTCGGACAACGGGTGCGGAAGCGGCAACCGCTGGGCGGGTTGATCGGGCTGGGCACATCCCCTTCCAAGATGATGCGCTCGCGCGTTCTTGCCGTTTCCGGGTCCGGAATCGGCACGGCGGAGAGCAGGGCTTCGGTGTAAGGATGAAGAGGATGCTCGTACAGCTCGTCGCTGTCGGCCAACTCCACCAGGTTGCCCAGGTACATCACACCCACGCGGTCGGAGATGTACTTCACCATCGACAGGTCATGCGCGATGAACAGGTAGGTGAGGCCCCGTTCTTTCTGAAGCTTTTTCATCAGATTGACGACCTGTGCCTGGATGGACACGTCCAGGGCGGAAATCGGCTCGTCGGCGATGATGAAGTCCGGTTCCACGGCCAGTGCCCGGGCAATTCCGATCCGTTGACGCTGACCGCCACTGAATTCGTGCGGGAAACGATCGGCATGCTCTTCGTTCAGACCCACCGTCTCCAACAGTTCGATCACACGTCTCCGACGCTCATCCCCCGATGCCAGACCATGAATGTCAATGCCTTCCGCGATGATGTCCAGCACGTTCATCCGCGGGTTGAGCGATGCGTACGGATCCTGGAAGATCATCTGCATTTCGCGGTTGAATTTCTTCCTGTCGGCGCCCTTGAGCCCGGTGATGTCCTTCCCCTTGAATTTGACGGTGCCGCCGGTCGGGCTGTACAGGCCGATCAGGGTCCGGCCGACCGTGGACTTTCCGCATCCGGACTCACCCACGAGCCCCAGGGTTTCCCCACGGTAAACGGAGAACGTGACACCGTCCACTGCTTGCACCACCTGGTTTTTGCCCAGATGGAAATGCTTCTTCAGATTGGTCACTTCAAGAATGACTTCCCGGTCTTGTTGGTTCACATTCGCCTTGATGTTTTCCGTTTGCTGGCTCATCTCTCATTTCCCTCCTGCCGCGGCGGCCGGCGGATCCACTTTCGGAGCCATGGGGTGCTCCAGCCAGCAGGCCACCTGATGTGTTTCGGAAACCTGGGTGGTGTCCGGCATTTGTTCCGTGCAGATCTTCATGGCGTGCTTGCAGCGCGCCGCGAACGGACAACCTTTCGGAGGGTTGAGCAAGTTGGGCGGTGCGCCCGGAATCGGCGTCAGTTCCTGATCGCTGGACAGGTCCAGACGCGGCATGGATCCCAACAGACCCCAAGTATACGGATGGCGCGGGTTGTAGAACACCTCGTCCAAGAGACCGCTTTCGATCACTTTGCCCGCATACATGACCACGACGCGGTCGGCGATGTCCGCCACCACCCCGAGATCGTGGGTGATCAGGATGATGGAGGAGTCGGTCTTTTCCTGCAGATCTTTCATCAAATCAATGATTTGCGCCTGAATGGTCACGTCGAGCGCCGTGGTCGGCTCGTCGGCAATCAGCAGTTTCGGTTGACATGCCAATGCGATGGCGATCATCGCCCGCTGCCGCATGCCGCCGGAGAACTGGTGAGGATATTGACCGAACCGGGACTCCGGGCTGGGAATGCCGACAAGGCGCAGCATCTCGATGGCGCGTTTCTTGGCCTGTTCGGAGCTCATTTTCTGGTGTTTCATGAGCCCTTCCATGATCTGTTTGCCGACCGTCATCGTCGGGTTCAGGGAAGTCATCGGATCCTGGAAGATCATGGCGATTTCCGCACCGCGGATTCTTTCCATCTGCTTTTCGGGCAGCTTGGTCAAATCTTTTCCTTCAAAGATGATTTCACCTTGTTTGATGATGCCGGGCGGGTTGGGAATCAGGCGCATGATCGTCTGCGACGTCACGCTTTTGCCGCATCCCGATTCTCCCACGATGGCCACGGTTTCTCCCTTGTTCACGTGAAAGGAGACTCCGCGCACCGCTTTCACTTCACCGTTGAATGTTTCAAACGATACATGCAGGTCACGCACTTCCAAAACTTTGCTCATCCTGATTCCCCCCTATTTGCGCATTCTCGGATCGAGTGCGTCTCTGAGACCGTTCCCCAGCATGTTGAAGGCCAACATGATCATGCTGAGCACCAGTGCAGGCCAGAAAAGCTGGTACGGATATACCCGCATGTACGTATGCCCTTCGCTCACCAGCACGCCGAGGCTGGCTTCCGGAGGACGAAGTCCGAGACCGATGTAGCTGAGAAACGCCTCGAAAAAGATGGCTCCCGGGATGGTGAAGGTGATCGCGACGATGATCGGGCCCACCACGTTGGGAATCAGGTGTTTGATCAGAATGCGGGAGTGGCTGGCACCCAGCGTACGCGCCGCCAGCACGTATTCCTGCGATTTCAGTTTCAGGATCTGGGCACGGACGATCCGGGCCATCCCCGTCCATCCGGTGATCGACAAGGCCAGGGCGATCGGGACGATTCCGGGTTCAAACACCAGAAGCATCAGGATGATGATGATCAGGTTGGGAATGGAATAAATCACTTCCAGAATGCGCTGCATGATGTTGTCCACCCGGCCGCCGAAGTAACCGGAAATGCCTCCGTACGTCACACCGATCACCAAATCGATGAATGCAGCCAGGAATGCGATCAGCAGCGAAATTTTGGCTCCGTACCAGGTGCGCTGCCACAGGTCCCGTCCGAAGGTGTCGGTACCGAACCAGTGATCATCCAGGAATTCCTGGTTTTGAATCGAGATGTTTTGGCTTTCCCAATCGTACCCGTTCGCCAGCGGGCCGAAAATGGCAAGGAAAGCGATGAGAAGAAGCAGGATGAGTCCGATGACGGCCCCCGTGTTGCTCATGAAACGGCGTCTGACATCTTGCCAGTAACCGACCCTCTTTGTCGAGAGACGATCTTTGGCTCCGGCATCGATCCGGGCCGGCTCAAACATGTCGGGGCTCAGTTTGGGTGTGGTGTTCATCCGATATTCACTCCTTTGCCTCGGCAAGCCGGATTCTCGGGTCGATGATACCATACAGGATGTCCACCAGGAGCACCATGCTGATGAACAAAACGCTGAAGAAAATGGTGGTTCCCATGATCATCGTGTAATCATTGGTTTGGATGGATCGGATGAAGTACCCACCCAGACCCGGCAGCGCAAAGATTTGCTCAATGACCAGCGAGCCGGTGATGATATTGACCAACAGTGGCCCGAGGACGGTGACGGCCGGAATCAGGGCATTCCGAAGAGCATGACCGTAAATCACCTGACGACGGCTCAGCCCTTTCGCTTTGGCCGTGCGGATGTAGTCCGCTTCCATCACTTCCACCATTTCCGTACGGATGTAGCGGGAAATCTGCGCAATGACAAACACGGACAACGCAAAGGAAGGCAAAATCGAAGATTCATACGATGTCCAGAGCGCCGGCGGCAGGATGCCCCACTTGACGCCCACCCAGTAGGCAAGAAGTCCGGCCAACACAAAGCTCGGAATGGAGACACCAAAGACCGCGACGGCGGTGGAGACGTCATCCATCCAACTTCCTTTTTTGATCCCGGCGATCACTCCGAGGAGGAGTCCGATCACGGTTCCGAAAATGACGGCCTGACTGCCGACAAATGCGGAAACGGGGAAGGTTTCAGAGATCAGCTCGGTCACCGCACGTCCGTCCATGGTCATGGATTTCCCGAGGTCCCCCTGAACCAGGCTTCCGAGAAATTTGACGTATTGAACCGGAAGCGGGTCTTTCAGACCATACTGTTCCAAAATCTGCTCCCTGATCTGTTCCGGAATCTTTTCCTCGTTTTTGAGCGGAGATCCCGGAAGCATATGCATCAAGAAAAAGGTGACGGTCACGATCGCCCAAAGGGTGACGATCGAATATCCGAGACGCGTCATCACGTACCTGAACACCCGGGCTCACATCCTTTCTCACAAGATCGACAAAACCGGATAAGGAATTGCCAATTTAAGAATATCAAATCGGCAAAGGTATAAAAACGAGAATTTCTTGTAAATTTTTCATCTCACAAGCAAGATGAAGGTATATGCCATCTCTGGACATATACCTTCATCTCGTACCGCATTCAAAGCTGAGACGTCATCATTTGCCTTCCACGTAAGTCCATTTCAGGGTGTATTCCGGTCCGATGACGTGCCATTTCCAGTCTTTGATGTACGGTTTCTTCAGCCCCAGACGGCTGCGGAAGTACAGCGGCAGCACACCGGCATCGTCGATCAGGATTTTTTCCGCCTTGATCAGGTCTTGCAGACGCTCTTCGAAGTTTGCGTTGGTTTTGGATTTGTTCACCAGCGCATCGTACTCAGCGTTGGACCATTGACCACGGTTGTAAGCGGAGTTGGACAGGAACACGTCGATGTAGGTCATCGGGTCGTTGTAGTCCGCACCCCAACCGCCGTAGTGCAGGTCAAAGCGACCATCTTTGGAGCGAGCCAGACGCTCTTTGAACGGAACGGAGGTGATGGTGGCTTCCACGCCCAGGTTGACGCGCAGTTGTTCTTTGAAGTACTCGGCGTCTTTCTTGGCCCCGGTGGTGTCACCGGTCAGGATCTCCACTTTCGGCGGAGCGCTCATGTTCAGCTCTTTCAGACCTTCCTGCAGCAGCTGCTTCGCTTTGTCCTTGTTGAATTCGATGCTGATTTTGCTCAGCTCGCGGAACTTCTGCTGATCATTGGCCTTGATGTCACCGGGGACGAGACCTTCCGCCGGAACGGAGCCGTTTTTCAGAATGTTGTCGGTCAGGGTTTTGCGGTCAATCCCCATCAAGAAGGCTTGACGCACTTTCTTGTTTTGGAAGAACGGCTTCTTCTGGTTCATTTCCAGATAGAATACCGTGGACTCATAAATCGTGAACAGATCAGGGTTGGACTTGTATTTGTCCACCATTTCGGCCGGAACACCGGTGTAATCGACTTTGCCCGTCTCATACAGGTTGATGCCGGTGGCTCCGTCTTTCACGATGTTGACGTTCACCTGGGTCAGCTTGACGGTGTCTTTGTCCCAGTAATTTTCGTTTTTCTTGTAGGTGAAGCTTTGCTCATGCTTCCATTCGCTCAGCACGAACGGACCGTTGTAGACCAAGGTCGAGGCTTCCAGCGCGTACTTGTCGCCGTGTTGTTCGACGATGTCCTTGCGCTGGGGCATGTAGGTCGGGAAGGCCAGCAGATCTTTGAAGTACGGGATCGGAGCCTTCAGTTTGACTTCCAGGGTTTTGTCGTCCAGCGCTTTCACACCGACATCTTCCGCTTTGGCTTTGCCGGTGTTGAACTCTTCCGCGTTCAGAATCGGATACAGGATGTAAGCGTATTCAGAAGCGGTATTCG
The DNA here is from genome assembly GCF_003856495.1 of Staphylospora marina. GTDB lineage: Bacteria > Bacillota > Bacilli > Thermoactinomycetales > Thermoactinomycetaceae > Staphylospora > Staphylospora marina. The sequence continues at coordinate 484,437 of NZ_CP034118.1, read as the reverse complement.
GATCAAGGGCGCGTTTCCACGCATACTCGAAATCATGGGCGGTGACGGGTTTACCGTCGCTCCATTTTGCGTCTTTCAGCTTGATGGTCCAGGTCAGCTTGTCGTCGCTGATTTGGGGTTCGCCGTCAGCCATGCCCGGCTCAAGCTGATCATCCTTGTTGATCCGGTACAAACCTTCCATCACGTTGTTCAGGATGGAGAAGGAGACCGTGTCGGTGGACTTGGCGCTGTCCAAGCTCGGCGGCTCGGCGGTCTCGGTCAGCGTCAGCACTTGTTCGCCCGTGCCGCTGCTTTGATTGTCGCCGCCCGGCACGCAAGCAGTAAGAGCGAGCGCAAATGCGAGGATCATTGCAAGGAAAGTAGCGATCCGCTTGCTCATCTGTTTGCCCCCTTTTTTAAAATGATTCAAATATATAGTTTAGACCATGAAGGTCGTAAACCCTTTGAAAATGTTCCACTCTGCAAATCTTGCAACAATTCCAATGAAAAAAAACATTCATTCCTCACCGCAGCCACGTACGGATTTTACCGTCCGATGACGGATCCGCAAACCCGTCATGTCATCAGACTGATCCATGACGTGATCCGAGGGGGCAGTATTACAATTCTATTTAACTCAAGTTTCACCAGGTTGTAAAGAGTTTTCTTTACATTACACAATTCTTACAAATCCAAGGCTCCCGATGAAATACAAGCGGGAAAAGAAATCCCCGCTTGCATCGAGCGGGGATTTTTACGATTTGGTTAATTTTGTTTGGCGATGTACGCCCACTTCAGGCTGTATTCCGCACCGGCGCTGTGACGGTACAGATCCTTGACATACGGCTTCTCCATGAATGCTTTGGCACCGTAGAAGAGCGGAGCCATGGCGGCTTTGCCGCGGGCATCGGTGCCGACGAGAATTTTTTCGGCCTCGACGAGCGACTTGACGTACTCTTCGGAGTTCGTCGTGGTCATGGCTTTTTTCACCAGCGCATCATACTCGGCGTTCTTGAATTTTCCGTGGTTCATGCCATTGTCGGACATCCAGATGTCGAAGAACGTCATCGGATCGTCGTAGTCCGCTCCCCAACCGTACATGGCCATCTGGAAGTCTCCGCTCTTCACCCGGTCGAGACGGATCTTGCCGGGCTGGGCGTTCAGCTGAATGTTCAGGCCCAGTTTGGTGCGAAGTTGCTCCTTGATGTTAATGGCCACTTCTTTCCGGGGAGACGTGTCAAACGTGATCATTTCGATCGTGGACGGGGGTTTGCTCAGCCCCAGTTCGCTGAGCCCTTCCTGCAAGAGCTGACGGGCTTTGTCCGTATCGTGACGCACCACTTCTCCGACGACGCGGAATGATTCCCCGCCACGCCCTTTGATGGAAGTGGGAACAAGTGAACCGGCACCTTTGGAGCCGTCACTGGTGAGCTTTTCAAACTCGTCCCTGTCGATCGCCAGACTGATCGCCTTGCGGATCTTTTCGTTCTTGAAGATCGACTTTTCGTGGTTGAACAGAATATAGAACGTGGAAGAGTTTTCAACCGCGTTGAATTCACTGCTTTTCTTGAACGCTTCCGCCAACGCGGAGCTCAGCGGGGAAATGTCCACCTCGTTGGCCGTGTACAAGTTCATCGAGGTGGCCGGATCCTTCACGATGTGGATTTCCACTTTTTCCAGAGTAACGCTGTTGGCTTCCCAATAATTGGCGTTTTTGACCAGCACCAGTTTGCTCGGGGACCAGCTGGTCAACGTGAACGGGCCGTTGTAGACGACCTTGTCCACTTTGGTTCCGTATTCGTTTTTGTATTTTTCCACGATGTCCTTGCGCTGCGGCATGAATTGCGGCAAAGTGATGACGGAAAGGAAGTTGAGCGAGGGACGCTCCAACGTCACTTCCAGCGTCTTGTCATCCAATGCCCGGACACCGACGTCGGAAGCTTTCGCTTTGCCGTTGTTGTATTTCTCGGCATTTTTGATCATGTACAGGATGTACGCGTACTCGGATGCGGTATTCGGATCAAGCGCCCGTTTCCACGCATACTCGAAATCGTGGGCGGTGACCGGTTTTCCGTCACTCCATTCGGCGTCTTCCCGCAGCGTGAACGTATATTGCTTTTTGTCAGGGCTGACCTTGTACTCGGTGGCGATGCCGTATTCCGGCTGTTTTCCTTTGCCGGAACGCATCAACCCTTCCATCACGTTGTTCAGGATGTTGAACGAGGACATGTCCGCCACTTTGGCACTGTCAAGGGTGATCAGTTCCGTGGTTTCGGCCATTTTCAACACCTGGTTTTCCGCGAGCCCCGCGCTCCGCGATGAACCTCCGCCCTGGAACAGATTGCACCCGCTGACGAGCAGGGACAAAGAGACGGCAATGCCCAACCCGAACTTCCATCTTTTGGATTTCAACCAAGACCCCCCTTTTCGAAGAAACTTCCCTTTTCAGAGAATTCCATTAAATGGTTAGACAAGTGGTGCTTGACGGGTTCATTATAATGGATTCAGTAGGAAGTGAAAAGATATTAATCCTGTTCTATAGCAGAAAACATTAACCTTTCACATAATTACCGTGAATTACCAGAAACCTGCCTGAACGGAGGATGTTCCATGACCAAAGCCGCTTTTGTCCGTTTTTCCGCCGTGTTCGCCTGCAGCATGTTGTCCGCGCTTGCACTCAGCCCGTTTCAAACGCACGGCCTGACCGATTCCTTCTTTTTGGTCGGCATGTTGGAGCTTTGTGTGGCATCTTTTCTCATCGTGCTCAACGGAGGTTTTTTCAACCGGTTCGCCCGGGCATTCCGCAAATTGAACCGAATCCGCACGGATTGGTCCCAAACCGAAGAACCGAAAGATCCCGATGTGATCCGGGCGCGGATCCAAAGCCGGAAAAACTGGTCGGTCATGCTGGCAATCAGCGGTCTGGTTCTGATTCTTTTTTCCCTTCTCTTCCTTCCGGGTTGATGAACCCGGGATTCGCAAGAATCCGTTCGGCCAGTTCCTTGGGGGTCTCCGCCTCGATCTTCACTTTTCCCAGGAGTGCGAACGAACCTTTGATACAGGACGAACAATACCCGAGGCAAGGTTCCAGGCGGATGTTCGGTTCCCGCGACTTGGAAGCGAGCAGATCCCACAATCTGTGGGATCCGTTTCTCCAATTCGACAGACAGAAGCGGATCTCCGGTGCGGACATCACGCTTCCCTCCCTCTTTTTCAATGTGTTCAAACCCGGGACAAACCAAACGTCCCGTCCGGATCCAGTCATTTCAAATCTTTTTGACTGTTCAGGAGCTCCTGCAGAAATTCTTCCACTTTGGCGATGTGACCGCACATCCGCTTTCGGGCTTCGGCCCCGTCCCCGTCCCGGATGGCCTGATAGATCGACTCATGTTCCTTGTACAGGAGCTCCGCCGTCGCCCGTTCGCCATACAGCCAGATTTTCCGGCTCTCCTTCATGGTTTCCCGCATGGCGCTTGAGAGCGTTTTCATGAAGTGACTCAGCATGCGGTTGTGCGTGGCTTCGGCCACGGCCATGTGGAAATCCAGGTCCGCCTTTTCTCCGATCTCCTCGGCTCCGTCCATTCCTTCTTTCATTCTTTCCAGCGCTTCGCTCATGGTTTGAAGATCTTCGGGAGTTCTCCGGTATGCGGCCAGTTCCGCGGAGGAGCTTTCCATGATCCGTCTCACTTCCAACAATTGCCGGATTTCCTCCCCTTTGAGGAGCACGACGGGACTCAGCGGATGTGTGATGGAATCCACGTCGAAATGACGGACAAAGGTCCCTTCTCCCTGACGCATTTCAATGTATCCCATGGCCTGCAATGCAGACAGTGCTTCACGCACCGCCGACCGGCCCACCCGAAAGTGCTCGGCCAGCTCGATGACGGAGGCAAGTCTGTCACCCGGCTTCAACTTTCTGTCCAGAATCAGTTGCCGGATTTGATCGGCCACTTCTTCGTAAATTTTCTTGCGATGGATTTGTTTGAACTGCATGGACCTCACCTCGTTTCCTTGAACCCGTCGTTTTATTTTATCACGTAACGCAGTCCCGTTTTAACAAACGAAAGTGGACGACTTCTTTGATCATCGAAAAAACGGCGTTCAAACGGATACACCGGCGGACCGTTCCGCCGGTGTGAGTGAATGGGAGACCGTGCATCTGACGCATTTGATCAGGGCGACGTTGCAGTCAGGCCCATCGTGCTCAAATCTGCCGGGACACCGATGTGCGCATCCAATCGATCTCCGGAACCGTCACATGGAACTCGTGCCTGACCAGATCGGCGAAAGCCGAAAGCAGTTCGCCTTTGTTTTGCTCGAGCCGTGAGGCGGCGCTTACCCGCACCGCCGACCCGTCCGAATCGGCACTTTCTCCCAGGTACACGTTTTTCAGCATTCTCACCAAGCTCTCAGGATACAACATGCGGGCGTAGAGCAATGCATATTCCTCTTCGGCCAAGGGTCTTTCTTCACCGTATCCCTTCAAAATTTCCGACATCACGCGAAGACTGCCCGTTCGCCCGTAAGCATAAGACAACCACGCGGCCAAATCGGCATGCGGGGCGTCGAGGCTGATTTCGTTCCAGTCAATGAACCGGACGTCTCCCCGTGAATCCCGAAGGATGTTTTTCCGGTGAAGGCGCCCGTGACAGACGTTGCCGTGCGTCAAATACCTGCGGACCGTGGAATCGCCCCCGATCTTCTCGTAGTACCGGAACAGATTTTCCATGATCCCCATCGAATAACGGGCGATTTCCATCCATGCCCGGTCCGTTTCCGACGGGTTGGACGTCCATTTGGCTGCCAGCCGGAGAATGTGCATTTGCTCGTGATCCTGTTCCCATTTCTTTTGCCAGTGACCCGAGATTTGCAATCGGTCGTCCGAAAGTGCCGGTTCAAACCCGGACGAACGGACGTGAAGACGAGCCAATTCCCTCGAAGCGTCTTTCCATTCCTCCACACGGTCCAGACGCACGGTCTTTCCCTCGATCCATGGCAAAAGCACATAGGAATAGCGTGTTCCTTCAAACCAAAGCTTGCCCGACCTCATGGGGATCGGCGCTTGAATCCGCACGTCCCCGGAGGACGTTTCTTCCAGATGTCGGGCGAATTGATCCAGCAGCTTCCACCGGTTTTTCTCCCCCGGCCGGATGCGTTTCAAAGCGAAGGAACCGTGATCGGTCTTCAGTTTGAGCACGCCTCCCGTCGGCCGGGCATCCTTGACGATCATTCCCGTGTGATGTTCGATCAACGTGGACAAGCTGTATTCCCCGGTGAGTCTTTCCAGTTTTTCCGCCACTTCGTACACCATGCTTCACCCCTCGCCTTCTCCGCACATCCTATGCGGGCGAAGGGCGACCGGTGAAGTGTCCGATCAGCGGGAGCCCCTTTTGGAAACCGGATGAATCACATCAAGCCCTCCGGTCACCTGGATCAGGTTGCCCGTCAGAAAATCGGACCGTTCATCGGCCAGAAACGCGATCACCCTGGCCGCGTCTTCCCCGGATCCCGGTCGGCCCCGGGGGGTTTCGGCATCCGGAAGGTGCAGCACTTCTTCTATGCGCATCTCTTTTTTTTCATCGACGATGTCTCCAGGGCAGATCATGTTGACCGTGATCCCGAACGGAGCTTCCTCCACCGCCAGGGTCTTGGTGAAAGAGACCAGCCCCGTCTTGGCGGCCGCGTACACGGACCGGTCCGGCCAGGCGGGAGCTTCACCCGCCCTGCCGAATCCGAAGAAAATGATGCGTCCCCATTTTTGCTTCCGCATGCCCGGCAACACCGCACCGGCCATCCACATGGCACTCAGCAGATTCCCTTGCACCATTTCCCGGATTTCGTCAACGGTGTGTTCCACAAACCATTTCCGCTCCCGGATGAAGGGGCCTACGGCATGGACGAGGACGTCCACCCTGCCGAAACGGCGAACGGTCTCTTCCACGACACGGACGGCTTCATCCGGCAGGGACACATCGCCTTGAACAAACTCCGCCTCCACCCCTGCAGCCCGCAGCCCATCCGGCCAAGAAGGATCCCCGGATTTGTTTCTGGCGCACACCGCGATCCGGAAACCCCGTTCGGCAAGCAATTCGGCGGCCATCTTTCCGAGTCCGCCCGTCCCTCCGGTGACCAGGGCGACCCTCCCGTGGCCCGCTGACCCTATCGACACGTGCGATCCATCCTTTCTCAACGCGGAAATCGCTCCCAAAATGCCGAAAGACCTGGAACACAGGTCTTTCGGAATCACTCAACGTTTCGTGTAATGAATGACACCGTCTTCTTCCCTGGTGTCCAGTTCTCCCTGACGCCGCAGATATTCCAGATGAGCCAACGTCTCCGACAAGGCAAACCGGAGATTGTGAACGGAAAGCTCCGCACCGAACACGCTTCGGCAAACGTCATAAGCGTGAACCGCTCCCCGCTCCCGGACGATGTCGTCCATCATCCGCAATCTTCGGGCATGATGATCTTTCAGCTCCTCAATCCGTTCCAGATAGTGATCGAACACCGGTCCATGAGACGGAAACACCTTTTTGACGGGGAGATGCTTCATCTTTTCCAGGGTTTCCAGATACGTGGACAGCGGGTCCGGATTGCAGCGGGGCCACAGGCTGATGTTGGGGGAAATCTTGGGCAACAGGAAATCCCCGCCGATCAACCAGCCGCGCTCCCGGTCAAAAAAGGACAGATGTCCGTCGGCATGACCCGGTGTATGCAGCACTTCATACTCCCGGTTCCCCAGCCGGACGGTGTCTCCCGCTTCCAGAAATCGGACCGTGGGATGCGGTTCCACCCATCGATGGAAGCTCCTCAGGTGACCGGGGATTTTCGATGCCCATTCCTCTTCCAGACCATGTTTGCTGAAAAAGTCGGCCATCAGCTCCGGCATGTCGCTTTCCCGGCCGAGGAACATCTGCGCCTGCTCCCAATCCAGCGCGGACATGTATACGGGAGCGCCGGTCATTTGCTGCAGGGTGCCCGCCAACCCGTAGTGATCCGGATGATAATGGGTCAGCACGATTTTCTCCACTTCATTCCAGTCAAAGCCGATTTCCTTCCGCACCTCTTCCCAGGTTGCCAGATCCTCTTCGGTGTGCAACCCGGTGTCGATGACGGTATACCCCCGATCGCCGCGAATCAGCCACGCGTTGATGATCTTGAGGGCAAACGGCAGGGGAAGCGCCACCTGCACGATGTCGTCAAAACGGTTCAGCATCTGTTTTCGCCTCTTTCCATCATCCGTCTGGTTCAAATTTGCTGCAGACTCCAATCGGCAAGTTGCCGCACCACGTATGTGGGCCGGATGTCGGTCTTTTCCAGATCCTCTTCCGTGCTCACGCCGGTCAGCACCAGCAGCGTGTCCATGCCCCCGCGGATTCCCGCCAGGATATCGGTGTCCAGATTGTCTCCGACGACCAATGTTTCTTCGGCCTTTGTCCCCAATGTTTTCAAAGCGTATCGCATGATCACCGCCTCCGGTTTGCCGATGAAAAACGGCGATACGCCGGTGCTGGCGGCAATGGCCATGGAAAGGGAGCCGCTTCCGGGAAGAAATCCTTCTTCGGTGGGAAGCGCCCGGTCTGCATTGGTCCCGATGAACCTCGCGCCCGCGCGAATGGCCAGACAGGCTTTTTTCATTTTTTCGTAAGTGAATTGGCGATCCAACCCGACCACCACCGCTTCCGGATCTTCATCCACAATCCGGCATCCGGCTTCCTCCACCGCACGGATCAGCCCTTCTTCGCCGATGACGTACACCGCCGGCGAGTTCATTTCTTCTTTCAGCCAAGCGGCCGCCGCCAATGCGGTGGTAACCACCTGTTCCGGTTCCGCGGGATAACCGAACCCCCGAAGCTTTTCGGCCACCTGTTCCGGCGTGCGGGAAGAATTGTTGGTCAGGTAGAGAAACGGGATTCCCTCATCTTCAAGCCTGTTCACGAATTCCACGGCCCCGGGGATCACCTCGTTTCCCTTGAACAATGTTCCGTCCAAATCCAGAAAAACGCCACGATACGATTTCATTTTTCCACCCAACCCGTAAAAATCATCCGGTTGCTCTCGGGAGTGTGCGGTCCCCCCTGAAAATCCCCGTAGATCTTGTCGATGACGAGTCCCGATCCTTTCAGCATGTCCATCATCCGATCGGCGGTGTACATTTTGACCCGTTCTTCGTATTTCCGTTCTCCGTCCGAATCCCGGACGAGAATCGATTTGTGGACAAAATCTCCTTCAATGTGCCGTTCTTCCCGGATGTATGCTCCATCCACTTCCCGTTCGCTGACGGGAATCAAGCCGGAGACGACGGAGTCCCTGTTCAAAAAATCGATCAGGAACCGGCCGCGCGGCTTCAATACCCGCCCGATTTCGGCCAGGACTTTCAGGTTGTCCTCATCCCGGTCAAAATAACCGAACGAGGTGAACATGTTGATGACGGCATCGAATGTTTCATCCACGAACGGAAGGCTTCGCATGTCTCCGTGAATGAACGGAATCGGCAGATCGCGCGACTCCTCCACCGCGCGGGCAAGCAACGTGCGGGAGAGATCCAGGCCGACCACTTTGTATCCGTGTTTCGCCAGCTCAATCGAATGCCTTCCCATCCCGCAGCACAGGTCCAGAATCAGGTCCTGCCCCGACAGCTCCAACCATTCGACGATTTTGTCAACTTCCCGGGAAGCATTTTGCCTTGTGCGATGTTTGTAAACGAGGAGATAATCTTCCCCGAAACTTTTTTCAAACCATTGCGGCATGAAATCTTCCCTCCCAAGAGTGGTGCGTGAAAGAGGCACCGCCTCATTGATTGTACCACAGCTTGGACGGAGCATGAATTTGTGTTGAAAGGGTTTTCTTCCATAAAAAAAGCACTCGTGCGCTTTCCATCCGAACAACCCGGGCGAACCGTTCGTCTCCCGCATCCCTTTTGCCGGAAACCGGGATGCGGGAAGCGGCCCGCCCGGGAATCTTTCAACCCTCCGTGTTTCGGACCTCCGGCACCGGTTCAGAACTCCGGCAAACCGGTCAGGAGCTCTTTCGCGGCCGGATGTCATACACGCAATTGCGTCCTCCGTTGGCTTTGCATTCGGTGCGCTCCACGTCCGCGTCCAAGAGATTCCGAAACCAGTTGATCTCGCACTGGCAAGCCTGGTTGTAACGATTGGCCACCCGGGCAATCGGGCAGTTGTACTCCACCAGCCGGAACCGGCCGTCGGGAAGCTCTTCCCATTCCACCATGTATCCTTTGGAATCCTGGAGCTCGGCGAGCTTTTTCACCTTTTCGCGCAAGTCCCCCGACTCAAACATGGCCCGATGTTGTTCGGTCAATCGTTTTTCCCGGCTCCGGAACAGACGGTCGATCATCCCGGTTCCGCTTGAATCCTCCAACTCCTCCAGAATCTCGAGAGTGAAGCTGGAGTAGCTCTTCGGAAAGTGGTCTTCGGATTTTTCCGTCAGGTAATATTGGCTGGTCGGCCGCCCCATCGATTGCCGCAGCAACTTGGAACGAACCAGGCCGTCCCGTTCCAGCGTTCCCACGTGTCTTCTCACGGCCATTTCGGTCACGCCCAGCTTTTGGGCGATTTCACTCACCGTCATCGGTCCGTCCGTTTTCAACATCAACATGATCTGTTTCCGGGTCGATCCGGCTTCCTGCATCCCTGTCTCACCACCCTTTCCGTGTCGGGTGCAGGCACGGTTGCGGGATCGGTCTGAGCCACCGGCTGCAAACACTCTTTTCCGGCGGCAATCCCGCTTGATCCCGCAAGAAACACCTTTTTTGATTCTTTACCCTGTCAAAGGGACAATTCCTCTCCCAATTCCTTCCGGAGATATTCACTCACCTGATCGATGAACGAATGAAACAGTCCGGTTTCACCGACCCACGGACGCAATTCTTCACCGTCCAGTTCATGATAGGAACGAACGAGCCGGTCACGGAATCTCACGAGCGAACGCAGTCGTTCGGACGTATCGGCATCGATGACCCGCTCATCCTCCAGAATGTCGACAATATCCAGATATCCGCCTGGATCCCGCATGATGAAGCCGTCAATCATCACGGTTCCGACGTCAATCATGCTTTCAACGGCAAGGTGGAGAGCTCTTTCCAGGGCGAATTGCTCCACGGGACCGGAAAACTCTCCTCCCACGCTCTCCAGCACTTGCGCGCATTGCCGGAGCTTGTGAAGCTGTGCCGCGATTCTCGTCACGTTTACGTCATAAATCATGGTCATGTTCCTCCCGGACACAAAGATTCCGCAACTTTTGCACCCGTTTTCCCGTTACTTACAAGCAAACTTCCCAAGGGAGGGCACTTCCCGTGCAGAAGCGTTCGATGCTGTTTCTGATGATTTCGCTGATCAGTCTGTCCCTGTGGGGATGCGGTCCCGGTCCGACCGCCACCGACAATGCGACAACCATGGTCGAAGAGAGAGCCGTCCGCTCGGGAGAGGCACCGTCGGTTCCCTCCAAACTCTCCGGGCCGGCCACCGACGGGGGTACCGGTCAAGCCCTCGACAAAGCTTCCGAGGTGCGGAAGCAAATGATTTATACGGCCAATCTTCGCCTTACAGTCAAAAATTATAAGCAAGTTCTGACCGAAATGGAACAAATCGCGACCGATCACGGCGCGTACCTGGTCGGCAGCTCGGAATCGAGAACCTCCGACAGAATCGAACTCAGAAGAACGTATCGCGTGCCGGCCGCCGATTTTTCCCGAACGGTGAGTGAACTGGGGAAATTGAGCGATGCGGCTCCCCCGCAAACGCAAATACAGGGAACCGATGTCTCCGAGGAAATGGTCGATCTGGAGTCCAGACTGAAGGCCAAGCAGGCGGCCGAATCCAGGCTGCTGTCCATGATGCAGAAGGCCAATGATCCCAAATCGCTGCTGGAGATTTCCCGGGAACTGGACCGGATCCAGTCGGAAATTGAACAATTGAAGGGACGGATCCGCTATCTGTCGCACCATGTCAGCTATTCCACCCTGAATGTCACCATCGTTCAACCGGTGGTCTCCCCGATCTCGGAAGACCGGTCTCTCCCCTCGCAAATGGCGGACGCCTTCAAAAACGGCGCGGCCCAAATCGGCACGTTCCTGGAGCAATTGCTGATCGTCCTCGCCGGCATCACGCCCGTGCTTCTGGTCGCGGGCATTCCCGTGGTCATCTTTCTCCTGATCCGGAAACGCCGCAAGAAACAGGATCCACCCACCACGTAACCGGCCGGGAAGCGGCTGCCCTTCGAAGGGCGGCCTGCCCCGGCCCGACTTTTTTCCGCGAACCCTCTCCTGCATATTCATTGAAGCTCCCGAGAACGCTAAGGGTCAGAAAGGAGGACTTCACGTGCAACTGACGGACAAGGATCTCCATTATCTTTCGGACGCGCTTTCCTGGGAACTTCTGGCCATGAAGAAATGCCGACACTATGCCCAGGAGTGCCAGGATCCCCAAGTGGCCCAACTGATCGACCGGATCGGTCAAATGCATCAGAACCATTATGAACAGTTGCTCTCGATGATCCAGTCGGCATCCGGGACGGGAACGGGATTCACCATTCCTTCCGGAAACATGCCCCAATAATCATGCAGGAGGTGTGAGCGGATGCAACAACAACCGTTTGGCCAAGGTCAGACCGGAGCCCAGGTTTCCACCGGATTGCCCCAGGTCAAGGGTCCGGAAATGAATGACCGGGACCGGATCAATGATGTGCTTGCGATGGAAAAATACATCTGTGACGGGTACAACCACGCCACCACCGAAGCGAGCAACGACACGTTGTTCCGCACGCAGATGAATCTTTTGAACGAAGTGTTCCAGGCTCACCGGGACTGCTTCAATCTGATGCACCAAAAAGGCTGGTACAAGCTGGAGGCGGCATCTCCCCAACAAGTGAGCCAAAAAGCCCGACAATTCGCCGATTATCGCACCCAATTTCCGTATTGATTCAGGAAATCCGGCCTGCCCGAAAGGGGCAGGTTTTTCCGTTTTTTTGACCGGATGTCGCATCTTTTGTCATCTGCTGGCTTCCTTTGTCAAGAAGGAAGGAATCCATTCAACACGCTCGAATTGGATAATAAACCAAATGTTGGGAGGACGATCGGCATGAGCCACGAGGCGTGGATCACGACACGGGAAGCCGCAGAACGGATGAACGTTCACGTCCGAACCGTCCGAAAATGGATCGATGCGTTCGAAGAATATATTCGTCCGGAATTGAACGAGCGGGGGCATTACGTCCTGTCGGAAGCCAGCATGATGAAACTGGCCGAAATCAAAAAACGTCTTCAGGAGCACGGAAAATCGATGCGTCAGGTCAGGGACGAGCTGCTTCGTGAAGGAAAGCTCAGGCAAGCTCCGGCACCGGAATCCCGTGCCGCTTCCCGTGACGATCAGCAGATCAACCATCTGATGGACTCGATCGAACAAGTCGGGGAGCTGGTGGAAGAATTGTTTGAACGGATGGAACGGATGGAAAATCATATGTTCACGTTGTTTGATTCCTTTGAAGTGATGGAGAGAAAACTGACGGAGGTGCAGGAAGGCTCTCCCTCGTCGGTGGAATTGCATCACATGTTCGACGAAATCCGCAAAAAGCAGGACCAGTTGCGCATGGAGCTGAGAAACGTCACCTTCACCCAACGGCTGACGGCCGCCGCTTCGGAACAGGGGCTCCTTCCCCGCAGACGGAAACGGACGAGGTTTCTCGGAATTTTTTAGGACTCTTGATATAATGGACTGGAATACGGGTAAAGGAGACTCGATTCCATGTCCGGAGATTTCATGTTTTTGTATGACGAAACGGAAAACACCAAAACACGGTATGTGAGTTTTGCCGGCGAAGAAGGACGATATGATCTCGCCATCATCACCACCGACCGGTTTTACGGAAAAGCCCTGGTGCTTGACCTTCAATCCAATCGGTTTGCCATTATCGGTACGGATGATTTGGATGAACCGGGATATCTGGAACACGTGTATCGGCTTCCCGAACCTGCCGCGGACGAATTGCGGCAATTTTTGCATACCCTGTTTTGAGCATGAACCGCGCCGTTTCCGGTCCATCCTAAGGACAAAGGAGGCGGCCTCATGAAAGATCGCAACAGGAAAGACCGCAAAAAGGATTACCGCGAACTGAAAACCGTCGAGTCCATGCGAAGCGAAATGGTTCCGGAAGAGTTCACCGACGGACCGTACGGCGCAGCCACCCATCCCGAAAAACTCGGGAAACAGTCTCCGGTTCATCCGGAGCAGCATGCTTCGCCGAGGTTCACATACGAAATGCGCGAATTCCATGAAGATCTCCCCCGCGTGATTCCCGGCAGCCACCCGACTCATGATGACCCGGATCCGAACCGCTGAACCGACGGAGCGATGAAAAAACCCGTTCCCTTGCCGGAACGGGCGTCATGAGTCGTCGGGCTGCTTCGCCCTCGCGTTTTTTCTTCCTTGCGGAAGTTCCGTCAATCCCGTCTCACCCGTTCCCCGCGCTTTGGGACCGGGTGTTTTTTTGCGGACCGACACGCTTCAGAACAAAGTACGGGCAGTTGAAGTTGCAAAATTCATTGAGATATTCCTGCAGAAAACTGATCCTCGTGTCGATGGTGGAGCGGGCGCGATGGTCCTCAAAAAACCCCTTCAAGCGAAGTTGACCATACCCCCAATCCCCCACGATGTAATCGTATTTGTTCAAAATGTCGCAGTATCTGCGCCGAAACACGTCCGGATTCCAGGCTTCGCGGTAGTTGGAAATGAGTCGGTATTCCAATCCCTGTATTTGAATTTTCTCCATGCGGATCAACCTTTTTGTTCAAATACTTGCACCTTTATGCTACCACATGAGCAACGGTTTTGCCTATTTTTTGAAGGACTCTTTCAACATGGCCCTCCCCGTTTTCGGGCAACGTAACCCCAAGGAGGTGCTGTGTGTGCAAGGGAAGAAAACGATGGGACTGCTCTTGGCCGCCGCGCTTCTGTTCCTGTCCCCCGCCTGTTCCCCGAGGGACAAACAGCAGGGAATGAACGGAACGTACGAGCCTCTTTACCGCGAGCACCACAATGACACGCGGTACGGAGCCGTCCGGAACGATTCGATCAACGGAATGGAATCGGCGTACGGCGGCGGGCAGAATGAAATCGGTTATTTCCGTTACCGTCCGGAAAACTACATCACCAAAAACGGCCGAAACGCCGGACCGGACGTGTTCATCGACCGGCCTCTTCTGGCGCGTCACATCGCGCAGTTGGTGACCGTGCTTCCGAACGTCACCCAAGCAACCGCTCTTGTCACGGATGATCATGTTTTCCTGGGCATCCGGACGAAAAACGGAAAGATGGACCGCAAAACGGTGGATGCGGCCAAGCGGACGGCCGAAAGCGTGACGCCCCGCTACTTCAAAGTGCATGTCACCACGGATCGCACGCTGGAAGAGCGGATCAACGAGGTCGGCATGAGGCTCCGCGGCAACTCCGATGTGGAAGGAGTGCGGGGAGATCTGGAACAATTGATTCGACAGATGGGAGACGAAACCCCTCCCGGCCTGAACGAATCACAATTTCCGACTCAGTTCCGCGAAGTCAATCCCCGGCAGAAATGACCGCTCGCTCCTTCCGACCGGGGCTTCGGCGGATGCCGGAGCTCCAAACGAAAACAGGGACGCCGTGAACATCACGGACGTCCCTGTTTCGCTTCTCAAGCCATTTTTTCGGATTGGCGTTGTGCGGAACGAACCTGCTCATGCGCATGATACGAACTGCGGACAAGCGGACCGGACTCCACGTGCGAAAAGCCCATGCTCATGCCGATTTCCTTGAACCGGTCAAATTCTTCCGGCGTGTAGTAGCGCTCGATCTTCAGGTGTTTCCGGGTGGGTTGCAGATATTGGCCGATGGTCACGATGTCCACTTTGTGCTCCCGAAGATCGCGCATCGCCTCGACCACTTCGTCAAAAGTCTCTCCCACCCCGACCATGATGCTGGATTTCGTCGGAATGTCCGGCTGCATCTCCTTGGCGCGGAGCAACAATTCCAGCGACCGGTCATACTTGGCCTTGGAACGCACGCGATCGGATCTTCTTCGCACCGTTTCGATGTTGTGGTTCAGAATGTCCGGTCTGGCATCCATGACCACTTTGAGTGCGTCCCAATTCCCCATGAAGTCGGGGATCAGCACTTCCACGCTGGTAAACGGATTCCGTTTGCGAATCGCCTTGATCGTCGCGGCGAAAATGGCGGCACCGCCGTCTTTCAAGTCGTCACGCGCAACGGAGGTGACCACCGCGTGGCGGACCCCCATCTGTTCCACCGCTTCCGCCACCCGCTCCGGCTCCTGCCAGTCCAGTTCGGTGGGCAGACCCGTTTTTACCGCGCAGAACCGGCATGCTCTCGTGCAAATGTCGCCGAGGATCATGAAGGTGGCGGTACGGTTGGCCCAGCATTCGAAAATATTGGGGCAACGCGCTTCCTCGCACACCGTGTGCAAGGTTTTGCTGCGCATCATCTTTTTCAGTTCCTGATAGTTCTCGTTGGTCACCAGCCGGATTTTCAGCCATTCCGGCTTGCGTTCCCTCCGTTCACCGTTTCCGGCAGTCACGGCTCCATCCCTCCTGCATGTCAACGAACCCGGCCATTCGCCGCGTCGCCGTCTTAGGATTCACGGGCTGTGGGCAATCTCCCGAAATCAACATCTATCTTACCACAATCAGCCATTCTCCAAGCGATCTGCCATTTTCACCTTACCACAGAGCGGGGAAAGTTTCACGCACCCACCGTCAGGTTCCTGCAAATTCCTGAAATGTTTTCCGCCGGCTTCGGAACACTATGTTTCAAATGAATTCAAGCATACCGGGTGATGGAAATGAAATCGCTGATCGCCCTGCTCACGTCCTTCGGCATTCTTTTGGGAACGGTCCGACCGGCGGCCGCCGCTCCGCGGGTCACTTCGGAGGACATCAGGCAACACCTGTTTGAAACCATGCAGGCGCTCACGGGCGTTTCATGGGCGTATCTGGCCGCCATGGATCAATACGAGAAAAACATCGGCAAACAGGAGAAGGCTTCCTCCCGCCTGGTATCGATCCCCGTCCCTTCCCACTTGTGGGCCGGATTGGCCAATCCCGATCCCGATACCAAGGATCCGGCCATCATCCGATTTTTTGACGGCATCGGGAAAGACGCCAACGGGGACGGGAACGCCGATCCGAACGACGACCTGGATGTCTTGTACTCCGTGTCGCTGTTTTTGACGCAAAAAGGCACCCAGGAAGATCGCATCCGGGAACAACTGTGGCAATGGTACCAACACCCGGTGACGGTGGACGTGATCACGCACATCGCCAAAGTGTATGAGAAAAACGGCACCATGAACCTGAATGAGCGGGCGTTTCCCTTGCCGCTCGGATCCCATTACAGCTATCGGAGCACCTGGGGTGACCGCAGGAGCTTCGGAGGGCTTCGCATCCACGAAGGCACCGACATCTTCGCCGATTACGGAACGCCCGTCAAAAGCACCTGTCACGGGTATGTGGAGCTGATCGGCTGGAACCGCTTCGGCGGATGGCGAATCGGCATCCGCGACACGCAAAACCGCTATCATTATTTCGCGCATTTGAGCGGGTTTCGCAAAGGGCTGAAAAAAGGGGACATCGTCAAACCCGGGGAATTGATCGGATATGTCGGATCCTCCGGATACGGACCGCCCGGCACGTCGGGCAAATTCCCACCGCATCTGCACTACGGCATTTACCGCTTCAACGGCAAAAACACGTTCTCGTACGATCCGTACCCGTTGCTTCGCAAATGGGAGCGGGATGCGGCGATCAAACGGAAAAAAGAACGGATGAAGTTGAAGGCGGAAGCGGGAAAAAAAGCGCAGGAGCGAAAAGGAGCCGCAAAAAAACCGCCGGAAAAAAAGTCCGGCAACGGGTCATGACGGATTGAAAAAGCCGTTCGCTCCCTTCTGGGAGGCGAACGGCTTTGACGTCATTGTTCTTGAGCCAGTTTGGATTTTCTGTATCCGTAGACCGCATAAATCAACAGACCGATGAAGAGCCAGATGAAGAAGCGTTGACCGGTGAGAGTGATCACTCCGTCCATGTAATTTTGTCCGCCCATCACCGTACCGATCGCTTCGAAGAACCCGCCGAGCGCGGTGCCCTTGGTGACCTCGGTCAGATAGTCGAAGGAAATGATCAGCTTCAGCAGCAGAACCATGCAGAACACGATCGCCAGAATGGGGATCACCGGCACCCACGGACATTTGAAGGAGCGCGGCAGATCCGGTTGCTTCTTGCGCATCACCATCACGGCAATGGAGATCAGCGTGAAGGCCAGCAACGTTCCCGCATTGACCAGCTGGGCCAGTTCATCCAGCGGGATGAAACCGCCGAGGAACGCCGCGATCAGACCGAAGAACCAGGTGGAACCGATCGGCGTCCGGTATTTTTCGGACACTTTCGACAGGAAACCGGGCAACAGACCGTCACGCGACATGGAGAAGATGATCCGGGTTTGGCCGTACAGCATGACGAGCATCACGGTCAGCATGCCGAGAATGGCTCCGAAGCTGACAAATCCGGCCACCCAATCCTGACCGATCGACTTCAGCACGAAAGCAACGGGGCTGTCTTGGTGTTCCGCGAAGTCGGGGTAATTGACGACCCCCGTCATGATCGCGGTTACGATCACATACAGAAGCGTACAGATTCCGAGAGACCACAGAATTCCTTTCGGCATGTCCTTTTGGGGATTGCGGGTTTCTTCCGCCGCGGTGCTGACCGCGTCGAATCCGAGATAAGCGAAGAACACGATGGCTGCGGCCATCATGACACCGTTCCAGCCGAACGGCATGAACGGTTTCCAGTTGGCCGGTTCGACATGCCACACGGCCGTGATGATGAACAGCAGGACAACCGCCACTTTCAACACGACCATGATGTTGTTGACCACTTTGGACTCCCGGACACCGACCGACAGCAGAAGCGTGATCAGCAAGACGATCAGGAAGGCGGGCAAGTTCATGATGGTGGTGGTACCATCCAAAGCTGTCGGAGCCGCCGTCAGAACCGTCGGAAGGTGGATGCCCATCGAATCCAATACCGATTGGAAATATCCGGACCAACCGGCCGACACGGCACTCACGGCCAGGAGGTATTCCAGGATCAGGTCCCAACCGATGATCCAGGCGATAAACTCACCCATGGTGGCGTAGCTGTACGTATACACCGACCCCGACACCGGCACCATCGATGCGAACTCGGCATAGGTAAGCGCCGCAAACAGACAGCACAAACCGGCAATCACAAAAGAAAGAATCAGTGCAGGTCCCGCGGTGAGTGCTCCAACCCCGGTCAAAACGAAAATCCCGGTGCCAATGATGGCGCCGATCCCCAGCATGGCCAGGTCCGTCGCCGACAACACCCTTCGCAGTGAAGTGGTTTCGCTGGTTTGAATCAGCGACTCGATGCTCTTCTTCCTGAAGAGATTCATTCAACACCCTCCTTCTCTGCAGGACAAAATATTCGGTTACCGAATAGACTGTCCAATCAATAAAATCGTATTTTTTTCAATATAATCTTCTTTTGTTATTATACATAAGTTTCACTCGAAAACAAATTAAAAAAAATGCCACCTTTCAGGTGCAAGATGGCAAAAATTCCGTCGACGCTTTTTTCCGCAAGCTTTTTCCACCCGGAGAAACTTGCCGAAAAAAGCGTCGGTACCGGGCATTCCGGGACCGGAGGAAGATTCCGTGCACCGGTGGTTTCCTCCGCTTCCCGTTTTACACGCAGCCGAATTTTGAGAAACATCGTCATTTCATGCAAAGTTTGTCACTTTGCTTTGTTCAGTGCTTCCAATATTTCTTCCGGTCTCAGGCCTTGAATGGCCTTGCCGTTCACCACGGTCACGGGCACCCCCAAAAAACCCATTTTCTTCACTTCTTCCGCGTATTCCGGGTGTTCGGCGCAATCCCGGACTTCGAATTCGATTTTGTAATCGCGCAAAAACCGTTTGAGCACGTTGCATTCCGGGCAGTGAGGTCTGGAATACACAATCACGGACATGCTTTTCCCTCCCGTGTCACCTGTCAATCTATCACGGAAATTCTGCCTTGAAAACGGGATTCCTTCTTCCGCGCAAGCTTGTTCAAGAAGCGGAATTTTCAAGCCGTCGGTTTCGGATTGGTTCCCGTGCTATAATACGTTTCAGTACCGATGGACAGGAGAGTTGAAACCCTCATGCACAAAAATCTGCGCAGCTTCATCGATCAACTGAAACGCGAAGACGACTTGGCCGTCATTGAAGCTCCCGTGGATCCGAAGCTGGAATTGGCGGAAATCCACCGCCGGGTCATCGATGAAGGCGGCCCCGCCCTTCTGTTCACCCGGGTGAAGGGCAGCCCCTTTCCCGTCGTCACCAACCTGTTCGGTACGTCCCGGCGGGTGGAGATGGCGTTCGGACCGAGGCCCGAACAACTGATGAAACAGGTGGTTCACGCCATCCATGAGTTGCTTCCGCCTTCTCCGAAAAAGTTGTGGGGTCAGCGAGCCCTGATCAAGGACTTGTTGAACGTGGGACTCAAATCCGTTCCCGCCGCAAAGGCCCCGGTGCTGGAAGTCAGGCAGCCCCGGCCGGATCTGACTCAATTGCCGGTGATCACTTCCTGGCAGGAAGACGGCGGACCGTTCATCACCCTTCCTCTGGTATACACCGAGCACCCCGTCACCGGCGCCCACAATCTGGGCATGTACCGGATGCAAATCTTTGACGGGCAAACCACCGGCATGCACTGGCAAATTCACAAAGGGGGCGGATTCCATTATCACGAAGCGGAAATCCGTGGTCAATCCCTGCCGGTCCGCGTCCATCTGGGCGGCCCCCCGGCCCTGATCGCTTCCGCCATTGCCCCGGTGCCGGAAGCGCTGCCCGAGCTGCTCCTCACGTCGCTCATCCTGGGTGAAAAGCTGCCCGTGGTGCGTCCGGAGGGCGGAGGCTATCCGTACGTCGCGGAAGCGGAATTCGTGATCTCCGGAGAAGTTCCGCCCCACGAGCGCAGACTGGAAGGCCCGTTCGGCGACCATTACGGGTACTACTCGCTGGCTCACGAGTTTCCGGTGCTGCATGTCAAGGAAGTGCATCACCGCAAGGATGCCATCTATCCGGCCACGGTGGTGGGCAAACCGAAGCAGGAAGACTGGTTTCTGGGCGAATTTTTGCAACGCCTTCTCTCGCCGGCGTTTCCGATGGCGATGCCCGGTGTGCGCGACCTGTGGACCTATGCGGAAACCGGATTTCATCCGTTGGCCGCGGCCGTTGTCCGCGAGAGCTACAAACGGGAAGCGCTGGCCAATGCGTTCCGCATCCTGGGCGAAGGCCAGCTGACGCTCACCAAGTTTCTCATCGTCACGGACCAGCCGGTCGATCTCGGGCGGTTCGACCGACTCTTTGAAACGGTGCTGGAGAGGATGGACCCTGCCTCCGATCTGTTCGTGTTCGGCCGAACCTCCATGGACACGCTGGACTACACCGGCCGCCGCCTGAATCACGGCAGCAAAGCGGTCCTGATCGGCACCGGCGGACCGGCGCGAAAGCTTCCCGCCGTGTATGAGGGACCGGAACTTGCCGGAATCCGGCGCATCGCTCCGTACTGCCGGGGTGCGCTTGTGCTGGAAGCCGCCCGTCCGTTTGAAAAAGATCCGGATCTGGCCGAACGGTTGCTGGATCTCCATGCCGACGCGCTGGCCGACTGGCCGTTCGTGTTCCTGGTCGACGACGCCTCCATCGCTTCGGGGCAAACGCCGTTTTTGTGGACGGTGTTCACCCGGTTCGACCCCGAACATGACATTCACGCCCGGACCCGACTCCACCGACACCATCCGGAATACCGCTTGCCGATCATCGTGGACGCCCGCATGAAACCGGGTTACCCGGACGAACTGGTGCCGGATGCACGGATCGTCGAACAGGTGGACCGTCGCTGGAGTGAGTACTTCGGGGGCAAAGAAAACGTCTGAACGCCGACAACCGTCGGGATTCGCGAAACATGAAAAAAGCCGGAGCCGCTTCCGACAAACCCGTTGCCGGTCTCGGCAATGCGGGCAAGGAACGGCCTCCGGCCAGCTCAGCGGGCGGCATGAGTTCCGGCCCGCTCTTTTCTTTTTTCCGGTCACTCTTTGAGACGGAACAAACTGATGTCGTTCCAGACATTCACTTCCACTTCTTCCCCGCCCGGTCCGTGGAAATCCAGCTCTTTCAACCAGCTGTCGGACAGGAAAAAGCCCTCGATGTCCGTGATCCGCCCGTCCCGGATGCGGATGGTGAGCTCTCTGGCGATGTACTTGGACAGGGTTTCCTGATCCCCCGTCCCTTCTCCTCCGATGGGAAGACCGCTCATTTCGGGGAATCCGGGATCCAACCGAACAATGCCGATGGCGATCTGATACGGCGTGGACAAGGGACGGCCGAACGGATGATCCGGATTCCGGTCATTCACCGCCTTTCGAAGCACTTCGCGAATCCGGCTCTCCATCTCCCACTTTTCCCAGTTGCTCAATGGCTCTTCCTCCTTTGCAGGCAGATCCCGTGTTTCATTATATATCAAAAAAAATTAATTTGAATACGAAAACGCTTTTTCCATGCCACCGGCTTTCCTCAAGCAAACCGGAAGGAAAAAGCGTCCCCTTGCGAATCACATTTCCCGTGCAGGACCGAAGATTTGGCGGCTCCGAAACCTCGGTCGCGAACCCGGGATCGATTTGCGCCGTCAATTTTCGAACAGATTGCCCAGCCTCCCGAGAATGCTTCCCTCCCCCTTCGGATCCTCTGCCGCCGCAAAGATTCGGCTGGCCAAGCGGCTGAACGGAAGCGATTGAACCCAGACTCTTCCCGGTCCGGTCAGCGTGGCGAAAAACAGTCCCTCTCCGCCGAACAGAGCCGTTTTGAAGCCCCCGACAAACTCAATGCTGTAGGAAACGGTCGACGTCATGGCGACCAGGCAGCCGGTATCCAATCGGAGGCGTTCTCCGGAAACCAGTTCTTTTTCCACGATGGTTCCGCCGGCATGGACGAACGCGAGGCCGTCTCCCTCCAGCTTCTGCATGATGAACCCTTCTCCGCCGAAAAATCCGGTTTTCAGTTTGCGCTGGAATTCGATTCCCACGGAAATCCCCTTGGCTGCACAGAGGAAGGCGTCTTTTTGACAAATCACTTTTCCGCCGAGCCTTCCCAAATCCAACGGAATGATTCTTCCCGGATATGGGGCGGCGAACGCCACGTTTTGTTTTCCGGCCCCTTCGTTGGTGAAGACGGTCATGAACAGACTTTCCCCGGTCAGAAGCCTTTTGCCGGCTCCGATCAACTTGTTCAACAGTCCCTTGTTGCCGCTGCTGCCGTCTCCGAAGATCGTTTCCATCCGGATTCCGTCTTCCATCATCATGAGACTGCCCGCTTCGGCAATGACGCTTTCCCCCGGGTCCAGGCCGATTTCCACCAGTTGCATGTCTCCGCCGATGATCCGGTAATCGATGTCATGGGCCCTCCCCATTCATTCATCCTCCTTCAAGCTGTTTCCGACAGCCCTTCTTTTCCCTTTCGGCCGGTCATCCATGCCGACCGATTCTCAAAAAATTCCGTTGGGTGATTGATGATTTTTTGAGAATGTCCAGTTCGCCTGCCGGCCGGCGGCATACGTTAAGAAAACAAAAACATTCGCAGATGGGAGGCGAAAGTTCATTGAGCGTTTGGCAGCTTCTCAGGCTGATCAATGCCCGGATCGCCCTCCGAACACGGCGGATCAACAGACGCATTCGCCGGTTGAGAGAATCGCTCCTGGGCAGAATCCGACAACTTGAGCAGCTTGTCCGGCAGCTTCAGGCACAGCTGCAATCCTTGTTGGATAACCCGTTCGCCGGTGAATTCGCCGACATCCGGAGACAACTGCTCGCCCTGGTGAACCGGCAAGTGCGGATCTCGACCCTCTTCGGAGATGTCGAAGGAGTCGTCGCCACGGTGGGAACGGATTTCGTCGAACTGTTGTCGGCCGGAGCACGGATCGCCGTACCCTACTATTCCATCAGCACCGTCACGGTGGAAGGTGATGCTCCATGAATCTGCCGGTTCGGTGCAATCTGGACGCGTATTTGAGAAATTTCATCGGGGAAAACGTCCAGATTCAGACCGCCGAAGGCCTGATCGAAGGCGTGTTGCTGTCAGTCACTTCATCGACGCTGACCCTCCGGACCGCAAGCCCGCCCGGATACGGAACTCCCGCAACCGTCGTGATTCTGTTACAAAATATCGGTTATATCCGGATCCTTGCCTGAGGGAGGTTGCCCGATGATTCTGGTTACTGGAGCAGCCGGCTATATCGGATCAAAGCTCGTTGCATCGCTGATTGAAGCCGGAATCCCGGTTCGGGCGGTTGACGATTTCAGCGTGGGGTGCATCGAACGGATCCATGGACATCCGGTCTTGAAGCGCAACGTTGCCCGACTCGATCATGTCCGATCCGTGTTGAAGGATGTTTCCGTCATCGTCCACCTGGCGGCCGTGAGCGACATTTCCCAATGCCAGCTCAACCGCCGCCAAGCGCTGATGACCAACATCCTGTCCACGAAATACCTGATCGATGAAGGAGTCCGGGCCGGCGTGCAAAAGTTTGTCTTCCCCTCGTCCTTTGCCTTGTACGGAGACCCCGACGGCATCGTGACGGAACAGTCTCCGATCCGCCCGCTCAATTTTTACGGGCACATGAAATCCTGGGCGGAAGATTTGCTCCTGGCGGAACAACAAAAAGGAACCCTGCAAACCGTGATCTTTCGACAATCGAACGTGTGCGGAAAAGGATTCGCTTCCAAAAACACGGTGCTGGAGTCGTTCTGCCGGGCCGCACTGAAAAGACAACCGATCACGATTCACGGCTCCGGCCTTCAAAACCGCAACTTCATTCACATCGACGACGTGACGGATGCTTACATGCGCGTGATCTCCGGTTCCGGGGAAGGCGTCATCAATCTGGCGGGGGAAGAATCCTGGAGCATTCGCGATCTGGCCCGTCTGGTCAATGATCATTGTCAGGAAATGCTGGGATATACCGTTCCCGTCATCCACCATGAACGGACGGTGATCGGGCACGAGAGAGAGCCTTCCGACATCCGCTGTGACATCAGCCGGTTGAAACAGCTTCTGGGAAACAGGCCTCTCCGCACGGTGCACGATGCCATCCGCGACTATCTTCAACCCTGACATCTTCAGGCGAAAAACTGTTTGACCCGGTCAATGACAAACTGTTGCTCCGCTTCCGTCAGTTCCGGAAAGACGGGCAATGCCAGCGTGTTCCCGGCCAGCGCCTCCGCGCGGGGCAGGGAGACGCGGGAAAAGTGTTGCCTCAGCGCCTCCTGGTGATGCAGCGGAAGCGGATAGTAAATGCCGCAACCGATCCCCGACTGTTTCAGAAACACTTCCAAATCACGGGCCCTGGGGGTGCGGATCACATACAGGTGCCACACTGCTTCCGCTTCGTCCGGCACGCGCTGGACCTCGACGGGGAGATTTTGAAACGAAGCGGTGTAACGGTCCGCGATAACCCGTCTCCGCTTGTTCCATTCAGAGAGAAACCGGAGTTTGACCCGCAGAATGGCCGCCTGAAATTCATCCAGACGACTGTTGTGCCCCGCTTCGGCGTGATGGTATTTTTTGACCGTTCCATGCGTGCGCAGCCGCCGCAATCGTTCCGCCGTTTCCGCATCTTCGGTCACGATCATGCCTCCGTCTCCGCATCCCCCCAGATTTTTGGTCGGGTAAAAGGAGAAGCAACCAGCCATTCCCCATGAACCGACCGGTTTTCCGCTCCATTTCGCGCCGATGGCCTGGCAGGCGTCTTCGATGATTTTCAAGCCGTGTTGATCGGCCAGCCGGCTGAGTTGCGTCATGTCGGCCGGGCATCCGAACAGATGCACCGGAATGACGGCTTTGGTCCGTTTTGTGACGGCCGCTTCCACGGCGGCGGGATCCAGATTGAACGTATCCGGTTCGACATCGGCGAAAACCGGGGTGGCCCCGCAATGGATGATCGCTTCCACCGTGGCGAAAAACGTGTAAGGCGTCGTGATCACTTCGTCTCCCGGTCCGATTCCCGCCGCTTTGAGCGCGAGAAACAGCGCATCCGTCCCGCTGTTGACGGCCACGGCGTGTGCGGTCTCGCAAATCCCGGCCACTTCCCGTTCCAATGCGCGACCTTCTTCCCCGAGCACAAATGTCCCGCTTTGCATCACTTGGTTCAATGCCTGCTCCAATTCACGCTTGAGGCGCATATGTTGTCTTGAGAGATCGATGAGTGGGATCATGTCCCTCTCTCCCTTTCCCTTTGGATGGTTCTTGCATTCCTCGTCCCCGTGGAGGGATCCCGAATGAAAATCATTGGATCGCCGGTCCGTGTCGGCATCGTGGGCACGGGTTTCATGGGTCAGAATCATCTTCGCCATTTGCTCACCATTCCCGGTGTTCGGGTGACGGGCGTGTTTGATCTCATCATCCCGAAAGCCAGGGAAACGGCTGAAAAGTTCGGCGTCCCCTGGTTTGCGGAGCTGGATCCCCTGCTCGAACAATCGGATGCCGTGGTCGTTTGCGTGCCGACCACTTCTCATTTTTCCGTGACCAAAAGCGCGATCGCCAAAGGCTGTCATGTATTCGTGGAAAAGCCGTTCATGCATACCCTGGAAGAAGCGCGCTCGATTTGCCGGATGGTTCGGGACCACTCCGTCCTCCTGCAAGTGGGGCATGTCGAACGGTTCAGTCCGGTGGTGCGCAAACTGTTTGAAACCTTCCGGCCTGACGAGTTGGTCTCCGTCGAGTTTCAGCGGTTCGTTCCCTTGCGGAAACGGCTTGATGTCAACGTCATGCTGGCGCTCATGATCCATGATCTGGATCTGCTCCTGAAAATGGCGCAAACCGTCGGAACCGGCATCCGGTTCATCCAGGCGACCTCCATTTCGGCACATTCCCACTCCGTGCGAAACGGATTGTCCGACAACCTGTTTGTGCAAATCGGATTTGATCGTCCGATGATCGCCCTTTTGCAGGCCGTCCGCACGGGAGCCCTTCGCAGACGTTGCATCACGGTGACCGAGCGAAACCGGACATTGAGTGCCGATTTGCTCCATCAGAAATTATTCATCCAAACCAGGAAAGATTCCGGAAGCCACGAGGTGGAGGAACAAGTGGTGCATGCCGGAACCGAAAATGCGTTGTTGGAGGAAATGAAGCACTTCGTCCATTGTGTGCAAACCGGTCAAAAACCCGAGGTGAACGAACGGGACGGTCTCGAGACCATGCTGCTCGCGGATCGGATTCAGCGCAACTGCAAGGAATTGACTTTACCGGAAAAGGAGTGAGCCGCGCATGATTCTTGTGACTGGCGCCGATGGATACATGGGCTGGCCCTTGATGCTCAAACTGGGACGCATGTATCCGGACGAACGGGTGGTGGGTGTCGATCACTTCGGTCGTCGGAGATGGGTGCAGGAAATCGGAAGCGTCAGTGCCATCCCCGTCTCTTCCATGGACGAACGTCTCAGGGCGGCCAAAGAACACGGCATTTCCAACCTTTCCTTCGTCGAAGCCGACCTGACCGACCGGGATGCCGTTCACCGCATCCTGCAAACATTTCGTCCCCGCGTGATCCTGCATCTCGCGGCCCAACCTTCCGCCCCGTATTCCCACATCAACGGGAAGTTGGCGGATTACACGCAGGAAAACAACAACCGGATGTGCCGAAATCTCCTTTGGGGATTGAAAGAACTCGGGCTGGAAAACACCCATTTCATCGAAACCACCACCACCGGCACCTACGGAGCTCCCAATTTCACCATTCCCGAAGGCTTCCTGAAAGTGGAGACGCCCACGGGCTCCGACATCCTTCCCTTTCCGGGAATGGCCACATCCTGGTATCACATGAGCAAATGCAACGATGTCAACAATCTCAGCCTGGCCTCCCGACTGTGGGGATTGACCGTGACCGACCTGCGCACCTCGATCGTATTCGGGACCGGAACCGAAGAAACCGCGCTGGACCCGAGGCTGGCAACCCGGTTTGACTTCGATTTTTACTTCGGCGTGGTCACCAACCGGTTCTGCGCACAAGTCCTCGCCGGTCATCCCATCACGCTGTACGGGCGGGGAGAACAGAAAAAGCCCATGATCTCCCTGCGGGACGCGGTGGAATCGTTGGCCCGGGCCGTCGAACTCCCCTTGCACCGCAGCTACCGTGTTTACAATCAGATGACCATTCTGGCAAGCCCGAAAGAACTGGCGGAGACGATCCGGACGGCGAGCGAACAATCCGGAATTCCCGCCATCGTACAATCCGTTCCCAATCCCCGCAAAGAAAACGAGGTGCATCAGATGAAAATGGAAAACTCCGGTTTCCTCAGCGATTTGCTTCCCGGAAAACCCGTCACGCTGGAAGAAGGAATCCGGGAAATGCTCAGGGATCTCAAGCCCTTCTCCCACATCTTCAGAGAATATATCGACCGGTTCATGGCGAGGGAATGAACATGAAATGGTATTATCTGGAGAACCATCCCAATTTTGTGAAGTCCGTTCCGTCAGGTTTTCGCGCCCTGGGCATCCCGCTGGTGATGCCCAAGCCTTCCGCCACTCCGCAGGAAGTGGCCAATGATCTGAAGAAAACCCGCCCGGACGTCATTTTGACCACCGGTTGGACACCCATGCAGCGGGAGCCGTATTTGCGGGTGGTCCGGAAGTATTGCGAAGAGACATCCGCCCTGCACGTGTTCTGGTCCTTCGAAGACCCGCTTCATACGGATACCTGGAGCATGTATTACTTGGAAACGGGAAAACCCGACTATGTATTCACTCACGCCATCCATGCCCCCGACTTGTATCACCGGCGGGGCATCCCGGCATCTTATCTCCCTTTCGCCTGCAATCCGAACATCCATCGGCGACTTCCGCCCGATCCCCGATTCCGCTCGGATGTGGCACTGGTCGCCAACTATTCCGGCGCGACCACCACTTCCTGGCGGCTGAAAAGCCTGCGGATTCTCCTGGAACCGTTGATCGCCGCCGGCTATGACGTTGCCATCTGGGGGAAGTATTGGGAACAGGGGCGCTCACAACTTCCTTTTTCCGTTCCAAACCGAATCCTTCGCGGCCCCATCCCCTATTCGTCGGTTCCCCGGGTCTATGCGTCCGCAAAAGTCGTGCTGGGGATCCAGAACGATGCCCAAGTGGTGACTCGCCGTACTTGGGAATGCCTGGCGAGCGGCGGCTTTTTGCTGACCAATCGGACCGAAGCCGTTCTCCGGCACTTCGTTCCGGGCAAACACCTGATCACCGCCGCCACCCCGGAAGAAACACTGGCTTTTACGAAAATCGCTCTCCGGGATGCCCTCCTGCGCAAAAAAATCGGAGAAAACGCGCGGAACGAGTTGCACCGGAATCACACGTACGCTCATCGGATCAAGGAAATGGAAAAAACGCTGCTCCCATACCTCCAAGCGAAACGCAAACGGCAAACGCATTTTGTGCTTCCGGGTGATCTGATCCGGGAAATCCGACCCGTTGCCGCGATCACGCATGTTTC
Organism: Staphylospora marina; assembly: GCF_003856495.1. Classification (GTDB taxonomy): domain Bacteria; phylum Bacillota; class Bacilli; order Thermoactinomycetales; family Thermoactinomycetaceae; genus Staphylospora; species Staphylospora marina. The sequence goes on along the minus strand of NZ_CP034118.1, from coordinate 455,865 downwards.
CGGCATGGCCGCGATTCCGCGGAATCAACCGTATTTGACCGTGGGACGCAGCGCCTACGGAGAAAGCCGGGTATTTCTCTGGTTTGATTTGTCCGGGGAAAAACCGAACGGTTTTGACATCCGGTGCGCCCGTCTGAAGTTGTTCATGGCCGTGACGCCTCCCCGCAATGTCGCCATCCGCTGTCATCCGACCCCGCTTTCCTGGCCGGTTCCGAATCGGCTTCTTACGCAAATCGGGCCGCCGGTGGCCAAAGAGATCATCGCCGAAGCGGTTCGGGGCAACCCGTCCTATCCCTATGACAAACGATGGATCACGCTCGATGTGACGGACTGGGTGCGGGCGAAAATTCAAAGCAGAGAGAAAAAACCCGGATTGGCCCTGGTCATGGCCCCCTCCAAAACGGGGCAGGTGACGTTTGCGGGTCCGGAGCAGCCCAGGACCCCCCCGCTGGGAGGATTGACTTATTACCGGAGATTCATCCCCCGGCTGGAAATCGAATATACAAGGTCGGATCAGAAACGGGTCAACGCCGTATGGAACGCATTCCGGGGATGAGACAAAAAAAGAAGCCGCGTTGAGCGACTCCTTTTTCTTCATCCCCGCGCTCCGTCACTGCTTCATCCGGGGATCAAACAGATCGCGCAGCCCGTCACCCAGCAGGTTGAATCCGAGCACGGTGAGCATGATGGCCACTCCCGGAAAGATCATCGTCCACGGCGCGATCTGGATCAATTTCCGCGAGTCGGCCAGCATGGTGCCCCATTCGGGATCGGGCGGCTGTGCGCCGAGTCCCAGAAAGCCGAGCGCAGCCGCTTCGATGACCGCCGTGGCGAACCCGAGCGTTCCCTGCACCATGATCGGCGTCCAGCTGTTGGGCAGGATGTGTTTCAGCAGGATCCGGCTGTTTTTCATTCCCATCGCGCGGGCCGCCAGGATGTAATCTTCCGCCTTGACACTGAGCACCCTGGAACGCATCAGCCGTCCGAAGGTGGGGATGTTGATGATGGCGATGGCGATCAGCGCGTTGTTCAGCCCCGGACCGAGCATGGCCACGATGGCAATGGCCAGCAAGATTCCCGGAAAGGCGAGCAGGATGTCAAAGAAGCGGGAAATGACCGTGTCCCGCCATCCTCCGTAAAACCCGGCAATCAACCCCAGCAAACTTCCGAACACGATCGAACCGGAGACGGCGATGAAACCGACCCACAGCGAAATGCGGGAACCGTGCACCACCCGCGAAAAAACGTCCCTTCCGAGATCATCGGTGCCGAACCAGTGTTCACCGGACGGTGCCTGCAGCACGGCCTCCGATTTCTCCGCATAATCATAGGGTGCGATCCATGGAGCCACCAGGGCGATGAAGAGGAAAAACAGGATGATGACGCTGCCGATCACGGCGGACCGGTGCCGCAAAAATGCCCGGAAAAAGTCGCGGACCGGCGTTTCTTCTGCCTGGCGAACCGGAAGCTCCGGTCCTGCCGCAAGTGTGGTGTGATCTGGATTCGGTGGCTGTTGCATGCTCCGGTTCACTCCTTCCCGTACTGAATCCGCTTGTCAATCCAGGCATACAAGAGGTCGACGATCAGGTTGATGATGACGAACATCGTGGCCAGCACCAGAATGCCGGATTGGATGACGGGGTAGTTGCGCTGGTTGATGGCATCGTAGATATAACGCCCCACCCCCGGCCAGCTGAAGATGGTCTCCGTCAACACCGCCCCTCCGAGCAGCATGCCGAGCTGCAGGCCGGCAACGGTCAGGACGGGAATCACGGCATTTTTGAACGCGTGCTTGTAAATCACCCAAAACTCGGACAAGCCTTTGGCACGAGCCGTGCGGATGTAATCCGAACGCATCACTTCCAGCATGCTGGAGCGGGTCATCCGGGCGATGATCGACATCGGAATGGTGGCCAGCGCCACCGCCGGCAAGATCAGATGCAGGAGCACGTCACCGAGCAGCTCCATATCGCCGATGATCAGCGCGTCCAGGATATAAAAATGCGTGATTCCCTCCATGTCAAGACGCGGATCGACCCGTCCGTTGGAAGGCAACCACCCCAGTTCCTGGGCGAAAAACCACTGTTCCATCAGGCCCAGCCAGAACACGGGAACGGAAACCCCGATCAAGGCCAGCACCATGCTGCCGTAATCCAGCCACGAGTTTTGACGCCAGGCGGACAAAATGCCCAAGTTGACCCCGAAAAACACGGCGATCACCAGGCTGGTCAACGCCAGTTCGGCCGTCGCGGCGAGAAACGGGCCGATCTCTTCGGCGATCGGCACCTTGGTGATCAGCGAAGTGCCCAGATCCCCCTGCAAAAGGTCCCCCACATAACGGAAATATTGGATGTAAAACGGCTGATCCAGTCCAAGACTGTGCCGGATCTCTTCCAATTGCTGCGGGGTGGCTTTTTCCCCGGCAATGGTTTTGGCCGGATCTCCGGGGATGGCATGCACCACGGCAAACGTAATGATCGACATGCCGATCAGCACCGGGATCAACATGAGAAGCCGGCGAATCGTGTAAGCCAACATGCAGTTTCACTCCCGATTGCTGCGATGTGGAAAAGTGGCATTGGCGGACAGACCGCGCAATGCCACTCGTTCACTCCGATTATTGCAGATCCACCGTGTCGAGATTCAGGTTGATCAGGTGCGGCTTGAAGCCGGTCACTTTCTTGGAAGCGGCATAGGGAACCACGCTGTGCACCAGCGGCACCCACGGAGCATCCTGCTTGATGATTTCCTGGGCTTTTTCATACAATTGGGTCCGTTCTTTCACGTCACTGGTCTGCTGGGCCTTGATCAGCAAATCATGCACGGCGTCGCTCTTGTAGAACGCGATGTTTCCGGCATCCGGTGCTTTCGCGTTGTCTTTGTCAAGCAGGACGTACAGGAAGTTGTCCGGGTCCCCGTTGTCCCCGCTCCAACCCAGGAGCGCCATGGCATGTTCCCCTTTGCCCGTGCGATCCAGGTAGGTTTGCCAGTCATAGGTGACGATTTTGGCCTTGATGCCGATCTTGGCGAGATCCGCCTGAATGAATTCAGCCACTTTCTTCCCGTCCGGCATGTACGGACGCGGCTCGGTCATGGCGTAAAACTCGACTTCAAAACCGTTCGGATAACCGGCTTCGGCCAGCAGTTGCTTGGCTTTTTCCAGATCGAACTCATAATCTTTGACGTTTTTGTTGTAACCCCAGATCGATTCCGGCATGGGGTTGACGGCGGGAACCGCCAATCCGGCGAACAGGGTGTCAACGATGGCTTGTTTGTTCACGGCGTGGTTGATCGCCTGACGCACCTTCGGATTGTCAAACGGTTTTTTCTCCGTGTTCATCGCCAGGTAGCCGACGTTCATGCCCGATTGCTTGAACAACTGGAGGTTGCTGTCGGATTCGACCAGTTTCACGTCATTGGGGTTGAGACCGTCCATCATGTCGATGTCGCCCGATTTGAGCGCGGTGAACCGGGCGGAGTTGTCGGGAATCGACTTGAAGATCAGCTTATCCAGCTTCGGATACCCTTGTTTCCAGTAATTCGGATTCTTCACGAGCGTGATGGAGTCGTTCTGTTTCCACTCCTTGAACATGAACGCACCGGTTCCGACCGGATTGCGGGCGAATCCTTCCGGGTCTTTCTTGATGGCCGTCGGCGAACCGATGGCGAACGGAGACATCGCCAGGTTGCTCAAAAACGGGGCTTGCGGGCTGTTGAGTTCAAACTTCACGGTGAACTCGTCCACGGCGGTCACATTCTTGATGACATGCCCCGGATCCCCCTTGTATCCGCCGAACATGTACCCGTAATACGGGAATTCCCCGCCTTTGTGCTCCGGATGGTTTTTGTCCATCCAGCGGTTGAAGTTGTACACCACCGCTTCGGCGTTGAACGGAGTCCCGTCATGGAACTTCACGTCTTGGCGGAGTTTGAACGTCCATTCCAGTCCGTCGGGGCTGGTTTCCCAGCTTTCGGCCAGACCGGGCACCACTTGGGTGGAATCGCGGTCGTATTCCACCAGCGTATCGAAGATCTGATCCGTCACGTTGATGGATTCCCCGTCCGTGACCTGAATCGGGTCAAGCAGTTTGGAATCGGCGCCGCGGCCGTAAATCAGCGTTTTTTCCTTCGGCTTTTCGGCTGCGTCTTTCCCGCACGCCATCAAAAACGAAGAGAAGACGAAAATCATGGCCAGCGACAAAAGCCAAACGCGTTTTTTCACCTTGCATTGCCCCCTTTTCTGCTGGTAACTGCGGAAGTCCCGACAAAATCCACATCCGGGCTGCCGATTCTCTCTCCCACCACCTCCCCGACATGATGAACAGGTTGCAGGTTTGTCAAGCACATTGCCGCATGGCCCGGTTCAAATTCCGTCGGCCGTGATCGTGCTCTCTCAAACTTCCGCCTTTTTCATCAAGTGACAGGCGACAAAGTGTCCGCCGCCCTGGTCTTCGAACGCGGGCCGGACTTCCTTGCAAATGTCCATCACGTGAGGGCAGCGGGGATGGAAGGCGCAGCCCTTCGGCGGGTTCGCCGGACTGGGAACGTCTCCCTTCAGAATGATGCGTTCCCGCTTCGCCTCGGGATCGGGCACGGGGACGGCGGAGAGAAGCGCCTGCGTGTACGGATGCAACGGTTTTTCATACAGTTCGTTGCGGTCGGCCAGTTCCACCACCCGACCCAGATACATCACGCCCACACGGTTGCTGATGTGTTTCACGACGGACAAGTCATGAGCGATGAAGATGTAGGTGAGTTCAAATTGTTCCTGCAAATCCATCATCAGATTGAGCACCTGTGACTGGATGGACACGTCCAGTGCCGATACGGGTTCGTCCGCCACAATCAGCTTCGGACGAGTGGAAAGGGCCCGGGCGATGCCGATCCGTTGCCGCTGACCGCCGCTGAACTGGTGAGGATACCGACTGCCGTGGGTCTTGTCCAACCCCACCACGGACAACAGTTCCCGCACTTGTTCCTTTCGCTCGGCGGCCGTTCCGATGCCGTGCACGATCAGCGGCTCCTCCAGGATCTCCGCCACTTTCATCCTCGGATTGAGCGAAGCGAACGGATCCTGAAACACCATTTGCAGATCGCGCCGTGCTTTGCGCATCTCTTCCTCGTCGAGGGACAACAAATCCCTTCCTTCAAACTCCACCTTTCCCGCCGTCGGTTCGTACAACCGGAGAATGGAGCGTCCCGTCGTCGATTTTCCGCAGCCGGATTCCCCCACCAGTCCCAACGTTTCTCCTCGTCGGACCGTGAAGCTCACATCATCCACGGCGACGATTTCACCGACTTTTCTGCCAAAAATACCGCCGCGGACGGGGAACACTTTTTTGAGCCCCTCAACCTTGAGCAGTTCCATGACGCAACGCCTCCTCCTGATGCAGGAAACAACGGCTGAGGTGGCCTTCATCCGCCGGGAGCAGTTCCGGTCCCCGCACCCGGCAAATGTCCATCACCTTCTCGCAGCGCGGTGCAAACCGGCAACCATCCGGCATGTTGAGCGGCGTGGGAACCTGCCCCGGAATGGCATACAGCCGTTTCCGCTGTTCATCCAGCTTGGGAATGGACTTCAACAGTCCTTCGGTATACGGGTGCTTGGGGGAACGGAACAGTTTGCGACACTCCGTCTGTTCCACCACCTGTCCGGCATACATGACCACCACGCGATCGCACATCTCCGCAACCACCCCCATGTCGTGGGTGATGAGCAGAATCGCGGTGCCGAACTCCTTGTTCAGAAAGCGCATCAAATCGAGAATCTGCGCCTGGATGGTCACGTCGAGGGCCGTGGTCGGTTCGTCGGCGATCAACAGTCGGGGATTCAACACCATGGCCATCGCAATCATCACCCGTTGTCGCATGCCGCCGGAGAGTTGGTGCGGATAATCATCCAGGACGCCTTCCCGGGAGATGCCCACTTTTTTCAGCATCTCCATCGAAAGCTCCCGGGCCTCTTTTTTGGAACAGGAACGATGAGTGCGAATCGCTTCCACCAACTGATCTCCGATGGTGAACAACGGGTTGAGCGAAGTCATCGGCTCCTGAAAGATCATGGCAATCTCCTTGCCCCGAATCTTCCGCATCTCCCGCGGGGGCAGGCGGGTCAGATCCTTCCCCTGAAACAGGATGGAGCCGTCCACGATCTTGCCCGGTTTGGACACCAGTCCCATGATCGCCAACGAGGTGACGCTTTTCCCGCAGCCGGATTCCCCCACCAAGCCGACAATCTCACCTTCATGAATGGTGAGATCCAGCCCGTCCACCGCCTTGACCACGCCTTTGTCCGTAAAAAAGTGCAGCTTCAGTTGCTTGATCTCCAGGACAGGTTGGGTCATCGGATCACCTCGGGGTAAAATCTCGCACTTATGATTCAATTCAAAAGGATGAGTGGATTAATCGTTTTTATAATACAACAAAATATTTTGGATGTCCCTATTTTCTACACAAAAAGTTAATAATCCTTTCAAAGACTGACCGACTTTCCCGAACAAACATGCCGTGTCCCGGTCTTTTCAACCCCGTCCGTGAGCGCTATGGAGCCTCTTTTCCGGAAGGCACCGGGGGTACGGGATGATGCGGCGTCCCCACCGACTCCTGCTTGATTTGACCGAGATCGTTGTAGAAATAGTAATCGGGCACTTCCCCCACCACGACGGCCTGGGCGATCGGGTACCGAAAATCAACCGGAATGCTCTGCTCCGTGAACGGTACGACCATGCCCATCTCGGTGTGAACTTCCAGATGGAGGGTCACCATCACCATGTTGATCCCCTGCGATTCCATCTTCGGAACCAGATTGACCTTTGGGGCGCCTTTGGGCCAGATCTGAATCGGAATGTCCGGACCGTATTCGGCCAACAGATTGTTCTGCAGGATTTGCCCCAACGTGACCTCGATTCTGGTTTGTTCCAGCTGGATCATCTTGTCCATGATTCGCCCGGTCACCCGCTCGTAAATCTTTGCCTGCAGGTCCGGGTCGATTTTGACGAACGTGATTTTCCCGTCCTCTCCCTTTTCGACGGCCATCAACCGCCCCATTTCCCCGCCCAATGATCGTTGCACGTCGCGAATCCCGTCCAGCATGGCATCCTGGGCGATTTTCTTCACTTTGGTATTGGCGATGGTCAGCAGCACCGGTTCCAGATTTTTTTCAACCATCCAGATCATCTGAAACAACACGCCCAACACGATCACCGCCACCAGCACTTTCATTCCGTGACGGCTCATCCCGATCGCCGGAAATCCCGGTCGCCGCACCAGTCTCCGCCGAATGCGCATGGACACTCCCTCCTCGTCCCATGTGTATGCGGCGGAGATTGTCCACTGACTGAAAACTTTCTTCTCTCCCGGTACTCCTCCATGCCCGGCATCCGTCCTTGCTGAACATCACGTTGAACATGCGACCGCGGATTTCCAGTCACAAGACCGAGCGCATCCGGCTCATCAATGGTACAATCTATCGTATGTGCAAGGAGGAATGCCCGATGAACGAGAAGAGCCGCGTGGATCTTTCCCGCTATGTGTCCAATCTGGACCGGAACGTGTACACCATTTTCAATTTGCCCGAAGAAGTGATCGCCGTGATTTTTGCGTATGTGAGCCGGAGTCCGGCCAGCTTCCGGGACAATCTTCGCAAACTTCTCGAAGATGAAGAGCTGGCGGTGGACATGAATTCCGGATCGATCGCCACGGCTTTCTCGGAGAAAGCGGCCCGGTTCCACGAGAAATGGGTGGTGGGATACGGCCATTCCAGCGTGGCCGAACACGCCGTCGCCCATATCGGCATCGAACGGATCAGCCGGCTGGCCTCGGCGGAACTGGAGCTGGCCAATTCGTTCAACAGCTTCACCGAATACAGCCAGCGATACCAACGCCCCAGACGCGGCGACGTGTACGTTCCGCCGGAACTGGACGAGGTGCCGGAGCTGAAATCGCTGTTTCTGTCACTGAACGAAGAAGCGTTTGACGTGTACGAACGGCTGATGACGGGCCTCACCAACCATCTGGAAAAGACGGAAAAGCGCGGGGAAAACGAAACGGAACGGGCCTGGCGGCTTCGTCTGGAAAAAATCGCGTTTGAAGATGCCCGATACGTGCTCACCCTGGCCACCCTGACCAATCTGGGCATGACCGGCAACGGCCGGGCGCTCCGCGACACGCTGGTCCGGCTTCTGTCCAGTCCCCATGAAGAGTGCCGCCGGTTGGCCCGGGAGATGGAACGGGAAATCAGCCGGGTCATCCCCACCCTGCTCAAATACGTCAACCCCAACGAATACCTGACGGAGACCCGGGACTCGCTGAAAAACCGTTTGAGCCGTTTCCGCAAGGAAGAACCCGTCCGCGAGAAGGGGCCGTCCGCCCGATTCACGTTTCTGCCGGATTACGAAGATTGCCTGACCGAGCTTGCCACCCATTTGCTGGTTCGGGAAGCGTCCCTCTCGTGGGAAGAAGCCGCACGGGTGTCTGCCGGATTGGCTCCGGAAGAAAAAGAGCAAATCGCCGAAGAAGCTCTTTCCCGCCTGCGCTTCTTCGACAATCCGCTGGATGAACTGCATCATCTCACGTACCGGATGGAGATGAAGATTTCGGAAGCCAACTGGCACCAGTTGCTCCGTCACAACAGGCGCACTCATTTCTCCTTCAGTGAACCCGTCATCCGGTTCGGCTACACCGTCCCGCCCCACATCCGCGAAGCAGGGCTGGAAGAACCGTTTTGCGCGTTCATCGCCCGGGCGGAAGATGTGTACCGACGGCTGGAAGCATGGAATCCGCTCATCGCCCGGTATGCGGTGACCAACGCCCATCACCGGCAGGTGACCGCCTCGGCCACGCTGTGGGAGCTGTACCATCTGATCAACCTGCGAACCTCTCCGGAAGCGCAGTGGGACATTCGGGAGACCTTCGAACAACTGCATCGTCGGCTGCGGAAAGCACATCCCGTGCTGGCCCGGTTCGCCAAGCGGCGATCGGGCTGAGAACGGAATTCATCCCTTTGCGGGTCCCGTCCGTCGCGGGACCCTTTCTCCCGCGCCCAAAGTTCCACTTTTCGCAAAATTCCTTTCAACCTGCCCGTCTTCGCCTGTATAATGAAGTCAGGACGAAACAATTCGGGCCTGACCTGAGAGAGAGAGGAGCGTCCTCATGACCAAATCCTTTGATTCGGACGAACGGATCTCATCCGGCGATCTTCGTGACCTGGACCCTTCCCGGTTGGAAGAACTTCTTGCCATCCATCGGAAACTGACGCTCACCCACAATGACGAACTTCGCGCCGTGATCCTGGACATTCACACCTGGGAAACGCTGATGAACCGTCTGGCGGATCTGGAGGATACCCTCGAAGATCTCCTCCTCTCCCGCGAGCTGGAAACCCGCATCCATACCTCTCCTTCCTCCTGGGCGGAAAAACCGGAGTCCATGGATCGGCTGTCATTCCTGAAAAACATGGCCGAGACGGGAGAGATCAGGCGGTGATCAAGGAAAAGTACCATCCTGAATTTGCCGATGACCTGGCGTTCCTGCTCCATTTGATCGGCCGCAAACGATTTCCCGAATGCCTGATGCAAATCAACCGTGCCATCGATCAAGTCATTCACCGTCCCCACAAAGCAGCCCCTCTCAAATATCCGCCCCTCAGCGGATTTCGCAAGAAGAAATTCTTCTCGGTCAGGAACCCCGGCAAGCAGCAGCGCCCCAACATGCGCCTTCTGTACCGTCATGATCCCGATACGAACACCTTCTACTTTCTCGCCGTCGGCATGCGCATCGCCACACGTCCCCACAATCCCGCCGACGTCTACCAGCGGGTGAGAGAGAGAGACCTGCATATGTGGGAAGACTGAAAACCCCCGAATCCTTCAAAGGTTTCGGGGGGACGCCGACTCCCGAAGGAGTTCGGCAGGATGTATGTTTTGTCTGTCCCAACTCTCTGTTTCCATGATAAAAAATCACGTCATCCAATAATGGCATACCTCGTCTCCCCAAATATATTGACAAAATTGATTTTATTTGTTATAAAGCCCCTCCGTTTCCAAACCACATCGACCTTCAGTATTGAAACCCCAAAAAACAGAAAGAAGTTTCAATACCCCCAATTTTCCGTATCGACGAAATTCACTTTCTTCTCCTCCTCTTCATCCGCCGACTTCAACAAACTCTTGCCTTTTTCCGTCCACCAAATCCCGATGGCAATATTCGTCAGTGACCGTTTTGTGTCTGTTATGATATACAAGAATTTGTGCAACTTTTTACGAAAACAGAGGTGAGAGCGGTGGAAATGTTCAGCCAATTCGTGGCCATGACCAACGACTTCCTTTGGTCTTATCTGATCATCGCCATGCTGATCATCGTGGGGCTCTGGTTTACCCTGCGCTCCGGCTTTGCCCAGTTTCGTCATATCGGTGAAATGGTCCGGTTGCTGGGCGAAGGCATGGGCAAAAAAAGCGGAATCTCTTCATTTCAGGCCTTTTGCATCAGCACGGCTTCCCGCGTCGGCGTGGGCAACATCGCCGGGGTGGCGATGGCCATTGCGCTGGGCGGGCCCGGTGCCGTCTTCTGGATGTGGCTCATCGCGCTGATCGGCGGTGCATCGGCTTTTGTGGAAGCGACGCTCGCCCAGATCTACAAAGTGAAAGACGGGGACACGTTCCGCGGCGGTCCGGCCTATTACATGGAAAAAGGGCTCGGACAACGTTGGATGGGCGTGCTGTTCGCCGTTCTGATCACCTTGTGCTTCGGTCTCGTCTTCAACTCGGTGCAATCCAACACGATTACGGTGGCCTTTGAGTCCACCTATGGATTGGACCGCTCCGTGCTGGGAATCGGACTGGTCATCTTCCTGGGCATTATCATCTTCGGAGGTGTCAAACGGATTGCCCGTGCTTCCGAATTGATGGTCCCGTTCATGGCCATTGCTTACCTGCTGATGGCACTTTATGTGACGGTCACCAATCTGTCCGTGATCCCGGATGTGCTGAAGCAAATTGTCCTCGGTGCATTCGGCCTGGAGCAAGTGGTCGGCGGCGGGATCGGCGCAGCCATGATGCAGGGCATCAAACGGGGGCTCTTCTCCAATGAAGCCGGTATGGGTTCCGCCCCCAACGCGGCCGCGACCGCCACGGTCAGCCACCCGGTGAAGCAAGGTTTCATCCAGGCGCTCGGTGTGTTTGTGGACACGCTTTTGATCTGCACCGCCACCGCCACGGTTGTGCTGGTTTCCGGTGCTTACACGGATGCCAACCTGTCCGGAATTGAAATCGCTTCAAAAGGTTTGGGAGCGGAGCTCGGAATCTGGGCCCAGCATTTCCTGGCGTTCGCCGTTCTCCTTTTCGCATTCACCTCGATGGTCGGAAACTATTATTACGGCGAAACCAACATCGAATTTATCAAGCGGAGCAAAGGTTGGCTGTTCACCTACCGCCTCGCCGTGCTGGGCATGGTGATGTGGGGGGCCGTGTCCAAGGTACAAATTGTCTGGGATTTGGCCGACTTGTTCATGGCATTGATGGCCATCATCAACCTTGTGGCCATTTTGCTGCTGGGCAAAGTGGCAATGAATGCGCTGAAACACTACAACGAGCAGCGCAAGGCAGGAAAAAATCCAGAGTTTACCGCGGACTCCCTGCCGGGTCTGACCGGAGTGGAAGCTTGGGACTCCTCCCAAAACCGACAGTCCAAAGCAGGCTGATCCGACGCGCGGAGGCGCGCCCGAGCATTTGACAACGTTTCGGCAAATCAAAAATCCCCCTGGCCCGTGGTTGGAGTCAGGGGGATTTTTGCACGTCTGTGAGTGAGAATCATCGCCCGGGTTCCGCCCGTCCTTTTCCGGTCGCCGTGCGAAGGGCCCGTTCCTCCGCGGGAATGCGCACGAACACGAGCAAGGCCGCATTCAACATGCTCACCAAAATCATCGTCCAAAATGCTCCGAACATCATCGGAAAGAAGAGGAGCTCTCCCGCGACGGCGAGGTAATTGGGATGGCGGAGATACCGGTACGGACCGGATTTCACCAACGGGTGGCCGGGCATCACCATGATTCTCGTGTTCCAGCAAGGGCCGAGCGAGCGAATGCACCACAGTCGAAGGGCCTGTGATGTCAGGAAAAGCAGAAAAGGAATCGGCCACCCATCCGGTGGACGCGCTCCCCCGATCCATACTTCCACCAGCATTCCGGCAAAGAAGAGAAGATGGACGCCCACAATGAGCGGATAATGCTCCCTTCCCGCTTCCCAACCGCCCCGGGATTCCATCCACCTGCGGTTTCGTCCGGACAGGGACAATTCAAGCAAGCGCTGGATGGCCAATCCGCTCCACAGCAGCCAAAACCACTTGTCACTCAACGCTCTCACCCTGCTTTGTCCGGTGGAACTCCGGTTCGCCCGATCCGAAACGGGAGCTCCATCCCTCATGTTCCGGTTCGCCAAAGCGGAGCAGCACCATCTCCAGACTGAATCCGGGCCCCAGGGACGTGAGCAGTCCCCAACTGCCATAGCGGTGGCTTTTCTCCAGTTCCCGCTCAAGCACAAACAGCACCGTCGCGGAAGACATGTTGCCGTATTGCCGCAAAATGTCGGCCGACGTTTGCAGCTTCGCCGCGGGTATGTCCAAAGCATCCCGGTACGACTCCAAAACCTTTCTCCCGCCTGGATGGGCGACAAAGGTGTCCACATCCCGAACCTGCAGCCCTCTGCGTGCGAGAAAACGATCCACTTCCGGCCGAAGGCGCTGCCTGACCAGCTGCGGAATTTCTTTGGAAAAGACCACTTTGAGTCCGTCTTCCTCCACTTCCCATCCCATCACGGAAAGCGAATCGGGCCAAGTCACACTCATGGCGTCCACGATGACGGGTCCTTCGATTCTTCCTGCGAACTTCGACCGGTCACCGGCCACCAATACGGCCGACGCTCCGTCCGCAAACAGGGAAGTGGCCACCAGATTGCTTCTCGACGTATCTTCAGGGCGAAACGTCAGTCCGCAACATTCCACCGCAACCAGCAATACCAGGCTCTCCGGAAACGCTCTGGCCCCTTCCCACGCGCGCGCCAGGCCGGCCGCGCCGCCGGCACACCCCAATCCCCACACCGGCGTCCGTTTCAGCGTCGGCTTCATGTTCAGCCGGTTGAACAGGTGGGCATCGATTCCCGGTGTGGCGATTCCCGTGGAGGAAACGAAGATGAGTTGATCAATGTCGGAAGGTTTCACCCCCGTCCCCTCCAGGCAGGAACGGATGGCCGATTCCGCCAGTTCACCGGCCACCTCCGCATAAATCCGGTTGCGTTCGGCAAAAGAATGGGGTTCTTCAAACCACTCACGCGGTCTGCTGAAATACCTGGTCTCAATCGCCGCATGATCAAACACCGTCAACAACCGATCGATCTCCGCATGCGAAGACCCGAAGACTCCCCGGGCAAATTCCTTGGCCTCTTCCTGTCTGACGGGGTGAGGAGGAACCGCCGTTCCAACGGAAATCACTGTTGGCAATGTGCTCACCGCCTGTCCCATGATGTACGGTCTCTGTTAGAGTGAGCTCCCGACTGGAAAAAGATGCAAAAATCTCGTCCGAATTTTTTTCGGGAACCTTTCTCCTTCGTCCCGTGAGCCGGATTTCCGCCCGGCCGAAACCTTGTTCTTTCCGGAGTCGGCGGCATTTTTCATCCCGGATTTTCATCGTCGGGGGAGGTTTCCGTTGTCCACGGCCGCTCAACCTGCCGAAGATTCGGACCCTTCCCGCAGCCGACGATATTCCGGAGCCAATATGCCCATATGTACCAAATTCCAATACCGTCCTTCCACCCGACGACATTCCCGGGAGACTCCTTCGCGGACAAATCCGGCCTTTTCATAGCAGCGGATCGCCGCTTCATTGAAATCAAACACGCCCAGCTCCATCCGGTGCAATCCCAACTCCTCAAAACCGATCCTGAGGAGTTCCCGGATCAAGCGCCCGCCCCATCCCGCTCCCCGACATTCGGGAGAGATCAACACCCGACGGATGCGGGCGGAGCCGTTCAGCCGGTCAATGGAGGAGAGTTCCGCCGTCCCCACCGGCACTCCCCGTTCATCCACCGCCTTGAACATCAGCCGACCGGAATCGGCTGCCATCCCCCGTTCCCAATCTCGCTCCAGTTGCTCCAACGAAAGCGGAAACACCAGACCCGGTCCGGCCCATTGCATCAAGAAAGCGGGCGTCGGTTCCACCCACGAGAACAGCCAAGCACAATCCTCCCGCTCCAGCGCCAACAGACGAATCACGGCTTGCACCCCTCCCGCAGTTTCCAAGTAACGTACGACGAATCCGGATTCCGTTGCAGAGACGAATCCGGTATGCTCTTTTGGTCCCCGATCGTGATTTCCCCAATCACGGAGCCTGAAACCAATCTGTCCGAATGGCCCGAAGAAGGAATCTTTTCATCGGGTTTTCATGACAAAAGCCGGAAGAGATCCTTCTTCGGCTCATTCCGGCTCTGATTCAAAAAGACAGAATGAAACTGTAATAGACGACCACAAACGCCATCATCAGAATGATCAAGCTGAAAAACGACGCAACGAACCGCCATTCCCGCCGCTCCACCTTCCCGCCGATCATGCGGAGCATCCGCCGGGTGATCCACCAGAAGGCAGGTCCCAAAAACAACAGAGAAAATCCGTTCACCCAGGCCACATAGACCCACCGGTACGTCTCATCGATCGTCCCCGTTTCAAATCCGGCCAAATGAATGAGGACCGGTCGTCCGATCAAAAACACAATGATAATGGTGACGTAATAATACGCCCACTTTCGATCCACCATGTCCATCCCTCCCAGACTTCCCCTCAGGTTCAGTCCATGGAGAGTATAGCAGAACATGGAGAGGGGTTCCACTTCCCGACAAAGAATCGATCCGGGCGGTTTGACGTGCATCCATCCTTGAATCGGATTCAGGACCGGAACCGAATCCGGGAGATGAGATAACGAATTCCCCCCGCAATCAGGGCAACCACCAGAGCGGTGATCAGGGGTTGATCGATGTTGAGATACACGGCAACAAAAGCGAGGAACGCCCAGCCGAGCACGAACGGAATGACGGCATTCAAAAAGAGAGAGCCCATGAACGTGACAAACAACACGACCATCAAGGCGAGAGAATTGAAAGAACTTCCGACGTAAAAGGCGATGAACGCCGACTCAATCAGATTCAACGTCGACCTGAACAATGATAAGACGGCTTTCAGCAAGTTGATCAAGAAGACGCCCCCCATCCTCGCAAAAACCCGTTCCGAAAAGGGTGAAAGACAGACCGGGAATCCGGTGTCCCGGTCTGCCCTGCCGTTTTTTCATCCGCTGTTTTGTTTGTAGTCCAAAGATGCATTCATGTAGTCGGCAACTTCCCGGTCCACGACCTCAACCGGCCGGACTTCCGGGGAATTCTTCATGATCTCCAGCCCCCACTCCAATCCCCATTGCATGGCTTCCTCTTTCTCCGGCGTTCTGTGGTTCGCTTCTTTCCCGTCCGGTTTGTACACATGGGGCGGTTCATTTTCCACGACGCAGGTGGTCACGGCACTGCGCTGACGACGCTTGAGGCGAATGTACACCGCGGCGTGCCGAACCGGCAGGGATTCGATGAACTCCCGACGGAAACTGTTCCGGGTGAGGCTTTCCACTTCATCGGACCCTTCGGTTTGCGCGCAACTGATCACCATGCCGATGTTGGATTTCATCGTCTGCATCAGCTCTTCATTGTTGAACTGATCGATCTCCCGGGTGATCAATCCCAGACCGAAGTCGTATTTCCGGTCCTCCATGAAAATTTCCGTCAGCAAGGGGATCTGCATCAAGTGCGCCTCATCCATCATCATGAGATGGAAGCGGGACCCGGCTGGCCGTCTGCGCGCCGTCTGGTAATACTGATTGAGAATATGCCCCGCCGTGACGCGGAGATCGTATTCCTTCAGACCGTACGCATCGATCAGAACGATATGTCCTTCATCCATGTAACGCCGCACGTCCAGACTCATCTCTTTTTGGCAGAACAGGCGCCGCATCGTCGGACTCTGCAGCAGCCGGTCCACGCGATGGATGACGAACTCGGCTTCCCTTCTCAGCTCCTGTTCGTCCGCGTTGGCCCAAAAGCGCTTCACATACGGATCGTTCACGTTTTGAAGCACTCTTTTGCGGAAGGCTTCATTGCGGAACAAGTCGTCGATGCCCAAAATGGTATGCCGTTCATTGTCCTCGAGCAGACTCTGCACCGCCATGCCCATCAGTCTCCGGGTCCGGAGCAGCGATTCGTTTTCCTCGGCCAGCGTCACCAGCACGGTGGCCACTTCATGGGCCAGTTGGTTGCTGCTGAGACCCTCGATCCGGTGCAGGAGATTGAGGGCGGGAACGTGCGTCGCGTCATGCGAGAGATTGAAATGGTGAACCTTTTCCCTCGGGAACTTGACCCCGAATTGTTCGGCAACGCGAAGCCGGTTCTCAATGATCGGGATGATTTCCCTCGCCGGATCGAACACGGTGAATCCGGGATGATTGTCCGGATCATCGAACCAGTCGTTGAGCATGGATTGGAGCATTTCCACGGTCAGGCTGGACTTGCCCATCCCGCTGGCTCCGGTGATCAGGAAGTGTTTGGAGAGCTGTTCGTACGGCACCCGCACTTCCCTGCTTTCCAGGGGATGGCGGATTTTTCCGATCAACACGCCCTCCGTGAGCTCATCGGATGTCAAAGAGCGTTGATTGGGTTCCAAATGGGCGATGTATCCCCGGACATCGGGGCCTTCTTCCTTCGGCTCCTGGTAGATGTACCCGTCGCTCGGCGGCAGATGGAACAGATTGGCGATTTCGTCGCAGTCCCAAGTCATGATGGTGAACGGCCAGGGAATCGGCACCAGATTTTTGTCATCGAGCATATTCCACCAGTTGTGCCGGTAGAACGTGATGGCTCCGTCATGCTTCATGGCGGTTTCGATGGACTCGGCCGTGGACCGGATCACCTGGTTGGCCTTTTCGTGGTTGGACCAGAGCGTCAGGCGCACGTGAAACGTCAATTCCCTGCCGGTCAGCCGCTGCATCAGACTGATTCTCCGCATGCGATCCTCGGGATCCATGTCCTTCATCTTTTTGCGCTTCAGTTGATCCAGGGCATCTTCCGAACGGTCCGCCAGCTCCTTCCAGCTGACCGGCGCAAACTGCAGATCCAGATAGGTTCCCGGACGCAGACAGTTCAAAATGCTTTCCAGCTGACTTTTTTTGGTTTGCTGCAGGGATGCCAGCGGCAACCCTTTCTTTGAGCCGAACGCATAGTAAAAGTGTCCGCCCGCCCCGCCCTTGGACGGCTGCGGAAACTGTTCTTCCGTGATGTCATGGATTTCCGCCGACGGATACACGCTTCGGATGGTATCCTTGACGCTGTTCTCCTTGTCCCTGGGATATGCCATGTAAATCCCGATCTCGTTGGAACCGCTCGGAATGGCAAACCGGAGACGGAACCAGGGACGCCCGAACCGGAAACGGAGCTGCCACGGTCTGACCATCCCTCCGAACGTGCGGGTGAGCTCCGCAATCTTTTCCAGTTCAAGGTTCACTTGGCCGGACGGCAAAATGCGGATGTACTTGGCCCTGTCCGCTTCTCTTTTCCGATATTGCAGCCGGACGAACAGTCCGGAGAACACGCCGAGAATCACGAACAGGATCGCCAATGCCAAGAGCGCGGGAGCCCAATCGGCGATGAAAGCCCAGACGGAAGAAGCGGTTTGATCCAACACGCCGGTCGCGATGTCCGCTTTGTCTTCTTCGCCGAACACATCTTCCAGCCAATTCCACAGTTTGAACAAACCGAACACGACCGCCGCGATGGCCGCTGCCCAGAAAAATCCCTTTGCCAATTTGACAAACTGGTCATCCCCGCCTTGGGGAACTTTCCAGTGAAACACCCTGACCCCACCTTTCCGCACCTGACTCCGGAAAAATTTCCTCTTTTCCGACAAAAATTGCGTGTGTTATGGTTTCGCTGCCTGACGGACATCTCCTTGTTTCGCCACGTGCGTTTGCCCATCCAATACGGTGACGGGATCCACCAATCGTCCCGAAAATCTGACTTCAAAATGGAGATGGGGACCGGTCGCCCACCCGTTTTTTCCCACCCGTGCAATCTGTTGCCCCCTGCCGACTTTCTGCCCGGGGGTGACCATGACGTCCTCCGGCTCCATGTGAGCGTACAACGTCTGGTACCCGTTCCCGTGATCAATCACAATGATCCATCCGTACCCCTGGGATTCGCGTGACTCGATCACCGTTCCCGCGTCGCTGGCAAGAATGGGAGCCCCCAGCTCACGGGCGATGTCGATTCCATCGTGTTGGCGGTACACGTTTTTGAGAGGATGGGGCCGGAATCCGAACCCCGAGGTGAGCCTTCCTCCGGGAACGGGCCACAGAAACCGGCCGCTCCCCTTCACCGTGCCGCCGACCGGAACCGGCACGGCGAACGCCTCGGCATACCTCTTCACTTTGAGCACGTACCGTTCATAGTCGTGGTTGTACTGCCAAACCGCTCCCCGCCTCGCATACCAATCCTCGCCCGGGCGATGGTTGGCCGCCAGGTATTTGGCTGCCGCGTGAATGGCATCATGCGGATCATAGGGATCCGCCTTGCCGTCCCCGTTGGCATCCACGCCGTATCCGCCATACTTGGCGATCAGCCGCGGGTCGGTGATGTCGACGGAATCGGGCAAATCTCCGAGTGCGGTTCCGCCGGGATAGGACCAGCCCACCCAGGTTTTGTCCATGAACTGCATGTGACCCTTGGCTCCCACGCTGCTGACCGACAGGTTTCGGCCGAAATCGGTCTCCACCTTGTGAATGGCCGCCAGGATCGGCCAGGGAACCCCGTACTTCTTTCCTGCTTCCATGTAAATGGGCAAATATTTTTGAGCCGCCTGCGGAAAACCTGAGGCGATTTCCCAGTTTTCTTCCGGCATCGGGCCGGACGGATGCCCCATAAAGGTGAGCAATGCCATGGCGATCAGCAGCAAGCCCGCCAACAACGCCGCGCCGAATGCTCCGATTCCTCCGGTCAGCAGGGCCCAAAAGAGCCCGGTTTTTCGCCGAATTCCCGCACGCACCGACGTGCTACTCGAAGCTGCCACGCACCGACACTCCTTCTGTCTTCCACCCCGACCCGTCACGGATCAAACGCAGTTCATACACCTGTTCCGTCAGAATCTCTTTTCCGTCACGGCCGCGCTCCACGAGAGAACATTGCAGAATACACGTGACCGCTTCCCGGTCCTCCTCGCAGGACCCGCGGGTGATGTCCGAGACGGTCGTCACCTCATTTTCCGCGGTGGGTCTCGCTCCGTTTGCCTCTTCCTCCAGGATTGCAAAAAACTCCGCGGTGGTGTGGGGACGCAGACCGTTCAATCTTTCCGCTTTTTTTGCGGGGTCCCGGGAAGCGTACATGACCAGGTAGCGGGCCGCGAACGCTTCCGCCTCTTTGAGATCCGGGGATTGTTTCCCGGTGCCCTCTTCACTCCCGGCGGGTTGCGAAACGGGAGCTTCCACCATCCGGGGATGCTCCGCTTCCGACCGTCCCCCGCCGACCCATCCCAGACGAATCAGCAAGTGTTTGGCGGTGAACCCGGCGACGAGAAAAACCAGGAGAACCAGCAGAAACAACCGTCGGCGCCCGCTTGACGTTTCGGTGTTGAACACGGAAATCCCACCCGGATTCATTTTCTTCTCATCATTTTGATGTTGCCGGCTTTGTTCGCCAGGTTCTGCGTGTACTTGGTCACGTACTGCACGGGAGTGTCGATGTTGATTTTGGCATCATAATCCTTGATCTTGCCCATGGGCGCCTGCAAGATGCCGAACAGCTCGTTCCGTTTCCAGATCACCCCGACCACGAGAATCAACTGCATCGCAATGGTCCAGACATATCCCACCTTTTCCGGGGGAGTCATGGTGTACAGCATTTGCGACAACACCAACAGCATCGAGAGCAAAATCCCGATCATCAGCTTGATCACCTGATAACCGATCAGCTTTTTGGCCCATGTGACCACGATGTCCCGCCAGGAGGGGTTGAGCGCGAGCAAAAACGCAAACGGAGCAAACAGGGCGATCAGCACGAACAGAAACTGGTACACGAGCATCGCTCCCGCAAGGATGAGGAACATCACCCCGAGGATGAGATGGGAGACGATCAGGATCAGGATCAGCGTGAGCCGCTGGAACACGCCGGAAGTGGTCACCATCATGTTCCCGCGGCTTTTTTCGGCTTTCACCGCCTCCGCCCGCGCTTCGCTGCCCGGTTTTTGCGCGAGAATCCGTTCCACCCTCTCCCGGGTCATTTCCGGATCGCTGGATGTTTTCCCGTGCTGAAGCATGATGTACGGTTCATACACCATCATGTGGTACATCTTGTCGGCAACCACCAACGAAGCCACATCGGAAGGGTACACCGGCGCATCCGGCTCCATTTTCCCCTGAAAGCTCACCCCCACCCCGACCACTTCCTGGCTGAGCCCGCTGCTGATGTCGTTGAGATAGCGCATGATTCCTCCGGCATTGGCAAAGAAGGCCAGACCCGCCATCAGGATGAATGCGCTCACCACCAAAGCGCTCAGCGCGTCCGTCGTTTTCTTCTGGACGATTCCCTTGTAGGCGATCCAAGCCCCCACCACGATGATCATCGTGGTCAGGAAATGCCCGAACAGTCCGGTGTTTCCGATGCCGTCCCCGTCAAAACCGGCCAGCTGCTGCACCCCGATCTCCACCGCTTCGGAAAACTGATCGACCACATCCAGCGAAAATGCGTTTTCCGTCAGCAGGATGACCGTGAAATCCCAGGCCAACAACCCTTGCCAGAGGAAGTTGTTCACTTTGTTCATGAAGTCGTAGGACACATCGGACATCACATCGTTGACTTCCCAGAAACTTCTCTCCTCGAGCGTCAATTCCAGATTGTATTGACTCGGCTTGTATCGGTTGAACTTCACTTCGTATCCGTGGGCTCTTGCCCGTTTGGCCTGTTCTTCGGGAAACACGGTAAGCAGGTCGGTGATGAGACCGTAACCTTCCGATTTTTTGGTGGTTTCCTCCGCTTCCGCCCGACCGCTTCCACCGACAGGCCCGAGGAACATGAGCAGGCAAGCCAGCAGGGCAAAGCACCATTTTTTCCAGTTCATTCAGCCGCTCTCCTTCACACTTCAAACTGACGGAAACGGGTGAACGATGCCCTTTCATCGGTTGACCCTGCTGAGCGGACGATCCGCATCGCGGGTCCTCGCGCCCGGACGGGTGTCGAACGCATGGAACAACCGTTCATCCAACACCTTGATTTCCAGTTCATTGACACGCTTCTCCAGGTCGGACATCAGGCAGATGCCGGTGGGCAGATTCCGGATGTGTTCAATGTGTTCCTCCGTCGGCTCAATGCCAAGAATCCGGCAGGCCGCTTCCGCTTCCTTCTGATCCCGGCACCGGAAGACGAACCGACATCCCAGGTTGGAACGAATCTCTTCGCCCAACATGTCCTTGGCGTTCTGGCTGATCAGGTAAATGGCTGCGTTTTTGCTGCGTCCGGTTCTGACCAGCTCTTCCAGGATGGCCTGCCCTTCCCGCACTTTGGCCAGCCTCCAGGACTCGTCAAACAGAACCAGCTTGAATTCACTGGTCGGACGGTTGGAGAAGCGACGGGCAAAATCGGAAATGGCCATCAGGATCGCAATGGCCATCCGCCCGTAGTCGCTCTGGCTTTCATCGGGCAGCTTCAAATCTTCCACCTGCAGAATGGTCAGCGGCATGGAAACGTCAATCGCTTCCTGCGTTCCGTCCCCGAACAGCAGTTGCCCCTGTCCGGACGTGGACAAATAACTGAGCACGTCCACGATTTCCTCCAGGGAATCGGCCCGTTTTCCGGGAGCGAGGCGCAGGTTTTCCCGCAAAACCTCGATCACGCGCATCATGGAAGGCCGTTCTTCCTGGACCACCTGATCGACGGCTTTGCCGATGACGATCGCCTCCCACGTTCCGTCCATGGCCCGGGACAAAAACTGGAGAATCCGTTTGGCCGTCTCCGCGGCAGTGAACCGGTCCTCCGAACGGGCTCCCATCAACGGATCGAGCTTGCCCCGGTCCTCCACTCCGCTGCGCAGGGTGACCACCCGGGTCAATCCCTTCAGCTCCGGGAGCACTTCCGGCCAATGTCCACGTTCGTCCTTCGGGTCAAAGATCAGCACGCTGGCTCCGCTGAGGAGCGCCTGATAAGCAAGCAGATTGGCTCCCAAGGATTTGCCGGCCCCCAGCGATCCGATGAACGCCGCGGAAGCCGTGGTGCTGAGACGCTTGTCTTTCGGCCCCCGGTCGTGTTCATAAAAGACCGGCAGATTTTGCGACATGCCGATCAGGTATCCCCGGCCGTCCCCCAATTGCCTCGAGGCTCCGGCCATTCCCGCCGCCACGGCGGTCGGATCCATGTAATGCACATAGTCGGTGATGAGCCGGGGGGATCCGGGGATCAATTCGTTGAATCCCCGCCACTGATCCCCGTAAGGAACTTCCACCTGGATCAGCATGTCTCCGTAAAGATCTTTCACCAGCTGGATCCTGAGATCCAGTTCCTCCCGGGTGGAAGCGAACACGCACAGAATGATCGACGTTTTCAGCAAGGGAAACTTGTCGGTCCGCAGGTTGCTCTCCAGCTCGTTGGCCTCCTGCTTCCCGGCCAGAATGTGATAAGACGTTTCCTGCCCGCTTTCCATCGCGTGATCGTCTTCCGCCTTGAGTTCCTTTTTCTTTCCGAGCACCTGCGACAAGGCTTTTCCGTAATCGATGGTTTCGGTGCGAACCGACACCTCCACGGGAAAGGACAGCTTCTGCACGCAATAGATCCACTCCGTCCCCGGAAACGGAGACTTGTCGGGAATATGGGAGATGGCCAGAAACGCCATGTATCCGGTTCGGGTCGTTCCTCCGGCAAACTGCTCGACCACCAGTCGGCGCCCGTGTGAATCATCGAAGCGCCCTTCGGTCAGGGTGAGAATGTCCCGTCCCGGTCTCCGGGCTTTTTTTCCTTTCATTTCGACCGGCAGGTAGGACGGTTTCCATCCGGCGCGAAGCGGCGCTTCTCCGATGCCCCGGTAAAATCCCCGGCGAATCAGCCACTGGATGTCATCCTCCGTCACCCTGCGGCCGCGAAGATATCCATTCACCCGGGAAAAGATGAGCTCTTCCTGGGACTTGTAGGCATTGATCTCCTCCTCGAAAATTTCCGGCAAATCCGTGCCTGAATGCTGAAGCAGATACCGTTTGAAATCTCTCCACAGATAAATGAGTTCTCCCAGAAACGAGAGTCCGGTTGCTTCCGACGGTTTCAGTTTCACCCCGATGAAAAAGCGATACCGGAACAACTCCTTGCCGTTCATGTGGCGGATCGCCGCCTGGATGTGCCTTTTTCCGGCTTCCTCCAGGTCGGAGGAAAGCCGTCCCTCCATGTCCCTGCGATGTTCCTCCAGGCTTTGGAATTCCGGAACGGCGAGCGTGTGTGTTTCCGCATGGATATTCCAATAAAAGGCCTCCAGATTCCCGTGGAGGCCCAATTGGTCGCTGACGGAACGGTAATCGTAATGATAAGGTTCGAGTTCATACCAGGCGCTGACCGAACCGTCCGTTCCGAACACCAGGTTTTTTTCGAAGTACTTGACAGGAAACGGGATGCGCGTCATTCGGTCTCACCCCCGGATGTCCGCCTGAATGTCACTGCACCTTCGTATCGGTATTTGCCCCCCGGCCGTTCCAGTTCCCGGTATCTGGCGTGATGGTGCGGGCTGAACCAGTGTTCCGCGACCCTCAGCAGAAACCGGTGCGGCGCTTTTCCGTCCAAGGTTTTGCGGGTGAAGAACCAGGCCACCCCGGCCGGAATCGCCACAAACTTGACCAGAAAATAGTCCACCCATGCCACGGGGGGAAACTTGTTCAGAATCACCATCAAGACAAGAGCTCCGGCGAAAAAAGCCATCTGCCGGTACGACACCGGCAGCGGAAGGGGGACTCCCTGGATCGAGTACACCGTTTTTTCGATTTTAAAAACCTGATTGTACACCCGGATTTGTTTCATTTCAAATACGCCTCAAACAGCCATTTGAATCCGTCCGCCCCGAGACTGGACACCAGTTCGGGCTGGAAAATGAACACGCTGACAAGCATGGCAAAAAGAGCAAATCCGATGAAAGCGGTGAACGCCCGTTTCCAGAACATGGTCAGGCTGATGAAAATGACGGCCAGAAAAAACAGGGATCCGATCTCCGAACCCAGGTATTCCTGCAGTTTTTGTCCCGGGCTTGCCGCCATCCACACCAAAAACGTCAGCATCTCCACATCAGATCTCCCCTTGTCCCATTTTCAGCACAAACCAGCGATTGCCTTCCCGGACCAGCTTGAACTCGTAACGCGTCGTCATTTTGACGCCGGAAGCGAGATCTTCGAGTTCCACCCGGAAGCGGGCCGTCATCTCTCCGTTTTGTTCGGTCACTTCCAGGTCCTTCAGATCTTCGAAGCGCATCACTCCCGTCAATCCGGGAACCGGACGGTTATCCTTCCGGAAGTAGGCGATTTCCCGAGGCTCTCCCGTGGTGTACACCTTCCAGAACGAGCGAAGGAACGCTTCCGCTTCCGCACGAACCGAAGAGTTCACCGTTTCTCCCTTATTGCCTGACACCGGCTCCTCTTCCGGAACGGAGACCACGGGGGCGGGAATGATCTTCGGCAATTCCACCACCACGTAGGACTCCCCGGCCTTCCGAACCGGAACGGAGATCCAGCGATCCACCCGCTTCTGATCATTTCCCCGACCCGTCCGGGTCAGGATGGTTTCCGCGTACACGGTGACGTCGGTGATTCCCGAACCGTCCTTGCGTTCCTTCATCTCCCAGGTGCTGACCTGCCTCGTGTAGGAGTTCCAACCGGCTTTGCTGAACTCAAGACCTCCCTGCACATCCAACCCCGGTTTCCAGAACGGACGCAGCCGCTCGGCTCTCGAGTCCTCCTTTCCGGCCGTCCAGAACAGATACTCTTTGGTGAACTGTTCCGCAAACGCGGCGAGGCTGACGGGCATGTGCTCTTCCGGGTCTTTTCCGGACTGCGCGTTCGCGAGTGTCGCGGTTTCCGGAACTTTCAACAATCCGAACTGGATCGCCAGGACCGCCGTGGCGGTGGCTGCCGTGTACAGGATGATGAGCCAGAAAACCGCTCTGACCAATTTCCGGTGGATCATCCGTTTCTCCATGTTCATCCCCCTTGACCGGGTCTGAATGTGTCATCCGTTTCACGTCCGGACAGTTCGGCGCGAATGATGTATCGCTCCGGGGCGGGTCCCGCGAATGTGAAGGGATAGCAGGTGGTGAGCGTGAGAACCGGATCCCGGGTGGAAACGATCACCGTGCGGTCATCCGCATCCGTCACCCAGGTTCGGGTGATCGTGTAGACAAACGTGCCTCGCGTGGTGCGGACCAACAGACGATCCCCCGTTTGGAGTTCTCCGAGCCGCCGGAACACGGTATCCCGGTGACCGGAGAGAACGGCATTGTCCGGCTCACCCGGCAACACGCTTCCCGCAAAATGACCGACACCCCGGGCCAGTTCTTCGTCCCGGGTTCCTTCCACGACAGGCATGACCGCTTGGAGACGGGGAATGATCAGATCGGCAAAGTGCTGGCCTTTTCGCGGGCGTTCGTTCTCGGGAAAAATGACCGTCAAATCCTGCCGGTCATCCGCCGCTTTCCCGTTCGGGGAAGCGGTGGCCGGTGAGTCGGTCGCCCGGACCGCATCCTCACCGGACCACTCCCGGACGGCATCCAGTTTCTGTAAATAATCGACGCCTGAGTGGCCCGCCCAGGCAGCCCCTCCGAACACCAGGATGAGCGCGATCCAGCGATCCCATTTCACTCCCGGTCATCCCCGTTCCGACGAATCAGGTACAGGGAACCGATCAGGGCGGCCAATCCACCCCCGATCACTCCGTCCAGATCCCCCGAAGCCGTTTTCGGAAGCTCCGCGCCGTCCACCGTCTTCGGCGGGGTGCCGGCGGAGACCGTCACCACGGGTTCCTGCTGCTTGGGCCGGTTTTCTTCCTTTGCCTTCTCCCGGACACCGGAAGAGGTCTTGCCGGAAGACTGTACGGAACCCGCCCCGGAGTTGTCCGACTTTCCGGTGGTGCTTGTCACGCCGGAGGACATGTCGCGCGAAGCGATCGTCCGGGATTCGCCGGTCGTCCGTCCGGTTTTCTCCCCGTCATCAACGGAAGAATTCCCGTTCGGATTTCCACCGGCCAGTTCCTTGGGCAGTTCCAGAACCGGCGGCAATTCCAGCGTTCCTCCCCCCGGCAGGGTGAGTGCCGGACGTTTGGTTTCAGCCGGCTTCCGGGTTTCCTCCCGCCCCCGCTGATCCCGTTTTCCCGGCATGTCGGGGGGAGGCGACTCCACATCCTTCCGCTCGGGCACGCTCCCTCCGCGTTGCCCGGATGCGGAACCGGTCTGATCCCGGGGAGCTTCCCGTTTCCCGATGCCGGGTGACTGTCTGCCCGCCATGTCGGGAGGCCGTTCTTCCCGCACGGGCCTTTCCACCTCCCGCCCCGTTTTCACGGGCAGCTCCGTTTTCACTTTCGATGATCCCGGCGGTTGATCCGGCGGCGCCGTCTCAGGCGGGATGTCACCGTCGGCGAAAGCGGACCCGATCCCGAGCGACAATCCCGTCACCAGGCACAAAGACAGGATCGCCGCAGTCCGGTTCACGTTCCGTCCTGCGGGCGTTCCGCGCTTTTTGCGGTTTCCTTTCCGGTTGGGATGTTCCAGATCGAACTGCCTCAGCAGATCGGTGTACAGATTTCGGGAAGAGACATCCGTCCGGAAGGACTCCAAAAGTCGACCCGGGTCCATACGGAAAATCCTCCTTCACCTGATTTCGGAAATCGCGTCCGACGGGCGGACGCGATCCGGATGAAGCCTGCGGAACGATGGAAATAACCGGAAAGTCAGCAGACTCGTTCCAATTTCTTCTTCCTATAATATTACAACAAACGCCATTATTTCAACACAATTTCGTAAAATTTGCCGATTCAATTTTTTTATCGTTCCTGATCTTGACCAAAAATACTTTTAATTGTCATGCTGTTTCAAAATAAATCCCCGAAAGCCATTCAACTCTGAAACCATCGGCTCAGAGTCGGTTTTTCCGATTCGACAACCGCGATGATATCATTGAATTTCTAATTTTTTGTTTTAATTAAAATAATCAAACATTTTGTCACCCATGAAGGCCGCGTCTGGATTTTTCCGGCCGACGGGAACAAGCGGGAAAATCCGCCATGATCCGCAAAAAAGCTCCCTCCAAAAGCGGAGGAAGCCCTGTGACGCCACCATCGGGAATCCGGAATCATGTCCGGATCATTTCCAGTTTTCCATCCGCCGGGCGAGGTTCCCGGTGAACAGTTCCAGAACGATCCCGTCCGGTCCGGAAAACTGCACCGACCATCCCCCGCCCCTTCGGACGGGTTCACGGATGAACGCGACACCCCGTTTTCTCAGCCTTTCCACGGCATCCGGAAAATCTTCCTCCCGAATGGAGAAAGCGACGTGATCCATCCCCGCCTCCCGGCCCGTCACCCCGGTCACGTCCCGCTCGAGAAGACAGATCCAGGCGTCTCCCCACTCCAAATACGCATCTTTCCGCCCCCGATGAACCGGTCTCATGCCCAGAACATCCAGAAAAAACGGCAAGCTCTCCTCCAGATTCCGGACTTTGAGCGTCAGGTGATTGAATCCCGTCACTTTCATCAGAACCCATCCTTCCGTGTTCCCTTTGAAATGCCTTTCCGGTACGGACCCGGTTCCGGAATGCGTGGCCCGGAAACTTCCTTCGAACCGACCTTCATAACGCAGCGGGTTCCATACGCACACGACTCAAGCCATGATCTCAAAGCGGTATGTCCCGGCCCCGGCCGGCTGCCGGTTTGCATTCACCAGCCGGTACGGAACGCTCACCGAAAAGGGGCCGGAAAACAGTTCCGGATCCAGACGCAACCGGTATTCGTTTTCCCAGACCCACCGATGCGTGACTCCGTGGTGCCGGATCCCGTCCCGAAACCATGGATGCCGGTTTTCGCCCGGTTCATTCATGCAGATGGCAAGGGAAAGCCGGTCGAAAAAGAGGAGCCATCCGTAATGATCATCCGCCTTCTCCAGCAGCGCCGGCGAAATCCGTTCGGCGAGGCGCATCCGGCGCTGCTGTTCCCGATTGAAAAATTCCACGGACACCGGATCCTCGCCGTTTTCGAAAAACCGGGAATAATGCATGCTGCAGAGAAATGCCGCATAGGGGTCTTTTTCCTCCACCCGGTCGATGCCGTGCGTGTAGGCCCGTACTTTGGGGGCGAGCGGATAATCCTCAAAAGAATGGGGAGCGCCGGTTCGTTCGTTCCAGAGAATCTCCTCGTCCAGCTCCTCCCAGCCGCAGTCGTGGAGGGAGATGCCCCGTACGACATTCTCCGGCAGCTTCCATTCGGGTTTCAGCCGCTCGGCCAGTTGACCGGAGACCAAAGCATGATCATGCTGGCGAATCAACACGAACAGATCCCCGCTTTTTCTGACAATCATCTTCGCGGTCCCCTTTCCGGTCCAAGATCGTTCGGAGAATGGCACCGAAACGACTTGTTCACGATGATTTCCCCTGTTTTCCCGCCCGTTTTTTCGCTTCCAGAAGACGGTTCAAATGGCTGCCGGGTTCAGGCGGACGAACCGGCTCCTTCTCCGGTGGCGGACCAACCGTTCGCCGGGTCGGCTCGGAACGCTGCGCCGGCGGAGATTCGGACCGTTTCAGATGATCGGCCGAAGGGGACGATTCGGAGGGAGTGAAGAGAGCCGCGCGTTTCGCGGTTTCCCGACGGGTCTTTTCCGAAATCCTCTTCCACCGGTCGTCCGTCTCCCCGCTCCCGGGATCCCGCCGGACCAGCGGCAAGCGAAGCCGGTTCCGAAGCTCTTCGGCGGTCAGGGACCATTTCCGCACCGCAGCGTCAAGCGGCCAGAGCAACGTTGCCAACAGCAGGCACCACCAGGACAAATCCCGGCTTTCGTAACGGCTCTCCCACTCCCCGGCAAACACCTCTTCCGGCCGAACGGACGATTTCCCGCCCGCGACGGCAGCCATTGCGTCGAGCAATCGTTTTCCGTCCACATCCGGCCTGAATTCCGCAGCGACGGGCACCACCACGCCGAATGTTCCAAGTTCCTCTCTTTTCTTCCCTTCCCCTGAGGCCCGCACCAGAAACGCCCCCGGACGGTTTTCCGGAAATTCCCCTTCAAACACGCCGGGTTCCACCCATTCCGCGACGCCTTCGCGGACGGTTCCCCGTTCATCGGTGACCCGGAAACGAATGCGATCGATGCCCGACGCGCGTTCCTCCGAAGCGATGAACCTCAGGACGGATCGCCCGTCTTCCCGTTTCCGTTCGACGGTGAATCCACCCGCTCCGCTTCGCGGGAAGGTCCATCCGACCACCTGATTCCACACCGCGGCAAACCGGTTCCAGGTGATCCATCGCGAAGACCATTTCCCTTCAAGATCGGAGGTCCAAGCCACGGCTCGCCCCAAGCCGTATTGCCAGCGGGCCATGACGGGGTCCCCCTCCGGACTTACAAGCACCGTTTCGGCCGTCCGTTTGATCGTGGTGGCCACGTAAGCCTGCAGAGGCGGAACGGGTTCCGTCAGTTCCTTCCAATCCGCCCCGCCGGTCCGTTCGGGAACAAACGGCTTGTCCACCACGTAACTGCGGGTGGCGAGTGCCGCTTCCTTGGCGAAAATGGTCGGAATGGCACCGGGGGATTCCGCCGTGTAATGCCGCCCGCCCGTCTCCGAGGCCAGCCCGGCGAGCAATCCTTGGGCCGCGTCCGTTCCCACGGCGACCGTCGACAAGGTGATGCCGTCCCGTTTCATCCGGGACACCAGTCCCCGGTAATCTCCTTCCGGAGATTGCCCGTCGGTGAGAAGCAAAATGTGTTTCCGCTTGACCGGCTGCGTCCGGATGCTTTTCCAGGCTTCTTCCAAGGCCGGATAAATCGCCGTCCCGCCGTCAGCCCCCATGGTGCCGATCCGGGATTGGACGGTGGCTTTGTCCGTCACGGCTTGGGGAGTAATCAGCCAGCGCCAGGTCGCGTCAAAGGCGATCACGCCCAGCCGGTCTTGAGGAGTGAGCATGCCGGTGGCGCGGACGGCCGCTTCTTTGGCCATCTCGAGTTTTTCCCCCGCCATGCTGCCGGATTTGTCCATCACGAGGATCATCGCCATCGGCGGAAAGCGTTTTTTGTCAGTCACCTCCGTTCGCACCGGCAAGGCTTCTTCCACGGGCGTCCGAAACCATCCGCCCAATGCGAATCCCTGATCACCGCCGGTCATGACCAAGCCCATGCCGAGATCCCGGACCGCCCTCCGAATCCCCTCCATTTTTCGCTCCGGGACGACCTCCGCGGGAACATTGGCCATGATGAGCGATTGAATGTCGGCATAGCCCTCCGGGTGTTCGGGCAGCGCCCGGGCGGGGATCACGTCCACCCGCATGCCGGTGGCGCGCAGAGCCGCGGCGGCATTTCTTCCGCTTCCCGGTTTTCCTTCCGCGATGACCACCCTCGGTGTTCCTTCGACCCGGGTGAGAGCAAAGCCCTCATTGTTGACAGGGATGCCGTCCGCGTCGGGAACCAATTCGGCCCGAAACCGTTTCCAGCCGCTTTCTTCCGCCTTCACGGCAAAAGAAAATGTTTGATGCCCGGGCTGAAGGATCACCCGTCGCTCGCCCACGGGACGATCCCCCGCATACAGACGGATCGTGGCAGACATCCGCCCGGTGGATCCGGTTTTCACCCGGATGTCGACGGTATCTCCTTCATAAACGGTTCCGGCCGTTTCCACGCTTTCCATCCAGGCTTCCGGCCCCGATTTCGCGCCGATCTGCCGGACATCCACGCGAATGCCCCGCCGACGAAGATGCTCCGCCTCCTTCAGTGCAACCCCGTCGGTTTCCAGACCGTCGGACAGCACCACCACCGCACCGGGAGAATCATCGGGAACCAATCCTCCGGCCAACCGGAGCCCGGCGGCCAAATCGGTGGCATGCTCGCCGATCACGGAGGAAAGGGCCGGGAGATCCGGATCGGTCCGCGGCGCCTGTTCCACCGCGGCCGTCGCTCCCACGCTCACCACGGCCACCCGGTCTCCCGGGCGCTTGGTGCGGACCGCCTCTTCCATGAATTTGAGCGCTTCCTCCGGATCTCCGACCGATGCCGACCGGTCGACGACGAACACCACGGTCCGGTCCCGGGACGGGAGAAGCAAATGAAAGCCCGCCAACGCCAAAACGATCAGCAGAATGACCGCCGCGCGAATCACGGGAACCCATCGGTTCTTTCGCCTCCCGATCCGGTTCTCCCCGTTCAGCAGGTACCATATCCCGAATCCCGCCGGAATCAACAACGCCAACATCCACGGATGACTGAATTCAACCGCCACGAACATACACCACCCATTCCGCTCCGACCACCAACAGCGCCGCCAATGCCACCCACCGCCACCATTCGTCGTGGGTCGGCACGCTTTCCCGATGATCGCCGGCTGACGCGATCGGAACCTCTTTCGGAACGATGTCGGATTCCCCGGACGGGAATGTCACGGAGGCCCTGCCGAGCACCGCTCCCGATCCGGCGTCGCTCATCCGGTAGAGCCCCGGCCGTTCGGGAAAACGGCCTTCGGTGTCCGCTTGCTCTCCCTCGGGATCTTCGCCGGTGAATCGAAGGAGACGAACTTGGTCACCCGAAGAAAGCGGGACGGTTTCCCCCGCTTCCGCCAGAACACTTTCTCCGCCCCCCAAAGGCGACAGCCAACGGATCGCCTGATGGATCAGCAAGGGAAATTCGGGCTGGAGCGGCACGTCCGATTTGGCCGGATCAAAGGGAAACCAGACCACACGCCGTCCCCCGGTTTCCCCGGCGAGCAAGAGCGGGACGCCGTTTGCCGTCACGATGGGCCGGGCCCAGGCAGGAGGAGTGGTCACCCGAACATCCGCCACATGCCAGGAACCGGGGTTCAACCCGGCGACAATCGGATGACGGGGATCGGCCTTCACTTTGCCCGACACCGTCCGTCCCCCGGACAGGGAACCTCCCCAAGAGGGAGACGGATCAAACACCAGCAGCGGCAAATCCGGCGGCCACTCGCCGACCGGTCCGTCGGATACCCGCAACACCTTTGCGCCTCCGGAGACGGGCGGACGGTCGCCTTCCACCGGCTGCGAACCGGTGGAAAGTTCCAATGCTTTTCGCAAAAACAAATTTTCTTTTCCGGTGAGCCACACGGAGACGGTTTCTCTTCCCGACACGGTCGACCAGCGGGAGTCATCCTCCGGCAAAGCGTCTCCCCTTGCCGAAACGGTGGCCTTGTACCAGTCGGCCGCGGGAAGATCTTGCAGCCGGACGGTCCGGCTTTCACCGGGGGCGAGGGAAACCGTCCGGGCGTCCAGCACCCGTCCCTGCGAATCGCTGATCGACAATGCACCGCTCATCCGCACATTTCCCGGATTGTCGACACGAACGAACGCTTCCGTCCGCAGTTCGTCCCCCTTCACGATGAACGCTCCCACGGCCAGATTGCTTCCCTGACTGCCGATCCGATGAAACCGGTCGGGCAGATGGCCGGTTTCTTTTTTCGCCCCGGCCCCGTCGGAAACCAGCACCACACGGGCCGCCGCATCACGCGCGACGATGGCCCGTGCCAGACTGAGCGCCCCGTCCGTGTCGGCGCGCCCGGCCATTCCCCCGATCTGTTCCACCGCGGCCAAACATTCCCGGCCGGAACACTCCGTTGCCAACACCCGCGGGGTTCGCCCCGCCTCGATCAAGGTCAGCGTTTGGTCGGCATCCGCCCTTCGAATCCACGTTTTCACCGTTTCCTTCGCGATCTCAAGCCGGGTCTGGTCCCCTTCCCGGGCCAGCATGCTGCCCGACACGTCGATCACCACCACGGTGTGCGGCCCGGCCAGTCCGTCCGCGGGCAATGCCGGACGGGCGAGGGCGAGAATCATCAAAGCGGCGGCGAGCAATTGCAGCCACAGGAGCAGATGTTGCCTGAATTTTTGCCAGGGCCGGTTTGCTTCCTCCCGCTCCATCACCCGTCTCCACAAGAGCGTGCTGGAAACGGTGCGGGGCTCATGCTTCTTTCGGAGAAAATACAAAATCAGGATGGCCGGCAACGCCCAAAGCGCCAGCCATCCGGCTCCGGGTTCCAGCCACTTCACGTTCCGTCACCCCCTTTGACGCTCCACCATGCCGGAACGACGGAACAGATCCAGCACGGTCTCCTCCAGCGTCATTTCCGCCGACACCGGCAGCAACACAATGCCCCGTCGCCGGCACCAGTCGGACAATTCCTCCACGTGATGGCGAAACGTTTCCCGGTACAGGCGGAGCACATGCGAATTCACCGTGATTTCCCGCCGATCCCCGGTTTCGCAGTCGATCAGCCGGAGATCCCCCGACAGGGACGGCTCCCGCTCTTCCCCGGAAAAGAGGAGAATCATATGTACTTCCTGTCCGTTTCGCCGGAGACTGTCGGCGAGCGACCGACCTCCGGACGGAGTGAATCCGTCGGAAATGATGATCGAGATCCCCCGGCGCCTCAACAGATAGCCTGCGTCGTCTTCCGCCCCGTCCGGATCTCCGTCTTTGTCGAAGGACAGAGAAGATAAAAAAGAGAACAACCGGGGAGCCGACTTTTTGCCCGAAAAGGGCGGCGACACCGCTTCCACCCGCCGGGCAAACGCATGAACCCGCAGCCGGTCTCCCGCGCCGAGCGCCAGATAACCGAGCGCGCCGGCCAGTTCCAGCGCCCGCCGGGCCTTGTGCTCCGCATCCCAGGACATCGAACGGCTGATGTCCAACCAGAGATGCACGTCCGTCTCCCGCTCGTCCACATAGATTTTGAGAAACCATTTGCGAAACCTCGCATACGCCGTCCAGTCCACCCGGCGGATGTCATCACCGGGCGAATAGGGACGGAAATCCGAAAATTCCTGCGAGCTTCCCGAAAACAGCGAACGCCTTTCCCCGACCTGCGTTCCCTTGACCGGACGGCGGACCACGAGCCGCAAGCGCTCAAGCCTGGCCAAAAACGCGGGATCGGGAAACAGGCTGCCGTCCTTGTTTCGTCCGTTTTCGTTCATCGCGCATTCGCTTCCCGTTTTCGGTGTTCGAGCACGGCAGTCACCAATTCGTCCTCGGAAATGCCCAAAGCCTCCGCTTCAAACGTCCTTAGCACCCGGTGCCGCAGAACCGGCAACGCCAACTGCGTCAAATCTTCCCGACCGGCGTTGTGACGGCCCCGCAGCAGCGCCATCGCCCGGGCCGCGCGAACCAGCGCCTGCGCTCCCCTCGGCCCCGCTCCCGCCCTCACGTATTTCCGGATCGGTTCGGGCGCCTCCGGATGATCCGGATGGGTCATGAGCACCAACCGGACGGCTTCCTCCACCACTTCATCCGGAACGAGGAGTTGTTCGGTGATGCCGCGCAGCCACATCCAGCGCCGTGCGTCCGCCAAGGGGGTGACGGTCGGACGTTCGGTCCGGACCACCGTTTCACTCACGATGCGCCTCAGTTCTTCCTCTTTGGGGAAGGGAACCTTGATCTTGAGCAAAAACCGGTCCAGCTGAGCCTCGGGAAGAACGTGGGTGCCTTCCATCTCCAAGGGGTTTTGCGTGGCGAGCACGAAAAAGGGTTCCGGCAAGTTCCTCGTTTTCCCGGACACCGTCACCGTCCGCTCCTGCATGGCTTCCAACAGGGCCGATTGCGTCTTCGGCGTGGCGCGGTTGATCTCGTCCGCCAATACGAGATGCGCGAACACGGGCCCCTGCTGAAAGCGGAACTCGGTCCTTCCGGACTCATCCGCGGAGATGACCGTGGTGCCCAGGATGTCCGCCGGCATCAGGTCCGGAGTGAACTGAATGCGAGAAAACGACAGATCGAGCAACCGGGCGATGGTCTTGATCAGCAGCGTTTTTCCCAGGCCCGGAACCCCTTCGAGAAGCACGTGTCCGTCTGCCAGCATGGCGATCAGCACCTGCTCCACCACGTCATCCTGGCCGATGATCACCCGGCCGATTTCCCTCCGGAGATGTTCCGTCAATTCCCGGGCGGATTCCCACTCCTCTTTCCAGTCCGTTTCGTTCATCCGATCCGTCTCCTTTCACGGTTCCAACGATGAAAAGTACTCCCTCACCAGCCATTCCAGATCCGCGGGAATCTCCCCCCGCTCCAGCGCCTGCCGCGCATGTCCGGCATAATCGGCGTACACATCGCCGTACGGTCGGATCACCCCCGGATGGGCGGAAGCCTGCCCCGAATCCGTTTCGGGCCCCTCCGCATCGGGACCGCCCAAGGAACCCTTCTGTCCCTCTCCGTGCAACCGGGACCATGGAACCTGCACCATTTGTCCGGGGGCGTTGCCGGGAGCAGCCCCTCCGGTCGATCCGCCCGCCCCGGGAGAACCGGCGTTTGCTCCTCCTTGTCGCCCGGCACCTTCACCGGTTCCGGAACCCGTTGCCCCTTCACTTCCCCCGGAACTTCCATTCCCCGATGAAGACGAACCGGCGGATGATCCGTTTCCGGACATCCCGGAAGAAGTCGAACTTCCGGATGGCCCGTTTCCGGTCCCGGAAGAAGAACCGGCGGCCAAGCGGGACGAATTTCCGGCGAGCACCCGGCTCCCTTCCGCCAGCAGCCGTGCGTCCGCCTCCGAGGCGTTCAACTCCCGGCCCGCTTTGGCAAGGGCTTTGGCGGCGGAAGCCTCGGCCCCGGGAGTCCCCGCAGACAATCCGGCAGCCGCCTCGCGCAATTCATTTCCCCCGCCTGAATCCCGTTCTCCGGCAGTCCGCTCCAACACTTCCGCCAGCTTTTTTCGCTCGTCCGGAGTCAGACCGCCGATCGCTTCGGACAGTGTGCGCTCATCGCCGCCGCGCATCGCTTCCGCCACTTGCGAGAGCTTCTCCGCATGCAGTCTCTCTTCCAGCGCTTTTGCCGTCCCGGACCGCTGCCGCGCCTCTTGTTCCAACTCACGAAGCTTTTTCTCCGTGAGCGCCAGTTCCACCGCCGCCTCTTCCAGGCTCTTCGCCTCCCGGAGCCGTCCGGTCAATGAATCCAGCTCCTTCTTCAGCGCTTCCTTGGTTTCCCGGCTCGCCATCCGGTCCTTTTCCACGGTTTCCTTCCATTTCTCCACGTCCCGGATCCGCTCTTCGATCCGGTTCCGGATCCTTTCCTGCTTCAGAGCCTGTTCCTGCAGCGGATTCGGAAGCAACAGCAGCGCCAGCAAAACGCAGACGGACGGGACGACCCACTTGATGTCCCCGCGGGTCGGACGGGGAAGAGGCATCTCCCGGGGGAGCCGGGACATCCGTTCCTGGCCCCGCACAAACGCGTCTTCCCGCTGCACCGCGGCAACCGGATGACGGCTGTCCCTGTATTGCCAGGCGGTGACAAGCCGATCCTCCAGACCGAGGGCCCGGTCCAGCACCTTCACCGTTTCCGTCCAGGACGGTTTCCCGAGCAACGCCCTGATGACTCCCGCAAGCAGGATCCCCGTTGCTCCCGAGCCCGCCCATGTGACCGGATCCGCCACGGGCACCACCCGGGCAAACAGCAACACGGCGATCATCCACGCCATCCCGCCCCCGAAGAACAGCTTCATTCCCCGGATTCCGCGAATGATCCACAAACGGTTCCTCGCAGGGGCCAGCAGCCCGTGCCATGGTTCCGGAACGTTTGCGCGCATCATGCGGACTCACCGGCCGCATCCGATCGCTGTTTGGCGTTCCGCCCCGTCCGCCACGGCCGGGAAAAACGGCCGGGGGACAGTTTGTACACGCTGCCCGCAAGGAAGATCGCCGACAGCACGCCGTAAACGATCAGATACGTTTGAAAAAAGTCAATCCGCAGTTGATCCGGTTCGATCAGAAACTCTCCCGTCAGCGCGAACAACAGGCTGATGAGCGGATGCAGGGCACCGATGATCTCGGTGATCAGCGGAACGTGTCGGCCGGAAAAAGCGGATGCGTCAAGGGACAGCAGGATCAGCCACAAAATGATCGGCAGCCCGATGCCGATCCCCGCCGTCACGAGATACGCCGTCACCGTGGCCACACCCGTCCGTTTGAACACCGTCGAGAAGTAAATCCCCATGCTTCCGAAAAACAGCATCGTCACCAGCAAATGCAGGAACACTTTCCACAGGGCATCCGTCGAGATTCCTCCGAACAGATACACCATCACGTACAGCGGAGCCGTCGCGAACAGGAGCAGAAACATGAAGCTGAGCGCAGCCAGCCATTTGCCGATCACGATCTGTCCGGTGCCGAGCCGGGTGGTGAGCAGGATGGACAACGTTTGCCGCTCCCGTTCGCCGCTGATCAATCCGGCCGTCAGCCCGGGAGTCACCAGCGAGACCATCAGCAGCTGAACGGCGGCCAATCCGCCGAACAGAAACCGGCTCTGATCGGGGTTGTACCCGCTGACGCTGTCAAGGGACAACGCCAGAATGGACAGGGTGATTCCACCGGTGACCGTCAGGTACAGAAAAATGACCCACGGCGTCTTATTAGACCGCATCCTCCACTGCGTTTCACGGGCAAGTACCGGATTCTTCCACCACTCAATCAGCCGTTTCATCCGCTTCGCTCCCCTCCTTTTCACCGGTCACGCGCAAAAACACATCCTCGATGTCCTCCTTCGTTTCGGTGAATCCCGTCACCGGAATGTTCGAATGGAGCAGTTCCCGCAAGATCTCCTCCTGGACCGCTTCATCGCCGTCGACCAGTACCGTCAGCAGACGATCCTCACGATGCACGGATTGGACAGGTTTCATCCGCCCGAGCAGCTCTTCCGCCTCCTCGGCTTTCTCCCGCACCCGAATCTCGATGATCCGACCGGTTTGCGTCCGCCGGGTCATTTCGTCCACATTGCCGAAGGCGACCATTTTCCCGTTTTCCATCATGCCGATGCAATCGCAAAAACCGGCCAGCTCCGGCAAGATGTGAGAGCTGATCATGATCGTTTTTCCCATCTTCCGGAGCTCCTTGAGCACCTCTCGAAACTCCACCCGGGCCCGGGGATCGAGACCGGATGCCGGCTCATCCAGGATGAGGAGGGCGGGGTCGTGAATGAGGCTGCGAGCCAGACCCAACCGCTGCTTCATCCCCCGGGACAGTTTGTCCACCTCATCATCACGCTTGTGGGAAAGTCCCACCAGTTCCAAGAGATCCAGCCCGATTTTCCGCCGCAGATCCCGGCGGATCCCGTAACAGGATGCATAAAATTCAAGGTATTCGATCGCCGTCAGATTGTCGTACACGCCGAAGAAGTCCGGCATGTATCCGATGATGCGGCGGACCTCGTCCCCGTCTTTGACGACATCCCATCCGCCCACCCATGCGCGGCCTTCGTCCGGCACCACCAACGTGGCCAGGATCTGCATCGTGGTTGATTTGCCGGCGCCGTTCGGACCGATGAATCCGAACACCGTTCCGGCCTCCACCGTAAGATCCAGCTTGTTCACGGCCGTGACGGATCCGTATCTCTTTGTGAGCGATTCTGTGCGAATCATGGTTTCACGCTCCCTTCGATCTCCACCTGCGGCCGGACGACTTCTTCACCTGCAGCTGCCGGTTTCTTCAGGCGGAGGCGAATGATTCCGTCGCGCACGAAGGTTTCGGCCTGCCGGCGTCCCGCCTGTTCCGTATGCACCCATTCACGGGTGTTCCAGTCGTACACGTCCCATCCGTCCGAATGTCTGAAGCCGATCTTCCGGATTTGTGCATTCTCCGGCAAGTTCGTCCGGAATTCGATTGTCATCTTTCCGTCCCGTTCCAGACGAAACGTGGGGCTCATGAAGTCGGGAATGACGGGACTGTCCGCCTGGATCACCTCCGGTTCGACCGTGCCGAACGCCAGGTGCAACCGTCCGGTTTCATCCGTCGCGGCACGCATGACACCGTTCACCAAAAAACGGCCGGAACGTTTGACCGGATACCCCTTCACCGATGCATCCAGGAGCGGTTCGTGGATCACTCCCAGCACATCCGCTCCGTCCAACTTCAGAAAGGAACCCGTGACCTCCCTTTGCATCAACAGCTGAAACTCCGGGCTTTCCGGATCAAATCCGTATTGCTCCATCCCGAGCATCATCGGCTTCTCATGTATGCTCAACCGGAACTCCTTTTTCTCTCCCGGAGAAAGATCCCCGATCTTCACCACGCCTTCCGGAACAATCACCGTAACCTCATGCATCCGATACCCGGTTCCGTTGACCACCTCTCCCACCCACTCATTTCCCTTGAGCCTCACGGTTCCTTCCAGGGAACCTTTGAGATTCACCAGGCTCATCGTGTACATGTCCCGTTTGCTCCACTTGGGAACTTGGAAGAAACGGATCTTCGAATCACGCCCCGCCGACACTCTCTTGACCGACATATCGGCATTCCCCATTTGATCGACCGGCCAGACAAATCCGTTTTTCAGCGCGACTTCATATTCCCCGGGTTCCTGGGAGATCAAGGACGTCACCCCGCGCACCAGTGCCTCCTTGTCTCCGGTCGTTTCCACATATCCGAACTGATACAATGCCACGGCGGCCCCCCGAAGATGGGTGCCGTATATGTACAGTCCTCCGGCGAGAAGCAGTCCGACGGCCGGAACCAGTCCCCAGCTCCATTCCCGCTTGCCTGCCCTGCCCAACAACCAAAACATCAGCGGACCGACCACCAGTGCATAGCCGGCAAAAATCCATGCCAGCCCTTTGACGGCAGGAAGCTTCAAATCAATCATCCGGTTCACGGCATCGACGAGCAGCCACGGTGCCCCGAAGAGTGAAAACTCCCCGTTATACGGATCTTTGGCAGGCTGCTCACCCGGAATCAACTCTTCCTGCCACAGCGCCTCCGTTCCCTTCCATCCGTCCAACACCGGATCCAGAGGATCAAAAGCGGTCACCAACACCTGTCCGTGCGAGCACGACCGTTTGGCCAACAAAACCGCATCCCCTTGTTTCGCCAGGATCGTGGCCGGCCGGTTCACCCGCAAATCCACGGCCGTGACCGGACCGGCAGGCAACGCTCCCCAACGGGCGAGATCGCTGTCGGCCTTGACCGTCACCGTGCCTGCTGCCGGCACGGCCGGCAACATGGATTCCAGGCCCCGGACCGCTCCCGATCCTCCCCTGCCGTTCACCAGCAACGTTCCTCCGGAACAAACCCA
Organism: Staphylospora marina; assembly: GCF_003856495.1. Taxonomy (GTDB): domain Bacteria; phylum Bacillota; class Bacilli; order Thermoactinomycetales; family Thermoactinomycetaceae; genus Staphylospora; species Staphylospora marina. Next base: position 415,545 of record NZ_CP034118.1, on the reverse strand, counting down.
TTGCCGGATCGCTTCCACCTGCCCTGCGGAAACGGTTTCCCGCTGCAGGCGATGCAGCACCAGGACATCCATTCCGGACAGCGCCAAGCCGCTGTCGGGAAGTTCCGCAACGTCGACGGGCACCACATGGATCATGGAATTTTGTTCGGCGATGTGTTTTGCCAGGCGTGCGGCGGCGTGCGGATCTTCGCTCACCACGCCGATCAACCGGTCATTCTGCCAAAGCCGGTTTCCTTTGAGCTTGGTGGATGAGAGGACCCGACCGTCCGAAACGAAACGGATCGGTTGATCCGGAAGCGCAAGTTTCGAAGGAATCACCAGCGTGACGACTTTTTCCGCTCCCGGGGGCAATTCCATCTCCAAAGACGGCGTGACCCCGGTCCGTGCGTCGTCTCTCCGGACGTTTCCCGGAACCTCGACGGTGCCTTTGATCGCCTCCCCCCGGTTGGTCAGCTTGACGCGCACCGGAACGAAATCTCCCTTGTATTCTCCCTTCCATCCCATTTCCGCTTCCATCCGTACCTGTTCGGTCGTGTCCAGCGCCCATCCGGGGGACGGAATCAGCGCAAGCACGAATGTCAGCAAAGCGCTCAGCAGCAATGTACAGGTTCGTCGCATGCGGTCACTCCTCTCCGTCTCACTCATTCTTTCATATACGGTTCCGACTTCGCTTCGTTTCACCCTTGCCACCATCACCATTCCCGTTTCCGCGCCGTCACTCACCCACAAAACGCTTTTCCCGCCAGAAGAAAATCCCGCTCTCCGGAAAATGCCTCCATTTGTCAATTTTCAGAAAAAGAATGGCGATGGGTGGCGGATCCGGATCTTCTCCGGCCAACGGAACACCGGGAAGCCCGTCCTCCGGCAAGAGGGCCGGACGAATCCGCCCGTTACGCGCTTCACGCGCCTCAGGTGCATGCATCGGAACGCGGCGGATCCCTCCGGCCCGGGAAAAGAAGCCGTCAACAAAAGGACTTCACCCGGTCCGTCCACCGGTCAAAACGCATCACGCATGAATTTGGATGCATCGGGGAGCGCAGGTTCTTTCTTATCTTTGTCCCGTTTCTTTTCCTTCTCCAGCGCCTCCCGAATCAGCTCTGCCACTCCCTGACTGAAACTGAGATTCCGTTTGCGGCACCAGTGTTCGAATGCTTGCGAGAGCTCGCCGGGAAGCAGGACCACGTGCTCCCGTTTGGAACGCTGTCCGCCGTCGACATTTTCCGCAACGAATTTTTCAAAGATGTTCAATCCGAGTCCTCCTTTCACGGCATTCCGCCGTCATTTTTCATTTGATTCTTTCATTTTAACGGAAGGCGAAGCATCGGGGGCCGAAGAACGATGAATCTTTTCGGAGAATCGGGACCGGTCGCCGTTCCCGGAAATCATGTTCCCGTGCAAGAAAAAACCCCCGGCTTCCTCATGCCGAAACCGGGGGCAAAAAATCAGGTCAGTTTCACTTTGGCGCTGCGCGCGCGGAAATCCCATGTCGGATAATACGTGTCCATCACCAGCAAATTGGGCCCGCAACAACGGGCTTCCGGGCAGAAGCAATGCGACTTTTCCGCCAGCGGGTGTTCCAGCCAGCGGGCAAACACGTCATCCAACCGGTTCGTCCGCACGTTCCCCAGCGGCGGAACGTCTCCGAAGTCCGTGACGATCACGTCTCCGGTGAATGCATTGATGTTCAGCCGGTTGCGACCGTCCGGGTCCTGGCGAACCGTCACGTTTTCTTCCCGGTGCAGCCGGAGCCACAGCTCCCGGTCATCTTCCCGGTCGCTGCACGGATAGAAGGGCAAGGTACCGAACAACACCCACACGTCGGGATTCCGGTGGTCCAAGAGTTCATGAACCGCGCTCCGGTATTCGTCCAGTGTCAACAGGCGCAGATTCCTCGCAAAATCGCTCGGGTACAACGGATGCACTTCGTGCCGCCGGCATCCCATCTCCGCCACGTCCCGATGCATGGAAACGATGTGCGGAGCCGTGAACGGACTGAGGAACGACTCCGCCGAGACAAAGATGCCCGCCTTGGACAACTCCCGGGCATTTTCCCGGATTCGTTCAAACAGGACTTCCGCCGCGCCGTCATTCACTTCCCGGCCCGCTTTTGCAAACACGATCCGGTGAAAATCGCGGGCATCCCGATAGTTCCAGGAGATGTGCAGCACATCCACATCTCCGATCCAATCGAGATACCGACTGAGCGGAAGCGTCAGATTGGTGTTCAGCTGGGTGTGAATGCCCCGGTCCTTTGCATACCGCAACAGCGGAATGATCAGCTCCTTGACGGCCCGCGTGCTGACGGCCGGCTCGCCGCCGGTGATGCTGATCGTGCGAAGATGCTCCGCTTCGTCCAGCCGTTTCAGCAAAAGATCCAACGGCAACGCGGGTCCTTCGCGTTCCACCAGCTCTTCTCCCACCGCACAGTGTTCGCAACGCAGGTTGCACAAGTTGGTGACGGTGAATTCAACACTGGTCAAAACATAGTGCCCTCGTTCATTTCGCGTGTACCAAGTGTCCCACGGATCCCACCGGGGAGTGATCGGTTCTTTGGCTCCCGTATGCCAGCTCATCAGCAAGTCTCCTCCGTTCTGTCAAACACGTTGGCAGTATAGCGCAGTTCGGGGAAATGCGTCAACGATCTTCACGACCCCTGCATTTCGACAAGTGAAGCGCCCGTTCACCGCTTCTCCGCCCTCTTTCGGAAAGCCGCCCCCGGATTCCGGCAATTTCCCGGGAAATCCCCTGCTTCATTGCAATTCCCGACACCCTTCGTCCTCCCCGAAAACGTTGCGTTCCTGCAACAGTGAGGCCATTTTCTTTCAGACACGTGACAGGTCTGTCAGATGTTTTCCCGGCGGTAACCGGCAATTTACATGACCATTACATTTCGATTACATCCGGGACAGACGGATTTCCCCTGTATATAATGAAATCACAAACAACCGTTGTGAGGTGCGAAACATGAACAACGCCGTCATCGGAATCTTCAACGCCACGATGTTCAGCTTGCCGATGTGGGGACTGATTTATCTGGTCGCGCGCCTCTTGCTTGGTTGAACCGGATCATGAAATCTGAACAAACGTTTGATGACATACATACATTCACACGAACGGAGGAATCCTGATGAACGCCATTTCCGGACTGCTGAACGCTTCTCTGCTGAGCCTGCCGATCTGGGGAATCATCGTTTACGGCATCAGCCTGATCGTCTGAACGAAATGAACACGAAAACATGAAACGGAAGAACGTGTCAATCAAGGACCGGCCCGCGGAAACGGGCGCGGTCCTTTTTGGTTGTCCTCCCGGTTTGCCGCCCGGTGACCGCTTCGATATAATGAACAACGGAAGAGACAAGGAAACGGAGTGAACCGGATGACGGGACCGGCCTGGCTGCAATGGTTCTACGCCTTTTTCTGGGTGTTCATGGTGGTCATCCTGGCCATCGGCGGCTATTTCATGTTTCGCAAATTCCTGAAAGCCCTGCCCAGGGAAGACGGTAAATCGATCCTGGATTGGGAAGAATACTACATCAGGGAAACCATTCACATGTGGTCCGAAGAGCAAAAGGTGCTTTTGAACGAATTGGTCGAACCCGTTCCCCGGATGTTCCGTGACGTGGCCAAGCAAAAAATCGCCGCCAAAATCGGCGAGCTGGCCCTGAAGGATCGGGCCCGTGAAGTGACCCGGGATCACATCATCCGCGGATATATCCTCGCCACGCCGAAACGGGACCACAAATGGCTGATCAAGACCCTGAAAAAAAACGGCATCGACCTGACCCCGTACAAGCACTTGCTCGAATGATCCGGGCTCGAAGGATCCGGATCGGGACCGGCTTGGAAAAAGTTTTTCTCTTTCTTTTTCGGCGAAACCTTGTTTTTGGTTTTTCATCATGCTATGATGGGACATATTACATTAAAAAGTGGGAATGCTTTCAAGCTTCATCTTGTGTGGCCTCTTGTTTTGTGCAAGGCAATGGGTTGGCATGGATATTCGCTTGAGACGTACCGCTTTTTAATGGTTTGAAGGAGGCCCGAAAGATGAAGGGTAGAGTGAAATGGTTCAACGCTGAAAAAGGTTACGGATTCATCGAGCGCGAAGACGGCGGAGACGTGTTCGTGCACTACACCGCCATCCAAGGCGAAGGTTTCCGTACCCTTGAAGAAGGCGAACCGGTCGAATTTGACATCGTCGAGGGTGACCGCGGACCGCAATCCGCCAACGTCATTCGCCTGAACCACGTCCGCTGAATTCGCGATCAAAACCCCTTCCCGGTCCCCGGGGAGGGGTTTTTGGTTTCTTTGAGCCCCACATCATGTTTCATGGTGATTCAGTCATGTCCGATTCACGCAAATCCTCCCACAACCCCTGGGTGACCTATCGGGTCCCCGAACATATGACCGGAGTCACCGTGGAAGAGGTGCTGCGCGGTCCCCTGATGGTATCCCGTCGCCTCCTGAACAGGCTGACCCGGATCAAGGGCATTCGCCTGAACGGAAAACCGGCTTGGCTGGCCCAAAAGGTGAAGACGGGGGACCGGGTTCAGGCCGCATTGCGTCCGCCGGAAACATCTCCTCTTTCACCGGAACCGGTGCCGCTGAGGGTTGTGTATGAAGACACCGATCTGATGGTGATCGACAAACCGGCGGGAGTGGCCGTTCATCCCGTGCGGGACACGGACCGGGGAACCCTCGTTCACGGCATTTTGCATCTCTGGTCTTCCAAGGGCATCCGGGGAACGGTGAGACCCGTTCATCGGCTCGACCGCTTCACGTCCGGACTCATCCTGATCGCCAAAAGCGGCTACATGCACCAGCTGTTGGACCGGCAACTCCGAAACGGTCACATTCACCGCGCGTATCTGGCCGTGTGCGACGGCAAGCCGGAGCCGGCGGAAGGTGTGATCGACGCTCCCATCGGCCGCGATCCGCGTCATCCCACACGCCGCCGGATAACGGCGGGAGGGGATCCCGCAACGACCCGATACCGGTTGGTTCGTCAAGGGGAACGGGCCTCTCTCGTCGAAGCCCGCCCGATCACGGGGCGAACCCACCAGATCCGGGTTCATTTTGCCCATCTGGGAGCTCCGCTGGCGGGAGACCGGCTCTATGGCGGAGACACATCCGCGATTCGCAGACAAGCTCTCCACGCGTTCGAACTGGCCTTCACCCATCCTTTGACGGGAGAAGATCTCCGGTTTGAAGCGCCCCTTCCCGAAGATATGCAACACGCTCTTGTTGCCTTGGGGCTCGCGTGAGAACAAAAAAGACGCCGCGGTGATGACCGCGGCCCGACAATGACCGCCACCCCTGTTGGATGGACTCCGCTCCGATCTTTGCGGCAAGGACTTCTGCCGCGAAATCATCCGGCTCCGGCGAACGCACGACCGGATGACATGCGCCGGGCTTGCAGGCTTGGCGCATGGTTTCCCTTCACAGCATTCGCAAAATGGCCTCCCGGCCGGTCATGCCCGGCGCGATCCCCCGTTCACGTGCGGCATGCGTCACCGATTCAAGCGGCGCTTCCATCAATTCTTCCAGGGTTCTCACCCCCACGGCCCTGCCCGCGATGATTCCCCTGTCGGCCAACCGTTCGTTCAGCAGCGCCACATCGAGCGCCCCGCACATGATGTACCCCTTGTCGGTGGTAATCACCAGCAACGTGGTCTTCGGCAGTTTCACCTCGATCCCGGCCACCGGATGTCCGTCCGCGTCCATCCATCTGAGACTCATCATGTTCACATCCCCCCGTTTTCGATCGCATTTCCCGCATGATATGCGCCCGGACGAAAGGGGGTGACCCAAAAGACAACCCCCGCTCGGTCCGGAAAGAGCGGGGGTTGAACCGTCCGGCGGGTGCCGGTTCACGACGGCAAAACAACCGGAATCAGTGCAGCCGATCCGGGGCGACGAACAACCGGCCGGCCGGAATTTTTCCGTCCTGGATCATTTTGTACTTCAACATTTCCACCAGATACACGCCAAGCATCTGGGCGATTTCGTCATCCGACATCTGGTTGATGATCTGCATCATGTGTTCCCGGGATTGCTCTTCCAAAAGACTCAGCACGATCGCGACGGCATCTTCTTCATCTTCGCCCAGCTGATCCCGGTACAGCGAATATACCTCGTCCACAAAGCTCATGTCTGTCTACCTCCCTGTCCCTGTTGCTTTCGCCGATCCCGCCGCTTTCGGATGCGGTCCGCCGTGCAAAATCAGCTCATCCGTATCTTTCATCAAACGCATTTCCGGCAACCGGCCCGGGGATGTTCCGATCTCCGCCGGCCGTTGCGGGCTTCCGAACGTTTGTCTTTTCGCTGGCCGACGGCGGCTGCCGGAAACGGCGTTTCGTGATCGTCATGTCCGGTCATTCATCAATGCGAGCGCATTATCCGGTCACCTTGACTGTATGTGATGACAAAGCGGTTGTCAATCCGGACGGTCAAGGACATCTCTTTGCTTCCACCGACGGATTTTCGCCTTGTCCGTGGCGTTCGGTTTCGCCAGTCTTGCGGCCAACACGTCCCGCAAAAATTCAGGCAGGAAATACCGGATCAGTTCCCCTTCCTTCAAAGAACCGTAACCGGCTCCGAACGTGAACACGTCCAACGTGGCCAGTTTCACCTCTTCGTCTTCGGAGAGCGCCCGGTCTCCCGATCGCATCTCCGTCACCCTGGCGTACGGTTTCGCCCGCGGATCCACAATGACTTCCATTCCGGCCACGGCCAGCGTTCCCAACACCCGGCCGCGGAACCCGAAACCGCGAAGCGGCATGTCCTTGAACTCATCCAGCAGAGATTCTTCCAGCGCCCGGCGAACATGGGACATTCGAACCCTCACCAGGGCCGGGTTGATCGGATGCGGACACGCTCTGTGCAGATCCCCGCGGGTGACCGGTCCGGCCTGCAAGGAATGGAGGAGCACGCCGTTGTTGACCAATGCCAGATCGGCACCGGTCCAATCGAGCAAGGCATCCGCCAGCAGATTGGGGAAGGGCGTTTCCTCGCGCCAATCCACTTCCAACGGTTCCGGAAGATCCGCGACCACGGAAGACAACCGTCCGGCGGCTTCATGGCGGTATTCGCCGATCAACCGGCTGATTTCCTCATCCCCGCCCGTTTGGTCGAGCGGATGGCAGGTTCCTTGCACGCCGGTCAGCTTGCCGGTTTTCGCGTCCACTTCCAACACCAGATGCCCCAGATGCATGCCGTACTTGCCCGCGGCCGCGATCCAGGTGTCCTTGATCCGCTCCGGTTTCTCCAGAAGGTGATGCGTATGAGCTCCGATGATGACATCCAGTCCGGCAAGCCGGACGGACAGTTCGCGGTCATGGGGCAATCCCAGATGGGAAAGCAGCACCGTGACATCCGCCTGCTCCCGGATTCGCATGAGTTCCCCGGCCAATGCCTCCACCGGAGAGCTCACCCGCCAACCCATCATCTCGTAGGTGTGAGGGTACGGGATGGTGGCTCCCAAAAAGGCCACCCGAACTCCGCCCAAATCCAGGATTTTGCTGGTTCTCACCCATTCGGGCGTTTGTTCCGGGTTCATCGCGGTCACGTTGCTGCTGACCACTTCCACCGAGGAACGGGAAAACAGATCGTGAAGTTGCTTCCGGGAAAACGTGAGGAGCTCATTGTTTCCGAACGTGAACAACTCGTACCCGGTCTGTTCCATCACCGCCAGGTTGACCGAACCGTCCGTTCCTTCCGTCTCCATGCGAACACGGTCCATGTGATCCCCGATGTCCACCAGAATCCCCGTTTCTCCCCGCTCTTCCCACCGGTTTCTCAGCTCCCGGGCCAGTCGACGGATGAGCGGTGCCCGATGCAGGTGGCTGTGGAGATCGTTGGTATGCAAGATATGAATCCGCTTGATCGGGTTCACAAAGCCCCTCCCCTCAGTGGCCGATTCCACGCAAACCGCACGCGGTTGTTTCAACCCGCCGTGCTCCTACCAAACACCCAATCCGTCCAAGATGAGATGGACGGCCATCAGCAACAGCGCCACCCGAAGCACTTTGACCAGCTGACCGCCGCTGAGACGGGACGAGATCCACGCGCCGATCCGCCCTCCCAACCAGGCTCCCGGAGCGAGAAACAGCGCGGACCACACATGCACGTTTCCCTGGATCAGGTGGGAGACACTGCCCGTGACGGCGGACAGGAAAATGATGAACATCGACGTGGCCGTGGCCATGTGCGGCGGAAACCGGAACAGGAGAATCATCATCGGCACCATGAGCGAACCGCCGCCGATTCCGAACAGACCGGAGATCACCCCCACGGCAAACGACACGGGCAAGGCGATTCCCAGGTGCCATCCGTACTCCGTTTCCCGCCCTTCTTCATCCGTCACGGTCCGAACCACGTGCCAGCGGATCGATCGACGCTTTCCGCGCTCACTCAGCCGAAGCATCCAGGAAACGATGATCATCAAAACCCCGAACAACGCCAAAAACTCGTCCGATTGCAGGTACCGGGGCAGCAGCGCTCCCACGAACGCTCCGGGACCGCTCGCCAGGAAAAACGTGAATCCTCCCCGGAAATCCACCCGTTTTTGACGCGCATAGGAGAGCGTGGAGGAAAGCGCGGTCAGGATGATCAGCAGCATCGATGTTCCCACGGCAACCGCCGGCGTGATGCCTCCGAACCGTTCCGGGTCGGCGGAAGCCAAAAACAGCAGGGAGGGCACGATGATGATGCCTCCTCCCAGCCCCACCAGGCTGCCCACGGTGCCCGCCAGGAGTCCGATCAGCAGCAGGATCAGCATTTCCGCCAAACGATCACCCCATCCCGTCTTCCATGAAATCGAAGAGCTCCTGCTGGGCGGGAGCCGGTCCGACCGGCTTCAGTCCCAGCTTGCGGATCATCTGCTTCGCATTCTCCGCGGCGTCTCCTTGCGAGTTGTTGTTGAACAGCAAGGTGACTTGCCTCGCTTGTTTTTGCAATTCCCGGATGCGCGGCACCCATTCGTCCAATTCTTCGTCCGAATACCGCCAAGCGTAGCGGACGTCCCGCCAGTCCGGCAGTCCGGAGCCGTTCCACCCTTCCACGTTTCGTCCGTGAAACCGGACCAGCGCATGCTCCGGATGGGTGACGGCCGGCACCACCGGAATCGAACCTTCCCCGGCCTGCGGTTCGTCGCACACCACATGGATCATCGCATGATCCTCCAGAAAGCGGAGCGTTTTCTCCCGCATGTCCGCCGTGAACCAGGACCGGTTGCGAAACTCCACGGCCAGCGGGAAATCGGCGAAGGCCTCCCTCACCTTGCGCAGATACTTCACGTGTTTGGCGGCACAATCGTACCAAGGAGGAAACTGGAAAAGCATCATCGACAACTTGCCCGCATCCACCACGGGCTTTACCGATTCGGTCATCTCCCGCACAAGTTCCGTCCAGGAACGCTCCGGGGCGTGCCGAGGCCGCCCGTGTCCGGTCAGTTCCCGGTATGCTTTCACCACGAACCGGAACGCTTCCGGTGTTTCATCCACCCACCGTTTCATCCTCTCCGGCGGGGCAATCGCATGGTATGTACTGTCCACTTCCACCACCGGGAAATGGCCCGCGTAGAGTCTGAGCTTCTCCCGGGCCGGAGTTCCCGGAGGATACAGGTCATGATCCCCCCATCCGCAAACGCCCACCTGTACCGGATGCATGCCTGATCGCCTCTCTTTGTCCATGGGCTGTTCCTCTTATTTTATCACAACCAAAGTCCCGTCGCCGTCGGCGCAAGGCTCCCGGTGATGGACGAACGGTCGGGGAAACGGCTACAATAGATTCAGATCAATGATTTTACGATAACGGTGCAGTCATTTTTCCCGATTTTTTTGTCGTTTTTTCATCGGTTTCCCGACATTTCCGTTCCTGTGAGGGGGGCTGACCGTGCGGTCGACCTGGCTGACCATCCAGTCGGATGTCATTCATCAAGTTCGCGAATACTGCCTGGGACGTTACCCGCTTGAAGGATACGGGTTCCTGGCGGGAAAGGGGCCGGTCATCACCCGTTTCTTTCCGATTGCCGGAGAAAGTCCGTGTCCGTGCTCCCTGCAATTTGAACCGCGAGCCTGTCTGGAAACGATCAAAAAGATCCGCGGACAGGGCCTCGACTGGATCGGGGTGATCCACTCCCACCCCTCGGGTGATGCCTGGCCAACCGCCCGTGACCTCGCGGGATGGCACATGGAGCACATCAGCTTCTGGATTTTGTCGCTGAAACATCCCGATTGCCCTCTTCGTGCGTTCTATCTGTCCAACCGTCGGATCATCCCTGTATTCTATGAAATTGTTTGACTTCCTGCAGAGGAGTCTGATTATGCAAACGAATTTCATATCTGCCCTTCATACTGACAAATACCAAATCACCATGATGTACGCCCACTGGAAAAACGGCACCCATCTGCGCCGGCGAACCTATGACCTGTACTTCCGGAAGCTTCCGTTCGGCAACGGATACGCCGTCTTCGCCGGATTGGAACGGGCCGTCCGTTGGCTGGAACAACTCCGGTTCACCGATGACGACATCGAATGGCTCCGCTCCCTGAACGAGCCGTTCGAGCCGGAGTTTCTGGAGTTCCTCAAAACGGTACGTTTCACCGGTGACCTGTGGGCCATGCCCGAGGGAACCCTGGTGTTTCCCGATGAACCCCTGCTTCGGCTGGAAGGTCCGGCCTGCCTGATGCACTTGGTGGAAACCGCCCTGCTCAACTTCATCGGATACCAGACGCTGGTGGCCACCAAAGCCGCCCGGATCCGCCACGTGGCCGGCACCGACACCCTGATGGAGTTCGGAACGAGGCGTGCCCAGGAAGCGGACGCCGCGGTTTGGGGAGCCCGTGCCGCTTGGATCGCCGGGTTTGATGCCACCTCCAACACATTGGCCGGCAAACGGTTCGGCATCCCGGTCAGCGGAACCCACGCCCATTCCTGGGTGCAGGATTTCGACAGCGAATTGGAAGCGTTCCGCGCGTTTGTCGCCGCCTTTCCCGACAACGCCGTGCTGCTGGTGGATACGTACGACACCCTGAAAAGCGGCGTTCCCAACGCCATCCGGGTCGGTCTGGAACTGAAGTCGCAAGGAAAGCGGCTGGCCGGCATCCGCCTGGACAGCGGCGATCTCGCCTATCTGTCCAAACAGGCCCGCCGGATGTTGGACGACGCCGGATTGACCGACACCCGGATCGTCGCCTCCAGTGACCTGGACGAATTCACCCTGCTCAACCTGAAAGCACAGGAAGCCTGCATCGATGCATGGGGAGTCGGAACGCGCCTGATCACCGCCCATGACCAGCCGGCGCTCGGCGCGGTCTACAAGATGGTGGCCAAGGAAGCGGACGGCACATGGCAACCCACCATCAAGATTTCGTCCAATCCGGCCAAAATCACCACCCCCGGCCGAAAGGAAGTCTGGCGCATCATCGACAAAAAATCCGGCAAGGCCAAAGCCGATCTCATCACGGAAGCGGGTGAAACCATCGACCCGTCCCGGCCGCTCCTTCTCTTCCATCCGCTGCAAACGTTCAAACGGAAGAAAGTCAGACATTTCCGGGCCGTTCCGCTTCTGAAGCAGATCTTCCGGGACGGGCAAAGAGTCGGGGACCTGCCTTCCCTGCAAGAGATCCGCAACTGGCACAAACAGCAGCTCTCTCTGTTTTGGGAAGAATATCTCCGCATCCTCAATCCGGAAGAATACCCGGTCGATTTGTCCAAGCGACTGTGGAACACCAAGCAATCCATGCTTCAGCAATTGTACCGGGAAATTCACGGAGATGCGTGAAGTGCCGATCGGGCGGCGGACCGCTTGCCACATGCCGGAACATCCGGCCCTTTTCCCGTGACAGACAAATATAATCCGCACATCGATCCGTCGGATTCCCGATCCCGAACAGGGGTCGGGAATCCTTTTTGTTGGACCAAAAAATCGATGTTACCGACGAATGATTGTGATGGGCACACCATCACAGAAACAGGGGAGAAGCCACCCATGAAAAAATTTCTTCATTCCGTGTTCACCCTCCTGATTTGCGGTTCACTGACGGGGTGTTTTCCCTTCACCAACATTTTCGAGCCCACGCCCGATGAAATCTTTGGCATCCATGACGGGCTCCTGCCGCAATTTGACGTGGCACCGGACGACTCTCGCATCGTCTTCGCCCACAACTCCAAGGGAACCGTCTCCATCCATTCGTCCGATTTGTCGGGCAACGATCCGAAGCGCCTGACCCGTCCGGACAAGCGCTGGGACCATATTCATCCGGTCTGGTCTCCGGACGGAGCGCACATCGTGTTCACGGCCATCAACAAGGGGCGCGACTCCGGTCACCTCATGATCATGAACGCGGACGGAACGGGTCTCCGTCCCTTGACCAAACCCGGGAAGAACCGGATTGACATTTCGCCGGTGTTTTCTCCTGACGGGAAACACATCCTGTATCTTTCGGTCACCTCCGATCTGTCCCGTTCCACACTCTTCATGATCTCCACGGACGGAACGCGGGCGGAGCGGTTGCACACGGGAGACCACGCCGTCCAGGAAGCCGCCTTCTCTCCTGACGGAAAAAAGGTCTATTTCATCCGGGGCCGGCAATTTGCTCTCAATCCCAAGCTTTTCACGATGGAATTTTTCGAGGATAAAGAACAGGATATTTATGTGTTGGATCTGGCCACCCGAAAGACCGAACCGCTGACGTCTTTCACCTCGATCTTCGGTCTGTTCAACCTCACTTTCGGAAACCGTCCGGACACGCTCTTGTTCATCAATGGAGACGAATCGACCAAAATCATGTCCGTCTCCACCAACCCGCCGTACGAGACCAACGGGATCGACAAGAAGTTTCTGCTGCCACCCTTGTACGAACTGGCCGTTTCCCGCCGGTCTCCGGACCTGGTGGCGGTTTCCGCCGAACAGTCATTGCCAAGCTGCATGGCATATGAAATCGGCATCCTGAACCTGCGCACCGGTCAATACCTGGCCGTCACCGACCTGCAATCGGATGTCTCAAATCTTCGCTTCCTGAACAAGAGCGACCGGATCATCTTCGCCGAAGACCAAAGCGTGGCCGGCATGTGCAGTGCCGAGGATGAGTTCATGAAGCCGTCGTACCGGTTTTGGATCATGAACGCCGACGGAACCGATCTGCGGGAAATTCCGGTGCGGGTCAAACAAAACCAATAAAGGGAACTCCGTCCGGGTGAGCAACACTCACAACCACGTCTCAAGCACTCCGGCCAACAGGATTCCCACGTACGTCCCGATCGCATATCCCAGGACGCCGAGGAGCACCCCCGGAGTCACCAGCGAAGTCCAGCGCTGCGAGACGGCCAGCGCCAGGGCGGTGGACGGTCCGCCGACCGCCGCCTGGCTCGCGACGGACAAGGTTTCGATCTCGATGTTCAACCATTTTCCAAACCCGAAAACAATCAGGGCGTGAACGGCCACCAGCACGGTCAGGAACAGGAAAACGGCCGGACCCTTGTTCACCAGCGTGGACAACATCGTGCCGGCACCCATGGTGGCGAAGAAAAAGTGGAGCATCAGGTTTCCCAACTCTTCGCCGCCTCCCCACCGGTTCACCGGAGTGAACCAGGATAGCAGCAAGGCAAAGGTCGTGTACAAGACCACGGCCGGGATGTCAAAGCCGAGCGCCTCGGAGACGACAGGGGCCAGCCATTGGGAAACCGCCACCGCGGTCACGGCCAGCGCGACAAGGCCCGCCAATCGGTGAATCGAGATCTTGCGGGCTTCACCGGACATGAATCCGGTCACGGCCGGTTCCGCCATGGCTTGCTCCCGCCGGCGGATGGACGGATAAAAGCGGACCAGCAACACAGGGATGACGGCGGTGGCCACCATCCAGACGTTGGTCATGATGTTGTCCGCGGCGGCACCGGCGGCATAAATCGAAGCGGACGTGTCAAGTGCCTGTCCCACGGCCGCGTAGTTGACCCCGCCACCGATATAACTGGCGGCAAATTGGCCGCCCAGCTTCCACATCTCTTCTCCGACGGTATCTTTCAGCAGCCAGGCCCCGATGACGGCGCCCGCCACCGTTCCGAAGGAAGCCAGTCCGAAAGCGATCAGGGCCGGTTTCCCCACTCCCTTGAGCGCCCGCAAGTCCGCGGCCATCAGGATGAAGACAATCGCCAGCGGCACGCAATAGTCGGATGCGAAGGTATAAAAGCCGTTGACCGGCCCCATGCCGATATCAATGGAGGGCGGAATGACGCCCAGGTTGACCAGTACCGCCCCGCCCGTAATCACCAGAATGGCCGTGCCCAACCGGTTGAACAAACGATACCGTCGGTCCAACAGGTACGAGACGGCGATCAGAAGCGTGACGACGGCGGCGATTCCTTCGGGACTGTTGACCAAGACTTCATCCGGCTGCAACGCTTTTCCCCCTCTTTCCGTTTTTCTCTACCCGGATGGAATGAACCCGGTGATGGGTTCCATATTTTGTTCTCCGCTTGATGATTTCCTGCCCCAAAAAACCACCCAAAATCCCCCGAAATTTGCCGGACCGTTCCCCGACGGCAGCGGAACGGGAAACGGTCCGATCAAGCAAGGCTCATGCTCACCCAAAACCGGCAATTGCAAAAAAATATTTGGAGTTATTGAAAATAACATATTAATTTGATATAGTAATATTCCGTGTAACGCAAAAATTTTTCACAACGAGGTGATGGTCATGCTGAAAAAGCTTGCTGGTGCCACTGCCGTTTTCATGATGGCCGTCGTCTTCGTCTTCAGTCCAGCGGCTTACGCGGACACTGAGTACGGCCCGGCATCCTGGAGAACGGAAGACGGAAAATACGAACTGACCTTTACCACGACCACCAGTGAAAATGACGTACAAGTTTCCGTTTGGGACCTGTACAAAGTTCACAAAACCAGCGGTGCCCAAAGCTCCACCAATGCAGATTCTTTGCAAGTGCGTCTTTGCAACACATCCACCGGAAACTGCACTGCGTACAAAACTTTTTATGTGGAAAACCATCTCCCTCCCATTTATTACTATCAAATTTTCACGAACATGAAACCGGGTACATACTATGTGGACATTCGCGACAACCTGGCGGATTACTACGTGAAGGGAAAAGTATCTGCCTGGACGAACAACTATTATTGATCAGATGATGAATCAGCTCATGGTCCTTCGGCTTCGGCCGAAGGATTTTTCATTTGTAAACACCACTTGCCGGGGAGCAAATCAACCTCAGCCATGACAAAAAACAAAATAAATCGAACATTCATTTAAACAAAATATTGAACAATAACAGAACATTTTGTGATATATTTTGATTGAAATCAGTTTCATTTCAGTTCCTGATATCTGGGGGGGCTAAACGTGTCCGAAGCGTCCAAGCAGTCAACGAAAGTGTCGTCTTCGCATCCGGACTATGAAAAGATCGCGAATTCAACCGAATTCCGCGAGCTGATCCGGCGCAAAAAGCGGTTCATCATCACGTCCACGGTGTTTTTTGTTCTGTACTATTTCGCCCTTCCCGTGTTTACGGGGTATTTTGACTTCCTGAACACCAAAGTGATCGGTGCCATGAACGGTGCATACCTGTTCGCGCTGTCCCAGTTCTTCATGGCCTGGATTCTCGCCATCGTGTATGTGCGCCACGCCGGCAAACTGGACCTGATCATCGACAAAATCATCCGAAAACACGGGAGGAAACGGAAGTGAACACCGCTTTTGTCCTGTTCGCGTTGATCGTGCTTTTGACGCTGGCCATCACCTGGTGGGCATCCAAACGGACGCAGACCACAACCGATTTCTATGCCGCCGGTCGCTCCATCACCGGATGGCAGAACGGGATCGCCATCGCGGGAGATTACATGAGCGCCGCTTCTTTCCTGGGAATCGCCGGGCTGATCGCCCTCAACGGATACGACGGCTTCCTTTATTCGGTCGGATGGCTCGTTGCGTATCTGGTCGTCTTGATCATCGTGGCGGAGCCGCTGAGAAACACCGGCAAATACACCCTGGCAGACATGCTGGCCCTGCGCCTGAATGAAAAACCCGTGCGCTCCGCGGCCGCGCTGAGCACCATGGCCATCTCCACCTTCTACATGATCGCCCAGTTGGTGGGTGCCGGCGGGATCATCAAACTGTTGCTCGGGCTGGATTATGAATGGTCGATCGTGATCATCGGGGTGTTGATGATTTTGTATGTGGTGTTCGGCGGCATGCTGGCCACCACGTGGGTGCAGATCGTCAAGGCCGTCCTCCTGATGACCGGAACCATCCTGCTGAGCCTGATGGTTCTTTCCCAATTCGGCTTCAGCATCGTCGAAATGTTCAACCAAGTGTCGGTCAAACTGGGACAGGATTTCCTGGAGCCGGGCAAACTGTACGACAACCCGCTGGACAACATTTCACTGGGTCTGGCCCTGCTCGCCGGCACCGCCGGGCTTCCGCACATCCTGATCCGTTTCTACACGGTTCCGAACGCAAAAGAGGCACGCACCTCGGTGGTCTGGGCCATGTTCATCATCGGTTCGTTCTACATCATGACCACGTTCCTGGGCTTCGGAGCCGCCCTGCTGGTCGGACCGGAAGCCGTGGCCGCGGAGGACAAAGCGGGCAACATGGCCGCACCGCTCCTGGCTCAGGCTCTCGGCGGAGACTTCTTCCTGGCCTTCATCGCCGCCGTGGCATTCGCCACCATCCTGGCGGTCGTGGCCGGTCTGGTGATTTCCGCAGCCGGCGCGTTTGCGCATGACTTTTACTCCAACGTCCTCCGCGGCGGCAAGGCGTCCGAAGAAGAGCAGGTGAAAGTGGCGCGCTGGGCTTCCGTCGGCGTGGGCATCGTCTCCATCGTGCTGGCCCTGCTTTCCAAAGACCAGAACGTCGCCTTCCTGGTCGCCCTGGCCTTTGCGGTGGCTGCCAGCGCCAACCTGCCGGTGATTCTGTTCACGCTGTTCTGGAAGCGCTTCAACACCGCGGGGGCGGTGACCGGCATTTTGACCGGATTGATCAGCTCCGTGGTGCTGGTGCTGATCAGCCCCAACCTGATGGAGCCCGAACAAGCGATCTTCCCGCTGAAAAACCCGGCGATTCTGTCCGTCCCGCTCGGATTCCTCGGCGCGGTGCTGGGCACCCTGTTCTCCCGTGAGCAGGCGTCGGCAAAACGGCACACGGAACTGTTTGTCCGCTCCAACACCGGTCTGGGAGCGGAGTGACGCGTTGACGGCCATCGGAACGCTCCCCGACATCCGTCAGCCGGGAGACGCTTCCATTCGCGTCCGGCCGGAAACGGTTTGCTTCGGAAAAAAGAAAGGGATTCTCCGGTCGATTCGGAGAATCCCTTTTTTCGCTTATTCCTTCGGCGGCACCAAGAAGCCGTCTTTGGTGTACAATCCGTTTTTCCGGATCCAGATGTAATACAGTTTCCCTTCTTTATCAAAGCCGAAATAGACCAGATTGTCACCGATCTTGTATTCCAGATATTCCACTTTTACGCCCATTTTGGTTTCGGTGTCATCATTCTCCCTTTGCGGGGTTCCGAAGACCCGCTTGATCTGTTTTTTCGTGATGCCGTAATTCTTCCCTTCTTCTTCTTGGACACTGATGGAAGTGAGGGAATCTTTGTAAAAGTCAAGATTGATGATCCGGTCCTTGAATACATAATACAGCCCTTTTTCATGTTGCTGGTTGTCTTCTTCCCAAATCATCAGATGTTGGTGATACTCGCCGCACCGGCCCGTTTTCACCTCCAGGTAGGAAGTTCCGAGCGGACCGCAATCATAGTTGCCCAAATCCCCCTCGGCGATCCACCGCTGCAACTGCCTGGCGGCCGCCAACCCGTCTCCGGTCGGGATTCGCTTATTGCCGGGCACCGGATGTTCTTTTGCTTTGAATTGCGGCACATTAATGTTGGGTGGCATCGGGAACGTTTGGCTGTCCTCGTAGGAGTAATTCTCCAGTTTCCCTGTTTTGCGATTGTACCAGAACTGCAGCTTGTATTCGGAAATCACGTACTCGTAGTAGGTGGAATCCGTGGCATAGTTGGAGCCTTCGTTGGACTGTGCAGGTTTGCCGAACACCTGTTTCATTTCCTCCAGAGAGGTGGATGCATGCTCGCCGTCCATCACGAACAGCCGCTGCAACCGGTCATTCTTGAACGTGAGCAAGACACTTCTTTTTTTATCCTCATACACATAAAACAGCGACGACATGAGATTTTCGTCTTCTGTCCACCAATGCTTCCATGCGACGGGTTGTCCGCAACGGTTGGTCACTTCGGCCTGCGTGGCTCTGAGGGGGCCGCATTCGAACACGGGAAGTTTTCCTTCCGCCGTCAACCGTTTCATGCTTTCCAGAAACGTCTCCGGTTTCTCTTCCTCGAACAGGGAACGAACCCATTGATTGGTCTCATCTTCATAGGCGGCGAGCAAAATGGTCATGGTCACCGGCAACACGATGATGGTGAAGAACCAGGAAACGGCTTTGATCATTCTCTTTTTGCGCTGATTCGCCTGCGATTCTTCTTTCGTTTTTCTGGACGGGATGACCGGCTCGTTCTCCAACATTTCTTCCGCATCCTGGTTCAAGGGATCCTTTTCCTGTTCCAGAGGAACATGTTCTTGAACTTTGTCGTCCATCGTTCCGCTCTCCTTGAAAAATACTTCATCTAAAAAAATCAATAATTATCATAACAAATACAACCATTATATGAAATGACTTTCTTGGCACAAAAAAAGACCTCGAAAGGTCTTCGCATGCGATGTCCATCAGCCGGGGAGCCGGCGCCATGTCAAAAATGCGCCCGACAGCCCCGGTCATGATGGTTTGAGAATTTTTGTGAACAACGTCCGGACAAGGAGAGCGATCCTGACCGACGGTGACCGTTCAAGTCGTCGGTTTCTCCCTCATTCGCAACCGGTACAGACGCCAGAAGTGGCTGATGATCACTTTGGCCACGGCATAGGCCGGCACTGCCAGCAGGAGCCCGAGGAATCCGGCCAGACTCCCGGCCACCAACAGCAACACGATGATGGTGAGCGGATGGATGTGCAGGCTTTTGCCCATCACCATCGGCGAAACGAGGTTTCCTTCCAGCTGCTGGGCGATGATGGCCACCACCACCACCTTGATCGCCATGCCGGGGGAAATGGTGAATGCGACGATGATCGCCGGAATCACTCCGATCAGCGGTCCGACCACGGGGATGACGTTGGTCAGCATGGCGAGGAGAGCGAGCAGCAACGAATACTCCAAACCGATCACCAGATAACCGATATACACGATCAGGCCCACGAACATGCTGACCGTCACCTGTCCCTTGATGTAGGAGCTGAGGGCTTGATCCATGTCCCGCAGAATGCGCATTCCCTCTTCCCGTTCCCGCTCGGGAAGAATCCGGAGAAGCAGCGGGGGAAATTTCTCCCCTTCTTTCAGCATGTAGTAAAGGATGAACGGGACGGTCACGAAGACCACCACGATATTGGCGATCACCGAGAAAAATCCGGCGACGTTGGACAAGATGGACCGGTAACTTTCCTTGAACCATTCCGTGGTTCCGTCCATCACCTCATTCCAGTTGACGTACTTCGCCACCCAGGGATGGTGACTCCATTCAAGCCATTTGCTCTTCGCCGTTTCGATGATGGCGGGAAAATTGAGAACCAACTTGTCCAGCTGCTCTTTGAGCGGGGGACCGATGACAAATCCGAGCGCCGTCAGAACGCCGGCAAACAGCAGGTAGATCAGCAGAATCGCCGCCACCTTGGGCACTTTCCACCGTTGCAGCCCGCCGACGATCGGACGGAACAGGTAGTACAGCACGCCCGCGAGCAGAAAAGGGAAAAAGAGTGTCTGGACGAGCACCGTCACCGGTTTGAACAGAAAGCTCACTTTCTGTCCCAAAAAAACGATCAGCAGAATCAGGATGATCCCGTATCCGATTCGAAACAGCCTGGTCTGCGGCACGGATCCTTCCTCCTTTCAGAACGGATCATGAACAACACGCACATTCACGCCTGAAACAATCCGTCGTCAGACCCGGGACCGGCCTTGGCTTTCCTTCGAAGTGGCCGGCGGTTTCTTTTCCCGGACCTTGCAAAGCGAAGCATTGATGAGCCCCCCGAGAATGAGCACCAGGGCCGTGAGATAAAACCAGATCACCAGGATGATGATCGTCCCCAGGTTCCCGTACACGAACGAATAGTCCGTGATCTTCGTCACATAGTAGGAAAATCCCCACGAGCTGACCTGCCAGCCGAACGTCGCGAACAGGGAGCCCGGCAGCGCCTGCCGGACGGTCACCCGGGTGTTGGGAGCCAAGGTGTACAGCACCAAAAACACCATCAGCAGCGTGAAGCTGCTGAGCACCCACCGGATCCACGGCCACGCCGCTCCGTAAAACCAGGCGCTGACGCCGAACCACCTGAACACATGCTCTCCCACCATTTTCCCGAACACGGACAAAGCCAGTGTGACGGCCAGGCCGACGAGCAGACCCACCATCAGAAAAAATCCCAGCATGGCTTCTTTCCAGAACGGCCTGTCCGTTTTGACCCCGTACGCGCCGTCCAGAATCCGGATGACCGAATGAAACGCGTTCAGGGCCAGCCAGACCGTCACCACCAGCGAGAACGACAAGACGCCGCCCCTCCGCTCATCCAACACCTCCGTCAGGCTGTCACGCAAAAATTCGTATGCTTCCGGCGGTGTGTACGGCTCAATCGCCGACAGCACTTCCAGGCTGGAAACGGGCAAGTAAGCCAGCATGGTCACGGCGAGCAGCAGAAACGGGAAAAAAGAGAGCAGAAAATAATAGGCAAGTTGTGCGGACAGATCCAGCACGCGATATTCCCACAGACGTACTTTCAATTCCCTGAAAAAAGACGATACCAACATGGGTTCCTCCGGTTTGGCAAGAATATAAGTTCTTCCTGTTATTGTTATTGCCCTCCCGTCCGTTGCTTCGTACAAATTTCAAACAATCCTGATGATGCACGAATGCCTCCGGTCCTCCTTCGGCTTCGTTATGCACATCCTATGTCCCGCCCGACCCGGTCACGGAACCGGGCTTTTCGTCTTGACGTCGGCTTCCGCATGCACCTTGGATGGCTGCAGGACAACCATGGATCCGCTGATCCGGCCCCTGAAAATACACATTCCAAATTTTTTTAAAACGTTGTAATATAATAAAGAATCAGTGCAACAAGAGGTGATCGGCACATGCGGCAACTCGCCTTGCACGAAATGGGTGAAGTCATCCGAAAAGTACGGAAAGAGCGGGGGCTCCGCCTGGAAGACCTGGCCGACGAAAACATTTCACCCGCCACGGTGAGCAACATCGAGCGAGGAGTCACCCATGTCAGTCCGGAAAAGATTACATACTTGCTGGAAAAACTCAACCTGCCGATCCACAAGCTTCCCGAAATGCTGTACCGGGAACAGGAAGAACTCAAGAAAATGAGGCTGGAACTGCTGGCGGTCTCCACGCTCCTGAAGACCGGCCATGTGGAAGAAGCGCTGCGGCGTCTGGAAGAATTCAGCCTGGATGACCACCATCCGCTCGCCGCCCAGGTTTTGTACGTGAAAGCGGAATGCTTGATGGAAAAGCGCAAATGGAAGCAGGCGGAACGCACCCTGTTCAACGTCCTGCGCATCGTCCAGCAGGGACACGGCAAGGAGTCCAACATGGAAGCGGCCGCATACCTCCTGTTGGGCGTGGTCCGTTCCCGGCAAAACGACCTGGAACAGGCTCTGGAATACACGAACAGCGGGATCAAGTCGTATTCCCCGCAAGGTGACAACAAACACATCAAAAGTTTACTCCACAGAAACAAGGGTGTCTATCTCCTGCGCCTCGGACGCGTGGCGGAAGGCCTCAGGTTGGTGCAGGAAATCATGGACCGACCGGGAGAACCGGATGATCTCGAAACCCTGCTGTGCTTTCATTGGTTGAAGGCTGAATTTTCCCGCCTTTCCGGTCTTCTGGACGAAGCGGCGGAAACCGCGATGAAGGGCATTGACATCGCCGGAAGAAACCGGGCCCATGGCAGCCTGTGCGATCTTTGGACCGTCCTGGGCAGCGTGTATGCGCTGAAAAAAGAGTACGACCTGGCCGAAACCTCCTTCCGCATGGCCTTGCGCATGGAGGGCTTGTTCCCGGATGACCGGCGGCTGGTGACGGCTTACACCCGCCTCGGCCAACTGTACATGACGACCGACAAGACCGACGAAGCTTGCAAAACGGTGAAAACCGCCGTCAAATATGCCGAACGGTTCCAGGAACCCGCCCCTCTCTGCCACTCGCTGACCCTCCTCGGCGACCTTTACCTGCAAACGGGTCGCCCGGACGAGGCACAAAGCACCTATCGAAAAGCGTTGGACGTGGCCGTCAAACACCGCTTCACAGACCGGCAATTCCGGCTCTGGCTCCGCCTGGCCCGTTGTTATGACGGGAGAGACGAGCAAAAGTTTCAGGAATGCATGAGGAATATGTATAATTCCAAAAAAGATTTCCAATCATGCGAGGAAAGAATCTTCGATGAGTGTTGGTGATCCGCGCTCATAAAAACACCGGTGCCGTTCCCTGTCGTTGCATTCCGACAGCACCCGCAGGAAACGGCACCGGCTTCCCGCCGATTCGACATCACTCCGGACGGAATCGTTGAGTCATCCCGTCTCAACCCTTCCGCTCATGGTGCGTCTCCATTTTCATTCCCGCTTCATGGTGAATTTGACAATGACGACGGAAGGATCGTCCGGCCTCTTGAACAACACCTGATAATACCCTTTTTCCTCAATGGTCCATGTGTGGCAATCCGTCCATTCGTTGTTGTCAATCGTTGTTTTGGCTTCCGGTTGAAGGGTTTTCGTTTTGTTGAGCAAGGTAAAGGTCAATGTCCGGTCGGCCGGTGAGCCGATGTGATCAAACCCCGTCGCACATACCCGGATCTTGTCCCCCGGTTCCGCGCTGAGGTACGCCTTGGTCGGCTCATAGGGCCCTTCCATATTGAAATGACCCGACTGGAAATGAGTGGTTCGCTGCAAGGATCCTTCATTTGACACGTTTCCAGAGCCGGCAGACGGTTCCCCATGCACACGGGAAGTTTCCTGGTTATCGGAAGACGGCTGGGTCATTGGATCCACAACAAACTTCTCCGCAACCAATACGATCAATCCCACCAACAATGGTATCCAAAACAGATGGATCCAATTGTTTCGCACCTTCTCCGTTTCCGGCTGTTCTTTTGGTTGATCAGGAACCGGAACCGTTTTGAACTTCATGGCATTCCTCCTCGATCGGCATATCGCAACATGATGAGAGATGATTCTTGTAAATCAATTTAACAAAATTTATTAATATTTTCCATGCCTTCAGACACGCGTCCTCCCACCCTCTTCCGCTTTTGGGGGATCTTTTGTTTGTGCTATACTTTGGGTTGAGTGACTCATGTCCAATCCCCGCTGGAAAGGATGCCAACGCGATGAAGGAAATGAACGCCTACGAAATCATTGAGTTCATCCAAAAGAGTGAAAAGAAGACCCCGGTGAAAGTTCACCTGAAGGGGCAGCTGGAAGGCATCGACTTCGGCCCGGAAGTGAAATCGTTCATCTCCGGCGGTGTGGGAGTCGTTTTCGGCGACTGGAAGCACATCCAGCCGGTTCTGGAAGCCAACAAGGACAAGATCGATGACATGGTGGTGGAGCACGATCGCCGCAACTCCGCCATTCCGCTCCTCGACACGAAACATCTGCGGGCGCGGATCGAACCGGGCGCCATCATTCGCGATCAGGTGGAAATCGGTGACAATGCCGTGATCATGATGGGAGCCGTCATCAACATCGGAGCCGTGATCGGCGAAGGCACCATGGTCGACATGAACGCCGTGATCGGCGGCCGGGGCACCATCGGGAAAAACTGCCACATCGGTGCAGGCGCGGTGATCGCGGGTGTGATCGAACCGCCGTCCGCCACCCCGGTGATCATTGAAGACGACGTGACCGTCGGTGCCAACGCCGTCATCCTGGAAGGTGTGCGCGTCGGCAAAGGATCGGTGGTTGCCGCCGGTGCCGTGGTCACCAAAGACGTGCCGCCGAACGTGGTCGTCGCCGGAACTCCGGCCCGCATCATCAAGGAAATCGATGACAAGACGCGTTCCAAAACGGAAATCATTGCGGCTCTGCGCGACCTCGACTGAGCGTCCGGTGGACGCACTCGCAACTCGGCCCTTCGGGGCCTTTTTTGCAACATTTTGCCCGAAGGAGATTCCCGCACATGACCGACTGGATGAGCCTTGACCAGGCCTTTATCATGCGCACGGTAAACCGCTGGCCGATTGCGGTTGAACGGGCGGAAGGCAACTATCTCTTTGACGTCAACGGGAAACGGTATTTGGATCTGTTCACGGGACTGGCCGTCAACGTGCTCGGCCACGGCCATCCCCGCATCCTGCAAGCCCTGGAGGAGCAGGGGAAAAAGTTCCTGCACATCTCCAACCTGTTTTTGAATCCGCCCGCCATCCGCCTCGCGGAGCGATTGGTCAAGCTGACACTGGGCACCGGAAAAGTGTATTTTGCCGGTTCGGGGGCGGAAGCCACCGAAGCCGCCGTCAAACTGATTCACAAATGGGCGGCCCGCGAACGAAACGGCCGGGAAGGGATCGTGGTGGTGAAAAACAGTTTTCACGGCCGGACCCTCGGCGCCATGCGCCTGACCCGCCAGCCGGACGTGTACCAGGACTTCCCGCAGCCCGATTTTCCCGTGTACGAAGTGGAAGTGAACGACACGGATCAACTCCGGGAATGGTTCGACACCCGTCGTCCCGCCGCATTTCTGGCCGAACCCATTCTGGGGGCGGGCGGCGTGGTCTCCCTGACGGAAGAATTCCTCACCACCGCCGCCGAACTGTGCGCCCGGGACGGAGCTCTTTTCTGCATGGATGAAATCCAGACGGGCATCGGCCGGACCGGCACCCTGTTCGCTTTCCAGCACTTCGGACTGAAGCCGGACTTGATCCTGTTCGCCAAAGGCATCGGCGGAGGCCTTCCTCTCGGCGGGGTGATCGCCGGCGAAAAAGCGATGGATGCCTTCAAACCGGGAGACCACGGCACCACGTTTTCCCCGTCTCCGCTCAGCAGCGCCCTCGGCAATGCCGTATTGGACGCTCTCCTTCAAGACGGATGGCTGGAAGAGGGAAAACGTCGCGCCGATGAACTGTGGCGGGAGCTTCACGCCCTTCAGCAGCGTCTGCCCGAAGTTTTTTCCCACATGGACGGACGGGGCATGATGATCGGCATCCGGACCCGTCTGTCCAAAGAGCAGATCCTTGAACTGCACCGGGCCCTGATGGACGACGGCATGTTGGTGAACATGACGGCCGGAACCGTGATCCGCCTACTCCCGCCGCTCACCCTGACTTCGGAAGAAATCGGCCTGTTCGTCCAAACGCTGGAACGGCACGTTCGCGAACGATTCCTGTGACGAAAGGAGGGAACCCCTCATGACCATGGCCACCCCGGACACTTTTGTGGAACTCCGCCGGAAATTTCACCGCATTCCGGAGCCGGGATTCAAGGAATTCAAAACACAGGCGATGATTCTGGAGTACCTGGCCACGCTCCCCGAAGACCGCGTGCAGATCCGCACCTGGCAAACCGGCATTCTGGCACTGGTTCCCGGCACGGCTCCCCGGCGGCGCATCGCCTGGCGGACCGACATGGACGGCCTGCCGATTCCGGAAGAAACGGCTTTGCCGTTCCGCTCCGAACATGAAGGTTTCATGCACGCCTGCGGCCATGACCTTCACATGGCGATTGCCTTGGGCATCCTGACTCATTTTGTCCATCATCCGATTCAGGACGATCTTCTGTTCATTTTCCAACCGGCCGAAGAAGGTCCCGGCGGAGCGGAACCGATGATGCAAAGCGAAGAATTCAAGGCCTGGAAGCCCGATCTGATTTTCGCCCTGCACATCGCCCCTGAATATCCGGTGGGAACCATTGCCACACGGCCCGGCATCCTGTTCGCCAACACCTCCGAACTGTTCATCGAACTGGAGGGAACGGCCGGTCACGCGGCCCGGCCCCATTTGGCCAATGACATGGTGGTCGCCGCCTCCCAGCTGGTCTTGCAGCTGCAGACCATCGTTTCCCGCAACATCGATCCGCTCGACGCGGCCGTCATCACCATCGGGGAACTTCACGCCGGCACCCGGCAAAACATCATCGCCGAACACGCCAAATTGGACGGCACCATCCGCACCCTGTCCATGGAATCGATGGACAAGATCAAGAAGCGCATCCTTCAATTGGTGCAGGGCATCGAAGCGGGATTTGATTGCAAAGCCTCCGTCGATTGGGGATGCATGTACTGCGAGGTGTACAACCATCCGGAAATCACCCGCCGCTTCATGGATTGGGCGGCCGACGTGCCGGGCATCAGCCTCGTGGAATGCCGGGAAGCGATGACCGGAGAAGACTTCGGCTACTTTTTGAAAGACATTCCCGGATTCATGTTTTGGCTGGGCGTTGCCACCCCGTACGGTCTGCACCATCCGAAAATCAATCCGGACGAGCGTGCCATCGGCATCGCCATCGACTTGATGATTCGCTGGTTTTCCCGTCTGGCGGACCAACCGGCGGAGGCCTGACCGGATCCCACAAATCCCGTCAGCAAAAAAGACACCCTATTTTCCCCATGCCGACAAGGCGTGAACGGAAAAAAGGGTGTCTTTCGGTTTGGCTTCCATGGCAGCCTGCACCTCAAACCTTCACGGCTGCGAAACCGCCCCGGACCCTCCGCGAGCCCGGGAAAGTCGGAGCAGGGTTTCATCGAACCCTGAGCACTGAGAAAGAAGAGCACTGAGCACTGGACACTGAATCCTGAACACTGAAACCATCGGGCCGAATGGTGTCTGTGGGAGTGAACACCTTCGACCGTTTCATAAGAGATTGACGCACTTCCGAAGGTTTCCTGCGCCATGGAAGCCATGACGACGATCGAAGCGTTCAAAACGGACTCAGCCGAACCACATCTTCAGCGATGTGCTCACTTTTCCCATCCGATGAGTTCCGTGGTCGCATTGGCGATTTGCAGGGCGGCGTCCACTTGCTCCATGAATTCGATGTTGAACGGGTCCACTTTTTCGATCTCTTTTTTGGGGATTCGGGCGACTCTCTTCCTGCTCTCATCCAAACGCTTTGACGGCCGAGAAGACGAGAAAAATCACGATCAGAAGACCGAGCAGAATCAACCAGAAGTTTCCGCCCACACGGTTCATGCCACAGACTCCTTCCATCCGTCGGTTGCCCAAAGCGTACCTCAAATCCGGATGCGATGCAATCTTGCGTTCGCGCTTCCCGGATTGTTCCGAACGATCAAAAAGCCTCTCCGTCCCGTAAAAGGAGGAGAGGCTTTTCTTCAGCCGATCGAGCCTTCCATTTCGAGCTTGATCAGACGGTTCATTTCCACCGCGTATTCCATCGGCAGTTCCTTGGTGAACGGCTCGATGAAGCCCATGATGATCATCTGGGTGGCTTCGGCTTCGGACAATCCGCGGCTCATCAGATAGAAGAGCTGATCTTCGCTGACCTTGGACACGGTGGCCTCGTGCTCCAGCGTGATGTTGTCGCACTTGACCTCGTTGTACGGAATGGTGTCGGACGTGGACTGATCGTCCAGGATCAGCGTGTCGCACTTCACGTTGGCCTTGGAACCTTCCGCGTTGCGACCGAAGCTGGTCAGTCCGCGATAGGTGACCTTGCCGCCGTGTTTGGAAATCGACTTGGAAATGATGGTGGCCGTGCAGTTCGGTGCGAGTGCCACCACTTTGGCCCCGGCGTCCTGATGCTGGTTCTTGCCGGCGACGGCGATGGACAGAATGTCCGCCTTGGCGCCTTCGCCTTTCATGATGACGGCCGGGTATTTCATGGTCAGCTTGGAACCGATGTTGCCGTCCACCCACTCCATGTGGCCCCCGGCATGGGCGACGGCCCGCTTGGTCACCAGGTTGTAGATGTTGGGCGCCCAGTTCTGGATGGTGGTGTAACGGCAGCGGGCATTTTCCTTCACGATGATCTCCACGACGGCGCTGTGCAGCGAATCGGTGGAGTAGATCGGCGCGGTGCAGCCTTCCACGTAGTGGACGAACGCGCCTTCATCGACGATGATCAGCGTCCGTTCAAACTGACCCATGTTTTCGGAGTTGATGCGGAAGTACGCCTGCAGGGGCACCTCGCATTTGACGCCTTTCGGCACGTAGATGAAGCTTCCGCCGCTCCACACGGCACTGTTCAGCGCGGCGAACTTGTTGTCCGACGGCGGAACCACCGTGCCGAAGTACTCCTTGAAGAGTTCCGGATACTCGCGGAGAGCGGTGTCGGTGTCCATGAAGATGACCCCTTGCTCCTCGAGCTCCTTTTGCATGTTGTGATAGACAACCTCCGACTCGTACTGGGCGGAGACGCCGGCCAGGAATTTTTGTTCCGCTTCCGGAATGCCCAGTTTGTCAAAGGTTTGCTTGATTTCTTCCGGCACCTCTTCCCAGGTGCGTCCCTTGCGCTCCGACGGCTTCACGTAATAGGTGATGTCGTCGAAGTCCAGTTCGTCCAGCTTGCCGGGCAAGATGGAAAACCACTTGCTGTTCAGGGAAGAGGGCATCGGCATTTTGAAAAACTGTTCCAGGGCTTTCAGCCGGAATTCGAGCATCCACTCCGGCTCTCCCTTCAGGCGGGAGATCTCCTCCACCACTTCGCGGGACAGACCCTTCTTGGAGCGGTAGACGGAGACGTCCTTGTCCCGGAATCCGTACTTGTATTGGGACAGATCCGGGATCTCATGTGGATTCACCGCCAAGGTCCATTCCTCCTTTTGTCACGAAGTCGGACAGGACTCCCTGATTCCTTTCTCCAGGGCCTTCCACGCCAACGTCGCACACTTGATCCGAGCCGGAAACTTCGAAACGCCCGTCAGGGCCTCAATGTCTTCCAGCGGAAACTTCTCGAAATCGATGTCCTGACCTTGCATCATCCGGGAGAACAGGTCGACCAGCTCCAGGGCCTGTTCGGGCGTGAGACCCTTGACCGCTTCCGTCATCATCGAAGCGGAGGCCAGGGAGATGGAGCAACCTTCCCCGAGAAACTTCGCGTCCCGGATGACGCCGTCTTCCACACGCATCTGCAGGGAGATGCGGTCACCGCAGGTCGGATTGTTCAGATCCACGGTCACCGCACCGTCTTCGATCCTTCCCCGGTTGCGCGGCCGTTGGTAGTGATCCATGATCACGCGACGATACAGATCATCCAAAGACATGACCGAAATACTCCTTCGTTTTTAATAGCCCTTCCGCCAGACGGTCGATGTCCGATTCATCGTTGTACAGGTAGAAGCTGGCTCTGGCGGTGGCCGTCACGTTGAGCCATCTCATGAGCGGTTGGCAGCAGTGATGACCGGCGCGAACCGCGATGCCCTCCGCGTCCAGCACCGTGGCCACGTCATGCGGATGGATGTCTCCCAGATTGAAGGTGACCGCTCCGACCCGGTTTTCCTTCGGGCCGTAAATGGTGACCCCCTCGATTTCGCCCAGTTTCCGGAGCGCATAGGCGGTCAGCTTGCGATCATGTGCTTCGATCACATCCATCCCGATCGATTCCAGATAGTCGATGGCGGCTCCCAAACCGATCGCTCCGGCGATGATCGGCGTTCCCCCTTCGAATTTCCAGGGGAGCTCTTTCCAGGTCGATTCGTACAACTCCACCGTGTCGATCATCTCGCCGCCGAACTCGACCGGTTCGGTCACCTCCAGCAGTTCCTGCCGACCGTACAGGACACCGATGCCGGTGGGGGCGCACATTTTGTGTCCGGAAAACGCCAGGAAATCCACGTCCAGATCCTGCACGTCGATCCGCATGTGCGGGGCGGCCTGTGCGCCGTCCACCACCAGAATGCCGCCGTTTTCATGGACGATGCGGGCGATTTCCCGGATCGGTTGCACCGTTCCCAACACGTTGGACACGTAGTGCATCGCCACGATCCGCGTGTTGGGGGTGACCGTTTCTTTCACTTTTTCCAGGTCGAGGGTGCCGTCCGGCTCCAGGGGAAAATATTTCAAAACGGCTCCCGTCGCCTTTGCCGCCTGTTGCCACGGAATCAGGTTGCTGTGGTGTTCCGCCGGCGTGATGACGATCTCATCTCCCGGTTTCAACCGGGCCCAGGCATACCCGCGGGCCACCAGATTGATGGACGAGGTGGTGCCGCGGGTGAAGATGATTTCTTTCTCCGAACGGGCGTTGATGAAGCGCCGGACTTTTTCCCGGGCTCCTTCATAGGCGTCGGTCGCCCTTGTTCCCAACGTATGCACCCCGCGGTGCACATTGGAATTGTATCCTTTGTAATACGCTTCCACCGCTTCGATCACTTGAATCGGCTTCTGCGAGGTCGCGGCGCTGTCAAGATACACCAGCGGATGACCGTTCACTTCCTGGTTCAGAATGGGAAAATCGTTCTTGAACTCATTCATGACCGGAATTTCCTTTCGATCACGCGGTGGATCCGCTCACGAAGCGCCTCCGACGGAATTTCGGAAATGACCGCATCCAGGAAGCCGTTGATGATCAGCTTTTCCGCCTCCGCTTGCGGGATGCCGCGTGACATCAGATAGTAAAGCTGAATCGGGTCGATTCGACCGACACTGGCCGCGTGTCCCGCTTTCACGTCGTTCTCGTCGATCAGCAGGATGGGGTTGGCATCTCCGCGGGCTTTCGGGTTCAGCATCAGCACCTTGCTGGACTGTTGCCCGTCGGACTTTCGCGCACCCTTTTCGATCTTCGTGATGCTGTTGACGATGCTGCTCGCTTCGTCCTTCATCACGGAACGCACGTGGATGTCGCTTTCGGTGTGTTCGCCGTGATGATACACCGCATTGGTCACGTTGGCCCGCATGCTCCCTGCTCCGAAGGTCACGCCCTTGATGCGGACGGTTCCGCCTTTCTCCACGAGCCGGACCGTGTTGTCGGACAAGACGCGGCCCGAGCTGAGATCGGCGATGATCCACTCCAAGCGACCGTCTTTCTTCACGACGGACCGACGCCAGGTGGCATCCACCGTGTCCTTGCCGAGGTTGTTCACCGTCGCCACCCGGACTTCGGCGTTTTCCCCGACGAACACTTCGATGACGGCATTGTTCACACCGGCGTCCCCGGTGCCCACAAAGCCCAGCACCAGATCCAGCCGGCTGCCCGGTTCGGCCGACACGATCACGTGCGGAACGATTCCGTTCCCCGGGTTGTTCAGCCAGAACAGTCCTTGCAGCGTGCCGGTCACTTCGGTGTTTTTCGGGACATGCACGAACAGTCCCCCGGTCGTGAGTGCCGCGTGCAGGGCGGTCAGCTTGTGTTCATCCCGCTTGACGCCTTCGGTCATGAAGAACGTTTTGACCCACTCTTCATGCTCGCGGGCGGCCGTGACGAGGTCGGTGAAAATCACGCCTTTGGCGGCCAGTTCTTCCGACCGTTCGCTGTAGATCACGGACGCGTTCTTTTGCACGATCACGCCTTGTCCGCCCTCGAACAGGAACTCCCGGATCTCTTCCGGCAGCTCCCCGATGGAGCCGACGGCAGGCTCCGCGGCAAACGGTTCGAAAGCGGTGAAGTTCCATTGCCGGATATCCGTTCTCTCCGGTCTCGGAAGCGGAAGGGACGAAACGGCGGCGAGCGCCTCCAGCCGGGCTTCGGTCAACCATTTCGGTTCATTGGCCTGACGGGAACGTTCTTCGACGACTTGCTTGTCAACCAGGTTCGGGGTTTCCACGTTCATTGCGCACACCCCCTCAAGCCTGCTGTCCCACGGTTTCGTCTTCGATGCCCAGCTCTTCCTTCACCCAGTCGTAACCCTCCGCTTCCAGGCGCTCTGCCAGTTCCGGACCGCCGGACTTGACGATTCTTCCCTGCATGAACACATGCACGAAGTCGGGTTTGATATAGTTGAGCAAACGTTGATAGTGCGTGATCACCAGCACGCCCATGTCCGGACCGAGCATCGAGTTGACGCCTTTGGCCACCACTTTGAGTGCGTCGATGTCCAGCCCGGAGTCGATCTCGTCCAACACGGCGATGCGCGGCTGAAGCATCATCATTTGCAGGATTTCGTTGCGCTTTTTCTCCCCGCCGGAGAATCCTTCGTTCAGATAACGGGTGGCGAACTTCTCGTCCATTTCCAGAAGCGCCATCTTTTTGTCCAGCTCGCGGATGAACTTCATCAGCGAAATTTCGTTTCCTTCGCCCCGTTTGGCGTTGATCGCCGAGCGCAGGAAGTCGGAGTTGGTCACGCCGCTGACTTCCGCCGGATATTGCATGGCCAGGAACAAACCGGCACGCGCCCGTTCATCCACGGCCATTTCAAGCACATTTTCCCCGTCCAAAAGCACCTCGCCGCCGGTCACTTCATAGCGCGGATGCCCCATCAGCGCCGAAGCCAGCGTGCTCTTTCCGGTGCCGTTCGGGCCCATGATGGCGTGCACTTCGCCGCCTTTCACTTCCAGATTGACCCCTTTCAGGATCTCCTTCCCATCCACTTCAACCCTGAGATCTTTGATCGTCAGTTTGGGTGTGGTCGACATGAGCATTCCTCCATGTATTTCCGCTGTATTGCTTTCTCTCCGGAGCAGGGGTTTCCCCCGGAATCGCCATGACTTGCCGGGCGTAAAAATCCGGTCCCCCGACGGGTGGGACCGTTCCGGCGAAATCATGTCCAAGAATCACTTTTTTAGACTGATTCTCATGTGATTCTCATTTCATTTTACTTTACACACCCCGGCTGTTCAAGTGAGGAAAACATTGGCGCACAAATCCCTTCAACTTCCAGTTTGCACGGAAGACCGTTCCGTCATCCGGAACAAAACGCAGATCCGCCCCCGTCCCCTGTTGTATAATGGAAGCGTGGCATGGGCTTCCGCCGCCATGACCACATTGACGGAAGTTCCGGGGATGAGGAGAGCCGTGATGAAGATCCGATGCATCGAGTGTTACAAAAGCCGGCCCGGCGGACGATGCGACTACTGTCCCCTGCACCGCAAGAACCGGCACAAATACCGGCACGTCGGCGACGGCTGGTATGTGCCCGCGGAAGAACCGGTTCATCCGGAACATGCCCGCGGCGACGAAGCCTCCGCTCCCGGGGCACAACCGCCGGAACATTCCGACGAGAGAGAAAAGTGAGGGAACCTCGTGAGCAAGAAAATGCGCATCATTTTGTGGTGTATGTTCGCAATGGTGTTGATCCTTGTATTGCTGGGTCTCGTGAACATGATGGCCGGTCCCGTGAAATAATCCGAACCGGAAGCGCAGCATGTTCAGGAAAGTGAATAAGGGCTGACGATGCAAACAAAAAAAGACCATCTCGCGGGATGGTCTTTTGCGGTTTGACGGATATGCGGCGTTTGAGCCGCGGTTTTTCCCGGATGCAAGAGGCCGTCTGAAACCATCCGGCCCCCGGTGAGACGGTTGGTTCCGGCATAAGGATCCGCCTTCATGAATAGAATGACTCGACATCTTCATGAAGGTGGAGAGCCCATGGGTTCCTATGTGAAGGCAAATCATATCCATCTATATGTCGAAGATGTAAGGCCCGAATGCCAAAAGGCCATTTTGTTTTTGCACGGTTGGCCCGGCAATCATCATCTGTTTGAATACCAGTTCAACCGGCTTCCCAAATACGGATATCGCTGTATCGGCATGGATATCCGGGGTTTTGGCAAGTCAGACAAACCGTTTTCCGGCTATGATTACGATACGTTGGCCGATGATGTGAGAGGGGTGGTGGAGGCGCTGGGGTTGCGTGATTTTACATTGCTCGGACACTCCACCGGCGGTGCCATTGCGGCCAGGTACATGGGACGGCATCAGGGTTACGGGGTTTCGAAGCTGGTGTTGGTCGCAGCCGCTGCCCCCAGCTTGGTCCGACGAACGGATTTTCCGTACGGACTTGAGAAAGAAACCGTCCTCCGGATCATCAGAGACACATACCGGGACCGACCCCGGATGCTTCGGGATTTTGGGGATCGTTTTTTTTACCAACATACCTCCCAAGCATTTTCCGACTGGTTTTTTCAATTGGGGTTGGAGGCGGCGGGATGGGCCACGGCCGCCGTCGCAAAAACCTGGATCAGGGAAGTGTTGTTTGCCGATCTGGAAGCGATCCGGGTGCCGGTGTTGATCATTCACGGCATTCATGACCAAGTGGTTCCTTTTGAGCTGGGAGAAATCCAACAACGGATGATCCGAAATGCCAGGTTGGTCCCGTTTCAATTTTCCGGACACGGATCTTTTTATGATGAGAAAGAAGAATTCAATCATCAATTGGTGCAATTCATCGAAAGCTGAACAAACCGTCCGGCCATCCCGTCACCCGGGGTTCCAGGCAAGGAACCCTTTTTTTGTTTTTCGCACAAAAAAAGGAGTCCCGCCGACGATCGGCAGGACAACCGTGATCCACCGCTTCATCCCCATCGGCAAAGATGCCCGGAACATTTTTGAGCACATTCTCCGGGTCCTCACTCCCGATCCTGAACGGGCCTTGCTTCGGATCGTACCCGCCCCTTCGCTTTTCGGACCCCTGCCAGGATGCCGGCAACCAGCAACGCCGTGCAAACCAGACTTCCTTCCGCTCCGAACATCCCGCCGCTCAGCCAATGAGGGCCGGCGGTCTCGATCAGGATCAGCGAATCCGCCAACAACTGTCCCGACACCGGAAATCCATAGACTTGTCCCTGCAGCAGATTCCACGCGAAATGGAAACCGGCCGGTGCCCAGATGCCGCCGGTGAGGTCTCTGAGCAGCGCCAACAGTACGCCCGCGGCAAAGAGATTGATCATCGGAACCGGAGAGTCCCACACCGCCGGGTTCAGGCCGTGAAGCAGCGCAAACAGGGCGGAAGATACCGTTCTTGCCGTCCATGCGGAATATTCAAACATAAGAAGGCCCTGCACATACCCGCGCATCATCCACTCCTCGCCCAAAGCAGCCAGAAGCAGCACGCCGATCATCCACCAAAACTCCGCTTGCCCCGCCGCTTCCGGCCGCATGCCGGTCACCCGGATGCCGCCGGTGATCCAGATCGCCAGAAACACGGCCGTGATCATTCCCGCCCCGCTCCACCATCCGCGAATCCAAAGGATGAATCCATCCGGCTGGCGAATGCCGTACGTCCACCCCTTCTTCCGTTCAAACAGGACGTACAAACCCGCAGGCACCAGAAACCACACGGCGATCTGAGCCGGGATGGAAAGGGCGGGGGGAAGCCGAACGGCCACCAACAGTTCCAAAGCACTCACGAGCCATACCAACAGGAGCAGTTTCCCGCCACTGATCAACAATTTTTTCACGCTTCGTTCCTCCGGATTTCCGTTCAACCGGGATGACTGTCCGGTGCGAACACGTTTCGCGGGATGAAATGAATTTCCATTCGTCCCCAACAGCCCCGATTGTTGGTTTCAAACAAGGCCGCCCGCAGGTCGGTTGTCATGTTTATTCCCCCATGGCCGGACGCCGAACACATCCCGGAAACAAAAAAAAAGCTCCCGCACGCCAGGCGGGAGAAAGATGGCGATCAAAGAGAGATGGGACAGTGCGAATCCATCAATCGCAGTGTCGGAAGCAGACTCTCTCTCGTC
This sequence comes from Staphylospora marina, assembly GCF_003856495.1. GTDB lineage: Bacteria > Bacillota > Bacilli > Thermoactinomycetales > Thermoactinomycetaceae > Staphylospora > Staphylospora marina. The sequence goes on along the minus strand of NZ_CP034118.1, from coordinate 379,904 downwards.
CTGCAGAGAGAAGAGCCCTCGCACCCGGGGAATAGCTGATAACGGTTTCCACCGTTATCTAAGTTGATTATATCGATGTTGGAACACGGAGAGCAAGAAACTTTTTCGTGTAAATAATTGGAACACACCGGAACCTTCCGGACTTCACACTTTCTTCAAAAATCTCGAAATTTCAGGGAAACTGAATGATTGTTCACTTGATTCACGCGTCTCTTTCAGGCAAAATAGATATAGAGTGAATTTTTGCACGTTCATCGATTTTCATCCATTTTCCCAAAGATTCATAACTTCATCCGTCGCCGCGGCCCACTTGCAATCCGGCAGACAAAGCGGTTCGGCTCACCACCAAATCTCAGGAGGAGTCACTGATGAAAAAGAACCGGTACGTCATTCCAAGGGCGCGTTCGATATTTCCGATCAGCCTGGATTCCGCCGCGGGAATGCCGGACAAGCCCGTTGCAAGGATTCCCTGGATGCATGGCCGACGATCCGAGCCTCCCTGCACGGTTGCCGAAAAGTTCTCCCACTTCAGCGTGAAACTGGACACCAGGGATCAGGATCGTTACGCAAAAAGCTTCCTGAAGAAACGGATTCTTCAAGTGTGGCGAAAAAAACGCCTGTGGGTGCTGGCCGCCTCCAAGTTTCCTCCCCTGATGGAAAACGCCGTGAAAGAAGCGGTCTGGAATGAGATCAAGCCACTGATTCTCCCCGCTTTCCGGGAAGACTTCAACCTCCCTCTCATGCCCTTCACCCTGTTCGGCTGGCTGCAGTACCTGAAATTGCTCTCCCAAATCACCGGTCGTTCCCAAGATGCACGTTTCTGGGATGAATTGACCCGGTTCGCCCGCATTTGTTCGGAACGCGGTTTGCTCGACGTGTCCGATGACTCATGATTCCTCATGTTCAGGAGCAAACGAATCGCCTCCTCTCCGGGAGATCGCTCATTCCCGGAAAAGCGGCGGGTTTCCCGGCATGAACCGCCATGTTGGAAACAATCGGAAAACATTTGGTTCATGCACGCGTTCACATGCGGGACGTGCAAACCGCCGGTCCGGCTCCCCCCGGCATTCGCCGCCGAGGGGAGCTTTGTCTTTTCACTTCATCTCTGCCGTATTGGCCTTCATCACGTCTTCCTTGAATTCTTCCTTGAAGTACTCGATCACTTGTTCCATCATCACTTTTCGCGTGAGGATCCCCACAAACTTCCCTTTCAGATCGATGATGGGGATGTACGTGCGGTTGATGAGCACTTCAAAGGCAAAGGAAAATATCGAATTGGCCAATATCCCGCAGTGACTCTTGTTCATGGCTTCCTCGACCCGATGCTCGCGCAGTTGGGAGAAATCGATTTCGTCAGTTCCCTGGCTGATTTGGAGCATGAAATCCAGAATGTCCGTCTTGCTGATCACCCCTTCGACTTTCCCGTCCTTGCTGATGACCGGCACCGAAGTGGTTCCCTTCCGCGTCAGAACCAGAAGGGCTCTCTCCAACGACCACTCCGGCTCCACCACGACCACGTTCTCCTTGGGAATGATGAACGGGGTGATCTTTCTGGAAAACAGATACTCCGCTCTTGACAGATCCTGCATGCCTGAAAACTCCCTTTTTCCCCGCCTGACGCGGGAGAATTGCCGCCACCCGGCCGGCGGCGGGAATCCCGGGTGAGAGAGGTCCTCGGGCAGCTCTTGCTTCCGTTCCCGGCTTGGTTGGGTTCGCCACCCGCAGCGTCAGGAAGAAAGGTTCAAAAACTCATCCACGTCGGCCAGAATCAGATCCACCGACTGTTTCCAGAACGCGGTGGTGGTCAAATCGGCCCCCAAATGCCGGTCGGCCAGTTCTTCCACCGTCATCCGTCCGGTGTCTCTGAGGAGGTCCTTCACCTTTTCGGCAAAGGCCCCGCCTTCCGTCCGGGCTTTCGCGAAAATGCCGGTGCTGAACAGGTATCCGAACGTGTAGGGGAAATTGTAGAACGGAACCCGTGTGTTGTAGAAGTGCAGTTTGGAAGCCCAGAACCGGGGATGGTATTCGCTCAGCGCATTTGAAAACGCTTCCTTTTGTGCCTCCGTCATCAGTTCGGACAAACGTTCCTTGCCGACCGGTCCATTTTTTCTTTCCGCATAAAACCGCGTCTCAAACAGGAACCTTGCGTGAATGTCCATCAGGAAACTGACGGCACGCTGGAGGCGATGGTCCAAAACGGCCAGTTTCTCTTCCCGGGTGCGGGCCCGTTTCATCGACGCATCCGCCATCAGCCATTCGGCGAACGTGGAAGCGGTCTCCGCCACGTTCATGGCGTAATTCTGGTTCAAGGAATGCAGATCCCCGACCAGGTGCTGATGCCATGCGTGCCCCAGTTCATGCGCCAAGGTTTCCACATTGCCTTCCGTCCCGGCGAACGTCATGAAAATCCGGGTCTGACGGCTGCGCGGAAACGACGTGCAGAAGCCTCCCGTCCGTTTGCCCGGCCGGTTTTCCGCCTCGATCCACCGGTTCCGGAAAGCCTGTTCGGCAAAATCGGCCATTTCCGGACTGAACTTCCCGAATTGCTCCACAATCCGATGCGCCGCTTCGGTGAAGGAAACCGTTCGCTCATCCTTGGAAAGGGGTGCGTGGACATCGCACCATGACAATCGGTCCATGCCGATCAACCGGGCTTTGCGCTCGAGATATTGCACCAGCTTGTCCTTGCCCGATCGGACCGCTTCCCACATGGCCTCCAGGGTTTCCCGCTTCATGCGGTTCTGACGGAGCGGTTCGTGCAGCACATCATCCCAACCGCGTGCGCCGTACAGGGAGAGTCTGAATCCGGCCAAATGATTCAAGATGGCCGCACACAAATCCGCCTGTTCTTCCCAAGCGGCTTCCCACTTGCGGAAGACCTCCCGGCGAACGGCAGGGTCGCCGTGCGACAACAGATTGTGAGCCTGACCCGCCGAAAGCATTTCCTGTTTCCCGTTGCGTTCGAACGGGATGGCAACGCGGGCAATCACCTGCGAATACAGCTGCCCCCAAGCGTGATATCCGTCAACGGCCAGATCCGATGCCAGATGTTCCATCCCGGCCCCCATTTTCTCGCCGGCCCGCTGACGCATTTCGCCCAACACAAAGGCGACGGGCCGAACGTCCGGGGATTCGATGAGCCCTTGAAAACGATCCTCCGGAATCTTGGCCAGCTTCAATTCGATGGTCGTCTGCAAAGAATGGATGGATGCATCGATCCCGCTGAGGCGGCTTCTGAGCAGACGGGCTTTTTCATCGCCCGTGTCCTGTGCCGCCAGGCAGGTGACAAAGGACCACGCCTCCGAGAACGATTTCTCCAGTTCATCCCATTCTTCCAGACAGAGCGCCCATTCATCGACCGGCGCCCGTTCGGGATCCAGCCGTTCCAAAAGCTTCCGAAGCGTCCGGATTCGCTCCTCCACTTGTTCCAAATGTTCACGGAACGCTTCCGAATCGCTTCCCCCTGCGAAAATACTGTCCAGATCCCATGTTTCGGAGTAGGTTTTCGCCACGTTGAAACCACCTTTGGACCGGTATTCGGCAAAATCATGTTTCTCTGAAATTATTGTAATCCGAACGCTTCAGACGCTTCAAGCCGAACTGAATGCGCGCTCGTTCCGAAAACGGAGAAAGAGGCCGTTTTCCACGACGGAATCCGACCTCTTTCTTCGTTTTCCGAAATCCCTCAATGCGCCGTCCGGAAGGCGTCGAGCGACTCCTGAACCAGCGTGACGATCTGGCTCATGGCCATGCCTCCGCCGAACGCGGCGCTGACGCAAGCCGCTTCCAGAACTTGGCGGTCGGTGGCTCCCTGGTCCACCGCTCCCTTGCAGTGATAAAGAATGCAATATTCATCACCGGTCAGCACGCCGAGCGCCACGCCGATGAGATGCTTCGTCTTGCGGCAGAGTTCCCCTTCCTCGAAGCAGGCATCGGTAAACCGGTTGTATGTTTCCGCAATGTCCGGAAAATGCTTGGCCAGTTCGCCCACGCCCGTTTTGTACTCCATCAACGCATCGCGGATCTGTTGACCTTCCATGGTGAAGCACGCCTCCAATCAAGGGATTTTCTCCCATATAGCGTGCATCAACCCGCGCAAAACATGCGTCATTGCGAACGAACGGGCATCCCGCGGGTTGATCCCAACCGCGCCGCCCGGAGAGAATTCAACGCACGGACAGCACGATTTTTCCCATGTTGAGGTTGGCTTCCATGCGAAGGTGGGCATCCCTGACGTCTTCCCACGGGAAAACGGAGTCGATCACCGGTCTCAGCTCCCCGGCCTTGAATCCGGGAAGTGCACCGTCAATAAAATCGGCCACCAACCGGCTTCTGTAATCCAGCGACCGGGCACGAAGCGTCGTGGCGGTCAATTGAATCCGTTTGGCCAGCAAAGGAGCCAGAGGGAACCGCTCCGGCCGGCTTCCTCCGAGCAGGCTGATCAGCACCCAGCGCCCGTCGCTCCCCAGCAGCTTGAGATGTTTTTCCACGTACGGGGCTCCGACAAAGTCCAAAACCACATCCACGCCCCGGCCCCCGGTGGCCTCCAGGACCCTCTCTTCCCATGCATCCTCCCGACGGTTGACGGCTGCCTTCGCCCCGAGCTTCCGGCAAAACTCCAGTTTTTCGTCACTGCCGGCCGTCACCACGGGAACCGCCCCCGCCTTGTTCGCCAGCTGGATGGCGGCGCTGCCCACACCGCTGGCTCCGGCATGGATGAGCACGGTTTCTCCCCGGGACAAACGGCCGATCCAAAACAGGCATTGCCAGGCGGTCAGGAACGCTTCCGGAATGGCCGCCGCCTGCTCCGGCGACATTCCGTCCGGCACCGGCATGACCAGGTCCTGGTGCACCGCCGCATACCGGGCGTATCCCCCTCCGGACAACAGGGCCATCACCCGGTCGCCCACCCGCCACTTTGTCACGTTGGCGCCCAGAGATTCCACCACTCCGGCCACTTCCAGACCGAGCACCGGACTGGCTCCCGGAGGAGGCGGGTATTTTCCCTCCCGCTGAAGAAGGTCCGCCCGGTTGATTCCCGCGGCCTCCACGCGGATCAAGATTTCGTCCGGACCGCATGTCGGCCGGGGAACCTCTTTGAATGTCAGCATGTCCGCGCTTCCCGGACGCTCGATCCATACGGCTTTCATCATCCGCGACCCCACCTTTCGATTCCACGGTGATCCGTAAAAGTTTTTCACACGCCGGTCACAAAAAGTTTGATATAATAGTCTTCAAAATTAATTATATGATCATTTCATATTCATCATAAACTTGACGTAACAAGAAGGGAGAACTCATGGATTCGCAAAAAAAGAAGTTGATCGGCATCGTTCTTCGCATGGTACACGACATTTACCGGAAGACCATCCAGCTGGAAAACCTGTTTGAAAGCGGAAGCGTTCATCTTCTTTCCCGCGATTTCGATCCGTTTCATGAATTGCTTCAAACGCTGGATCTTCCCGCGGAAAAGCATACATATTTCCTCGAGCTGGTCGAACTGTATCTGGATGATCAAATGACTCTGGACGAGCTGCTTCTGGAGTTTGAAAACCAGATCGATGCGGCCAACGCTTCATGAGCAACATGCCACACACAGCCCCCTCCGAATCCGTGAGGGGGCTTCCGTTTTGCTTTCTCCCGTGGCGCCCCCTTCTTGCCCACCCGTCCCCGGCATGGATGCATCCATGAGTCCGGAGTTTTCCACCGGAACGACGCACCCGCACGGTCATGTCCATGATCGCCGATTGGACAAAACTTGCAGCGGCGATGCATACACTTCAGGCAGAGGGAAACTGGACGGTCACCATCGGGTACGGTAAGATGGAGGAGCTCACGGAATGAGATCAAAACCGTTCATTTTCACCGGAGAGAAGGATTGGACATCATGTGGTTGTTGCTTGCACTGCTCAGCTCCCTCACCTTCGGATTGGCCGGTTTCATGATGAAAGCCAGTCAGGCCAAACAAGGGGAAACCGCCGCCTTGCTGTGGGGCCTGTACGCTTCGGGAACGGCCGGCTTCGCCCTGTGGATGATGCGGCAGGACAGCGTCGACCTCTCCGCATGGACCTGGCTCGCCGGTCTGGTCGTCGGAGCAGGTTCCGCCTGGGGAAATCTGCTCTTCATGAAAGCATTGGACTCGGGTCCCGCCAGCCTGACGTCACCGATCGTCAATCTGCACACCGCGTTCACGGTGCTTCTGTCCGTCTTGGCATACGGCGAGCGGCTGACCTGGCAGGAATGGACGGGAGTGCTGCTCCTGACCGCGACCGCCGCCCTGTTGCCCGTGGACCCGGATGAGCAGCTGCGCATTCGCGATCCGCGCTGGTACGCACTCGTATGGCTGGCCGCGGGACTGTTCTTTCTGCGCAACGGAGGCCTCAAAATCACCGAAGAAGCGGGCATGGACAATACCTCGATCCTGTTCGTGAGCTATCTGTTCGGCCTGCTGTGGTTCACTCCGCCATTCCTGCGAACGCGCGCATCCGGCATCGATCGCGGCTCCTTGCGCACCGGACTGGTCTGGGGCCTTGCCTCCGGGATCTTTTCATTCGCCGGCATGCAAGTCTACGCGATGGCCCTGGAAAGCGGTCCGGCCAGCATCGTCGCCCCCATTTTTTCCACCAACAGCCTGGTGGTGGCGGTGATGTCCATGGCCGTGTTCCGGGAGCGGCTGTCCCGGATGCAAACGTTCTGTCTGATTTTCTTTTTCATCGGCATGTTCTTGGTGCGTTCCGGCTGATTCCCGTTCAGGAGGTGTTTGACTTGAAACCGGTGAAAGCTCCCCCGTTCCGGCTGAAAGACCTGAACGGGACCACGCATTCCCTCGACATGTACAGAGGAAAGGTGATTTGGCTCGATTTCTGGGTCTCCTGGTGCGCCGCCTGCCTCGCGGACTTGCCGCGCAAGCAGGTGCTTCACCGGGGCATGCGCCGTCCGGATCTGGTCTATCTCACCATCCACGTGACGGGCCGGGATCCCGATCCCGCAAAGGCCGCCCGTCTGGTGGAGGAATCGGGATTCACCTTTCCCGTCCTGAGGGATGAGGGACGGAACACCTATGACGCCTTCGGGCTCAGCTCGGTGCCGTCCACCGTCCTCATCCGCCGGGACGGCACGGTGCACGACATCTACAATGAAACGATTCCGCTGCCGGCCATCATGGCGGAAGCCGCCCGATTGCTGGAAGAAAAGCCCTGACAGGAGGATGCACATGAATTGGCTGGAAGCCCTCATTCTCGGCATCATCCAGGGATTGACCGAATTTCTCCCCGTCAGCAGCACCGGACACCTGCTGCTCGGGCGACACCTGTTCGGATTGGAGGAAGCGGGACTCTTTCTCGACACCATGCTCCATTTCGGCACGCTTCTGGCCGTCCTGACCGTGTACCGCAAGGAAATTTTCTCGATGATCCGCCGTCCGCTGGACCGACCCGCCTTGCTCATCCTCGCCGGCACCGTTCCCACGGCCGCCGTCGGGCTCCTGTTTGAGGATGCGTTCGAAGAGTTGTCCCGGACGGGGATCACCGTGGGCTGGGAGTTTCTCGCCACCGGGCTGATCCTGTGGATGGCGGACCGTCATCTCAACAGAGGTGTCAAAACATTCGATGAAATCCGTTTTCGGCATGCCGCCCTGATCGGGCTCGCCCAAGGAGCGGCGATCCTGCCCGCTTTGTCCCGCTCCGGCCTCACCATCGCCGCGGCCGTGTTTTGCCGCCTGCGCAAACAGGATGCCGCCGCTTTCTCGTTCCTGCTGTCCGTCCCGGCCATTGCCGGCGGAGTGTTGTTGCAGGGGAAAAAACTGCTGGAAGGAGGCGCACCTCCCCTTCCGCTTTCTTCCCTGCTCCTCGGCACGGCAGCCGCCGCCCTGTCCGGATACATCGCCGTCCGCTGGATGATCTCGCTGATCAACCGCGGTTCGTTGAAAGGATTTGCCGTCTACGTCACCGTTTTGGGTCTGATCGTGCTGGCGCTGCAAGCGGCGGGGAAATTCTGATCCGCGGAAGATTTCTTCGCTCCCCCCTTGTCCCCGGCCGTCGCCTCCTTTATAATCAGTGACAGGAACAAATGTTCGTATGCTTTTCGTGACGGGAAAGGGGGATGCTCATGCGGTATGATCCGGAAAAGTTGCTGCAGCTCTGCCGGCACATGCTGCCCGGTGACCTGTCCCTGACGGCCGAAGTTCGCCTGGCCATCGAAAAACCGATTCTCTATCTGACGGTGGCCCGAAAGGATGTTTTGGCGGGACCCGAATGGGAGCGCTGGCGACCGACCCGCAGTCTGCCGTGGTTTGCCCTCCTGCGCGGATTGCGACGTCGCCGCCTGCTGTTCACCTGGAACGATCTGACCCCCGATGCCCACGCCCGGTCCCGCTTCATGCGCTGGGCCTGGGTGATCCGGCAGGGTCGGCTTCACTCCGCCCACTCCGATTTCCTGGAGCTGGATGCCCGGCGGCAGCGCGAGTGGTTCCTCCGGATTGCCACCCGCGAGCTGGACGCCCTCGGTTACGCCCTTTGCGAACTTTCTCCGTCCCTGTCTCCCATGACCCTCACCGTGCTCGACCGGGAGACGGCGCTCCGGTGCTCGGAACTGGCCGCCGAATCGGGCTACGGTGTGATCGAAATCTGCCCGGGAAGCGGCTGTCTGCCGTCGGAACCGGTCACCACGTGGAATCCTGCATGTCCTCACTGAAGATCTTATCCTCACAAGAAGCCGGTGAACGTATTCGTTCATCGGCTTTTCTCGTTTTTCTCCAAGATCTCCTTCGCCTTCCTCCACCGGACGTTCTCATGAAAAAAGGGGCGGTCCATCCGCCCCGATCTCAACGAAATCGTCAAGCCCTGATGTGTTCTTCCGCTTCTTCTTCCTCTTCCTCGTCATCCTCTTCCCGGCAGAAAATCAGGGAATCCTCGATTTCCACGATTTCGTCCAGCAACTTTTCTTCATTCGTCAGATCCAACACGGTGACGGGGAGGGAAGACTCCCATTCGTTTTCCATCCATTCATCGAACGCTTTCATGGCTCTCATGATGTCGCGCATTCCCATCTCCGAGTAGTCATGCACCACGCCGAGAACGTAATGGCTGCGCTGCGGTTCTCCACGGGAGAGCTCCAGCTCCACCAGGAACAGCGCATCCACTGTGTCCCATTCCATGAAGTCTTCCACCAGACTGTTGATCGCCGCTTCCGGCAGGTCCGCCGGTTTCCAACGCTTCGGATTCTTGAAATCCTCGATTTCGTCATCGGTCTTGACCAAATAATTGCGCCAACCGTCCCGTTCTTTTGCGATGCGGCGAATGTTCTCCTCATCGCCCTGTTTTTCGTACCACTCGCCCAAAAATCGGAGCCCGTCCTCCCGCACTTCCCAATCCTGTCTGACCGCCGTTTCGATCAGGGGAACCGCTTCTTCCACCCGACCGGACTGGACCAGGACATTCGCCAAAATCATGTGCACTTTGCCGAACTCGAAGGCCTCACGCACCTTCTCCGGTGTTTCCCGCAGAAGGTTCAGTGCCGCACCGGGTCCGTTCCGTTTCAGCATCAACATGACCAGGTCTGCGGTTTCGCGGGGGGTTCTTTCTTTCTTGTCCCGGAGGTGCTCGAAGAGTTGCTCCAGGGTGTCGTGATACCTCACCGCCGACCGGACATCATCCCCGTAAATCTTGTCCCAGAGATGATTGAATCCCGCCAGCCACTGATCCGGATCCTCCATAAACGTTTCAAGCGAAGTCCGTTTCACCGGTTCCGGCAGAGCGGGCGTGACGCCGAGCGCTTCCAGCCGTTCACGCAGGGACGGGTGCGTGTCGGTCAGATCGGTGTCCTCTGCCAGGCTCATCTTCAAGATTTTCTCCCATTCTTCGTCCGGAACCTGTTGCATTCTTTCCAGGTACAGGCTGAACAGTCCGGTGACGGAGCCGTTTTTCCGCACTTCATCCAAAACGTGATCTCCCATGAACGTTTCCGAGTACCAATGCCTTTTGACGTGAATGTGAATGAGTGCTTCTCCGGCGACCTGCGGGCTCGTCATTTCCGCCGCTTTCGCGTCCGCTCTGTACTCCTCCGTCCGACGCATCACAAACGACCAAGCACTGAAACGGGGGACAAACCACCGGAAAAACGGGCGAAAAATCCAGGTTCCCAATTTCTCGTCGTTTTTCTCCAATGATTTGAGCAACTGTTCCATGGAGCTGCCCAACCGGTAAATCCTCGCGCCGAGCTTGGTGTCCGCATGGGACACGTGGGCCAATTCATGTGCCAATACCGACTTCATCTGTTCGGGAGACAGCGTGAGCAGCAGCGGAAACCCCACTTTCAGGATGTGTTGTTTCCTGCCGAACAACATGTATGTGGAATACTGCATCACGGACGCATTGAAGTCTTCATCTACCAGAACTTTGTGAATTTCCGGAGCCTTCATCCGCTCCTTCAATTCATCCAACGTCTCGAACAATCCGGGGGCTTCTTCCCTTGTCAATTCCACCCCGTCCGGCATCTCCGCGCGGACCATCATGGCCCGGATGATGAAATAAATCAGCACTCCGGATGTGATCATTGCGTTGATCCGTCCCAAAGACCACTTCCCGTTCACCCACCAGTCAACGGCAAGCCCGATGAACAAAGCCGAGAACAAGAGCAAAAACAGCCAGATGTACACATACGCCAGTCCGGCGAACGCCACCACCTGTGCCCGGTACCATTTCGGATTCTCTCTGGCCTTGACCTCCAGTTTGTTGACCAGCTTTTCAAATTTCTCCCTTGTCATGAGTTCCCTCCTGACTGCAAAGCCATGAAATCCCATCAATAAAGACACATCACAAATCCATTCGTAAAAAACATGGTTTTTGTGTCCAAACCATGACCTTCTCCAAGAAAAAAAGACCACCTGTGAGTTCCAGGTGATCCGGTCCGTTTATCTTTCCAATCACTTTATGAGTGGATAAAGATCCGATGATTCCGGTTCCAACACGGGAAAGTTTTCCCTTCGCCAACCAGGAAAAGACGGATTTAACCGATTGAGGTGCGCCCAGGTTCGATTGAAAAGTGCTTACCCTTTATTCCAACCGGATCGTTACCGAAGGTTCCCTTTCAAACATGTTCATCAAAAACTCTTTCACACGGTCAGGGTCATATTCGGTTGAAACCGTAACCTTCATCGTTTTCTCCGTACCGAGATGGAGTGCAGTTACGTCATTTACCCTGATGGTCACTTTGTTTTTGCCGATGGCAATCTCTTCAATTCCTCCATATGAAGAACGGCTCTGGTCACCGACCTCCACATAAACCCGGTCAAGCCCCAGCTTTATGTCTTGTTCATCGTGTTCCAACGATCGTTCAAAGAGAATATACTCCATCGTATCGAACGGATCGTCCGCCAGACCAAACATCATGACTTCCAGATCTTCATCCACTCCCATGTGAAGAACGCTTGCTGCAAATGTTGTTGCCATTCTTTTCCCCTACTCCTTCTCCGGATTTTCTTCAAACAGCGAAGCATCGCCAGGGGCGCCGTCCGGAATTTCATGCAGAAGCGGCTTTCTCATGCATCGCACAAACCGGAGTTCGATGGCACCGTGGAGCCTGAAGTTTTCCCGGGCCTGATTCAAAGAGACCGTATTCGCTCCCTCCGCAAAGCAGGGATCCCGGTTTTGTACCGGATCATCCTCCCAGAAACAGACCGGACAAATGTCAAAGGTCCCGTCCGGCTCTTCTTCATATGTCAAAAAGCCGCAGCAAGGGCAAGGAAAAGCCACATGACAGTCCTCCCTTCCCGTTCAACCGGTCGCGCGCGATATTTTGCTGCAACGATTTCCCCTTCGTGAAAGAATTCAATCACGAATTGCCGATCCACGGAGCAGATCCACTGATCCCATCCAACCTACATGACGGGGTTCCAGTTGATCCAGTGCTTTCCCCGGCGTGGTCCGGATGAAGGGATAACCGTCCCACAGGTGAAGGGGAAATCATCCTTCAAACACCAGCTTCTCCGTCACCGGCAGTTTGCGTTTGATTTCATCCAGGATGTCGGGATGGACTCCCGCGAGCCGGAATCCGCTGAGCGGAACACCGGGAGGAGCATGTGTGAGAGTTTATCAGTTGCACTGTGATTATTCTTTGTTTTATGGCCTGTGACGGGTGGATTTCGTTCTCAGGGTTTCGCCCCTTCGACCATTGTCCGCTTGTCCGGCAGGATTCCCTTGCGACCGGCCCGCTTCAACACACCTTTGACCGGCGGTTTTGCGAACGGAGCGTATGTTTCGATCTCTCCCATGTCATCCATCAGTTCTTCCAGCGTCTTGCAGTCCCTTGGAAAAAAGCCGATCGAAGCCTGACGGGCATGAACCGTCAACGTTCCGGATCCGGCCGGCCAGGCAAACCGGCAGTCATGAAGCACGCGAAATTCCCTCGCCTCAGGGTCCCGGAAGATCCATTTCCTCCGAATCTCCACCGGATTTCCTTTCGGATCTGTCATCCAACTGAAGGTCGATGCGCTCGGATCATACGGGATCAGCCGGAATTCCCCACCGGTCACTCCTTCAAAACGGACCACTGCTCAGCCGAGCACCTGAACCGCGTCGTCGAACGGGGCGCCCATCTCCCGGATCGCCTTTTCACCGATCACCGCCCCCCACACCGGAATCTGTTTCCGGCAACCGGACCGGTGCTCACTTCATCCGAAAAGCCAATCAAATCCACCGTCTCACCATTGATCGGGTACCAGATTCGCATGGTTTCACCTCGCCGGCCTGTCAGAATTGGGTCAAAATGTACACGTCCTGTCCGTGTACGGGTTCTGTTCCGAAAAAATACAGATGGTTCGCAAGAAACAGTTTGTAATATGGATCGTCCGATTGAACGGTCTCTCCCCGAAAGCCCAATCAGGTTTGGCCCGGAGCATCTGGTACAACGTGGTTTCCGGCATTTCCTGAATCAGGTGCTCATGGTCCCTGCATGACGTGCAGGCAAACATGGCCATGGAAAAGCCGTTCCACACATGGTCCTCCGGAAACGCCACCTGAAAAAAGAAGGTTTGCTCCGCTCCGCAGAGTTGACAGGTCAGGAGAGCGACATGTTCCGGGAATCGGGTGACCCCCGATGAAACAACGATCGTTTTCCGCCTGTTCCGTTTGGTCCGGATTCCGCTTCAGCCAATACCCTTTCACTGCCCTGCCTCCCGTTTTCGAACCAAAGAGGTTTCATCTCTCACTCTTCAATTCGTGGATTCCTGTCCAGTTTAGGGAACCACCTTGCTCAAAATCAAGATTTGCATGTTTTATTTGAGTATCCTGTCTGGACTTTCCAAGCAGGGTCACATTGAATACAAAAAAACCGCCGACTCCACAGTGGAATCAGCGGTCCGTGTTCCCTGAAAACCAAAGAGTGAGATCTTGCGACCTGATCGGGCATCGATCGTGTTTGCTCTTTCGAGCTCCTTAGAAAGGAGGTGATCCATCCCCACCTTCCGGTAGGGATACCTTGTTACGACTTCACCCCAATCATCTGCCCCACCTTCGGCGGCTGGCTCCCTTGCGGGTTGCCTCACCGACTTCGGGTGTTGCAAACTCTCGTGGTGTGACGGGCGGTGTGTACAAGGCCCGGGAACGTATTCACCGCGGCATGCTGATCCGCGATTACTAGCGATTCCGGCTTCACGCAGGCGAGTTGCAGCCTGCGATCCGAACTGAGACCGGTTTTTTGGGATTGGCTCCCCCTCGCGGGTTCGCAGCCCTTTGTACCGGCCATTGTAGCACGTGTGTAGCCCAGGACATAAGGGGCATGATGATTTGACGTCATCCCCACCTTCCTCCGGCTTTCACCGGCTGTCCCCCCAGAGTGCCCACCCGAGGTGCTGGCAACTGAGAGCAAGGGTTGCGCTCGTTGCGGGACTGAACCCAACATCTCACGACACGAGCTGACGACAACCATGCACCACCTGTCACCGCTGTCCCGAAGGAAAGGTGCATCTCTGCACCGGTCAGCGGGATGTCAAGCCCTGGTAAGGTTCTTCGCGTTGCTTCGAATTAAACCACATGCTCCACCGCTTGTGCGGGCCCCCGTCAATTCCTTTGAGTTTCAGCCTTGCGGCCGTACTCCCCAGGCGGAGTGCTTAATGGGTTACCTTCGGCACTGAGGGCGCGAGACCCCCAACACCTAGCACTCATCGTTTACGGCGTGGACTACCAGGGTATCTAATCCTGTTTGCTCCCCACGCTTTCGCGCCTCAGCGTCAGTTACAGGCCAGGAAGCCGCCTTCGCCACTGGTGTTCCTCCCGATCTCTACGCATTCCACCGCTACACCGGGAATTCCGCTTCCCTCTCCTGCACTCAAGCCCGCCAGTTTCGGGTGCCGCTCTGCGGTTGAGCCGCAGCCTTTCACACCCGACTTAACCGGCCGCCTGCGCGCGCTTTACGCCCAGTAATTCCGGATAACGCTCGCCCCCTACGTATTACCGCGGCTGCTGGCACGTAGTTAGCCGGGGCTTTCTCCTTGGGTACCGTCATGCCGGGAAGTTGTTCGCCTCCCGGAGTTTCTTCCCCAAGAACAGAGTTTTACAACCCGAAGGCCGTCCTCACTCACGCGGCGTTGCTCCGTCAGGCTTTCGCCCATTGCGGAAAATTCCCTACTGCTGCCTCCCGTAGGAGTCTGGGCCGTGTCTCAGTCCCAGTGTGGCCGATCACCCTCTCAGGTCGGCTACGCATCGTCGCCTTGGTGAGCCGTTACCTCACCAACAAGCTAATGCGCCGCGGGCCCATCCGCAAGTGACAGCCGAAGCCGCCTTTCCCTCATCCGCCATGCGGCGGATGAGCGTATCCGGTATTAGCTCCGGTTTCCCGAAGTTATCCCGGTCTTGCGGGCAGGTTGCCCACGTGTTACTCACCCGTTCGCCGCTGTCCTTCCCGAAGGAAGGACCGCTCGACTTGCATGTATTAGGCACGCCGCCAGCGTTCATCCTGAGCCAGGATCAAACTCTCCATCAAAGAGTGTATCCGGATCTTCCGATCCATCGACTCAAAGTGAACCGACAGGTTCGCAAGTTCACTCTTCAGTTTTCAAGGAACACTTTCATTTTTCATCGTCTCCGCTCTCTCGCGGCGACAAGTCATATACTAGCACACACTCCCGGAAGCCGTCAACACCTTTTTATAAAAAAATCACCGGCCCGGTGAAATGCCCGGAAATCCCGGGCGCTCTTGCCTCATCCGGACCGGAGCTTCAAAAAATCGGGGATAGCGGACGAATATTCCAGAAGATTTCCGGTGACCTTCAGACCCGGTTCAATTCCTGCGGCCGAGGTTGAGGTTCCGGCTTGCCGGTCGGAAGCATGCGGACGACGAAAAGAGCGCCCAGCGCCAGAACCAGCAGCCCGGAAAACACCAGGTGCAGACCGGAAGCCAACGCCTTTCTCAGGATTTCCTGCACGGACGGATCCAACACGGTTCCCCGGTCATACAGACGGTTGAAATCGTCGATGCCCAGATTGCTGCCGGACGGAAGCGCGGAAAGGATCCGGTGGTTGAAAAGCGCCCCGAACACCGCGATCCCCACGCTCTGACCGAGGGAGCGCAAAAAGCTGTTGATCCCGTTGGCCGCTCCGCGCAAGGAACCGTCCACCGCAGACTGAACCACCACGATCGTCACCGTGTAGACAAAGCCGAAGCCGATGCCGGTCAGGGAAATGGCCGCCATCAGCTGCCATCTGGACGAATCCGGCGACATGCCGAAGAGCAGGGCCAGCCCCGTCAGCAACACCAGACTTCCGAACATGGCCGTATTCCGGGGACCGATCCGGACCAAAATGCGACCGGACACCACCGCTCCCAACGGCCAGAAGAGGGACATGGGCAACAGGGCGAGTCCCGCCCCGGTCGCTCCCTCACCGTATATGCCCTGGGTCCACAGGGGAACATAAGCAGTAATCGCCATCAGCACGGCTCCGCACAGAAAGCCGGCCAGCGTGGAAAACAGGATCGTGCGGTTCCGAAACAGATCGAGCGGAATCATCGGTTCGGGAGCGGTTTTTTCCACCCGGACGAATCCGCCGAACAACAGCACGCTCATCCCGAGCAGGGCCCAGGTGACCGGCGAGCCCCAGGAAAGCGCCTCTCCCCCGGACAGCAGGACGAGAAGCAGCAAAACGGTTCCGGTCGTGAACAGAGCGGCTCCGGCCGCATCGACGGGTTTGCGGGGCTCACGTTCCAGCTCCTCTTCCCGCAGGAACAGCCATACCAGAATGACCGCCCCCACCCCGAACGGCAGATTGAGGTAAAAGATCCAGCGCCACGACACGGCATCCACCAAGAAGCCGCCCACCAGGGGGCCGAGCACGCCGGAAATCCCCCAGACGGCACTGATCCATCCCTGAACTTTGGCGCGCTCCTCATACGGGTACAAGTCCCCGATGACGGTCATGATGGTGGTGACCAATCCGCCGGCGCCGATCCCCTGGACCGCCCGGAAGAGGATCAGCGGAATCATGCTTCCGGCCAGTCCCGACAGCATCGAACCGGCCAGAAAGATGCCGGCCGCCAACATGAACGAACGTTTGCGGCCGAACAGGTCGCTCATTTTTCCGAAAATGGCCGTGGCCACCGTCACGGTCAACGTGTATGCGGCAAACACCCAGCCCATCAGGCCGGCTCCTCCCAACTCCGCAATGATCGACGGCATGGCGGTGCTGACAATGGTTCCTTCGATGGCACTCAAAAACGTGCCGACCAGCATGGCCACCGTCACCATTCGTCTTTCTTTCTTCATCTCTTGTTCCTCCAATGTCATGATTTACGCATGCAGATGTATGCCTGAACTCCCCTTGATTGCACACCCTTTTCGCACATGATACAATCTTGCTGATTCTTGCGCGTTTTGCGGAGCTCTGCAAGGAGGTTTTCCATGCTGATTTCGGGCAAGCTCAACAAGATTCGCACCTTCGCCCTGCTGCTGATTTTCGCGGGCGTCGGTGTGATGTACCTCGGCTTTTGGCTCAAAACCCTGATGGCGGTGTTCATCGCGCTGGGAATGCTGTTCGTGCTGGTCAGTGTCGGGATTTATTTCTGGATCGGCATCCTGTCCACCCAAGCCGTCCGCGTGCAATGCCCGGTTTGCGGGAAAGAGACGAAGATCCTGGGACGGCGTGACGAATGCATGCATTGCAAGGCGATTCTGTCCGTCGACCCGAAGGATGCCCCCGCACCGGCTGAGGAACCAAACCCGTCCGGAGAAACGGAAGATTCCTCCCGAAACGTGGATCTCCCCGGCGAACCAAACACCGCCAGCCGGGAATGACAAACCGGTGCCGGAACCGTCGGGTCTTCACAGGCCGGGGTTTCGACCGGTGTGGAAAACGAATCGGCGACCCCATCGGCTCCCCTGCCAATCGGCCACCTTCCCCTCCCGCGAGGCGGAAGGCTTTTTCATCTTCTGCGATTCTTTTTGCAGGATTTTCGCAATAAAATGAATAATGCCTGAATCATGGATGACCGACCCTCTTTCGGCCAGGCCCGTCGCGCGTTCAACCTTTGCATGAAGATCCCGGGCACGCCCTTCCGCACTTGCGTCCGGATTCCGCGTTCTGGCGGATGGAAAGGGGTTTTGACCGGATGAAACCGCACAATCTGGTGGAGATGCTGTGGAGAACGGTGAAACGGCATCCGGAACGGATCGCCCTTCTCCAACCGAAAAACGGATCCCTCACTCGCATGAACTACCGAAAACTGTGGGACATGATCCATGACTTCGCCTTCGGTCTGGACCGGATCGGCATCCGGCCGGGGACGAAAGTGGCCATCCGGGAGACGGAGGATGCACACCGGCTGATCGCGGAGTTTGCGGTGCTCAGCCTGGGCGCGGTGACGGTGCCGGTTCCGGAAGACGCGTTTCCGGGACATGCCGAATACATCCTGGAAGACTCGGGAGCGGAAGCGTTTCTGGAAAGCCGGGCGGATTCGCTCTCACGCCTGCGACTCCCGGGACGGGTTCGCCACCGGATCCTGCTTCGGGGAACCCCCACCGATGAACAGGCGGTTCTTCGTTTCGACACGGTGCTTCAAATGGGACAAACCATGGGTGACGTGGAGTGGGACTGGCACTGGCCCGCGGTGCAACCGCCCGAGCCGGCCACCGTCCGATACACGAAGGGGACGACCGGATGGCCGAAGGGAGTGATCTTCAGCCATCAACAACTGCTTGCCAATCTGGACAGCCTGTCGCACGTGTATCCCGTCATGCCGGAAGATCTGGTGCTGGCCGTGGATCCGGACCATGCGGGATGGACGGCCGGTCCGCTCACCGCTCTGCAGCGGGGCGCCTCGCTCCTGCTTGCCGGGCCTTGTGACTCCCTGACCCGTCTGCTCCGGGAAACGAAGCCGACCGTGGTCGTCTTGCCCGCGGAAAAACTGGAATCCCTCCACCGGGAGCTGTCCGGAAGCATCCTTCGTTCCCCGGTCCGGCGCATGCTGCTCCGCCGGGTCAAGAACATCACCGAACGCGCAAGGAGGTTGAGTCGCGGGGAAATGAACGGGCCGGTTCCTCCCGGGCTGCGGCTCGCTCATGCATTGGCGCACGCGATCGTTCTGCGCCGGGTTCACGGGATGCTGGGCGGAAGAATCCGCCGCCTGATCGTTCCGGGAGCGAGCGTGGATCCCGGGGCGTCCGACTTTTTCCGGCATCTCGACATCCCCGTGACGGAAGCCTACGCACTGACGGAAGGAGCGATCATCACCTGGTCGAGACCGGGTCATGACCGGCCGGGAACGTCCGGATATCCCCTGCCGGGCGTCGAACTGCGCCTGCGCCCGGACGGCGAATTGCTGGTCAAAAGTCCGTCCGTCATGACCGGCTACCTTCACCGGGACGAAGAAACGGCGCGCGCCTTGTCCGGGGGATGGCTGCACACCGGAGATCTGGCGGAACCGGAGCCGGACGGCGCCATCCGCATCCTCGGACGAAAACCGCGGGAAAGCTTGGAAGCCGGAGAGCCGGGATCACGGACGTGCCTGGAAGACACGGATCCGTTCGGACTCCTGGAGGACACCGTTCCCCCGCCGCCATGGGAGAAAACCATTCCTCCGATGATGTCCTGAGGATGGGAAAAACCCTGCTCCGGATCCGGAACAGGGTGCTGGTGCCGACAAACCTCCGCCCCGCCGGCGTTCCCGCGCGGATGTGACCGCGGGAAAAACCGAAGACGCGGATGTTTGTCATCGGGGTTTCATTGTTTTCTCTGACAGTCCGGGCACACTCCGTACAATTCCATCCGGTGTGATTCCACTTGGTAACCGGTGGCTTCGGCCGCCCGGCTTTCCATCATGGAAAGAGGCGGGTGGTCAAAATCGGTGATCTTTCCGCATTTGCGGCAGATGACGTGATAATGGTCCATCATATTGGCATCAAAACGGCTGGATGAATCGCCGTACGTCAACTCTTTGACCAATCCGGCTTCCTTGAACACGCGGAGGTTGTTGTATACGGTGGCCACGCTCATGTTCGGAAAGGTTCCTTCAAGCGCTTTGTAAATCTCATCGGCAGTCGGGTGGCTCATCGTCGAGTACAGGAAGCTGAGAATCGCCTGCCTTTGCGGCGTCATGCGAACTCCTGCCTCTTTCAGAGCCTCAACGGCCTCCGCCAGGCGGCTGCTGCTCATTTTCTCCACCTCGCTGAATCCGCCTTCGCAAAAAACGATTCCAACATTGGAATTTCTATAAAATAAGTCTACGACTTCGCTTTCCGGTTTGTCAATGCACGGGATGCTTGCGCCTGCGTCTTTCCGTACCAGCAAACGGGGAGCAATCGGCACTCCGTGCAACGGGGAGAGCGGGCGTTGCACACCCTGCGTCCGTGCCAGATGATCCGGTGGTGTGTGATGCTCCATTCGTTCTTCGGCACGCGTTTCATCAGTTGCCGTTCCGTCTCCAACGGATCCTTGCTGTCGGCCAAGGCCAGACGGTTGGCCACCCGATGCACGTGGGTGTCCACGGCCAGCGCGGGAACGCCGAACGCGTTGCTGAGGACCACGTTTGCCGTTTTCCGACCCACGCCGGGGAGCGCCTCCAGCTTTTCCCGGTCTCCCGGCACCTCTCCTCCGTATTGTTCCACCAAAATGCGACACGTTTCCAGGATGTTGCGGCTTTTGTTGCGAAACAGTCCCAGTCCGCGGATGTGTTCGGCCAGTTCGTCCGGGGTCAGATCAAGGAAATCCTCCGGCCGGGGAAATTTTTGAAACAACCCCCGGGTCACGATGTTCACCTGCCGGTCGGTGGACTGGGCCGACAAAATGGTGGCGATGAGCAGTTCGAACGGGTTCCTGTATTCCAGTTCACAATGGGCGTCGGGGTACAGCTCCGCCAACGTGTCCAGAATCCGACGCACCGGAACCCGCTTGGGTTTTTCCGCCATGGTTCTCCCCCCCTTTCGTTCAATATCCTTTCTCCGGATCGATCCGGTTGACCCATTCTCCCTCCCCGCGAAGCCATACCTTCAGATTGTGCCGGAAAATCTCCAGGGCACGGGTCATGTACATCGGGGAACGGCCCGAGATGTGCGGAGTGAGAATCACGTTGTCCATCTTCCAAAACGGATGGTCTTGCGGCAGCGGTTCCTGCGTGAACACGTCGAGCACCGCCCCCGCGATGGTCCGCTCGCGAAGCGCATCCACCAGAGCCGCTTCATCCGTCACGGCGCCGCGGGCGACATTGATCAGCCAGGCGGTCGGCTTCATCCACTTCAGTTCCCGGGCCCCGATCAACTTCTCCGTCCGGGGCGTCAGCGGCACGGTCAGGACCACGAAGTCGGACCGGGAAAGCAGCTCGTCCAGCCGGCTCGCCGGGAGGATTTCATCGATGTGCGGCTGCGGCGTTCCCGACGAATTGACGCCGATCGTCCGCATGCCGAACACTTTCGCCTTTTCCGCCACGGCCCGGCCGATCGCCCCCGTGCCCACGATGCCGAGTGTGCTCCCGAACAGCTCTCCCACCCGGATGCTCCGGTCCCACGCCGCATTCCTCCGGTTCTTCATGAACTCGTCCGTTTTGCGCACGATCTGGAGCAGGACGGCCATCACGTATTCGGACATCGGCACGGCATGAATGCCCCGGGCATTGGTCACGAGAATGCCTCTGTTGCGGATCGCGTCAAACGGCATGAGTTCCAGACCCGCACTGATGACCTGGATCCATTTCAGCTTCCCGCAGCGCTCGATGATCCCGTCGGTCAAATCTTCCCCGTACGTGACGAGGATGTCGGCATCCGGCAACACGTTCTCCGCCTGCGCGATGTTTTCGAAAAACGAAAAGCGAAGTCCGGGAAACTCTTCCCGCAACGCTTTCCGGTGTCTGTCGCTCATCTTTGCGGTTGATACGCAGTGAATCACGTTTTCCCCCACCCTGTTCGGATCCTTCCCGAGATTCCGTTTCAGCGTTTCCTGGCTTCAATGATCAATTCCGTGCTGCCGGCATCAAACGGCGCCCGGTAAAACGAACCGTATCGTGCCGTGATTCGGAAGCCGCACAGATTCAACAGGTGATGCAATTCCGTCGGCCATATGTACCGGATCCGGAAAAATCCCTTCCGCTTCTCCAGCAGGATTCCGTGTCCGTCATACCGCTCCATGTAGCGAATGATGTGAACGGTCTGCGAGAAAGGGTCCACTTCCATGTAATCGTACAGCTCGACGGTGTGATCCGTTCCGGGGACGGGGAATGTCCCGCGATACTGGTAATCCCGGTCCACGGACGCCAGATCCGTCACGGTCGGCACAAAGATGTTGAACGCCAACAATCCGTCATCCGCCAGATGGGCATGAATCCGCTTCAACGCTTCCACCTGGTCGCGAACGGTGAGAAGATGCAGGAACGACCGGTAGGGGATGATGATCAGAGGGAATTTGCGCTTCAGATCGAACGAGGTCATGTCCCCTTCCACCCACTCGATGCGGTCGTCCAGCTTCATTTCTCCGGACTTTTTGCGGGCACGATCCAGCATGGCGGGAGACAGGTCCAGCCCGGTGACCGGAATGCCCGCCCGGGCAATGGCCAGACTGATCCTCCCCGTTCCGCAGCCCAGGTCCAGCACGGGCCCTCCCGACTGTTTGGCCAGCTCCACATAATAGGTCACGTCCCGGTCCAGCCCCGTCGACGTCCAATCGTAATACTCCGGCCAATCATAAATGTGACTGTCCATCCGTCCGTCACCCCCGCTTTCCGGGCGAACCCCGAACGGGCACACCCCCGATCCCGCGATGCGGGTCATTCAGACAGTTTCCGAACCTCTTCGAGCACTTCCTGCACGTGGCCCTTCACTTTCACCTTTCGCCAGACTTTGGCCACGGTGCCCTCCGGATCGATCAGGAACGTGGAGCGTTCGATGCCCATCACTTTTCTGCCGTACATGTTCTTTTCCTTGAACACCCCGTACGCTTCGCAGACGCGGGCATCGGGATCGCTCAAAAGCAAAAACGGCAATTCGTGCTTGCTGACAAACTTTTCGTGGGATTTGACCGGGTCCCGGCTGACGCCCAGCACCACGGCTCCGAGCTTCTCAAAGTCTCCGTGAACATCCCGGAAATCACAAGCCTGGGTGGTGCATCCCGGCGTCATGTCCTTGGGATAAAAATAAAGCACCACCACTTTGCCCCGGAAATCCGACAGGGAAACGGTCTCTCCGGAAGAAGCTTCCAACGTGAATTCGGGCGCCTTGTCCCCTTCTTTGATCAACGGAACTTCACCTCGTCACCTCTTGAATGTCAATGCCATTGTATCATGAGTGGTACGTCCGGACAAAAAACGGAGACCTGAGGCGGCAAGCACGATCCCACGGCTTCCGACACAAAAAAACCGGATCCCCCGTTTCGGGGAATCCGGAGAACGACTGACCAACCGGAGGAAAGCAAGAAACCGGGACGAAACATCCGTCGCAACTCGCCGGCGGATGCCCGGATGAACGCGATTCTTCTACACCACGGGAGACGGGGGCGGTGTCGGTGAGGGCGGCGAGCCGGGGGAGGGTTGCGTGGGAGTGGTCGGCGTGACGGGAGAGGGTTGTGTGGGAGTGGTTGCCCCCCCTCCGTTCCCGCCGGCGGACACCGCCTTGTGCATGTAATTGAGGGTGGTGCCGACATTGACGGATGCGGCATCGGACACGTTGTTGATTCTCAGGATTTTGATGCTCACCCGCACGTTCATCGGCATCACCCCGCATTCGTATTGTCGAACAGATCGGGATCAATGTAGACGTTCCGTTCAAAATCCGCGTTGTTGCTGAAATCGCCGATCGGTGAGGATCCTCCGAGTGCCTTGCTGTAGCTGGCATTTCCGATGTTCAGATTGTTGCCGATGTTGATCGCACCCCGTGCTGGAAACGTTGTTGATTTTGAACACAAGAATATTGTTGATCGTTCCCATACCTCACCCCTCCCGGAGATGTTCGCAGTTCCGTCCCCGCACCGTCCGCGATTCATCAATCCCCTCCGGGCAGGCGGGCCACACCCGGAGCAACACTTCCCCCACCGGCGATCTCACGGATTTCCGCGCATGCCCGATCCGTTGCGCGCATTCGGTTTCCACGGAGCCGACTCCCTTGCCGCTTGCGCCCCCGGGATCTTGCGAAAACGCAATTCGAGAACTCCTCTTCGGTAACGGGCGATGACCCGTTTGCTGCTGACGGTCGCTCCCAGAGGAATCACTTTCTCAAATTCGCCGGCTTTCCGCTCCACCATTCGGATCTGGTAACCCTCGTAGGGAGACGGCAAACGTCCGGTGACCCGCAATTGCTCCCCTTCCACCTTGATTTTGAGCGATTTCACGTTTTCCAGCCCCGGCAGGTCCATGACCACGATCACTTCTCCCGGGCCGTGATACACGTCCGTTTTGGGATCCTGTCGCGTGGCCGCTTCCACGACATCTTCGAAAAAGTCCTCACCGAGAAACCTCTTTACCAGCTCCTGCCAGGGATGAGCTGCCGTTTTCCGGGTTTTCATCACTTTCCCTCCGCTTCGGGGGACGATCCTGGTCATGTGCCCATTCTATGCGGATGGACGTTCCGCGGTCACTCTCATCGCCCGATTTCTTTCCCCTGCCCGTTCGGCATATACATGTGGATGAGCGGAAGGGTTTGTCTTCGGATGACCGAAACGCGCCCGGAAACAGTGAGAGGGAGGGGATTCACGATGTACGGATCCGGTTCATGGGAATCCCTCTGGTACCGGCTGTATGAGTTGGAGAAGCAAGTCAGGAAACTGGCGGAGGAAAACAAGGAGCTGAAAGAAAAGCTGGAAAATCTGAAGCCCGTTCAAATCGACAAGGTGGAATACAAGATCCACGATCTTTCCATCGACACGTTGAGCGGCACCCTGAATGTCGGGCTGACCGCAAACACGGACGATCCCGCCCTCGGGGAAACGATCGGCAAGTGGATCGAAAAAGGCGGAACCAACATCATGACGGACGAATCCGCCGCCGAAGACGGACAAGACCGGGAAGACTGACATCTCCGAAACCGGCGAAAGAAAAAAACCGGGCGTCCGCCACGCGGGATGCTTCCCCGGCGAACCGCCCGGTAATGGCATGCAGGAAGGATTCGAAACCGATCAGCTGCCGGCTCCCCGGTAATGCCGGATGCCCCGGTTCCAGACCGTCACGCCGATCCAGAGCCAGACCGCTCCCACGCCCGGAGTGATCAGGGCGTACCACATCCACCGGTCGTGATCCAGCAGGAAGCTGGCGGGATAAAAGCCGACAAAGGCGAACGGCAAAATCCAGGTGAGCGCAAACCGGATGATCCGGTGATAGATGTTGACCGGATACCTTCCGTACGTACTGATGTTGAAGACGATCGGCTGAATGTCCGAACGGGAGTCCGTGTACAGACTGATGCTGGTGAGGGTGGTGTAAATGCCCGCATAGATCATGACGCCTCCCGCCGTGAACAGGATGAGCAGCAGCGGGTCCCACCAGCTCCAGTCGATGTCCAAGTGCATTGCGGCATATCCCATGACGATGCCGCCGGTGAGCACGCCGGCGAGCGAATCGGGAGACATGGTTTCCATGATCACCTGCACCAGGCTGTGAACGGGCCGGGTCAGCACCCGGTCCAGTTCGCCGCGGATGATGTACCGTTCGTTGAAATCCCACAGGTTGAAAAACGATGAAAAAACCGCCCAAGGAATCATGAAGTACCCGTAGATGAAAAGCACCTCTTCCCGGCTCCATCCGCCCAGGCTGTCGGTGTGTCCGAACACGACCAGAATGAACACCAGATTGACCAGTTGGTACAGCATTTCGGTGACAAATTCGGCCAGGAAGTCCCAGCGGTATTCCAGCCTCGTTTTCATGTACTGCTTGAAATACTCCCAAAAAAGTCCCAGGTGAAACATGTCATCCCCCCTGCACAACCAGCGATTTGCGCGCTTTCTTCCAAATCAGCCACACGGGCACAAGGAGTGCGATCACCCATGCGGCCTGCACGAGAATGGCCTGCCAATACGCCGCTCCCTCGAGCCCTTTCACCAACACCAGGTTGGGGGTGTAACTCACCGCCTGGAACGGCAACCAGACCAGGATCGACCGGGCCCAGTCGGGGTACAGCGAAACGGGAATGATCAGACCCGACAGAAGATCGACCATCACCCGCTTCGACCAGATCAGTCCCTGGTTGTTCAGGACGAAAAAAGCGAGCAATCCGGTGAGCAGATTGATTTCCACGTTCACCAGGAATCCGAGAATCAGGCTGAGGGCGAATCGGGTCCACACTCCCGCGTCCCCCGGAAGATCGAGCGGAAGAAACAGGGAGACGACCAGCAAGCCGGGCGTGCTGAACAAGAGAAGCCGGAACAGGCCTTCCCCGAACCCCTGAAACGCTTTGACCGCCAAATACGGATAGGGACGGATCAGCTGGATGGCCACGGTTCCGTCCCGGATCTCCTGGGCGATTTCACGGTCCAGATTGTTGAAATAAAAAGCGCGGGACATCCAGGAAACGGCGATGTAAGTGGCCATCTCCACGGTGCTGAACCCGCCGAGCGAAGCATTGCCGCCGTAGACCGACATCCAGAGGAAGTAGTAGACGCCGATGTTGAGGCTGTAGATGACAATGCCGGAATAATAGTTCACCCGGTATGCCAGCATCATCAGGAAGCGGATGCGCACCACTTCCCAATACATTCTAAGCAATCGTCATCCCCTCCCGGTAAATCCGGCGCACGATTTCCTCCGTCGTCGGTTCCACGATTTGCATTTCCTGCACCGGAACGTCCCGGACGACGCGGGACAACACTTCGGACACCGCGATGTCCCCGCTCGCCAGACGGGCGGTCACCTGCCGGTTGCCACGGCTTTCCCAGCTCACCCCGAGCCCCTGCGTGAGAGCCTCCAACTTCCCGAGCGGAACATCCGCCGACAACTCCAGCATGATTTGCTTGCCGCCGCCCCATTTTCGCCGGAGTTCGTCCAGGCTGCCGTCGTAGATGATCTTTCCTTTGTCCAGCATGACCACCCTTGAACACAACGCTTCGATGTCGCCCAGATCGTGGGTGGTCAGCATGATGGTGGTCCCGTATTCCCGGTTGATCTCCCGGAGAAACTTCCGGATGTTTTCCTTGACCAGCACGTCCAGCCCGATGGTGGGTTCATCCAGGAACAAAAGCGGAGGACGGTGGATGAGGGCCGCCGCCAATTCGCATCGCATCCGCTGCCCGAGACTCAGTTTGCGCACCGGCTGGTCGAGCAGCTCCCGGATGTCCAGCACCTCGATCATGCGATCCAGATGCTTTTTGTATTCGGCTTCCGGAAGTCGGTAGACCCGTCCCAGGAGACGGAACGATTCCTGCACCGCGATGTCCCACCACAGCTGGCTGCGCTGCCCGAACACGACACCGATGGTTCGCACGAATTTCTCCCTTTGCCGATGCGGGTCGAACCCGTTCACTTTGAGCTCCCCGGACGTCGGCTCCAAAATCCCGGTCAACATCTTGATGGTGGTCGATTTTCCCGCTCCGTTTTCACCGATGTATCCCACCATCTCTCCCTGATCGATGGAAAGATCGATCGCGTCCACCGCGCGAACCGTGCGGTATTGGCGATCCAGCAGGTCGCGGAACGCTCCCAGAAGCCCCGGACGGCTCTGGTAGACCTTGAATTCCTTGGTCAATCCTTTCGCTTCCACGGAACGCACGAGGATCCTCTCCTTTGCGATATCCACTGAAAAGGCACCCCCCGGGCGCCTTTCACCTCTTCCATTTTACTGTTTCG
This sequence comes from Staphylospora marina, assembly GCF_003856495.1. GTDB lineage: Bacteria > Bacillota > Bacilli > Thermoactinomycetales > Thermoactinomycetaceae > Staphylospora > Staphylospora marina. The sequence continues at coordinate 352,670 of NZ_CP034118.1, read as the reverse complement.
TCCGTTGTCTTGAAATCTTCGATGCGGCAAATGGAAAATGACGGCAGGACTCGCCTGCCGCCATCATGGGTTCCCGCCGTGCAGCCGCGTTTTGGTTCATTCCAGCTGTTGCCGGATGAGTTCCGTGATGCGGGCTTCCACCGCGGTGATGCTTCGCTCCAGCTCCTGGCGGGTGACGGTGAACCGGACGAAACGTTCATCCAGGTTGAGGGCTTCCTCCATCGACGTCATCAGGTCGACGGCCTTTCGGTCAACGGCCATGATCACGTCCACTTCGTGAGCCTGCGGATAAAAGACCAGATACAGTTCGTCCACCAATTCCTTGAACACGCCTTGCGGTGCCATCACATACTCCTGCACGAACGGATGGCGGGAATAAAACTTGTCAAACGCAAAATCGACGCCGCTGAGCCTGAAGCCCGCCTGCTCCACGGCGGTGAGCACCCCGTCCACCAGCGTATGGGGCAAGATTTCGATCCCGTCCGTATCGGTCGGGTCTTTGGCCATTTTGATGTCCAGACCGGTTTTCAGATACACCATCAATCCTCCGGTGGAAACGGGCATGTCCATGGGCAGTTCCACCTGAAAGGGGAATACCCTCGTTTCCATCGGATTGATCTCAAACGTCTCGGTCAGCCGGTACTGGTTGACGACATAATCTTTCTGCGTCCCGTCCTGATGGTAACGAACCACCAGGTACAGGTAAATCTCATCGATCCGTTGCGCCGCCTGGCCACCCTGGACGAAAATCTCGCCCCGGATGGTATCCCCTTGCCGATACTGGGATTTCTCCAGACGGGTATCCACCTTGGCCGAACCCACCCCCAAGCTGGCCAGCGCTTTTCCGAACACCGACATTCTCTCTCTCCCTTCCCGTCGCGATTTCATTGCGGGGGAATGGTTCCCCGTCTGCTCAACATTTCCTGGATTTTCATCAGAGGGTCTTCCTCGACGGCCACCCCGTTGATGCGAAGCGTTCCGTTGGGGTTGTGGTATTCCCATTCAAACGAGCTGTGGATCAGCCGATCGGCCCGGACCGTTTCCACATCCATCCGGATATCGTGATCCGTCAGTTGGAAGGAAACCCGGATCTCATCCACGTATCCGTGATATCGTCCCGTCGGTCTGAACACGAACATCTGGAACAGGGGGATCGGCTTCATGTCGGGATCATGTTCATTGTGGATCTGGTACAGAAGAAATCCGGAGTCTTCAATCTGCTTCAGGAGCTTTTGCACCAGAGGCGTGGGAAAGATCTCGATCCGGTCCGTATCCCCCGGATCTCTGGCCATTTTGATGTCCAGGCCGGTTTTCAGATACACGGGATAGCTGCCGGTGGACATCGGCGTTTCCAGAGGCAGACGGATTTCAAACGGAATCACGCGGGTTTCGTCGGGCTGGATGACAAACGACTTGCTGAGGCGATACTCTTTGAGAACCAGCGGACTTTTCTGGTTTCCCCGGGTAGCGGTGGCCATCAGATACAAATAAATGTCATCAATGCGTTGTTCGGCGCCACCTCCGCGGATGTGCACCTCGCCTTTCACCATCTCTCCCGGTTGAAACCGCTCTTGCGACAGGCGGGTGTCCACCGTGGCCGAGCCGATGCCGAAGCTGGCGAGTGATTTGTTGATGAAGTCCATCATGTTGACTCACTCCTCTCTCTCTCGTTTACGAGGACCCGCGCTCACGGAATGTGAGTTTCATGTATTCTTCGAACTGACGCGCCAGTTCTTCATGAATCCGGTCCTCATGATCGGTGTGACGGACCGGACGTGTCTTGACGGCCGTCTCCCCGCCGTCTTCCGTCGCCCGGCTTTTCACGGGTTGCCCGGTGGAGAGCACCGTGTTCGGTTTTGACGGGTTCATTCGCGATTCCGTCTCAGGTCGCAATCTCTCTCTCCACTCACGCTCCCATGGATTCGGTTCCGCTTTCAGCCGTTTCAGCAGTTGCTCCAACAAACGGCTTTCCCGTTCTTCGAGCGCCGACTGCTGCCTGTTCAGTTTCTCTTCCAGTTCACGGATTTTCCGTTGCTGCTCACGGAATTCCGCCCGGATTCTCCCGAGTTCTTCCCGCAAACGGGCCACCTCCCCGGAGAGGGCGGAACCATCGGCAGCCTCCCTCTTTTCACGAGGCGGGAGCGGGGCAGACACTTTGTCCCTTTGAGAATCCATTTCCCGCGAATCGTCGTTTCCAATCCGCGGATTTTCTTCGCGTGACGAAGCAACGGGACGTTCGGGGGACGCATCTCCCGCCGGTTTGCCTCCGTCCTGTCCGAAAAAGATGCCGAGAATGCCTTTGCCCTGCTTTTTCCGTTCGTACCGCTCGATGTGCTCCAACACTTCGGCAGGATTCTCCACTCCCAGACACTTGCCGACCAGCTTGGCCAGATGGCCGGAAATCCCCGCATCATCCGGCAGTTGCTTCAAAGATTCCTCCGGCTGTCGACCGGTGAGCAAACAGTAAAAAAAACTGCCCCAATCCAGGAGCGGCGGCTGTGAAGTGATATCGCGAATCCCGCAGAAGAACACCTGCAAATCTCCCTGTACGTTCACGCCGACATTGCGCGGATCCCGCAGGAGATACATCGGGATGGGCTTGGCTTCGAGATCGGCTTCCAGCTTGGACAATTCACGGATCCAGGCGATCACCCGTTCCGCATCCGCCCGTCCCGACGCGGTCAGATCCCGCAGCGGACGAATCGGCTCGTACGGACGAACCCAGACAATGTGGCTTTCCTCCGTGTACACTTCGACATAAGGAAGCACCTTCGGATGGTGCAACGTGCGATACTGCTGAATGGCCCGGGAAGGCGGAAGCCTCGTGAGGGCGGCCGACTGCAGGTACACTCTCTCCCGTCCGTCGAATGCCACGGCCAGTTCCCCGTCAAAAAACCGGACAACATGTTCCACCCGGTATTTTTTTCGGTACGTTCCCTTGATTTCAAACAGAGCCAACTCCGCATCTCCTCCGTCCGTCCGAATTGAAGCGTGACGGCAATGACAAACGGAAATATCTGCCACACCGGCATAAAAATCCAATTTCATCATAACACAGAACATTTTGATCCGACAACACGCCGTTCACACGCTTCCCGGCTCCCCGTCATCTGCTACAATGGAAAACGACGGCGATGAACCAGCTCATGAAAAAAAGGAGGCAATGCACGTGGTCCGTCAACGTTCAGAAGAGCTGTACCGGGAAGCGCTGGATGTCATCATCGGCGGCGTTAACAGTCCTTCCCGTTCGTTTCGTGCCGTGGGCGGAGGCGCCCCGGTGTTCATGAAATCGGCCAAAGGAGCCCATTTCTGGGATGAAGACGGCAATCGCTACATCGACTACCTGGCCGCGTTCGGCCCGGTGATTCTCGGCCATGCCCATCCGGCCGTCACCGAAGCCATCATCGAGGCGGCCCGCGGCGGGGTGGTTTACGGCACACCGACCGAAAAAGAGGTCCGGTTTGCGGAAATGCTGAGGGAAGCCATCCCGTCCATGGAGCGCATCCGCTTCGTCAACAGCGGCACCGAGGCGGTGATGACCGCCATCCGGCTGGCGCGCGCGTACACGGGGCGGGACAAGATTCTCAAATTTGCCGGATGTTATCACGGTCACTCCGACCTGGTACTGGTCGCGGCCGGTTCGGGCCCTTCGACGTTGGGCATTCCCGACAGCGCCGGCATCCCCGCCAGCATCGCCGGCGAAGTGATCACCGTTCCGTTCAACCACCCGGAAGCTCTCCGGGAAGCGATCAACGTTTGGGGCGATCAGCTGGCCGGCGTCCTGGTGGAACCGCTGGTCGGCAACTTCGGAATCGTGCCGCCGCAGCCGGGATTCCTGCAAATGGTGAATGAACTGGCCCATGCGGCAGGTGCGCTTGTCATTTACGATGAAGTGATCACGGGATTCCGTTTCCGGTACGGTTCGGTGCAGCAATTGTACGGCGTGGAAGCGGATCTGACGGTGCTGGGCAAAATCATCGGCGGCGGTCTGCCGATCGGCGCCTACGGCGGAAAACGCGAAATCATGGAAAAAGTGGCGCCGGAAGGTCCGATGTACCAGGCCGGAACCATGGCCGGCAATCCCCTGTCCATCTCCGCCGGCATGGCCTGCATCCGCGTGCTGGCCAAGCCGGGCGTGTATGAACGGTTGGACGACATGGGCAAAACCCTTGCCGACGAAATCCTGCGCCTGGCGGAAAAACACGGCATCCCCGTCACGCTCAACCGGGTCGGCGGCGCGTTCGCCGTCTATTTCACCGACCGGCCGGTCATCGACTATGACGGAGCGCAAGCGGCGGACGGCGAGAAATTTGCCCGGTTCTTCCGGCTGATGCTGGAACGGGGCGTCTATCTCGCTCCTTCCAAATACGAAGCCTGGTTCCTGACCACCGCCCATACGGAAGACGACTTGGAGCACACGATCCGGGCGGTGGATGAATCATTCGCGATCCTGGCAGGGGAACACTGAAACAGAGGCGACACGTTCCGCCGGATCCCACCCCGAGCGCAACGAAATCAAGCCAGGAGGTCTTGCCATGGAATCCTCCCTGTCTCCCTATGAACAAATCGGCGGGGCTCCGACCGTCCGCAAACTGGTGGAAGCCTTTTACCCGCGGGTGCAGCGTCATCCCTTGCTGAAACCGATCTTTCCGGAAGACATCCGTCCGGTCATGGAGAAACAATACAAGTTTCTCACCCAGTTTCTGGGCGGTCCGCCCCTGTACAGCCGGGAATACGGTCATCCCATGCTCAGGGCGCGCCACCTCCCGTTTCCCATCACCCCTTCCCGGGCCAACGCCTGGCTGGCCTGCATGCACGAAGCGCTGAACGATGCCGGGATCACCGGTGAGATCCGCGAGCACATCTGGGCCCGCTTGGTGATGGCCGCCCATCACATGGTGAACACGCCCGAGGATGAAGGAAACGGGGAAAAAGAGCCGGAAAACTGAACACTTTCGGTTTCGAAGCAAACGACTCCCGACAGCACCCAAACGGAAAAGCCCCCGGATTGCTCCAAGAGAACCGGGGGCTTTTCCTGTCATGGCTCGAAGCGGTTGACGTGTCTTGGCATCCCTGATTGACTGCCTGCCGGATGGAATCTGGTTGCCGAAGGAGAAATGCTTCCCCTCCGGCAAACCAGATTCCCCGTTTTTCCGCACCTCTCCCAAAAAAATCTCCTATTTGCCCAAAAATTATGTTGTATTCGAAAAAACTTCGTCATATAATCGATTACAAATCATTGGGAAGGGCATCTAGGGTTCCGGTGAAGCTCTCTCTTCACGTCTGGACCGAGCGATGCCGGGCGCCATCGGCGGGCGTCACACCGTAAGGACAAAAGCCTTTTGCGGCAAGTTCCCATGCGGGATTGTCGCAGAGGGCTTTTTGTTTATCCCGCTAAAGAATCAAAGAAGAGGGAGGGACTGACGATGGTCGCCATCCGGGTGGAAAGATTGGAAAAAACCTATCGCATCAAAAAGAGATTGCCGGGATTCTTCGGTGCCGTGAAGTCGCTGTTTTGGTCGGAAACGGAGGAAAAAACGGCGGTACGCGGCGTTTCGTTCGAGGTGGAACGCGGAGAATCGCTGGCGTTTCTGGGGCCGAACGGAGCCGGCAAATCGACGACGATCAAGATGCTCACCGGCATTTTGCACCCTTCGGCGGGTCATGCGGAAGTGCTGGGAATGGTTCCGTGGAAAGAACGGAAGCGGATGGCGTTCCGTATCGGGGCAGTGTTCGGTCAGAAATCACAGCTGTGGTACCATCTTCCTCCGGCTGACACGTTTGAGCTGATGGCCAGCATCTATGACATCCCGAAGGGCGACTTCTTGAATCGACGGAAATGGCTGGTCGATCTCTTCGAGCTGGAACCGTATCTTCACACGCCGGTGCGGAAGCTGTCACTCGGCGAACGAATGCGCTGCGAGATGGCGTCGGTTCTCCTCCACCGTCCCGACATTCTGTTTCTCGACGAACCGACCATCGGGATGGACGTGGTGGTCAAAAACAAAATCCGTCAGATGATCCGGGAATTGAACCGGAAAGAGGGCGTCACGGTCTTCCTCACGTCTCATGACGCGGGGGACGTGGAGGAGCTGTGCCAACGGGCCATCATCATCAACCACGGGGAACTGGTGGTGGACACGTCGGTCAGCCGGCTCAAGCGGGACGTCTTGAAGCACAAGATCGTCAATCTCAAACTGGGCACGGAACCGGGTGATTTGGACATCCCCGGAACGGTGGAACTGAAACGCAAAGGAACCGGGATCAAATTGAAAGTGGATGTGCAGACAACTTCGGTGGAACAGGTGATCGGACAATTGCTCGGCAGCTACCCGGTCGTGGACATCACCGTGGAAGATCCGTCGATGGAAGAAGTGATCACCGCCATCTACGAATCGGAAAGGAGGGCCGGCCTTGAACGCATGGCAGCGTCCGATGCGATCGGGCATTAAATATGCCGCGGTGTTCCGCATCTCTCTGAAAAACCAGCTGGCGTACGTGCCCGACTTCCTGATCCGGACCCTGTTTCTGCTGGTCATTTTGTTCGTGTTCACCCAATTGTGGTCGGTCACCTTCCGGATGTCGGGCGGGCCGTTGATCGAAGGGTATTCGCTGGCCACCATGATCTGGTATCTGACGGTGAGCGAATCGATCATCATGTCGTACCCGTACCTGGCCCAAAAAGTGGAACAGGAAGTGAAAAGCGGACAGGTGGCCGTGCAACTTCTTCGTCCGTTGGATTACACGGGAAATCACTTCGCCGGATACGTGTCCGAATTTTTTCTGAGGCACATCGTCTGTCTGTTCGTCGGCGGCTCGCTCACGTTTTTGATGTTCGGTCCTCCCCCGGTGACCCCCAAGCGCGCGGGCCTGTTCCTTTTGTTTCTCCTGACGGCGTTGGTCATCCAATTCTGCTTGCTCATGAGTCTTGCCCTGCTCGCTTTCTGGCTGGAAGAAACGCGCGGGATGGAAATGATTTACAGCCGACTGGTCATGACCATCGGGGGGATGATGCTCCCGCTGGAGATTTTTCCGGATTGGCTGGAGCCGATCCTCCGGTGGTTGCCGTTCCAGGCGGTCATGTACCTGCCGGCGCGCATTCTGCTGACGGAGACCCCGGCGGATTGGCCGATGTTGTGGCTCGGTCAGTTGGGATGGGCAGCGGCGGCTTTCCTGCTGCTCCGGTTCGTCTACCGGTTGGGGGTGAAGAAACTTGATGTCAACGGCGGGTAACATGCTCCGGTTCATCGGAGCCTGCATCAAAGCCAACTGGAAAGGGGCCATGGAGTTTCGTGCTGGCTTTCTGGCACAGGTCTTCTTCATGTTGCTGAACAACGGTACGTGGATCGTCTTCTGGTGGCTTTTCTTCGACCGGTTCAACGTGGTGGCCGGCTGGACGATGAACGACATCCTCCAGCTGTGGGCGTTCGCCGCGGGAGCCTTCGGATGGATCAATGTCTTGTTCGGAAACTGTTTTCGGCTGGCCGGCATGATCGCCGGAGGCGAACTGGACGTGTACCTCGGCATGCCCAAGCCCGTGTTGCTCCATGCCATGCTCAGCCGGACCATATTGTCCGCGTACGGGGATCTTCTCTTCGCCGTGGCGATGTTTTTCCTCGGCGGAGGCAGTCTCGCGAAGTTTCCTTTGTTTCTCCTCGGCGTGTTCCTGGGCGGATGGATCCTGGTCAGCTTGATGGTGATGGTCCAGAGCCTGGCCTTCTGGATCGGGAACGCGGAAGGTCTCAGCCTTCAATTCGGGAACGCTCTGCTCACTTTCACCACGTATCCCACGGATATCTTCCACGGAGTGACCCGGGTCATGTTGTTCACCGTCCTGCCCGCGGGATTCATCAGCATCATGCCCATTCGCCTGATCCGTGAGTTCAGCTGGGAATTTCTCCCGATGGCCTGCGGAGTGACGATTCTCTTCGTCGTCCTGAGCGTTTGGGTGTTTCACCGGGGACTGAAAAGATATGAATCGGGCAACCAGGTGGGAGTGCGGATGTGACCGTCAACGGAACGCGAACGATACACACCCAAAAATACCAAACATTCATATTCCCGGCCCGTCGCGTTAAAGCAAAAGCGGAAACCGAATCGGTTTCCGCTTTTTTACACCCATTTCCATCTATATAAATATACACCCCTCACTGCAAGCGCTTTCACAAAGGAATCGAGCCGGCAATCCTTATGAATCAAGCATTCATCACAACTTCCAAATCAAGGCAAACTTTGCATACTCTCCTCAAAAAATGAATAAAAATGCATTTTTCTCTTGATGCAAAAAAAATATTCATGTTATTCTTGTGTAAAATGCCCTGAAAATCAGCGACTCAATCCGAATATTCCCGTCCGGTTCGTTCGTCAAACGGGTTCGGGAACGGAAACAGGAGGCAAGCATATCGGAGGTGAAAGAGGCATGGGTCTCAAACCGGAAAAAAAGGCCGACCCGGGCCGTTTTCAACATTTGACTGCCGAAGAGCACGACAGCTGCGGCATCGTCGCGGTAATCGAAAAGGACGGAATTCCCAAACGGGACAACGTGATGGATGCCGTGAACGCGCTGGACAAAATGGCCCACCGCTCCGGCTTCATGCACGGCGAAGGGGACGGTTCCGGCGTATTGACCGACATCCCCCGCGATCTGTGGGCCAAAAAACTGGCCGGTGCGGGCCTGAATCCGCAACTGGCGTTTGATTCCCGGTTTGCCGTGATGCACGCATTTCTTCCCAAGGAAGACGGACTCAAACCGGAAGCGATGTGTGAGAACATCATCCGCAAACTTTCCGGCCGGGGATTGTCCCTCCTGACCGGGCAACTGAACCATGTGGATTCCTCGGCGTTGGGACCGGTCGGCCGGGCACAGGAGCCCCATTTCTGGCAGGCGGCATTTCTCGCCGATTCGGCGGAAGGGCTCTCGTCTCTCCTGTTTGAGCTCACCCTGGAAATCGAACGGGAAATGCCCGTGCAGGTCGCCTCTTTCAGCCCGCATTCGGCGATTTACAAACTGTTGGCCGCCGCGGACAGGATCCCCGCTTACTACCGGGATTTGTCCGATCCCGATTTCCGGACTTCCGTCACCATCGGTCACAACCGCTATTCCACCAATACATTGACCCACATTTTCCGCGTCCAGCCTTTCTCCCTGCTCGGTCACAACGGAGAGATCAACACGATCGCCAAATTGCGCGACGAAGCGACCATGCTCGGCGTGGAACTGCCGGAAGGAGGCAGTGACTCCCAGGATCTCAACCGGTTCCTGGAAACGTTGATCCACCGTCACGGGTTCAGCCTGCTGGAAGCGATCGAAATGGCATTCCCGCCGATTTTGGGCGAAATCGTTCACTTGCCGGATGAGCTGCAGGATCTGTACATGTACTTCCGCCAGGCATGGGGTCCTTTCGCACAGGGACCGGCCGGCATTGTCTCCCGACATGCGGATGAGTGCGCGTTCAGCGTGGACGCTCTGGGACTGAGGCCGCTTTGGATGTTGCAAACGGACCGGGCCCTGTATTTCTCCTCGGAACAGGGAATCGTGCCGGCTTCCGCGCAGACGGCGGATCCGAAGCCGCTCGCCCCGGGTGAAACGGTCGGTGTCCTTCTGTCCCCGGAAGTGCGCGTACTCACCCATCACGAAGTGCAGCAAACGGTGCTTGAGCGGGTGAAAAAGAGGTCCGACTTCGGCACTTGGCGAACCCATCTGATCGCTCCCGCTCCGGAAATCCGGTCGGCGGAAGACATTCCTCAGGCCTCGGAACCGGCATTTTCCGGATTCGGCTGGGATCGCGAACAGATTCAGATGGTGGAACAGATGGCCTCCACGGGAGCCGATCCGATCCGTTCGCTGGGACACGACGCTCCGCTGGCCGCTTTGGCAAAAGTGCGGCAAAACGTGGCCGATTTTCTGAAAGAAAGCGTGGCCGTCGTGACCAACCCGGCGATCGACAGGGAGCGCGAGATGGAACACTTTTCCACCCGCACCGTGATCGGCCCCCGGCCGACGGTCGGCGGATTCCGCCCGGACGGGGCGCTTCGCCTGGAACTCCCCTCCCCGATTCTCGTCGAGGGAAGCTTCGGCGCCTCCGTCGCCGCCGAACGCAGAACGCTGCCGATGGAGGATCTGGTCGCGCGGTTTGCCAAACGGGACGAAACCGTCCGGCTTTCCCTCTCTTGGCAACAAGGTACCGGCATCCGTCACCGGCTCACTGAGCTGGCTTCCGCGGCCGTCCGGGCCGTTCGGGCCGGAAAACGGCTGATCATCCTGGATGACAGTGAATGCCTGGACGGAACCGGCCTGTTCCTGGATCCGCATCTGGCCGTTTCGGCCGTTGACAAGGCACTCAAATCGGCCAGCGCCGACGACGGAGTCAATCTGCGCCGCAGCTGCTCCATCCTGCTCCGCTCGGGGGCCATGCGCAACCTGCACGATGTGGCGGTGGCCATCGGGTTGGGGGCGGACGCGGTTTCTCCCTGGCTCATGTTCTCCGCCATCCGCGAGAAAGGGGAGCAGGCTGCCCTCCACCTGTACGACGCGATCAACAAAGGGTTGGAAAAAATCATTTCCACGATCGGCATTCACGAGCTGCGCGGATATGCCCGGCTGTTCTCCTCCATCGGCCTCGCCCCGCAACTGGCCGAAGTTTTGGACGTGGTGAACTGGTGCGGCTCGGACAAAGCCGGGCTCACCTTTGAAACCCTGGAGCGGGACGCCGAAGCACGCGCCGCCGACTTCCGGTCGGAGAAAGCGAAATCGGCCCGACTGTACCATTTGTGGCCGCGGATCTGGAAAGCGATCGGGCAATTGGCCGACGGATCCATCCGTTACGAGGAATTCGCGGAGAAACTGGAGACGCTGGAGAAGGAAAATCCGCTCAGCATCCGGCACACCGCCGACCTCAAAGACATGGGGGACACCGGCATCGATCCCGCACGGGTGGACATCGGCGTGGGAGATCATTCCCTGCCGTTCGTGATCAGTTCGATGTCATTCGGATCCCAAAGCGAAGTGGCGTTCCGGGCCTATGCCGAAGCGGCCGACCGGTTGAACATGATCAGCCTGAACGGGGAAGGCGGGGAGCCCAAGGACATGCTGGGCAAATACCCGCGTACCCGCGGTCACCAGATCGCTTCCGGACGCTTCGGGGTCAACGTGGAGTTGGCCAACTCGGCCAACTGGCTGGAGATCAAAATCGGTCAGGGCGCCAAACCCGGTGAAGGCGGACACCTTCCCGGCAAAAAAGTGTCCGCCAAAGTGGCCGCCGCGCGGAATGCCACGCCGGGCAGCGACCTGATCTCCCCGTCCAACAACCATGACATCTACTCCATCGAAGACCTGGCTCAGATCATCACCGAGCTGAAAACGGTCAACCGGAAAGCCAAAGTGATCGTGAAAGTACCCGTCGTCCCCAACATCGGCACGATCGCCGTCGGCATTGCCAAAGCGGGAGCGGATGTCATCACCCTCAGCGGTTTCGACGGAGGAACCGGCGCGGCGCGCATTCACGCACTCCAGCATGTCGGTCTGCCCGCGGAAATCGGGGTGAAGGCCGCACACAACGCCCTGCTGGAAGCCGGCATCCGCCACACCGTGGAGCTGTGGGCGGACGGGGGCGTGCGCAGCGCGCTGGATGCCGTGAAGTTGATGCTTCTGGGAGCCAACCGGATCGGCTTTGGAACGCTCGCCATGTTGGCCATCGGATGCACCACTTGCCGGGGATGTCATCTGGACACCTGTCACGTGGGCATCGCCACGCAGATCGAAACCGTGGAAGAAGCGGAGGAACACGGTCTCCGGCGATTTGTCCCCCGCGAGTTCGACCGCTCGGTGAACAACCTGATGCGCCTGTTCACCGCCTTCGGCGAAGAGGTGAAACGCCTGACCGCCCGGCTCGGCTTCACCCGCACGCAGGATCTGGTCGGCCGCTCCGATCTCCTGGTGCAGGTGCGGGAGCTCGATCGTCTGGACCTGTCGGATCTGCTTGCCGTCCGGAACACGGTTTCCCTGCCGGTCCACGCCGAACGGGTGCAGACCGAAGAAAAAGCGGCGGTCCTCACCGGAGCCCTGACGGTGGCGGGCGGAATGGGACACGGCGGGGTCCATTCCGGCATCAACAGCGTCCACCGCGTGTTGCTGGGCGATCTGTCCGGCGACCGGGTGGGAGGACGCTTCAACGGCGGCTACCGCCATCTGCCCGAGTGGCGTTACACGTTCACGGACGGATCCGTGCCCGGAAACGGATTTGCCGCTTTCAATGCCGACGGAATCGTGGCAACCGTACTCGGCGGGGCACAGGACGGGGTCGGAAAGACGGCGTTCGGCGGCAGGGTTTCCGTGCTGAAAGTGAAAAACCGTCACGGCGTGTTGATCAACGGTTCCGTGGGCAAAGGGTTTTGCTACGGCGCCCAGAAGGGCCTGTTCATGGTACAGGGCGACGCGGATTCCCGGGCCGGGATCCGGCTCTCGGGCGCGGATCTGGTGTTCGGCGGAGAGATCCGCGAACCGCTGCGCGACGACCTGGGCATGATCGCCTCCCGCGCCAACATCAAAGGATTTGCCTTCGAATACATGACGGATGGACGCGCGGTCGTCCTGGGCGATCCCGGACCGTGGATCTGCTCCGGGATGACCGGCGGAAGGGTGTACCTGCGGCTCGTCCCCGAAATGGGACTGAACGAGGGAGCCCTCATGCGCCGGATCGCCAAAGCGGCCAAGGTTCTTCTGGAGCCGCTGGATGACCGGGGCGTCGCGGACATCCACGAACTGCTCGGCGCTTACGTTCAGGAATTGCTCCGCTCCGGACAGACGGAAACGGCGGAAAAGGTGAAAACGCTGCTTCTTGAGCCGGACCGTCACTTCATTCAAGTCATCCCGAAAAAGCAACAGGCCGATCCTTCGATTTCGACGGAGTGACCGGCTTCCCCCGACATTCCCCTCCCATGTGGAGGGGGATTTTTTCTCGGGCATCGAACCGCACGTTTTTCCGAAATTCCCCTTTTCTTCCGATTCCATCTTTTTTAATTAGATCATGCTGAGAAAAAATAAAATACATCATTCGGCAGGAATGCACAAATAAATGAAGAATACTTTAAAACCCGACAATACCAGCAAAAAAGGAAGGGAGTCAGAATGTTCAAAAGTCGAACTCCCCAATTCAGAAACAGCCAGAAGCAGATCATCGACGGCAGCATCGCGACACTGGAAACCGTTCGTCTGGGTGAAGTGGATCAGACCATCATGATCCGCGGGATGGACGTGAGCCAACCGATTCTGCTGTTTCTGCACGGCGGACCCGGCTGGGCCCAGATCGGTTTTGCCCGTCATTTTCAGGCCGAACTGGAGAAACACTTCATCGTCGTCAACTGGGATCAAAGGGGATCCGGAAAATCCCGGAGCAAGGAGATCTCCGCTTCGAGCATGACCGTCGAACAGATGGTGAAAGACACCAAAGAACTGATCGAATACCTGCTCAAACGGTTCGGAAAGAAAAAACTGTTTTTGGCCGGACATTCCTGGGGCAGCGTGATCGGCTCGTTGGTGGCAAGCAAATATCCGGAGCTTTTGCATGCCTACATCGCCATCGGACAGTTCACCGATGTCGAACGAGCCCATTCCATTACATACCGCCACCTGTTGATTTACACCGTTCAGGCCCGCAAACGGAGAGCGCAGAAGGAATTGGAAGAAATCGGATATCCCCCGTACAAAGACTGGAAGAGACTGTCCGTTCACATGAAGTGGCTCATGCGTTTCGGAGGCTTCATCCGATCGGGAGGGTTTTTCCGGCGTTTTCTGAAAGGATTGGTCTCACCGGAATACACCTTGATGGACTGGTTGAAGTATTTGAAAGGCATGCATTTCTCCCGGGACTGCTTGTGCCCCGAAGTCTGGGACTTCAACATTTTTCACCAGGTCCCCGAACTGAAAGTTCCCGCGTACTTCTGCGTGGGCCGCTACGATTTCCTTTCGCAGCATGAGCTTCAACAACAATACGTGGAGCGGTTGAACGCCCCGCACAAGGAATTGGTCTGGTTCGAAAAGTCCGCGCACTGTCCTCATTTCGAGGAGCCGGCGGCGTTCCTGATCGTCTGCCTGCGTGCCAAGGAAGCGTCCATCATCCCCAAACGACAAAGTCTGCTGCAATTGAAAGCATAAAGAAAAGGCGCCTGTATCGAGCGCCTTCATTCATTCTGACGGGCCGTTTTCCCCTCCAGCCATTTCCGGATCCTCTCCGCTTTTTCCGTTCTCCCCAACCTGCGATAGGCCTCTGCCTCATGGGCCAAATCCATCACCGGCAGTCTCATCCCCCTCCAATTCACCCATCTGCGCACCTGTTTCACATCCACCGGGTCCTCCCATTTCCCGTCCGGCATCCGTTTGCTGACATCCCCCATGATTTCGACTTGCACTCCCAGGATCTCAAACGCGCCGAAATGGGAACAAATCCGCTCCGTGGATGAAAAGGTGACCGGACGGACGATTCGGTCCGAAAACAGGGACGCGAGCGCATACGCTCCATCCCGATCCGTCTGCAGATCGAGATCGGATGGGATGACGGGCATTCCTTGCAGGGCCATTCCGGTCGAACCGGTGACGGCCCAAACGATCGACGTGTGTTCCAACTTCGAGCCAATCTCTTTCAACACCGGTTCCATGGCAATCAAACGATCGTGAATCATTTGCATGAACCTCCCGCAGCCGCCGATCGGGAGTTCCATCCGACTCCCACGGGTTCAGGCGGCGCATTTGCCAACCTTCGCTGAACCATGGTACGATAAAAAAGAATCCATTTTTTCACACCAAGGAATGGGAGTTGATCGCTGTGAAGCAGGACAGCCTGCATCGGACGGAGGATCTTCTCCTGCCGGTCCGCAAGCCTTCTCCCTGTTCCATCTGCGGAAATGAAGCCTTTTACGTGGACATCAGCTTTGAATCTCCCATCTGCTCGGCAGACTGTGCCAAACAGATGTGGAAAATATACGTGGACACCCAGGTTTCAAGAAAATACAGGATCGCAGATGCCCTGAAAAAGACCGGATGCTGACGGCGGCTCCATCCTGCCAATACCGCCCGGGAACCTCGGTACACGTTCCCTTCTCGCTTGCGAGCGGAACGTGTACCGTTTTTTTCAGTCCCTCCCCTCAGGCTGCTTCACCGGAGGAAACGGACCGATGGTGGCCTTTTTCAACGTCATCGATTCATTGAACTCCGTCTTTTGTTCAATAAAGCGATATTCCGGCTTGAGCGTTCCGGTTTTCCGGTCCACCGGCATGGCGATGAGGGCTTCCTTGTACGTGTCCACCACCACCATCGGCTCATCCCCTTCGATCATGAGAAATTCCCTCTGGTTGGCCGCATTCACGTAGCCGCTGGCCCGGCTGACGGAAATGACCAGGACGATGAACAGCAAGATTCCGAAAAACCATTGCTTTCGGGAAAACAAAACCAACAGGCATGCGGTCAGGAGCGCGTACACGACAAAAATGCCCAGCAGGAACGTCCAGGACAGATGAATCTTGAAATCGTTCCGGAGAGCGATGATCATTC
Organism: Staphylospora marina; assembly: GCF_003856495.1. Lineage (GTDB taxonomy): Bacteria > Bacillota > Bacilli > Thermoactinomycetales > Thermoactinomycetaceae > Staphylospora > Staphylospora marina. The sequence continues at coordinate 337,126 of NZ_CP034118.1, read as the reverse complement.
CCGCCGAAAAAGGCAACAAAACGGGCAGGGTCCAATGACTGACCCGTTTCAACATCGGAACCTGCTCAAACATCAAAATCAAAAACAGCACCAACACAATGGAGGATGCGGCCAGAATGACCGCGTTGATGGTGACGTCCGCGTAGAGCGAAGGGAGGCCGTAGTATTCCTTGTAGGCCAATTCGGACTGATAAGCCCCGAAATACCCCAGCCCGGTGATTCCTCCGAACAGCACCCCTTCCGCCCATCCCAATGCCGGCACAAGCCGTTTCATCGGTCTTTCGGGTGCCGGGGCCGCTTGATACGGCAATCGCTTCTCCGCTTCCGCCACGGACTCACGCGTCCTTTCCATCATCTCTGTCTGACCGTTACCCATGATGCACATCAACGCTCCTCTCTCCGAGATGTCACGCACCGATGATGCCGGAGCGACGAAATGAACCCGTCTCTTCCGCACATGAAGCCGGTGTTCACCGAATACTCCGAAAACTGAGGAGTCCGAAACGGTTTCGTCCACGGTTCCGCTCCCGCGGAATTTCCTTCAACCCCATCGACCGTCCAACCACCGATTCCATGAAATGAAAGGACCCCCGGCGAACGCGGGGGCGTGGAAACGGCCTTCGGATCATGGCAAAGGATGAACCCGGTCTCCGGTCTTTCGGCCGGTCTTCCGGGAAGCCGGCATTCAACCCTTGCAAATTATGACATTCTCCCGTCAGAATCCCCAATAAGCCCGGAACATGTTGGTCGTGGGACCTTCGGGGTAAATGACAAACAACAGCAAGTACACCATGACCCCCGTCAGCGCGGTGACAAACCAGACACCCGACGCCCACGGTCCGAGCTTCTTGTGAGCCTCAAATTGCTCCTTGCGGGCCAGATACAGCATCCGGAGCACCAGAATGGGGGAAAGAATGGTCAAGAAGATGTGGAACGTCAAAAATGCCGTGTAATAGGGCTTGACGGATTCCGGGCCTCCGAAAGCCGTATTGCCGACAAAGACCGTCCGGGCCATGTAAATGGCAAAGAAGAGAGCGGCCAAGATCACGGATGCGATCATCAGTTTCCGGTGAGCTTCACGGTTCCCCCGCCGGATCATGATCCACCCCACAGCCATGCAGACCGCGCTGGTGAACGTGCAGGAAGTGCTGATCAGCGCCAAAGTGCTTCCTTCCACGAAAGTTCCTCCCCCGAGTTTTTCCTGAATGTTTCCCGAATAGCGGAAAATGCCCCCTGACAGAGTGGTCAGAGGGCAACGAAACATGTTACATCAGGATGATGCCCACTGCGGAGACCACGGCGATGACAATCCCGAGCACCATGAATGCGGTGATAAAGCCGCTTCCTTTCCGGTCCAGGTGCATGAACACGAACAGTTGCAAAAGCACCTGAATCGCGGCCAAGATCAGCATCAGAGGCAGCACGAGATGCTCGGCCACCACGTCCGTGGCCACCAGGTAGAAAGCCGCGGCGGTCAGTACGATCATGACCACAAAGGAGATCACGTGCTTTGTGGCAGTCTCCGGCTTGTGGGATGCGGGTTTGCCCGCGGTGTCATGATGGTTGGCCACCTGTCAGCCCACCTTTCCGAGAAGATACACCAGAGTGAAGATGAACACCCAAACCACGTCGATGAAGTGCCAATACAGGCTGGCGACGAAGAGCTTCGGTGCCATCTCGAGGGTGATGCCACGACGGACCGTCTGGAAGATGAGCGTGGAAATCCAGACAATCCCGAACGTGACGTGAGCACCGTGGGTACCCACCAGCGCGTAGAAGGAAGATCCGAACGCGCTGCTCATGAAAGTATGCCCCAGATGGACATAGTGAATGAACTCGTAAATCTCCAGAACCAGGAAGCCCAAGCCCAGCAACACCGTCACGACGAGCCAGAACACGGTCTGCTTTTTCTGCAGACGGTTCATGGCAACCATGGCCAAAACGCTGGTCAAGCTGCTGGTCAGAAGCAGGGCCGTGGCGAGCGCCACCAGCTTCATGTCGAACAGTTCCTGACCGGTCGGGCCGCCCATCGTCTGATGGCGCAGCGCCAGGTAGCTCCCGAACAGGCAGGCGAACAGAACGGTTTCGGCTCCGAGGAAGAGCCAGAAACCGAGAACCTTGTTTTTCCCGTCCAGTGTCGCCGTTTCATTGTGACCACCAGGGGTCAGCTTGACATCATGCGCTGCCATTAAGACTTAACCCCCTTTTCCGTCCGCTCGATCTCCTCAACCGGGATGTAATAGCCGGGATCCCGATCAAAGGATCGCATGAACATGGTGATGAACACCATCACCAATCCCAGGATCGCCATCGAGAAGTCCCCGCGGGCGATGAATCCGAAACCGGCGACAAAGAAACCGATCGCCATCAGAATCGGAATGTGGGAATTGGACGGCATGTGAATCGGTGCCAACGGCTCGGCAGGCTGCATTTCCTTGTTGCCCGCTTCTTTTTCCAGCCAGAAGGCGTCATATCCGCGAACCTTGGGCAGCTGCGCGAAGTTGTACGGAGCCGGCGGCGAAGCGCAAGCCCACTCCAGCGTCCGGCCGTTCCACGGGTCGGACGAAGCCTGCACGCCTTTTTTGAACGTCTTGACAACGTTGAACATGAACGCCAGCGTACCGATGACCATTCCGAACACGCCGATGGTGCTGATCAAGTTCAGCGTTTCCAGGTTGACCCCCGACTGATAGGTGAACACACGCCGCGGCATTCCGAAAAGCCCCAGGAAGTGCTGCGGGAAGAAAGTCAGGTGGAACCCGATGAAGAAGAACCAGAAATGGATTTTGCCCAGTTTTTCATCCAGCAATTTGCCGAACATTTTCGGCCACCAGTAGTAGGAACCGGCGAACAGCGCCATCACCGTGCCCCCGATGAGCACATAGTGGAAGTGGGCGACGACGAAGTAGCTGTCCTGGAACTGGAAGTCAGCCGGCGGCAGAGCCAGCATGACACCGGTCATTCCGCCCATCACGAAGGTGGGGATGAATCCCACGGCAAAGAGCATGGCGGTGGTGAAGCGCAGTTCTCCGCCCCACATCGTAAACAGCCAGTTGAACACTTTCACACCGGTCGGAACGGCAATCGACATCGTGGCAACCGCGAACACCGAGTTTGCGACCGGACCCAGACCCACGGTGAACATGTGGTGCACCCACACCATGAAGCCGAGGAACCCGATCACCGTGGTGGCGATCACCATGGATTCGTAACCGAACAGGCGCTTTTTGGAGAAGGTGCTGATCACTTCGGACATGATTCCGAACGCCGGAAGAATCACGATGTACACTTCCGGGTGACCGAAGATCCAGAACAAGTGCTGCCAGAGGACGGCGCTTCCGCCCATCGCGTGATCAAAGAAGTTCGCGCCGAACAGGCGGTCGAACATCAGAAGGAGCAGGCCCACGGTCAAGGCCGGGAAAGCGAACAGAATCAGACCGGAGGTCACGAACGTCGTCCAGGTGAACATCGGCATGCGCAGGAAGGTCATTCCGGGCGTGCGCATGTTGACGATGGTGACCATGAAGTTCAGGGCACCGATCAGGGTACCGATCCCGGAAATCTGGAGACCCAACACATAATAATCGATCCCCGGTCCCGGGCTGTATTCATTCAGCGCCAGCTGCGTGTAGGAGGTCCAGCCGGCATCCGGCGCACCGCCGAAGATCCAGCTCAGGTTCAGCAGCAATCCACCGGCGGTGAACAGCCAGAACCCGAGTGCGTTCAGAAACGGGAACGCAACGTCGCGGGCACCGATCTGCAGCGGAATCACGACGTTCATCAGACCGAAGATCATCGGCATCGCGGCCAGGAAGATCATCGTGGTTCCGTGCATGGTGATCAGTTCGTTGAACGTGTCCCCCACGAACAGATCATTGTGCGGAACGATCAGCTGAAGCCGAATGAGCAATGCTTCGATCCCGCCGATAATGAAGAAGACGAAACCGGACAAAAAGTACAGAATCCCAATCTTCTTATGGTCCACCGTGGTGAGCCAGTCCCACACCGTGCTGTTTTTGACCCGCTCCAGGAAGGTCCGGTTATAGCCACCGTTGAAGATGGCGATCAAAAACAGAGCCAGTACGACCAGCACGATCAGCGTCCCCATGGTGTTCCCTCCTTTTCGACATCATGTGCTAGTTTCGTATGGAACATGTCGGTCCATCCGCATCATTTGCGGCTCTCGAGGTAATCGACCAGTGCTTCCAGTTCGTCGGGTTGCAGATAATCGATCTTCGGCATGTTCGCACCCGGTTTGACCGATTGCGGGTCTTTCAGCCATTTTTTCAGGTTTTCCTCGGTGTGCGGCAGAATGCCGGCGACCGTTTCCCTGGTGCCGAACTTGGTCAGGTCCGGAGCCTTGATTTTCGGATGGGTTCCGGCGTGGCAAGCCAGACAGTTTTGCAGGAACAGCTCCTCACCCTTCTTCTGGTCGGAAGTGGTGGCGACGGAAGCCGGTTTTTTCATTTGGGCGACCCATGCGTCAAATTCGCTTTGTTCCTTGGCATACACCCGGAAGTCCATCAGCGCGTGACCGGCTCCGCAGAGCTCCGCGCACTTGCCCTGATACATGCCGGGTTTGTCGGCGTCAAGCGTCATGGTGTTGACGCGTCCCGGAATGACGTCCATTTTGCCACCCAGCGCCGGCACCCAGAAGGAGTGCAGCACGTCGCGGCCGTGGATCTCCAGGAACACTTTCTTGCCGACCGGAATGTACAGCTCTTGGGCCGTCCGGATGCCAAGCTCCGGATATTCAAATTCCCACCAGTACTGGTGACCCGTCACTTTGACCTTGAGCACATCTTCGCCCTCTGGCTCTTCGGCGAGATCGAAGGTGCTTTTCACCGTGGGGATGGCCATGATCGTGAGCAGGATGATCGGAATGACCGTCCAGGTGATTTCATACCAGATGTTTCCGTGAACGTTGTCCACTTTCCGCTCGACTCCCTTGCGTTTGCGGAAACGGATCAACACGTAGACAAAAATGGTGATGACGGTAGCAAAAACTCCAAGCATGATGAGGAAGCTCAGCTTCATCAAGTCAAACTGCGTTTCACCGGCGGATCCCTTGGGATCCAGGGTGTTCAGGCTCTCATGACCGGAACATCCGGAAAGAGCGAGAACAACCAGTGCGACAATTGGCAGGACTCGCCAGAAATGTTGTCGACTCACCGCGATCAAACCCCACTTTCTGAACCTTGATCCGGCCCTGAGTCGCCGGGAGACCGGATCCATCCAAAATTTTCACAGTGCAAAATCTATGTCAAGCGCATGGCTGGCACTGTTTCCGGCTCACAAAAGTTCCCGGACGGTCACATCCACGATGATCACCGTGAAGAGCACCGTCAGGTAGATCAGGGAATAGAAGAACAATCGATTCGCCCATTCCACGTCATTGCCGGTTCTGAACCCTTTCAGAACCAGCCGGACGTATAACCCGCCCAGAATGACCGCAGCGACGAGGTAGATCCAACCGCAAGCCCCCGTCCACCACAGAAATAGTGAAGAAACGAACAAAAGAATCGTGTATGCCAGAGTCTGTTTTTTCGTGGCCTGAAACCCTCTCACCACCGGAAGCATCGGAATGCCCGCCGCCCGGTAATCATCCACTCTTCGCATGGCGAGAGCGAAGAAATGAGGAGGTTGCCAGAAAAACAGAATGAGAAACAGCGCCCATGCTTCCGGACCGAGCGTTCCTTCGGCCGCGACCCATCCGATCACCGGAGGAACGGCGCCGGAAAAGCTTCCCACCAAGGTATTGTGAACGCTGGTTCGCTTCAACCACATGGTATACACCACGACATACACAAAAAACCCCATGAATCCGAGCAAGGCCGCCAGGGGGTTGGCCCCCAAAGCGAGTACCGTCAAACCGGTCACGGTCAGCACAATCCCGTACCAGAGCGCGACCGACGGCCTGATGGTCCCCCGAACCAGGGTGCGATCCCGGGTTCGCTCCATGAGCGGATCAATGTCGCGGTCATACAGGTTGTTCAATGTGCAACCGCCGGCGATCACCAACGCGGTCCCGAGAAGCGTCCACAGAAGAACCGGAACATCAAGCTCCGTCAACCCGGCCGCCATCCAGTAGCCGGCAAAAGCGGCAAGCAGGTTGCTTTTGTTGATCCCGGGCTTGGTGATCTCCACAAAGTCCCGCCACGACGGACCCGTTTTTGCGGTCACTTCATCCGGCATGAACCGGTTGCCGGCGTCCTGCCGGGGTATTGACCGTTGCACCGCCGCAGGCCTCCTTTCTCCCACGAAACATCGCCGGGAATGAACCGTTTTCACGAAGACTTCCGGTGCGTCTCCGCCGCGGGGTTCAAACCTCCGCCAAACACACAAAAAATGTAAGACCACAGGCCGGTGGACCCATGATTTTACATCCCCCAATTCTCAAAAACCGGACTTTCGGGAAATGTTCAAAGGTGCGCTTTATACCACCATCATTGTAGTGGATGGCGGTACAGGTTTCAAGGGAGGGGGCCAAAGGTTCATCAATTGGCTACACCGAGAATTACGAGTATTATTGCCTCTCCGGCGTTGTTTCTTTCAGGATTCTCCGTTACTTCATAGTGTAATCCATGCTTCCGGGATACTAATGAATAAGTTGTGAACATTTGTTGATAAGGCAATTGGAAAATGCTCGGAAACAAAAAAAAGCCGCCCCACGGGGGGCGGCCGGGATTGTCCGTGAAGCCCGCCGGATCACGTCGGCGACCGGCCATCCTCACGATTGACGCTGAGGGCGGACCGTGGACTCATTTTCCACATCCGCATGTTTCAACCACTTGATCGCTTCCACGCACGTTCCGGAGTCAACGGGAATCTGCCGCATTTCATCCATCAGCATGTCCACCGACTTGAGGCCCCCGGTCTCGCCGACGGATTGACCCGTCCCCTGTTTCCAATCCTGCAGGTTGGGCATCCCCGGTCCCGTGTCCCGAACCCGGATCCGGATGCCGCGCTGCCCGTTTTCTTCCGCCTCGGAAAGGGTGATCTCCCCTTCTTCGGCATGATGGATCACATTGCGGCCCAGCTCTGAAATCGCTTGAACGATCCTCGCCTGATCCACTTCGTCAAAGCCCATCATTCTTGCGATTTCGCGGGCCTCGCTCCGGATGTGCACGATATCCCACTCATATTGAACCCGGTATGTTTTATGCATGTTTTCCCTCCGTCAATGAAAGGGCACCCAAACCGGGATCCCCGGCTTCTTCGCGAAGATTTTCCAGATTTTGAACGGTGTACAGCTCATGATACAACCCGCCCATGTCCATCAGTTCTTCATGAGTCCCCTGTTCGACCACGATTCCGTTGTTGATCACGAAAATGCGATCCGCATGCGTGATGGTGGAAAGACGGTGGGCGACGATGATCGTGGTTCTGCCCTCGGAAAGCCGGTCCAGGGACTCCTGTACCCACTTTTCCGTCTTCAGATCCAGGGCGGAAGTGGCTTCATCCAGGATCAACACCGGAGGATTCTTGAGAAACACCCTCGCAAGCGCAATGCGCTGTTTCTGGCCTCCCGAGAGCTTCACTCCGCGCTCTCCGATCTCCGTCCGGTATCCGTCGGGCAGTCCCCCGATGAATTCATGGGCTCCCGCCGCCTTGGCCGCTTCGATGATTTCTTCCATCGTGGCATCGATCTTGCCCATCCGGATGTTGTCCTCCACGGTCCCGCTGAAGAGGACGGGTTCCTGCATGACCAATCCGATCTTCTCCCTGAGGGAGGCTTGGGTGAAATCCCGGACATCGATGCCGTCGAGACGAACGCTTCCTTCCGCGACGTCGAAAAATCGCGGGATCAGCGATATGATGCTGGATTTTCCGCCCCCGCTCGGTCCGACCAGCGCCACCGTCTGTCCGGGAAGAACTTCGAGGTTCACCCCGTTCAAGATCCAATCCTGCTCCGCATGATAGCGAAATTTCACCCGTTCCAGACGAATGTGTCCACGTACTTTGGAAATGTCCCTGGCATCCGGACGATCGGTGATCTCATGGGCTTCGTCCAGAAATTCAAACACGCGGTCCATGGAAGCCAATGCCTGGGTGAGCGTGGTGGAAGCATTGACGAGGCGGCGAACCGGATTATAGATGAGACCCATGTACCCGTAAAACGCGGTCATTTCCCCGATGGTCAGATCGCCGCTGATCACGAGCCAGGCGGAGACGGAAATGACGATGATGGGAGCGAGATCGGTGATGGTGTTGATGGCGGCAAACGTTCTGGCCACCCAGCGGGTATGGGCGACGGCCTTGTCAAGAAAATGACGGTTGCGCGTTTCGAATTGTTGCTGTTCATGCTCCTCGAGACGGAATGCCCGGATGACGGCGATGCCTTGCACCCGTTCATGGAGATGGCCCTGGAGTTCGGCCAGAGCCTGCGAACGTTCCCCTGTGGAACGACGCATGTTCTTGAAGAAATATTTCACACAAACGGCATACAGGGGGAAAATCGCGAGTGAAACCAGCGTCATCCACGGATCCAGCCAGAGCATCGCACCGACGGCGATCGCCAGCGTGGTGAAATCCAGCCAGATGTTCATCATCCCGGTGATCACGAACTCTTTGGTCTGTTCCACGTCGTTGATCACCCTGGAGATGATCTGTCCCGCTTTCTGGTTTTGGTAATACCTGAGGGATAATTTCTGGATGTGATCAAACAGCCGGTTTCTGAGGTCAAAAAGAACGCGGCTCGCCGTCCATTGCGCAAAGTACTGGCGCCAGTACTCGACAGGCAGCCGCACCACGGTGAACAGGAACAGGGTACCGATGATCACCATGCCCAGTTTCCGGAGTTTTTCATCCGGCGACAGGGGAGAAAGGAGGAGTTCGTCCACCACGTATTTCAACAACAGGGGCAAAAGGAGCGGGATGCCGAATTTCAGGATTCCCACCGCCATGGTGGCCGCGATTTGTTTACCGTAAGGCTTCACAAACAGAAGGTAACGCCGTACACTGTTCATCCGCCGCAATCCCTCCGCCCTGAAAACTCCTCTTGTCAAAGAACATTATAGCAAAATCGGGAAGAAGCGGAGGAGAAGTACAGAAATTATACACCAGACCCTGAAACGCCTCAATAAGCGAACCATCCCAATCATGCCAATTTTCATGAATTTTCCCTAAAAATAGAGCCCCGAAAGGACTCCGGGGCTTGTCTTCTCAGTGACGTGCTTTTTCCAATGCGGGGAGCAGTTTGTTGTTGAGGATTTTGATGTAGGTTCCCTTCATGCCGAGAGAGCGGGACTCCACCACACCGGCGCTCTCCAGTTTGCGAAGCGCGTTGACGATGACGGAGCGGGTGATCCCCACGCGATCGGCGATCTTGCTGGCAACCAGCAGCCCTTCCGTGCCGTCCAGCTCATTGAAGATGTGCTCGGCGGCTTCCAATTCGCTGAAAGAGAGCGAGTTGATCGCCAGTTGCACGACCGCCCGGCTCCGCGCTTCATCTTCGATCTGTCCGGCCCTCTCGCGCAGAATTTCCATTCCGACGACGGTGGCCCCGTACTCCGCGAGCACCAGGTCATCCTCTTCAAACTGGTTGTTCAGCCGGGAAAGCACCAACGTTCCGAGATGATCGCCGCCGCCGATGATCGGCACCAACGTGGTATATCCTTGGCGGAACATGTCCTTCATTTCCGTCGGATAAGCGGTGTACGGGCTGTCCACGCCGATGTTGGTCATCGGTTTGTCCGCATCCATCAGCAGTTTGGCGTATTCGCTCGGGAATTGACGCTCCCGCAGATACTGCTGCATGCGCTCATTTTCCACTTCGTGGTTGATGGCAAGTCCCAGAAGCTTCCCTTCCGGGCCGACGATGTACACGTTGGCACCGATGATGTCGCACAGGGCATGTGCCACTTCGTCGAAGTCCACCAGATGGTGACCGACGTTCTTTTGCAGGATTTTTGAGATTCTCCTGGTTTTTGTGAGCAGGTCCATGACAAAATACCTCCCGGTTTTCATCGTGAAAAACGTTTTTTGTATGTGACGGGGCAGCCCGGGAAAAAAGACCGGACCACTTGTCCGCAGAATTGACGCGCGGGAAAGGTCAAACACTTTCCTATTATGCGGCATTTGTACGGATGCGCAATTCTCATTCTGTGAACAATTTTCGACTTTTATACCTATTTCAAATTGTTTTCTGCGCCTTGAAATCTACAAAGATGCCGCCAAAGAAGGTCTCCACAAAATCCATTCCACCTTGCCGTCGATCAGGTTCACCGGTACCAGCCCGACACTTTCATACCGGCTGTCCCGGGACGCATGGAGCTGACGATTGTCTCCCAAAACGAAGACCGTTCCGGGCTTCACCTTCACCGGCCCGTGATCATCTCCTTCCACCGGCGAGGACGTGTAGGTTTCCCGGACGGGGATCCCGTTTCGGTACACGACTCCTCCACGGATTTCGATCACATCTCCTCCCACTCCGATCACCCGTTTGACGAGAAAGCGGTTTTGGTCGGAGGGATCCCTGAAGGTGATCACATCTCCCACCGAGGGTTCCTTCACCAGAAACCGGAACTTGTTGACCAAAAGGCGGTCACCGTCCTGGAGGGTGGGAGCCATGGATGTTCCGCTGACCACGGACATCGCCACTCCGTACTGATTGATCAGCCAGGCGGCCGCAACCAACGAAACCAACGTGCCAATCCACCTCAGAAAGCGTCTCTTTCCGAACATGTCCACATTCACTCCATCTTTCCTTTCCGGTTTGTCCATTCAAACCAGCGCTTGCACCAAAATGGAGCGAACCCGGGACCGAACGGCTCCTCCCTTCCGCGGATTCTCTCTTCAAGCCTGTTTCTTGCGTCATGGATTCTGCGGACCAGATCATCCGGATACCCGTACAGGATGCGGTTTGCGGAAAATTCGTCTTCATCCAGCCACCGGAATGTCAGATCGGGCTCCGCGACCAAATCCAGATCATAATCGACGTACCGAAGCGTTTTTCCTTCCAACCAAAAGGGAGAAGCGATGTTGCAGTAGTACTGTTTCAATCGATACTCCCCGTCGAACAGCACCACCGTATGAAACCAGTCCCGCCTGGAAAAGTGGCAAACGGCCAGTCCGGGAAAGATCCGTTCCCTCCCGTCCTTTTCGATGACTTCGGCGTCGTGGTTGGCCAGAATGAGCGGATCTTCCGGCCGGAGTATGACCGACTCTTTCCAAGCTCTGTGAAAGGTTCCTCCATGCTTGAAACTCTCGATGCGAATGGTGTCACCCTGTTTCAGGTTCAACCGGACCACCTCAAGCGCCCGTTTTCATTTATTGCCAAAATTCACAGAGCATAAAACAACCCAATTCTGAATTGAGCAAATGAAAAAAAGCATCCGGTGATCGCTGCCCGCGATCACCGGGGTTTCTTTGCGTGCTTTCCGTGCTTTACGGCTTTAAAGTCAATCCGGACAACAATCTATCTTGTGTCAATCCAACAGAATTGTCAATACGCGGATGACTGGAAAATCATCCCTCGAAGCCGGTCAGTTGCCGTCCCATTTCCACGGAACGCTCCGCGGCCCGAAGAACCGCTTCCCGAACCGCTTCCGGGAACCGGTACCGGTCCAGCACTTCCAGGCCCGCCATGGTGGTTCCTCCCGGGGAAGTCACTTTCCGGCGAAGCATTTCCGCCGGTTCTTCCGTTTCACGCAGCATGTGCGCGGCTCCCAGCAGCGTCTGAACGGTGAGCCGGCGGGCAGCATCCCGCGACAGCCCCGCGCTGATCCCCGCCGATTCGAGTGCTTCCGCCAGATAATAAACATACGCCGGGCCGCTCCCGGACAAACCGGTGACGGCGTCCATCAGCCGTTCGTCCACTTCGGTCACTTCCCCGATGCTCTCAAACAGCCTCCTGGCCACATTCATCTCGTCCCTGCCGGCATGACTGCCCGGTGCGAGCGCCGTCGCCGACCGTCCCACCGCGCAGGATGTGTTGGGCATGCACCGGATGACGGCCGTTCCCTCTCCGACGCGTGCCTCGATCCATGACGTGGAGACTCCCGCCGCCACGGACAGGACAAGCTGCCCCCGCCGGATGCCGCTTCCCCATCGTCTGAGCACTTCCGGCAAGTCCTTGGGCTTGACGGCCAGAATCACCACGTCCGAACCAAGTACGCGTTCCGGTGACATGTTGGCCGGTTCAAGGTTCCATTTCCCGATAAGCGTCCGGATTCTCTCGCCGTTTTGGCGATTGAAGAGGGAGATGTTTTCCGGACGAACCTCACCGGACGTGAGAAGTCCCGCCACGATGGCTTCGGACATCGAACCTGCCCCCACGAATCCGATCCGTTTGTCTTTCAACATGACGCATCCCTCCGCAAAACATCTTTGGAAAATAAAAAAACCTCTTCCGTCCGTAAAGGACGAAAGAGGATGTTTGTCGACAAACCGTCGGGACTCCCCGGAACGTTTCCCTGCCCTTCGGGGCGGGAGTGGTCTGTCATCCCGTCTCTTCCGCGGTACCACCTTTGTTGGCGCATGATCGCGCCCGACTCTGCCGGTCCCACCGGACCGTGCTCCGATAACGGGGAGCTCCGGCATGATTTCATTCATCAGCCGCTCGAAGGATGGGTTCGGACAGCCCGTACCGGCGAAATCTTTCAGCCTCCGGATTTCGCTCTCTGCACGGCCGGATTCCGTCCTACTGGTCCTCGTCATGGCGTTTGTTCCGTTTGATTTCAAAACATTATGCCCAACAGGCGGATTCTTGTCAAGTGTATGAACAATCCATCACAAATTTCCAATCCGACGCCTTTCCGGATTGAAAGCGCATTCAGAATTTCGTATTCTAATGTTGGAAGTCACTTTCTACCCGACACTTCCCCCCGGCGTAAAGGGGACGGATAAAAAAAACTGCCGAAAACCGGCAGGTTGGAAAGACAAGGCAACGGACGCGGACACCTCACCCGGTACGATCCCGGAGGGCCGTGAACAGTTCTTTCTCCAAGCGCGTGCTGCAGGTGTTGGTGTAGCCGAGATATTGATAAAAGGGCAGCAGTTTCTCCGTTCCTTTGTCCACCGTGATCCAGATCCTCTTTACGCCCTTCCGCACAAACCGGGCCTCCAAGGCTTTGACCAGCATGGTCCCCACTTTCTTTCTCTGATAATCCGGATGAACCGCGAGACAATAAAAAAATCCAGTGCTTCCGTCCATGGTGCCCACAATGGCGCCGACTACCCGTCCATCGCCGTTTTCCGCCACAATGACCAGATCACGGTCACGGCCGAGCTGTTCGGAAAGGACCCGGAGCGTTTCTTTCTCCTGCTCGTGATTTGCGGTCATCTGCCAAATCTGGATGACGGAATGGACATCGGACAATTGGAAAGACCGAAGACGCATACGGTGATTCTCCTCCACTGCGGGAAGTTTCACAATCTCTCGGCGTTATCATTTTACCTGAGCTTGACTTCCTTTTCAATGTCACCGAATTTGTGTCCGATTCTCCCCGCATGCGAACTCATACCCGTTCCCCCATCGACCAGAGCCAAGGGATGTACATGAAGACGGCGAACCCCTGAAACCAAGCCACCGCTTCCGCCGACCACCACACGGACAAGGCCCCCAGCAGCAGAATCGCCCACACGCCCAATGACCACCACGCATGCAGCACGGAAATGCCACGCGTCCGAAACATGGCACCGGTGAAAATCAGTCCGCAGACGGCAAAACAGGTGGGAGCGAACACCTGAACCACGGGACTCAGCAATTGTTCCCACTGTTCCATGTGGACGACGAGGTCGGGACGCGGCACGTCGACCAACATCCTGACCAGCGGTGGAAACAGCAAGATGTGCGCGAGATGATTCAGAATGAGTGCAGCCGCCCCGATCAGACCGATCAACCAGGCCCATTGCAAAATCAACCGAAAATCCCGGTTCAGGGTCGACACCAACACGGCAAAAGTCCCGACCACCGCCAACACCGACAACAGGGAGCTCACCCAGGACAGAATGACCAAGTTTTCATGGCTCACCAGATAAAGGGATCTTTTCAGCCATGAACCTTCCGTCGCGCGGGCGAGGACGAACAGCACCAGCAGCGCGGCTGCGGCATGAAGCACCGCCGAACATCTGAACAACCATGAAAACCGGCCACGACGCACATCCGTCCGTTCCGCGGTCATGAGATTCATCCGGATTTCCTCCCTCCGGGGTTGTCACAAGCAAAATATTCCTTCTATTCAATATTCTTTACCGAAAACGGAACTTCCAACCGTGTTTTCCCAAAAAAAATGAAAAGCACCGGCCCGCCGTTGAACATGCGGAATCCGGTGTTTTTTCTTGGACGGATCCGGGATCACGCCGGATTTTCGGGGATGGATGATGCCCGCCGGTTGCACAGCAGGATCGCTCTTTTCAGCGCGGCTGCCTTGTCCAGCGACTCCCGGTATTCGTCATCCGGATCGGAGTCGGCCACAATGCCGCCTCCCACGTGGAACCAGGCGCGATCCTCCCGACAAACGACGGTGCGAATCACCATGCTGAGATCGAAATTCCCGCGCACGTCGAGGTAACCCAATCCGCCTGAATAGATTCCCCGTTTCACGGTCTCCAGTTCATGAAGGATCTCCATGGCTCTGATCTTGGGGGCCCCGGTCATCGACCCGCCCGGAAACGAGGCGCGGATCGCATCCACGGGATGGACCCCTTCCGCCAGTTTCCCTTCCACGACGGAGACCAGCTGATGAACCGTGGCGTACGATTCGATTCGGAACAGCTCGGGAACGATGACGCTTCCGCTTGCGGAGACTTTGCCCAAGTCGTGGCGGGCCAAATCGACGATCATGACGTTCTCCGCCCGGTCTTTGACGCTGGCGCGAAGTTCCTCCGCCCGTGCGCGATCTTCGGCTTCATCTCCGCTTCTGCGCCGTGTCCCTTTGATCGGCCGGGTTTCCAACAGTCCGTTTGCGCCGAGTTTCAAAAATCTTTCCGGAGACGAGGAGCAAACGGCCAGATCCCCCATGCGCAAAAAACAGGAAAACGGAGCAGGGTTCACGGCCCGCAGCACCCGATACAGTTCAAAAGGATCCGCATGCAACACGCAGGAAAACGGATGGGTGAAACATGCCTGATAAATGTCTCCGGCGGCGATGTGCTCCTTGATGCGGGCGATCTTTTCCAGATAGGTCTCCCTGGTTTCCATTCCCGCAAACATCCCGACTTCGGCAGATGCATCGTCCCGCGAATGGCCGGGCACTTCGGGGAGCGGACGGGCGGATGCGCGGAGAATGGCTTCCACGTCGCGCTCCATGTCCCGCTCGGCGCTTTTTCTGTCTTCACCGCCGAGCAGAATCCGACTCAGCCACGCTTTTCGAAGCTTTTGATCCCAGATGAGCACGCGATCCGCAAACATCCAAAACGAATCCGGCGCTCCGACGGGATCGGGCAAGCCGGCCGGCACGCTTTCCGCGTATCGGTTCATTTCGTAACCGAAATAACCGACAAACCCCCCGATGAACGGGATGTCTCCGTATGAAACACCGTCAGTTCGAAAGCGGTTCCAAATGTCCTTGATGGCGTCAAAGGGATTTCCGTCCAGGATTTCCTTGCGGTCACGGTGAACAACCCTCGTCGTTCCGTCCCGCACCTCCACCAGGAATCGGGGATCCGCGCCGAGAAACGACCAACGGGCCAGGCCTTCCGCGGGAAGATTGCCGTCCAGCCAAAACGCGTAAGGCCGGCGGCTCATGACATGCACGAAGACCGACTCCGGACGGACGTCTCCCGGAATGGGTCTGAGCAGAATTTCCATGCGTTCTCATCCTCGATTCTTGCTGCGACTACTTCGGCCGTCACTTTATTATGGCGCAAATCTTCTCCCCGATGAACTCCCGAAATAACGGAAAAACCGGTCCCGCGTGCGGGACCGGTTCAACCCCCCCGATCATTGTTCGGACTTGGGCAGATCGTCGGTCGGTTTGTTGGGGTCCACCTGAATGGTGGAGAAGGACTCCGGAGCTTCCGGCACCTTCTTGCGGGCCACTTTGGCCCCCGGAACGGTATAGGTGTATACCGTGAGGCGGGAACCGGAGATCTTGATGCGGATGAGCACCGGTTTGTTCAGGTTGTTCTTGAACTTGAAATCGGGCCCGCCCCAGGAGACGGTGGCATCCCGACCCGGCGGAACATACGTCACTTCTTTGCTGTGACTTCTTCTCTGCACAATCCGGAGATTGGCCTCATCCACACTGTTGTACAGCGTCGAGGACACTTGGCAGATACCGCCGCCGATTCCCTCGCTGTACTCGCCTTTGACGATCACCGGAGCCGGTTTGTACCCCCTGGCGGCCGTGCGGGGGCCGACCACCTTGTTGAACGAGAACACCTCACCCGGCATCAGGATGAGACCGTCGATCGCCTTCGAAGCCAGTTTGATGTTGGTGGTCCGGTTCACGTTCCCCGGATCGAAGCGCGTGGTGTATTTCCCGATCAGTTTTTGATCGACCTGTTGAAGATCGGCCGCCGTCACGGACGGCTCCACTTCCAGCATCGGAATTTCGGTGGGCTTGTTGATCAACGCTCCGAGATTCAAAAGCCAGGACTCCACGGTTTTGACGTCCATTTTCAACCCGGGCTTTTCGGGCGTGATTTGGCTCGTGATTTTTTTCCGTTTGGCGTTTTGGGGCTGAACGGTCACCTGATCCTTCACGTCGTCCAGCCATTTCCGCAGTTTCCCCTGATCGATGGAGTCCGGATTCTTTCCGTCATAGCCCATCGTGTAAAGATCGAGTTCAAACGATTGTCCGGAATGCGTGAGCATGAGCTTGGCCGGTTGTTTGGCCGGTTGTTGGGCCTGCGGTTTTTGTTCGGGCAGGGAAACCCCGGATGAGTCCGCATAAGCACTGAATCCCGCCACACCCGCCAACACCATCGCCACCGCAATGGTGCCCACCAGCATTTTCTTGGGCTTGGGCGTGTTGCGAATTTCCCTTTTGATCGCGGTGATCACGCCGGTATCTTCCCGGTTGTCCTTTTTCTCCGAAGCAGGGTCCGGCTCGCTCGCTTTTCGGGCGGCAACGGGTTCGGACTCTTTCCGTTCGGTCTTCGAGCCCTCTGCCGGCGCGCTGCCGGAACCGTCACCGGTCGCTTTTTCCCCGTCCTCGCCCGCCACCGGTTCATGATCTTGATCGGAAGCTTTGTCTCCGCCCCCGTCCGCAACCGGTTCATCATCGGCCGGTTTCGCGGCGACTTCCGCTTCACGGGAACCCTCACCGGCAGGCTGATCGGAAGCAATCGGGGCTTTCCCGCTCTCTGAGACAGTGTCCCGTTCGTCTTTTTGCGTGGGAGAGTTTTCGGGTTCTCCCGCCGCATCCGTCGACGTCCCGGGTTCCCCTTCCTTCCGATCCGGACCTTCTCCGGTCGGCTCGGCCGCCCGCGCGGACGGAGCGGAATCCTCCGGTTTCGACGGATCCGCATTCACGGATGTGTCAAGCTGATCGAACAGGCGAAGTTCCATGGTGTCGAAAGCCCGATCTTTCCGGTCGTCACTGCCCGGCTGCCGATCCTCGGGATGTTCGGCGTCGGTTTCCGTCTTCTCTTCCACTTGAGCCGGTTGTTGTGCGCTTCCTTCGTTTCCGGCCGGACCGCCTGCTTGCTCCGGAACATTTCCGCTCGGTTCACCGGCGGCCCCGGAAGTGTTTTCCACCGCTTCTTCCCCCGTGGAAAGCCGGTCTTCGTGCACCGGTTCACCCGGTTGCCGTTTTTTCTCTTCCACCGCTCGTCTCTCCTCTTCCAGGTATAAATCCTTTCTTTTCATAAAAAACGGTCGCAACATGCCAAATGTTTCGTGAACAAATTATGGAATCTGGTCGCCGATGCATCCCAATGCTTTGAGAAACACCTTGGATGACGGCTTTTTCTTCCGTTCATCGGCGGAAAGCCATTCCCATTCTCCCTGATCCGGAATGAACATCCGCTGCGTCCGGGCACGCACCACCGTGACCATCCAGTGCCGGTGACTGAAAACGTGCTCAAAACGCCCTTCAATGCTTGTATTCGTCACGGACGCCCGAAATGCGTCACAGAATTTTCCCATTGTTTCCGAAACGGTGTCCCCGGGTTGGATCTTCATGACGGGAAGTCCGTACATGCCGCCGAGCAGCCCGCCTCTCGGGCGCTTTTCCATCAGAATGCGTCCTTCGCACTCCACAATCCCCATGATCACTTCTTCTTTGAGGGGTTGCTTCTGCTTTTTCTTGACCGGCAGTTCCCTTTCCAACCCTTGCGCATATGCATCACAAAACGATCGCACAGGGCAGAATAGGCATTGCGGGGAAGCCGGTGTGCAGCAGGTCGCTCCCAACTCCATGAGAGCCTGATTGAAATCGCCCGGACACTCTTCCGGGACCAGTTTCCAGCCGATGGCCTCCATCTTTTTTCGGGTTCTTTGCGAGGCGATGTCATCGGTCAAGGCAAAAAGCCGGGAATACACGCGCATCACGTTTCCGTCCACCGCCGGAATCCGCTTTCCGTAAGCGATGGACAGCACGGCTCCGACCGTGTACGGACCGACTCCCTTCAGCCGTGAAAATGTTTCCGGATCATCCGGCACCTTTCCGCCGCAGGAAGAAACCACTTCCTTCACGGCACTGTGAAAGTTGCGGATGCGGGAGTAATAGCCCAGCCCCTCCCACGCCTTGAAGACTTCTTCTTCGGGAGCTTCGGCGAGGGTCCGTGCATCCGGAAACCGCTCAATGAACCGTTCATAGTATGGAATGACCGTCTCCACCCGGGTCTGCTGAAGCATCACTTCGGAAACCCAGATTTTGTACGGATCGGTCACCCGTCTCCAGGGAAGGTCCCGCTTGTTTGACCGGTACCAGTCGACGAGCGCTTTCCTGATGGCCGCAACGGTCGACGGGTGTCCCAGTTTTTCGGGAATTTCGTGTTTTGCACCGGACATGTATCATGATCCTCCATCATCCTGAAAAAACAACGACTGTCTTCATCATACACCGGAATCGATCTTCAAGGATATGGAAGATTATTTACAATGTGATTGCCGGAACCATGCGGCGGAAGGCAGACGGTCACTCACGGGTTTCATCCATCGACGCAAACAGCCATCCACGGCACCCGTTTTTGAAAAGTTCCTCCGTCCGGGGATGGGTTCCGCTTGTGCGGGCAGACAATACCCGTCGTGCGTCTTCCTCGGAAGACACGTGGATCACTTCCACGAACTTTCCCGGTTGATCCACGGCTTTCAAAATCCGGTGACGAATCACGCCGCCCATGGCTGCGGTGATCTCCCTGATTTCGGGAACGATCCTGTGATAAGCTTCCATTTTCTCATCAAGGACGGTGTATTCCACAAACACGGTCCACATCGCAAATCCCTCCCCGTTATGATCATCTTAACATGGGCTCTTGATTTTTTTCCGGTTTCGTCAGATGTGAACCGAACAAATCTGTTACACTTTTCAGGAACAGCATTTTTTGAACTGGGGGAAGGCTTCATGGATACGGCTACCCACTTTGTCATGGGGCTGGGGTTGTTCGGCCTCGCCCAGCTCGACCCCGCAGTGACGGAGAGTGTGCAAACGACACAGGCTGTTTTGCTGGGAACGGTCGTCGGCTCGGAGATTCCCGATCTGGACACCCTGTACCGGTTGAAGGGAAAAGCCGCATACATCCGGAATCACCGGGGATGGTCCCATTCGATTCCGATGCTGGTGATCTGGCCCTCGGTCATCACGGCCGCTCTCGTTTCTTTCATCCCCGGGGCCTCCTGGCTCCATGTCTGGCTCTGGACGTTTGTCGCCGTCTTCATTCATGTGTTCATCGATGTGTTCAACGTTTACGGAACCCAGGCTCTCAGGCCGTTTTCCCGTCAATGGATCGCCCTCCATACGCTCAACATCTTCGACCCATTCATTTTCTCGGCACATCTTGTCGCCCTGTTTCTGTGGTGGTTCTTTCCGGACCGGGCCGTCGTCATTTTTCCGTCCTTGTATGTCGTCATCACGATGTATGTGATTCACCGCTTCCTGGTCCGTTCCCGTCTGGTGAGCCTGGTGCGCGGACAGGAAGGCGCCCCGAGGCGGGTGACCGTCACCCCCACGGCACGCTTCAGGACCTGGAACGTGATCGCGGAATGGCCCGATCGGGTGAAACTCGGTGAAATCCGCAATGAAACCCTGCAGTGGACAGGGGAGATGAGCACGGAAGATCTGGGGCATCCGGCCGTGGAAGCATCCCGCCAGGCGGAGTCCATCCGTGCCTTCCTGTCCCTCACGTCGTACGGATATCCCCGGGTCTACCGTCGCCCGTTCGGATATGAGGTCCGGTGGCTGGACGTCCGTTATCATCACAAAAAACATTTTCCTTTCGTGGCGGTGGCCCTCCTGGATCACGACTTGAAACCTTTTCACTCTTTTGTCGGATGGATGAAAGAGGAGCAGTTGGAAAAAAAGATCCGCCATCTGGTATCATAAGAACCGGCATCAATCCGGAGGTGAACATCTTTGAACGGACAGCAACCGACCTCGGACACCGTGGAAAGCCGGATGGCGGCTGCACAGGAATTCGCTTTGCAAACCAAATCGCTCATCACCCGGGTTATCGAGGATCCCGTTTCATACGTCGTTCTTCCCGTCGCGGAAATCACGTTGATCATCGTGTTGACCATGGTCCTGCTCCGTTTCGTGGACCGGTTGATCGACAAGATTTTCGACATCAGCCCGATTGAAACCAAAAAAGCCAACACGCTCAGAAAACTGATCAAATCCATCGCCCGTTACTCGATTTACTTTGTCTCGGTGCTGACGCTGCTCATCAACCTGGGCTTTGATCCCCTGCCCGTTCTGGCGGGTGCCGGGATTCTGGGTCTGGCCATCGGCTTCGGTGCGCAAAACCTGGTTCGTGACGTGATCACCGGCTTTTTCATGATCTTCGAAGGACAACTGGAAGTGGGGGACATCGTCGAAATCAACGGACAGATCATGGGAACGGTGGAAGAAGTGGGGCTGCGCATCACCAAAATCCGTGAATTCAACCAGCGGCTGCACTATATCGCCAACGGCAACATCCAACAGGTCACCAACTACAATCGCGACAGAATGCGAGCAATCGTGAAGGCCACCGTGCCCTACGAAGCGGATTTGTCCCTCGTCCAACGCTCCCTGGAAGAAGTGTGCGAACGCATCAACGGGAAGTACGCCGACTCCATCATTGAACCGGCGAACGTGTTGGGGGTGACCCGGATCGATCAAACCGGCGTGGAATTCACGTTCACGGCGGTCTGCGATCCGGAAGCTTACTGGGCGCTGGAGCGGGAAATGCGAAAAGAAACCGTTCTTGTGCTGCATGCACAAGGCCTCGAAATCGGATACCCGCGGAGCGTCATCCTTCACGATTCCCTTCGCCTAGACAACCGGACCAAAGAGCCCGTCACAAACTGACAGGCGGCGAGTCCGAAAAAAAGCCGGACGCTTTCTCCTCCCATCGGGAAAGCTCCGGCTTTTTTCATGATCGGCATGAATCGGCAAGCTTCGCGGAAGCCGCATTCACGCGGACAACCATCTCCACGCGACGGCCAGCAACGACACCGTACCGACGGAAACAACGATCCACAAGGCGGCCTTTTTCAGATCACGCATCAAGATTCCCATCGCGTCCACCGCAGCGACACGCCTCTCGGCCTTCCTCTTCTTGGCCAATGGTCATTCCTCCTTGATTGACCGGCTGATTTCCGACGAATCCTGTACCGATGTTATCACATTTTCGGGCGTCCATCACCCCAGAGAATCCCACAAATAACAGGTGGCATGACTGCGGAAGGGAGCCCATTCCTCCCCCAGGCGGCGAACCGTTTGTTCATCCGGTTGCGCGTCCATGCCGTACAACTTCCTGAGGGCGTTTCTCAAGCCGATGTCCGCCGCCGGAAGAAGGTCCGGACGGCCGAGCCCGAAAAGAAGGACGCATTCGACCGTCCAACGCCCCACTCCGCGAATCGGCAGCAGCCTCTCAAACACTTCCCCGTCGGGCAAATCCCGGAGCCCTTCCAGGTCCAGCTTGCCGTCCGTCACCATCCTGGAGATGTCGATCACGTATTCCGCCTTGCGCCGGTTGAATTGCAACGCTTGCAGGTCTTTCGGCTGCAGTCGGGCGACTTGTTCCGGCGAAGGGAAAACCGGAAATGTTTCGCCCCCGATCTCGAGGTGTTCGCCGGCCCGCTCCACCAATCGCCGGACGAGCGTACCGGCAAACGAGAGATTGAGCTGCTGGCTGATGACGGTTTTGACCAGGCATTCGTACACCGTGGGATCCTGAACGATCTGCAACCCGTGTCGTTCCCGGATCACCGGCCCCAGCACCGGGTGATCGTCCAGTTTTTCGTAAAAGGGAGTCAGATCCACATCCAGCCCGAACATGCGGGCCACCAGCTTCTTCAACAGCTCCTCCTCCCCGTCCGCCACCGGTCCGGACACTTCCGCGACAAGACCGGCATCATCGGCAGCGTTTCGAACCGTCACCAACAAAGGGCCCCGTTTTCCCCGTATCGCTCTGGCAAGCGCGTCCTCCTTCCGGACCCACATCGTTTTTTCAAACTGTTTCAGGCGTCGCACCGTTTTTTCGAATGAGTAGGGAACATCCGGTTTCAACGTGAATCGCATGCTTGGCCCTCCTGTCCGATTGATTCCATTGTACCGGAAAACACACAAAAAAAGAGCCTTTCAAACAAGGCTCCAACACGTCCCTTCCCCGACTTTGAATCGTCAGTCCACCAACTCCACCCTGACATTTTTCCTGACGCCGAATTGTTTCGCGGCTTCCAGATCAGACATGTAAACGTCGATTCGCTTTCCTTTGATCTTCGAACCGGTGTCCTGGGCAATGCGGTAACCGATGCCTTCGATGTACACCCGGGAACCGATCGGAATCACTTCCGGATCCACGGCGATGGTGTACCCCTCCGTCACCATCGCCCCGCTGGACGTGATGCCGTAGGCGGGATCACCGGGACGTTTACCGGTGGATTCAGGGCCCGCCGTGTAGGCGGTCAGCGTAAACAGCCCCAAGTCCTTGCCCCGGCTGAGGGCCGGCAAGGAAACAGCCGGGACGGCTGCTTCCTTCCCGTCGGAGGATTCGGTTCGGACTTGCTTGGAAGCGGACGTTTTTTTCGGAACGGTCAGCACCTGACCGATCCGGATGAGGGAAGGGTTTTCGATTCCGTTGATGTCGGCGATTTCATTGACGGTGCTTCCGTACCGACGGGCGATCGAATACAACGTGTCTCCTTTTTTCACTTCGATCCGGACGGAAGCCTGCGAGGGTGAGGCCGCTTCCCCCTTGGCTCCCGTCGGCACGGCCAACAGCAGAACGGCAAGCGCCGTTCCGGCGATCCTGATGGATGGTTTCACCGAATTTCACCTTCCGGTCCTTAAGCTGAATTTCGGTATCCATCTTCGCCGGGAAACGGCTTCTTTATACGGGTTGTCACAAAAGCAGCGATTCCCGCTGGCACTTGCCCCTTTCCGGGGAGGAAAGAAATCCAATCATCCCGTCCGTTTTTGCCACTCCTGCCGGAGTTGTCCCCACAAAAGCAGCAGCATCGAGGAAGCCGTACGGGAATACGTCCGGGAGTCCGGAGGATGGTGCGAATCGTCGCTCCACTGGGGTCTTTGCAGGATTCGTCTTTCGTACTGAGTGTGGATCATGATCACGCTGAGCATGAACAGAAGTCCGACCTGAGGTGCAATGATGGGGTAATCGTACATGCCATGTCCCAATAGAGCGATCGTCTGGGACAAAAGCATCCCGGCGAGACGCTTTTCTTCCCGGGCATTGGCCGCTTTTCTCCAGCGTCTGGCCCGACGGATCGTCTCCACGATGAGGGTCAGGAAGAGCAACAAACCGATGATTCCGTATTCCGTCGCGATCCCGAGAAAGATGTTGTGAGCATGGTACACATAAAATCCGGCCTTTTTCGCGAAAATCTGGCCGAAGTGCAGCGGAAGGGTTCCGAGCAGCCAATGCTCCCTGAAAATCTCCAGCGCGGTCGACCATACCTCCACCCGGGCCTGGATGGTGCTGGCCAACGTATCCTTGCGCGGAATGATCTCCGGAAAAAGGGAGACGGCGATCAAGATGCCAAGCGTGATCACGACCGTCCGGACCCGGTGACCCGTCATCCAGATTTGGACGATCAACCCGATCACCAGACCGACCCACGCTCCCCGTGAGCCCGTACACCAGATGGCCGCGCAGAACACCAGAAATCCGAGGAAAGCCCCCGCTTTTTGCCAACGTTTTGGCAAGACGGACAAGGCATGGATGCTCATCAGCGCAAAACAGATGAGCAGGGCGGCGGCAAGATTGGAATTGCCGGAAGTTCCCACACTCCGCACCGAATTTTCCGCCTGCCACCGGAACTTGTCGTAAACATCGAGCAGCGGGCCGAGCAACGTTTCGTTGAGCGGCGCCCAATCGATCTGTTGGATGATCACGATGAAAGCCACATAAAACCCGCCCAGCCAGAAGCGCAGATACATGTCCTGCACTTCCTGCCAGGTCCATCGGACCGTTTCCCGCATCCATACGGACAACAGATAATAAAGAGCAAACATGACGCCGGGAATGATTCCGATCGGGATCCACCAGAACCAGGAAGGATTGAACGCCCAACTGACCAAAGAAAGGAGCATGAAGCCGACCCAAATTTTTTCCGGCCATGAAAAGAAAGGCCACTTGCCCCGGTGTGTCGCAACCGTGGCCGCCCCCACCGCCGCGAGAGCCACGGGCGGAAGAAACGGGGACAGCAGGATCGACCAGTACAGCAGACGGGTCAGCCGGTTCACCCAAGATCGACGGTCATCGCTCAAGGATTTTAACTCCCATTTGTTCATGTGAAAAACTCCGGTCATTTGATATCAAAAACAGCGGGAAGAATTCCGGCCGCGCGCGCCTGATGGCAGGGACCTTCCTGTCTTCCCTAATGTTGGTTCAAATACTGGTACATATTCCAGACGACCGGTCGAAACCCTTCTCCCACGACCCGCACCGTGATCCGTTTCAATCGGAACATGGGAATCACAGGAAGACCGGATTCAAAAACGGAGGGTCGAATCCGTCCGGAAAAACGCCGGTCCCGGTCCGACCCCGTCATCAAAAATATGATATCCGATGCCCGAAAAACAATCAAATGTCAGAAGTGTGGGGCAATGCCGAGCTTGAATCCGTGCCGTTTTCATCATGTCCCCGGCCGGAAACAGGAACGCCGAAGTGCGCTTTTTCTCCTCATCTCCGTCTTCTCCGCGAGGGGACCAGGACGGTTTTGTCCTTCACCCGGAAAATGCCCGCCTGCGTCAATCTCACTTGCGGCAAGTGGGTGGATGACAAAAACAGGAAGGTGTATATCGGATCATCAAACGCATGGCCGTGTTCCCGGAGACGCTCCACAAGCGGTTCCAGGCTCCGCACCAGCCCGTCCAACGGTTCGGGACTCATCATTCCCATGAGAGGCAACGGGAGGCGGAACACTTCCTCGTCATCCTGAATCCAGACGATGCCCCCCTCTTTCACCGCCCGGTTGGCCGCTTCCGCCATGGCCCGCGGGTCCCGGCCGATCACCAGAAGGTCGCCCGAACCGGTATACGTGCTGGCCAATCCGTCCACGTTCCTGCCGAGTCCCCTCAGATACCCTTGCGTGATCCATTCTCCCCCCCGGTCCGCCAAACACGCCATCAGCAAATCGTCCCCGGATGAAGAGACGGCCCTGGAAACGGGTTCCATGGTCAGGCGAGTGATGACCGGATTGATCAGATTCATCACGGGAAGATCCTCAACATCCCCTTCCGGCCAGGAAAAATCGTCCGGACGAAACCCGATCTTTTCCGGCTTCCCTTTGGCCGGTGAAAGCATCAGGACGGAGTCATCCAGTCGTTCCGTCATGGAGCCGCTCTCGGCAATGATTCGTCCGTCGGCGATGACATGGACGGGAGTCGGATCCGTCAAGTCCCGGAGAACGTTGATGTCCGCCACCCGTCCCGGCGCAATCGCTCCCAAATGATCGTCGAGGCGGAAATAAACGGCGGGATTGATGGTGACCAGCCGGTAAGCGGTCACCGGATCCAGCCCGCTTTCCATGGCGGTTTTGAGCAGGTAATCCGTGAACCCCTCTTTGAAATACAGCGGAGTCGGACCATCGGTGGTCATCATGATGCGGTGCCAGGGCACATGATCTTCGTTCAGCAATCCTTCCAGAAGCACCGGAAGATCCGGACGGATCGAGCTGTGGCGCAAAGTCACCCAGTATCCCAGCTCCAGTCTTCGCCACACTTCCTCCGCGGAAATGCTCTCATGGTCCGCGGTCACCCCGGCTGCGGCCAATCTGGACAACGTCCGGAACGAGGCGCCCGGAGCATGCCCTTCCACCCGAAGTCCCAGAGCCCTCGATTCCACGACCCATTCGTTCATGACGGGATCACCGGCGAGCAGCGGAAGCCAGTCCGTCAACTCCCCCGCCTGCAGCACCCGGGGATGACTCATCATTTCCCGGACCCGCCCGCTCTCATACAACCGTTCCCGTCCGTCCGTGAGCAGGGTCTGGGCATCCCATCTGGCCCACCAAAAATGTTTCACCGGAGAGTCAGCGAGCCGGTCGATCATGCTCCGCAACTCGTCCAGCTCCAGCACGTTGAAAAAGAACATGTTGTCGTGGATCAGCGTGGTGGTCCCGAGCGAAGCCGCTTTTTCCGCCAGGGATACCGGATTGTACAGCTGAAACGGGTGCGCGTGCGGCTCGATGTACCCGGGGACCAGGACCCTGTTTTCCACGTCCAGAACGGGGACGTCACCGTCCGTCATCAGCCCCCCTGCGGACAGGTCACCCACCCAGGCGATGCGCTTTCCGGCCAGAGCAACGTCCTTTCGCTCCAACCTCCCCGTGAACACGTTGAGAACCCGTCCGCCGCGAAGGATCAAAGACGGCCGTCTTCTTCCCATGGCGGTTTCCAGCAAGACGTGTTGGTCTTCGCGTGCAAGCATGCCTCTCATATCCAGATCCTCCCGCCTTTTTCGAAAGCATAATCCGTGATTCTTCTTCCCATACTATGGTCGGCTTCAATCATTCCGGAGGAACCGTCGACCGGGAGAGCAGAACGGCAGAACGCCCGGAATTTCGACATCCTCCCGAAAGGAGTACCCGAGATGTCGGTGAAAAAAAATGTCGGAACGGTGGATGCCTTGATCCGGATCTTCGTCGGCACGGCCGGCCTCATCTGGTGCGCAACCCGCACGGGCCGACGCTTTCCGTGGTTGCTCGCCGTTTTTTTCGGAATGAAAGTGGTGGAAGGAATCACCCGTTACTGTCCGATTCTCGATCTTCTGGGAATCAAAACCCAAAAGACGCGGATATGGGTCGTGAAATCTCCCGAACATTGGCTTTCAAGGGAGCGTTCCACCATGGAAAAGTCAAAGTCGAATTATCTCAAACACCCTTCAGAATGAATAAAAAACAAATGAAACTATTCTTCAAACATACAAAAAATCGACAAAAAGGGTTGGCAATAAAAATACAAAAACATCCGAACAAATCTCTTGCCTGGGCAGAGACTTTTTTGTATAATAATTTCCAAGATGAGGAGACAAAGCAGTAACGCATATTTTTCAGACTATTTCGTCTTTTGAAACCTGCTTCGACATTTCACCCTGACCACGGCACCCGAGGCGACACCCCACGCCGATCGTTTGCAGGAAACAATCGCAATCGTCGACATTTTCAGGGGTTTGCGAGGAGGCGAATGGATGACGAATCCCGTCCCGGACCGTGCCAACCGGCCACCCGGGACCGCAAAATCCGTTCAAACGTTGTGTCCGTCCGACGTTGAAGGATCTCGTCGAACACACGAAAAAGCCCCCGTTTTCAAGGAATTACATCTTTCAGTTTAACACACAAATTCCTTCATCGCGAACGCGAAAAAAGATCACATACAATTTTCGTCATTTTTTCTCAAGAAAAGCAGGACATTGTGTAAGTTCGTGTCGAAAAAAAGTACAAACCTTTGGGTGTTTTGGATGTGGAAAATCGGGTATGACATGGGTACAATGAAGGGGAAGGCGAACAGACGATCGGGATCCCAAACCACTCAAGGAGTGTGATCTGGTATGTCTCTCAGCGACATGGAAAAAGAAACCGTGATCCAGTTCGATGAGTCGACCAACATGGCAACCGTGTACACCGCAAGCTGGACCGTGGCCCGCTCGCTGAAAAAAGCAGGATATCAACCGATCAAGAAGACTCAGGGGGGCTGGTGGTTCAAGGTTCCGGTCAACGGCATCAGCATTCAGGGGGAAAAAGAGACCACGAAAATCGGATAAAAAAGGCTCCCGCCTCCATTTCAGGGGGAGCCCCGAACATACCTCCGGCTGGACCGGATTCCACACAGGCAACGAGCCCCGAGAACGGCTCGTTTTTTTATGTTTCCAATGCGCGGAAGGCGATGTCGGACCGGTAATGGGCGCCGGCAAACCGGATGGAGCGGACCGTTTCGTACGCTTTGTCTCTGGCTTCCCTCAGCCCGGACCCCAGCGCGGTCACGCCGAGCACCCGCCCTCCGGCGGTGACCAATTGTCCGTTCTCACGGGCCGTTCCGGCGTGAAACACGATCACGTCCGGTCGTTCGGCCGCCGGCAGGCCTTCGATGACCCGGCCTTTTTCAACGGGGCCGGGATATCCTCCTGCGGCCATGACCACACACACGGCCGCTTCCGACTTCCATTTCACATCGTCCGGACGGAGACGACCGGTCGACACATCGAGCAAAATGCGTGCCAAATCCCCGTCCAGTCTGGGCAGGACCACCTGGGTTTCCGGATCTCCGAACCGAGCGTTGAATTCGATCACTTTGGGACCGTCGGCGGTCCACATCAGCCCGGCGTAAAGCACGCCGCGATACAATATGCCTTCGCTCTCGAAGACGTGCTGCATGGGACGAAGGATTTCTTCTTCGGCCCGTCTGATCACGTCTTCGGGAATCTGCGGGACGGGAGAGTATGTTCCCATGCCGCCGGTGTTGGGCCCCCGGTCCCCGTCGAACACCGGCTTGTGGTCCTGGGCGGGCACCATCGGAACCACGCGGTGTCCGTCGAAAAAGGCCATCAGTGAAAGTTCCTGGCCCTCGAGACATTCCTCGATGACCACTTCCGCGCCCGCTTCGCCGAACACCTTTCGCACCATGGCATCTTCCACCGCGCGCTCGGCTTCTTCCATCGTGCGCGCCACGACGACCCCCTTGCCGGCAGCCAGTCCGTCCGCCTTGACGACGATCGGCACTCCCTGCTCCCGAAGATACGCCTTGGCCTCATCCGCATCTGAAAACACGCGGAATTTTGCCGTGGGAATGCCGTATTTTTGCATCAATTCCTTGGCGAACCGCTTGCTTCCTTCGATTTTCGCCCCCTCCGCCGTGGGACCGAAAATATGAAGTCCATGTTCTTGGAACCGGTTGACGATTCCGCGCATCAAAGGATCTTCCGGTCCGACCACCGTCAGGTCCACGTTCCGTTCCAGCGCAAATTCCAGAAGAGCTTCCACGTCATGGGCCTGAATCGGCACGCACTCGGCCAGCTCCGCAATGCCTCCGTTCCCCGGAGCACACCAGATTTTCTCCACGTCCGGACTTTGCGCCAGTTTCCAGACGATGGCGTGTTCACGCCCGCCACCGCCGACCACCAGTACCCGCACGTTTGTCCCTCCCGCTCCGGCTTCGATCCGGTGGCGAGTCAGGAGAGAAGCAGACTGATCCCGAACAGCCCGACGGTCACCAGCAGACAGATGAACGACCAGTCTTCCCGGTAAAACCAGCGTCGCCGGTTCCGGAATGCCTTTTCCGTGGTCAGCACTCCCCCGACAACCAGGGCGATCAGGAAAAACACCCCTCCCGCCGCACGCATCTGAACTTTCCACATCCCCGGATCAAAGCTCTCGGAAATCATGTATGCAATCAACCCCGTGACACACATGGCCACGATCATCCAAATTGCCGTCCATCTCAAGATCCGCACGTTCAAACTCCTCCCAGAGCATTTTCCCTAGTATACGCCCCGGAGGAGTTTCGGGATACGCCACGCTCAGTGTCTGAAATGACGGATGCCGGTAAACACCATCGCGATGCCGTGCCGGTTGGCTTCCCTGACGGACTCTTCGTCGCGAATCGATCCGCCGGGCTGAATGATGGCGGTGATTCCGGCTTCCGCCGCCCGCTGCACCGTGTCGCTCATCGGGAAAAACGCATCGGAGGCCATGACCGCCCCTTTCGCGGCGTCTCCCGCTTGCCGGATGGCGATCTCCGCGGCTCCGACCCGGTTCATCTGACCGGCGCCCACTCCGATCGTGCGGAAGTCCCGGGCGAGCACGATGGCGTTGGACTTGACGTGTTTCACCACTTTCCAGGCAAACAGGAGTTGCTCCCATTCTTCGTCCGTCGGCGTCCGCTCGGTGACCGTCCGGCAATCTTCCCGGAGCACGCGTGCACCGTCCGACTCCTGCATCAGCATGCCTCCGCTGACGGACTTGAACTCCCAGCTGCCGCCCTGAGCGGGATCCCCGATTTCCAACAGGCGGAGATTCTTTTTGGTCTGAAGGATCTCCAACGCTTCGGGACTGAAAGACGGAGCCAACACGATTTCCAGAAAGATTTCGCGAAGCAATGCGGCCGTTTCCGCGTCAATCGGCCGGTTGGCGGCCACGATGCCGCCGAAGATGGACACGGGGTCCGCTTCGTGTGCCCGACGGAAAGCGTCCGCCACCGTTTCTCCGACGGCCACCCCGCAAGGATTGGTGTGCTTGATCACCGCCACCGCGGGTTCCGTAAATTCCCGGACCAGTTCCAGCGCCGCCGAAGCATCATTGATGTTGTTGAAGGAAAGTTCCTTTCCGTGCAGCTGACGCGCACCGGCGAGCGTGCCCGGTGCCGGAAGAGGAACGCGATAAAACGCCGCCCGTTGATGCGGATTTTCGCCGTACCGGAGCGACTGTTGAAGCTCCAAGGGAACGGCGAGCTCTTTGGGGAATTGGATGCCGGACAGTTCACGCAGATACCCCGAAATCATGGCGTCATAATGGGCGGTATGACTGAACGCTTTGGCCGCCAGCATGCGTCTCGTTTCCTCCGAAACCGTCCCGTGTTTCCTCAATTCATCAAGGACCGGACCGTAGTCGGCCGGATCGGTGACGACGGCGACGTACCGGTGGTTCTTGGCCGCCGCGCGAATCATCGCCGGCCCGCCGATGTCGATGTTTTCGATGGCCTCTTCCACGCTGACGCCCGGTTTGGCGATGGTTTGCTTGAACGGATACAGATTGACCACGACCAGATCGATCGGCCGGATTCCGTTTTCCACCATTTGCCGTACATGGTGGTCGTTGTCGCGAACGGCCAGAAGACCACCGTGAATGGCGGGATGCAACGTTTTCACCCGTCCGTCCAGGATTTCCGGAAATCCGGTGACGTCACTGACCCCGGTCACGGGGATGCCGGCCGCTTCCAACATCTTTTTGGTGCCGCCGGTGGACAAAATCTCCACCCCGAGACGGGCGAGTTCCCGGGCCAGATCTTCCAGTCCGGTTTTGTCCGAAACACTGAGGAGCGCGCGCAACTTCAACATCGTTTCCTCCTTTGACCGCAAATGGTCCGTCACTGGCAGAAAAACAAAGGATTCCTCCGCAGCGGCAGACATCCGCACCGCGGAAACGCCGGCAAGAGCACCGATCACAAATCGGCGGGCTGATCCGGCAAGGGGATTTCCCCGGTGATCAATCTGCGCACCGTCCGGGGAAGCAACTCATGTTCCGCGCGGTGGATCTTTTCCGCGAAGCGTTCGAGCGTATCCGCGGGCTCGATCCGGACGGGCAACTGATCGATGATCGGACCGGTGTCCAAGCCTTCGTCGACGAAATGAACCGTCACGCCGGAGATTTTCACCGGATGATGAAAGGCCTGTTCAATGGCTTGCTTTCCCTTGAACGCCGGAAGAAGGGACGGATGCAGATTGATGATTCTCCAGGGATACGCCTTCAAAAGGGTGGGACCGACGAGCCGCATGTATCCGGCCAGCACCACCCAGCGAATTCCCCGTTCCGTCAGGAGAGCCAGCACATCCCGTTCATAGGCCGCCTTGTCCGGATACGATTTGGGTTCGAAGACCCTTGCGGGCACTCCCAGCCGGTCCGCACGCTCCAACACGCCGGCTCCGGGCTTGTCGCAAACCAACAGGGTCACCTGCTCCGGCCAGTTTTCCTCGCGGGAGCGATGCACCAACTCCTCGAAGTTGCTGCCGCTGCCGGATGCAAACACGGCGATGCTCATCGGGCGGCCCCTCCCCGGAACGAGAGCGCCTTGTCACCGGAAACCACTTCCCCGAGGATGACGGCCCGCTCACCGAGCCGTTCGGCCTCCCGGCGGACCTGATCGGCTTCTTCTCCCGGGACCACCAGCACCATTCCGATTCCCATGTTGAATGTCCGGAACATGTCGGCCTCCGAAATCCCGCCCGTTTCGGCGATCCAGCGGAAAATGGACGGAACTTCCCATGCGTTTTTGTCGATGACCGCCGCACATCCGTCAGGCAGGATGCGGGGCAGGTTCTCCGGCAACCCGCCGCCGGTGATGTGGGCGGCTCCCCTGACATCGAAACCGTTCATCAGGTGAAGCAGCGATTTGACGTAAATCTTTGTGGGTGTCAAAAGCGCTTCCCCCAATGTTTGATCCGTTCCGGGAACCTTGGCGTCAAGCGGCAGGCCGGCGTCGTGAAGCAGCACCTTTCTGGCCAGGGAGTACCCGTTGGAGTGAAGTCCGCTGGAAGCCAGACCCACCAGCACGTCTCCCGGGCGAATCGTTTCTCCCGTGATCAACCGGTCCGACTCCGCGACCCCCACGCAGAATCCGGCGACGTCGTACTCCCCGGGTGCGTACATGCCCGGCATTTCCGCCGTCTCTCCCCCGATCAACGCGCAACCCGCCTGCACGCAACCTTCGGCCACGCCCTTGACGATCTCTTCCGCCTGCCGGGGAGACAATTTCCCGACGGCCAAATAATCGAGGAAAAACAGCGGTTCGGCTCCCTGGACCACCACATCGTTCACGCACATGGCCACGCAGTCGATGCCGATCGTGTCGTGTTTGTCCAGCAGGAACGCCACTTTCAGCTTGGTTCCCACGCCGTCGGTGGAGGAGACCAGCACGGGGTCTTTCCGGGCGCCGAGCCGGAACAGACCTCCGAAACCGCCGATGCCTCCCATCACTTCCGGGCGCAGGGTTCTTCGGACATGCTTGCGGATCCGCTCCACCGTTTCGTTGCCCGCATCGATGTCCACACCGGCCGCTTTGTATGCGTCACTCATCGGCTTGTCCTCCCCGCTTTTTCTTGTTCAATGGCCGTGGGATATTCCCCGGTGAAACAGGCCAGGCAATTCCACCGCGCCTCTCCGGCGGAAGGGCGGCCGATCGCCTCCAGCATGCCTTCCGTACTGATGAACGCCAGCGAATCCGCCCCGATCTCTTTGCGGATTTCTTCGACGGTTTTGCTGGATGCCACCAGCTCTTCCCGGTCCGGAGTGTCGATGCCATAGAAACAGGGGTTTTTCACCGGCGGAGAGGTGATGCGGACATGCACCTCGGTGGCGCCCGCCTCCCGGAGCAGATTGACGATCCGCCGGCTGGTGGTGCCCCGGACGATCGAATCGTCCACCATGACCACCCGTTTGCCGGAGACGACTCCGCTGACGGCGCTCAGCTTCATTTTGACGCCCTGCTCCCGCAGTTCCTGACTGGGTTGGATGAACGTGCGGCCCACGTAGCGGTTTTTGATCAGCCCCAGTTCGTAGGGAATGCCGGTCTCTTCGGCGAAACCGATCGCCGCCGAAATGCTGGAGTCGGGCACCCCCGTCACCACGTCGGCTTCCACGGCCGCTTCCCGGGCCAGAATCTTGCCCATCCGCTTCCGGGCGGCATGCACGTTGATGCCGGCGATGTTGGAATCCGGCCGCGCAAAGTACACGAACTCAAAGGAACACGTTCTGCGCTCCCGTTTCTCGGCAAAGCGGGATGTTCTCATGCCGTTCTTGTCGAAGATGATCATTTCACCGGGAACCACTTCGCGGACGAATTGGGCCCCGATCACATCAAAGGCGCAGGTTTCGGAAGAGAAAACCCATCCGCCCCCCATCTTGGCCATGGCAAACGGCCGGAGTCCGTGCGGATCTTCGGCGATGATCACTTCATCGTTGGTCATGATGAGCAGCGCGTATGCCCCGACGACCCGCTGCAAGGCTTCCTTGACCGCTTCCTCCAACGTTTCGGCCCGGGACCGGGCGATGAGATGAGCGAACACCTCCGTGTCCGTCGTGGTCTGGAAGATGGACCCCTGCTCCTCCAGCTCCCGGCGGAGACGGGAAGCATTGACCAGATTGCCGTTGGTGGCGATGGCCAGTTCTCCGCGGGCGTAATTGAACACCAGCGGCTGGGCGTTGGCCAGCCCCGTTCCTCCGGCCGTGGAGTAACGCACATGGCCGATGGCGGTGTGTCCTTTGAGCTTCTGCAGGTTTTCGCTGTTGAACACTTCCGTCACCAGACCGAGCCCGCGCTGCACGAAAAACCTCTCTCCGTTGGTGGCAACGATTCCCGCGCTTTCCTGTCCCCGATGCTGAAGGGCGTGCAGGCCGTAATAGGTGAGCAGGGCGGCGTCGGGGTGACCGATCACCCCGAACACTCCGCACTCCTCGTTCAGCTTGTCGAAGTCGAAGATGCTTTCATCGCGCATGGGATCGCCTCCTCCCACAGGCGGGTCAGTTCATCGACGGAGCGATGGATCACCGGTTCTCCGTTCACCCGGATCCGCAGGGATTTTTCCTTGGTGACATGACCGATCCGGAACACGGGAACCCCGTGCTTTCCGGCGATTTTCTCCAGCTCTTCCGCCCGCTCGGGTGCCGCGGTCAACAGGATTCGCGACTGGCTTTCGCTGAAGAGATGGATCAAGGGGGTGAGATCGGTTTCCAGCGACACGTCGGCTCCCCATCCTCCGCCGATGCACGATTCGGCCAGGGCCACGGCCAATCCGCCGTCGGCCAGATCGTGAGCGGAGCGGACCAGACCGGAACGGATGGCCTCCAGAACGGCCCGTTGCACCGCTTTTTCCTTCTCCAGATCGCAGACCGGCGGCCGGCCGCACACCTTGCCCGTGAATGCATGCTGAAGCTTGCTGCCGCCCAACTCGGCGAACGTCTCCCCGAACAGAAGAATGACGTCACCGGGCTGTTTGAACTCCTGGGTGGTGATGTGCTCCAGTTTTTCCACCAGTCCGACCATGCCCACGATCGGGGTGGGATGGATGGCCTCCCCTTTGGTCTCGTTGTACAGGCTGACGTTTCCGCCGACGACCGGTGTTTCCAGCGTCCGGCAGGCATCGGCCATTCCGGTGATCGCTTCGGACAGTTGCCAGTACACTTCCGGTTTCTCCGGATTTCCGAAGTTCAGGCAGTCGGTCACGCCCAGCGGTTCGGCACCGGAGCAGACCACGTTGCGGGCCGCTTCGGCGACGGCGATGCGGCCGCCCGTTTGGGGATCGAGATACACATATCTTCCGTTTCCGTCGGTCGACATGGCCAGTGCCTTCTCCGTCCCCCTGACCACCACGACGGCGGCGTCGGATCCCGGTCTGACGGCCGTGCCGGTCCGGACCATGTGGTCGTATTGCTCCCACACGTACCGCTTGCTGCCCAGATCGGGAGACGAAATCAGCTTGAGGAGAGCTTCGTCCGGGGAAACATGTCCCAAGCCTTCCTCCGGGCACACGCGGGCGTACTCTTCATGATAGGCCGGCACCTTGGGTTCGCGCACGTAACAGGGCGCGTCATCCACCAGCGTGTTGACCGGGATGTCGGCCACCAGATCTCCCCGGTGGAAAATGCGGTAGCGGTTGCCTTCGGTCACCCGTCCGATGACGGCCGATTGCAGGCCCCATTTGTCACAGATGTCGATCACTTCCTGCTCCCGTCCGGCTTCCACCACGACCAACATGCGCTCCTGCGATTCGGACAGCATGATTTCGTAGGGGGTCATGCCGGCCTCGCGTTGAGGCACCTTGTCCAGATCCAGGTCCATGCCGTGGCCGCCTTTGGCCGACATTTCCGCGCTGGAGCAGGTCAGACCGGCCGCTCCCATGTCCTGAATCCCGATCAGGATCCCCTTCTCCACCATTTCCAGGCACGCTTCCAGCAGCAATTTTTCCATGAAGGGGTCCCCGACCTGAACCGCCGGCCGTTTCTCTTCCGATTCTTCGGACAGCTCCTCCGAAGCAAACGTGGCCCCGTGAATCCCGTCCCGTCCGGTGCTGGCTCCCACGTAGATCACCGGATTTCCGGGCCCTTTGGCGATGCCCTTCTGCAGATCTTCATGATTCAAAATGCCCACGCACATGGCGTTGACCAGCGGATTCCCCTCGTAGCAGGCGTCGAACATCACTTCGCCGCCCACCGTGGGGATGCCGATGCAGTTTCCGTAGTGGGCGATGCCCGCCACCACCCGCTCGAACAAATAGCGAACCCGGGGGGAATCCAACTGACCAAACCGGAGGGAATTGAGCAGGGCGATCGGCCGGGCTCCCATCGAAAAGACGTCCCGGATGATGCCGCCCACCCCGGTGGCCGCCCCCTGGAACGGTTCAATGGCCGACGGATGGTTGTGACTCTCGATTTTGAACACGACCGCCTGGCCGTCGCCGATGTCGATCACGCCCGCCCCTTCGCCCGGTCCCTGAAGGACGCGAGGGCCGGTGGTGGGGAAGCGGCGCAGCAGCGGCTTGGAATTTTTGTAGCTGCAGTGTTCCGACCACATCACGCTGTAGATGCCGATCTCCGTCCAGTTGGGAAGGCGGCCGAGAATTTGTTCAACCCGTGCGAATTCCTCGTCGTTCATGCCGATTTCCCGGTAGAGCTTGCGCTCCTTGATCATCTCCGGCGTGGGATCTCCCGCCACGTTTTTCACGCTCACCTGTTCAGGCCGCACCGTTCATCCTCTCCTTCCACCAGCGAAGCATGGAGGTAAACACCCGCCGTCCGTCGGTTGAACCCATCCACTCCAGTACGGCACGCTCCGGGTGAGGCATGAGCCCGAGAACGTTGCCGGCTTCATTGCAGATCCCCGCAACGGCACCCACGGAACCGTTGGGGTTTTCCCCGGCGTACGTGAACACGATCCGGTTCCCGTCCTTCAGTTCTTTCAGCGTCCGTTCATCGCAATAGTAGTTGCCTTCCCCGTGCGCGATGGGAATGCGGATCTCTTCTCCCTCTTCATAATCGAGCGTGAACGGGGTTTGGTTGTTCTCCACGCGCAAGGTTTGGAAGTTGCAAATGAATTTCAGATTGGCGTTGGGCAGCATGGCTCCGGGAAGAAGCCCCGACTCCAACAAAATCTGAAATCCGTTGCAAATCCCGATGACCAACTTGCCTTCCGCGGCAGCTTTTTTCACGCCTTCCATCACGGGCGAAAACTGGGCGATGGCTCCCGTACGGAGGTAATCCCCGTAGGAGAAACCGCCCGGCAGGATGATCGCGTCAAACTCGGACAAATCCTCTTCCCGGTGCCACACCGCGGTCGCTTGCTCCCCCAGCACGTCCCGGACGGCCCGGAGGCAATCGATGTCGCAGTTGGAACCCGGAAACACGGGAACGGCGAATTTCATTCCTGCACCTCCTCCAGTTCGACCGTGAAGTTTTCGATCACCGGATTGGCCAGCAATTTTTCGGCCATCTCCCGCACCTGTTGCTCCGCTTCGGACCGGTCGCTTCCTTCCAGCCACAACTCGATGCGTTTGCCGATGCGTGCGTCCCGCACCCGGGTGTAACCGAGTGCGTGCAGAGAGTCTTTCACCGTCTTTCCTTGCGGATCCAGTACACTTTCTTTCAGCGTGACATACACGGTTGCTTTAAACATCCCGATCCCCTCCCAAGCGATTCCAGATTTCCCGGTAACTTTCCACCACATCGCCCAGATCCCGCCGGAACCGGTCCTTGTCCAGGCGATCTCCCGTGGAGACGTCCCAGAACCGGCACGTATCCGGCGAAATTTCATCGGCCAAGACCAGATTGCCCTGAGCGTCGATCCCGAATTCCAGCTTGAAATCGACCAGCCGGATCCCTTTGTCTTTCATCACTGCGGTGAGCCGCTCATTGATTTTCAGCGCCATCTCCCGAATCGTTCGGAGCATCTCCGGCTCCGCCAATTTCAGAATGAAGATGTGATCTTCGTTCAGCAGCGGATCTCCGAGCTCGTCGTTTTTGTAATAAAACTCCACCACCGGACTCTCCAGCGGGGTTCCCTCGGAGAGCCCCAGCCGTTTCGACAGGGAGCCGGCCACCACGTTTCGCACCACCACTTCCAGCGGAATGATGGTCACTTTTTTCACCAGTTGCTCCAGCGGAGAAATCATCCGCACAAAATGATTGGGAATGCCCTGTTCGGACAAATCCCGGAAAAACCAGGCGCTGATCCGGTTGTTGAGCTCTCCTTTTCCGGCAAGCGTGGCTTTCTTTTCACCGTTGAACGCGGTCGCCGAATCTTTGTACTTCACCCGGACCAATTCGGGATCATCGGTCAGGAAAATCTGTTTCGCCTTGCCCTCGTACAGCAGATCACCCGGTTTCATCTCGTCCACTCCTTTTGCATCGGGAAAGGCGGGTCAAGCCCGCCGACATCCGGGAAATGTAGGTGATGCCGGGAGCCGGAATCCGGTCTGGAAGTCCGGCGGAAGGAAAAGAAGCGGTTGCTTCCGGGCGCATCCGGCAAGTGCCGGAGGACCGGACCGGGACACGGGCGCCCGGTCCCCGTCCCTCCGACATGCCGATGACTCACGCAAGCCCGGACACTTTCCGGATCACTCCAGCCCCAGGCGCCGGAAAATCGTGTCGACGTGTTTCAGATGATGACGGTAATCGAAGCAATCATCGATTTCTTCACGGGTCAGCGTGGCGGTGATCACTTCGTCCGCTTCGACCAGCGGTTTGAACGGGCGCTGCTCTTCCCAAGCTTGCATGGCCAACCGCTGCACGCGGTCATACGCCTCTTCCCGCTTGAGTCCCTTGTCGATCAGGCTGAGCAGCACGCGCTGGGAATAGATCAGCCCGAAGGTGCGCTCCATGTTGCGCTTCATGTTTTCCGGGAACACCGTCAAGCCGCGGATGATGCCGGTGAAGCGATTCAAGAGATAGTTGAGCAAAATGGTGCCGTCCGCCAAAATCACCCGTTCCACTGAGGAATGGGAAATGTCCCTCTCATGCCACAGCGAAACGTTTTCATACGCTGACACCATGTAACCGCGCATCAGCCGGGCCAAGCCGCTGATGTTTTCGCAGCCGACCGGATTGCGTTTGTGAGGCATGGCCGAGGAGCCTTTTTGCCCTTTGCCGAACGGCTCTTCCACTTCCCGGGTCTCGCTTTTTTGAAGCCCCCGGATCTCCGTCGCGAATTTTTCCAACGAGGTGGCGATCAGGGCGAGCGTTCCCATGTATTCGGCATGCCGGTCGCGTTGCAGCGTTTGCGTGGAAATCGGTGCCGGCTTGAGACCCAGCTTTTCGCACACATATTGCTCCACGAACGGGTCGATGTTGGCATACGTGCCGACCGCCCCGGAGATTTTGCCGTAGCGGACCGCTTCGGCGGCCCGGACGAACCGTTCACGGTTTCTCTTCATTTCTTCCAGCCACAGCGCCATCTTCAGTCCGAACGTGGTCGGCTCGGCATGGACGCCGTGCGTCCGCCCCATCATCACCGTATATTTGTGTTCCTGCGCCTTTTCGCGAATCGCCTCGATCAGCGCATCCAGATCCCGGAGCAGGATCTCGTTGGCCTGTTTCAGCAGATACGAAAGAGCGGTGTCCACCACGTCGGTGGAAGTGAGGCCGTAGTGCACCCATTTGGACTCGGGCCCCAGCGTTTCGGCCACGGCCCGCGTGAACGCCACCACATCGTGGCGGGTATCCCGTTCGATCTCGTGAATCCGGTCGATGTGAATGCGGGCGTTTTTCCGGATCAACGCCACGTCTTCCGCGGGAATCACCCCGAGCTCTACCCAGGCTTCACAGGCCAGAATCTCCACTTCCAGCCAGGCCCTGAACTTGTTTTCTTCCGTCCAGATGGCCCCCATTTCGGGCCGGGTATAACGTTCGATCATGATTCATCTCCCCGTTTCTGTCAAAGTGGACAATGCCTTTTCATACATAACCCGTTTTTCGGCCTCTGTCAAAACCGGCCAGATTCCGGCATCATCCACCCAGGCCAGCGCTTCTTCGACCGAGTCGGCCAATACCGTCACATGTCCCATTTTGCGCCCCGCTTTGGCTTCCCGCTTTCCGTACCAGTGCGGCTTGACACGGCCCGGGAGATTCGCGAACCCCCGGAAGAACGCCTCCGCATGATCTCCCAACACATTCACCATCACGGCCGCACCGTTCAGCCGTGGGGACCCCAGCGGAAGTCCGGTCACCGCGCGCAGGAATTGCTCGAATTGGGAAGTTTCGCAGGCGTCAAAGGTGTAATGCCCGGAATTGTGCGGACGGGGAGCCAGTTCGTTCACCAGGAGGCTTCCGTCGGCGAGGCAGAACATCTCCACGGCGAGCAGTCCGATCACATTCAACTTCTTCGCCGCCTCTTCGGAGAGCCGTACCGCTTCCCGCAGAACGTGTTCGGGCAACGGAGCGGGCACGGCGGACATGTGCAAGATGCCGTTTCTGTGCAGATTGACGGCCGGCGGAAAGGCCGCCGTCTCTCCGCGGATGCCGCGGGCCACCACCACGGACAACTCTTTGACAAACGGCACGAAGCCTTCGAGGACGAACTCCCGCCCTTCCGCGAACAAATCGTCCGGAAGCCGGTCCAAATCTTCCCGGGATGCCAAACGCCACTGCCCTTTTCCGTCATATCCGCCGGTGGCGGTTTTCAGGATGGCCGGCAGTCCGATGTCGTTCACCGCCTGATTCAAACCGGCCCGATCCGTCACCCTCCGGTACGGAGCGACCGGAATTCCCGCGGCCACCAGCGCATCCTTTTCCCTGATGCGATGCCGGGTCGTCTCCAGCAACACACTGCCCTGAGGAACCGGGCATTGTCTTTCCAACCGGCGAACCACGTCGGGGGAAATGTTCTCGAACTCGTAAACGATCAAGTCCGCCTTCTCCGCCAGGAGATCTCCCGCAATCGGGTCATCATATGCTCCGGTGATATGCTCGTCCGCCACCTGCGCTCCGGGGCAATCTTCGGCGGGATCCAGCGTCACGAACCGGTAGCCGAACTTGCGACCCTCGAGAATCACCATCCGGCCGAGCTGTCCGCCCCCCAATACCCCGATGACGGATCCGGGAGGCCATGCTCCGGAAGAAGCGTTCATCCGATCCATGTTCATTTCAGCTCACTTTCTTCCCGTACCCGGCGGCGGATCGCTTCTCTCCGGACTTTGAGCCGCTCCCGAATCTCCGGATCAAACGCCCCGAGCATTTCCGCCGCCAGCAAGCCGGCGTTGACGGCTCCCGCATCACCGATGGCCACGGTGGCCACCGGAACTCCCCCCGGCATCTGCACGATGGACAGGAGTGAATCCAGGCCGTTCAACGTGGATGTCTTGATCGGTACCCCGATCACCGGCAACACCGTTTTGGCAGCCACCATTCCGGGCAAGTGGGCCGCTCCCCCAGCACCGGCGATGATGACGCGAATTCCGCGGTTTTCCGCTTCTTCCGCGTACCGGAACATCTCATCCGGAGTGCGGTGAGCCGACACCACCTTGGCCTCGTGAGGAATTCCCAGTTCTTCGAGAACCTCGCAGGCTTTTTTCATCGTCGGCCAATCCGACGTACTGCCCATGATCACGCCCACAACGGGATGTTTCACTTCACGGCGCCCCCTTCATTTGCCTGTAGCTTGTGTCAGGAAACCGGTTTTCATGAAGCTCCGAATCAAAAGCAAAACCCGGACCAAGGATTCCATTCCGAAGGCATGAGAAATCCATGGCACGGGCATACCTGATCCCGAACCGGGCACAGCGGATTTCTCATAGCCGGGAAATTTACGGTTTCCTGGTAGAGACGCCCAAGCCATATTCCTGGGCATATATGAGAAATTCGGATATTCATCTTTACTCTCTCAGTGTAACAAGGACGTCTCCCCAACGTCAACAGAAAAGACGAACGTTTACTCACCGATCCAAAATGATCGTTCATAAATGCAGGATCCCGAAAAATACCGGCGCCACATGCACATCCGCTTGATCCGTTGTCTCAAGGAGCAAATGCCTCATTCCCCGGAATGAAAAAAACCGCCTCATCGGAGGCGGTCCGTGAGACGGCGTTCCGGACGGAACGGGATGGTCATGCGGAAAAGACGCCGCGGCAAGGACGGGGAGCCGATCGCCAACACAAGCCCCACATTCCGAAAAACGTCTCACCGGATTGCCTCTTCCGCACTATGTACGTCGATCCGTCCGGGTTGCGACGTTCCGTCCCCCGGTTCGGACGATGATTCTTTGTTTTGTCACACGGTTTTGACGGCCTGTTCACGGCAGGGGCATGCAGACATTTTTGCGGCCGGGAACCACCAATTCGTGCAGGCCGTATTCTTCAAATCGACTCACCAACGCATCAAATCCGTTTCTCAGTTTGTCATTCAGTTCTTCTTTGTACAGAGGAATGACACTGAAGAAGTGGATGGTTTTCTCCTGATTCACTCTCAGGCGAAAAAGCGAAGCAGCATTTTTCATCATCACGGGGAACCACACAAACATGGCGCACAAATCCGTTCCTTCGGCAAATGGCCGTGGCGGTTCCCCGTCACTCACCGTATGTCCGGGTACAAGAAACGTGTTGAATTCATGCGGGAGTCGAGCCAACCGTCGAAGCCAGCGGATCGGCCAGTTGTATCGTTCATCCCTCAAGTGCCGGCCCCCCAGCTTCCAATCGGGAGGCAAACACAACATCAACTCCGCATACCGAAACTCCTTCAGCCTGTCCGGCACATTCATGGGAAGATCACTCATTCCGCTGGTCACCAGCGTATAAAACGGCCGGTCAGCGGCAGGCTCGACGACATGGACATCCACATGGACGAAACGGGATTCCTTTTCATGATACACCGAGGTGATGGGACCGATTTGCTCTTGGATATGTCCCGAAATCAACTGACTTGTACCCGGGCGACCGATCGCAAGCTTTTCCGCTTTCTTCTCTTCATGGACAACAATGGGCGCTCCTGAAAGCGAAAACAGGCGGGTCATGGTCCCTTCCCTCCACAATTTGAAAAAAACCGTTTTTCTTACTAGTTCGAAAACCGGTTCTTGTTTCTGTCAACAACGCTTCCGATTTTCGCAAAAAATGTTCCATGCCATTCGACCTCGATCTCTGATTCCATCAACATCAGTTTGCCCGAATCATCCGTTCGGCAGACTCCCTCTCCCCTCCCATCCGGGATTTCACCCATTTCGTCCCACTCAAAACGTTGTTGCATCCCAAAACGTTGCAACCAAATTGTCAATTTTATGTTCCACCAGAAAGAATCACTGCAATCAACTCAAGAAAACGTGTGCCGGGAGATGACCGTCCTTCAGCCCCGGAGCGATCATCCGGCGGGATGCCACACACCGTGTGGAGTGTCGTGCAAGTGCGGGATGGAGGAGAAGATGTGAGGCGAAGGCCTCTGATGCAATGGGACATGCAATGACTCAAGTTCCACTCGAGCAATCGGATCATCAAAGCATTCCAACTTGGAGATCCGGGTGCGCACGAAAGACAAACCCGGGATCCGTCTATCTGCAAACCCATTGAACCGGTTCACTTTTTTGTGATGCACCCCTTTGCGATGCCCCCCTGGCAGACCGGCATGTCAAACCCGAAGGAGTCCGGCAAACAGGTGACAGGGGGGGGATGGATCTGCTCCAGTGGCAGCCAAGTCCCAAGGGTGAAAGCAGAAGGTCCGCAAAAAAAAAGAGCTTCCGAAAAAAAGAGGAGCCTCCGAAGCGAAAGGCCGGCTTTTCACGGAAGATGCCGGTTTCTTCGGAAAGCTCCCCTGGACATGAAAAAACCTGCCTGGCAACGACCTGCTCTCCCAAGGGCCATCCCTCAGTACCATCGGCGCTGGAGGGCTTAACTTCCGTGTTCGGGATGGGAACGGGTGGAACCCCTCCGCTATGGTCACCAGACAGGTTTGATCAGGTTTTGTTGTCCTCCCTTCGGGAGGCCACACACCCTGAAAATGAGTATGGAGTGTAAAGCAAGCGTGATGTGGAAGAGAAGAAGTGAGGTGAAGCCCTCGACCGATTCGTATCCGTCAGCTGAACGCATTGCTGCGCTTACACCTCGGACCGATCTACCTCGTCATCTGCAAGGGGTCTTACTTCCACGAGGGAATGGGAAATCTCATCTTGAGGGGGGCTTCGCGCTTAGATGCTTTCAGCGCTTATCCCGTCCGCACATGGCTACCCAGCGGTGCTCCTGGCGGAACAACTGGTACACCAGAGGTGCGTCCATCCCGGTCCTCTCGTACTAGGGACAGCTCCTCTCAAATTTCCTGCGCCCGCGACAGATAGGGACCGAACTGTCTCACGACGTTCTGAACCCAGCTCACGTACCGCTTTAATGGGCGAACAGCCCAACCCTTGGGACCGACTACAGCCCCAGGATGCGATGAGCCGACATCGAGGTGCCAAACCTCCCCGTCGATGTGGACTCTTGGGGGAGATCAGCCTGTTATCCCCGGGGTAGCTTTTATCCGTTGAGCGATGGCCCTTCCACACGGAACCACCGGATCACTAAGTCCGACTTTCGTCCCTGCTCGACTTGTGGGTCTCGCAGTCAAGCTCCCTTCTGCCTTTGCACTCTGACGCGCGATTTCCGACCGCGCTGAGGGAACCTTTGAACGCCTCCGTTACCTTTTGGGAGGCGACCGCCC
This sequence comes from Staphylospora marina, assembly GCF_003856495.1. Classification (GTDB taxonomy): domain Bacteria; phylum Bacillota; class Bacilli; order Thermoactinomycetales; family Thermoactinomycetaceae; genus Staphylospora; species Staphylospora marina. The sequence continues at coordinate 292,196 of NZ_CP034118.1, read as the reverse complement.
CAGTCAAACTGCCCGCCTGACACGGTCCTCCTGCCGGATGACGGCAGCGAGTTAGAACCCCGGCACAGCCAGAGTGGTATCCCACCGGCGACTCCACCGAAGCTGGCGCTCCGGCTTCTCAGTCTCCCACCTATCCTGTACAAGCTGTACCCGAATTCAATATCAGGTTGCAGTAAAGCTCCACGGGGTCTTTCCGTCTAGTCGCGGGTAGCCTGCATCTTCACAGGCAGTACGATTTCACCGGGTCTCTCGCCGAGACAGCGCCCAGATCGTTACGCCTTTCGTGCGGGTCGGAACTTACCCGACAAGGAATTTCGCTACCTTAGGACCGTTATAGTTACGGCCGCCGTTTACTGGGGCTTCGGTTCAGAGCTTCGCCGAAGCTAACCCTTCCCCTTAACCTTCCAGCACCGGGCAGGCGTCAGCCCCTATACATCGCCTTGCGGCTTCGCAGAGACCTGTGTTTTTGCTAAACAGTCGCCTGGGCCTTTTCACTGCGGCCCCCTCGGGCTGTGAACCCTACCGGGGCACCCCTTCTCCCGAAGTTACGGGGTCAATTTGCCGAGTTCCTTAGCGAGAGTTTTCCCGAGCGCCTTAGGATTCTCTCCTCGCCTACCTGTGTCGGTTTGCGGTACGGGCACCTGCATCCTCCTAGAGGCTTTTCTTGGCAGTGTGGAATCAAGGACTTCGGTACTTGAAGTTTCCCTCGTCATCACGGCTCCGCCTGAATGGAGAACGGATTTGCCTGCTCTCCGGCCTAACCGCTTGAACGCGCACTTCCGATCGCGCGATCCCCTATCCTCCTGCGTCCCCCCATCGTACAAACGGCTGCAGGTGGTACAGGAATATCAACCTGTTGTCCATCGTCTACGCCTTTCGGCCTCGACTTAGGTCCCGACTGACCCTGGGCGGACGAACCTTCCCCAGGAACCCTTAGGCTTTCGGCGGAGGGGATTCTCACCCCTCTTTTCGTTACTCACACCGGCATTCTCACTTCCAGGCGCTCCACCGATCCTTCCGGACCGGCTTCGCCGCTGCCTGGAACGCTCCCCTACCATCGTGCCGAAGGCACGATCCGCGGCTTCGGTGGACCGTTTAGCCCCGTTACATTTTCGGCGCAGAGTCACTTGACCAGTGAGCTATTACGCACTCTTTGAATGGTGGCTGCTTCTAAGCCAACATCCTGGTTGTCTCGGCAACTCCACATCCTTTACCACTGAACGGTCACTTGGGGACCTTAGCCGGCGGTCTGGGCTGTTTCCCTTTTGACCACGGATCTTGGCACTCGCGGTCTGACTCCCGAAGACCAAAGTCTGCGGCATTCGGAGTTTGACTGAGTTCGGTAACCCGGGGAGGGCCCCTAGCCCAATCAGTGCTCTACCTCCGCGACTCCTCTTCGAGGCTAGCCCTAAAGCTATTTCGGGGAGAACCAGCTATCTCCGGGTTCGATTGGCATTTCACCCCTACCCACACCTCATCCTATGGTTTTTCAACACCAACAGGTTCGGACCTCCATTCCGTGTTACCGGAACTTCATCCTGGACATGGGTAGATCACCCGGTTTCGGGTCGACAGCCACGTACTCAAGCGCCCTGTTCAGACTCGCTTTCGCTGCGGCTCCGGCTTCTCACCTTAACCTCGCACGTGACCGTCACTCGCCGGTTCATTCTACAAAAGGCACGCCGTCACTCCTCAAGGGAGCTCCGACTGATTGTAGGCACACGGTTTCAGGTTCTCTTTCACTCCCCTCCCGGGGTGCTTTTCACCTTTCCCTCACGGTACTGGTTCGCTATCGGTCGCCAGGGAGTATTTAGCCTTGGGAGGTGGTCCTCCCTGCTTCCCACGGGGTTCCACGTGTCCCGCGGTACTCAGGATCGCCTCGGAAGGGTTTCGGATTTCGGCTACAGGGCTGTTACCTGCTGTGGCCGGCCTTTCCAGGACCAGTTCGCCTATCCCAAACCTTTGTGACTTCCATGTGAGACGTCCTACAACCCCGTTTGCCGAAGGCAAACGGTTTGGGCTGTTCCCGTTTCGCTCGCCGCTACTCAGGGAATCGCGGTTGCTTTCTCTTCCTCAGGGTACTAAGATGTTTCAGTTCCCCTGGTATGCCCCCAGCCACCCTATGGATTCAGGTGGTGGTACCGGCTCTTCCAGCCGGTGGGTTGCCCCATTCGGAGATCCCCGGATCAAAGCCTG